>JAUHTP010000015.1:0-37714 GCA_031332935.1 Candidatus Pantoea bathycoeliae | reverse complement strand
CCAATAACCAATAACCAATAACCAATAACCAATAACCAATAACCAATAACCAATAACCAATATTTTCATACGCTAAACCTTAGCACTCAGGAAAAATCAAGTGGGCATGTCCATATTATCAATGAAGACACTCTCTGAGTGAATAGAGATCAATGTAATTGATGAAATTTATCTTTTCCACATGAGATTTGAGATAAAATTTATTTTTTGATATTACTCAACTAACTTATGCAATTTTCACTTGTTTATTATTTAATAAGCGAGAAAAGATATTGACCATATTCTGTTTTCTTCAATGCACTAGCGAGTTTAGCGACTTTATCTTTAGATAACTATCCTTTGTTAAAAGCGATTTCTTCCAGACAAGCGACTTTAAAGCCCTGCCTTTTTTCAATAGTATGAATAAACTGGGATGCTTCTAACAGGCTGTCGTGTGTGCCGGTATTAAGCCAGGCAAAACCACGGCCAAGCTGTTCAACATTAAGTTTACCTTTGCTAAGGTACATATCATTTAATGTCGTAATCTCTAACTCACCGCGTTCGGAAGGTTTCACAGCGTCAGCATATTCAACGACATGCTTATCATAAAAATAAAGACCCGTTACAGCCCATTCTGATTTAGGTTGATTTGGTTTTTCCTCAATTGAGATAGCTTTATTATTTTTATCAAATTCTACTACGCCAAAATATTTAGGTTCTTTTAACTTATATCCGAATACAGTTGCACCATCATTCTGTTTAGCAACTTCAACTAGCTTTGGAGCAAATCCTTGTCCAAAAAAGATATTATCACCTAATACCAGAGCGCAGCTGTCGCCATTAATGAATTCTTCGCCAATTATGAACGCCTGAGCTAGCCCATCTGGTAAAGGTTGTTCACGATATTCAAAACGAATACCAAAATTTGATCCATCACCTAACAAGCGTTTAAAAAAAGGAAGATCGGAAGGTGTAGATATAACTTAAATATCTTGTATATCTGCAAGCATTAAAACAGAAAGAGGGTAATAAGTCATAGGCTTATCATAAACTGTGAGCAACTGTTTAGATAAACCTCTTGTTATAGGATGCAACCGCGTTCCAGAACCACCTGCCAGAATTATGCCTTTCATTTTGCGTTCTCCTTTTTCTCCAGGCCTAACCGTTCTCCTTGATAAGAACCGTTAAGAACTTTTTGCCACCATGCTTTATTGTCCATATACCATATAACGGTTTTGCGAATCCCGCTCTCAAAAGTGTCTTCAGGCTTCCAGCCTAGATCTTGATTGATTTTGGCGGCATCAATAGCATAACGTAAATCATGGCCAGGCCTGTCTTTTACAAAGGTGATGAGTTCCGAAAAAGAAGTAATACCCTGGGGCTTAATAGTCATTAATTCGTCAAGAATTTCACAAATAGCTTTTACAACTTCGATGTTTTGTTTTTCATTATGACCACCGACGTTATAGGTATCGCCGACTTTACCTTCATTTACTACTTTGTATAATGCTCTTGCGTGATCTTCGACATATAACCAGTCGCGGATTTGTTGACCATTACCATAGACAGGCAAGGGCTTTCCAGCAAGCGCATTGATTATTGTCAATGGTATGAGTTTTTCCGGGAAATGGTAACGACCATAGTTGTTAGAGCAGTTAGTAATGATAGCCGGGAGACCATAGGTTCTGTTCCAAGCTCTGACAAGGTGATCGCTTGCCGCTTTTGACGCTGAATAGGGACTACTAGGAGCGTAAGGAGTTGTTTCGGTAAAAAGCGAGTCTGTTCCATGCAAATCGCCATAAACTTCATCAGTTGAAATATGATGGAAGCGAAAGTTTGCTTTTTTCTCACCTTCAAGCTTACTCCAGTAAGCCCGCGCAACCTCCAAAAGTGCATAGGTTCCAACAATATTTGTATTGATGAAGGCTGCTGGTCCATCAATTGAACGGTCAACATGGCTTTCAGCCGCCAGATGCATGATTACATCTGGTTCTGTTTTATTAATTACTTCCGTTAGAGGAGGAGTATCGCAAATATCGACCTGATGAAATTGATAGCGCGCATTTCGGCTCACGCTAGCCAGCGATTCCAGGTTACCGGCATAAGTTAACTTGTCGATATTGATGACTTCATCATTAGTATGATCAATGATATGACGCACAACAGCTGAGCCGATAAAACCTGCACCACCCGTAACTAAAATCTTCATAATCGTCTTATTGTTCCTTACAAGCATTCGAAGGATTAGACCTAGCTGTTTAAATAATAAACAATAAAGCGAATAGCCATGCTACCGCCCTTGGGTTGCAGCTCCCATCGTGCTGTTCATTACTTAAATATGTGGATTCCTTTTTCACACGGTAAGCAAAAGCTCAAGTTAACTTATTGATAAAAAGCCTTTAATGAGCATAACCGATAAAAAAAGGTAAACATTTTCGTCGCGGGAATTCTAGCATTCGGAATGCTCAAAAACGAACTAATTGCGTCTTAGCTAGGGTCGTTAGTTCACTCTTTAACCGCCCAAAGGATGTAGCTTATGCTCAGAGATATGTCGATTTTAGACAATAGGGCTTTGATTAAAGTCCAGGTGAGGTAGTTAGAAAGAAAAAAGTGGGGCAGGTCTTAGCCTGCCCACTGGGTTATTGAAACCCGTTCGGGTTCTTACTTTGCCAGTTCCAGGTATCGCGCATCATCTCTTCGATCCCGCGCGACACACGCCAGTCCAGCTCTTTATCCGCCAGCCCTGCATCGGCCCAGAAGGCTGCCAAGTCGCCGTCACGACGCGGTTTGATCTCATAAGGGATTTTCTTACCGGAAGCCGCTTCAAACGCCTTAATCATCTCCAGTACCGAATAGCCTTTACCTGCGCCCAAGTTATAAGCCTTGTAGCCCTCAACCTTCGGCAAATGGTCCAGCGCTTTCAGATGCCCTTTCGCCAGATCCACAACGTGGATGTAGTCGCGCTGGCAGGTGCCGTCTGGCGTCGGGTAATCGCCACCGAACACGCCCAACTGCGGCAGACGACCAATCGCAACCTGTGCGATGTAGGGCAGCAGGTTGTTCGGGATGCCGCTTGGATCTTCACCAATTTCGCCGGACTCATGCGCGCCAACCGGGTTGAAATAGCGCAGCGCGATGGCTTTGAATTTCGGTTCCGCGAAGGCGAAGTCGCGTATTACGAACTCAATCATCAGCTTAGAGGTGCCGTACGGGCTGGTAGTGCCGCTAATAGGTGTGGTTTCCACATAGGGAACCGGCGCGTCGGCACCATAGACCGTTGCCGACGAGCTAAAGATAAAATCATAGACGCCTGCGGCGCGCATCTCTTCCAGCAGAACGACAGTACCGGCGACGTTGTTCTCATAGTACTCCAGCGGCATACTGGTTGATTCACCCACCCCTTTCAGCGCGGCGAAGTGGATCACGGCCGAGATATCGTTGCTGGCGAACAGGTCGCGCTGGCAGGCGCGATCGCGGATATCGCCTTCTACAAAGGTCGCTTTTTTACCGGCCAGCTTCTCGACGCGATTAACCGCCTCGCGCGAGGCGTTGCACAGGTTATCCAGTACCACAACGTCGTCGCCGCGCTGCAATAACGCCAGCACCGTGTGCGAGCCGATGTACCCCGCCCCGCCCGTTACCAAAATAGCCATGTGAGCTCCTGTCAAAGCTGCCGCGTCAGTACGCGGCAAAACATGAGGGTGTTATTTTGCCAGAATTTTCTCAATGGCGTTGCGAAATTCCTGACCCATGGCGTTGCTGCGTAGACCGTAGGAAACGAAAGCCTGCATGTAGCCAAGTTTACGACCACAGTCGAAGCTGCGACCCGTCAGCAGCGCGGCGTCAACCGGTTTTTTCTGGCTCAGGCTGGCGATAGCATCGGTCAGCTGAATACGGCCCCATGCGCCCGGTTCAGTACGCTCAAGCTCGCCCCAGATGTCAGCAGACAGCACATAGCGACCCACCGCAGCCAAGTCAGAGTTCAGCGGTGCCGGCTCTTCAGGCTTCTCAACGAAATCAGTAATGGTGCTGACGTCGCCTGGGTTATCCAGCGGCTGTTCAGTGGTAATAACCGAGTACTCAGAGAGATCGGCGGCCGGCATATGCTGCACCAGCACCTGGCTATGGCCAGTCTCTTCAAAACGCGCGACCATTGCGGCTAGGTTATAGCGCAGGTGGTCAGCAGTGGAATCATCCAGCAGCACGTCCGGCAGCACCACAACAAACGGGTTGTCGCCGATCATCGGGCGAGCACACAAGATAGAGTGACCTAAGCCCAGCGGCTGCGCCTGATGCACGTTCATAATGGTCACGCACGGCGGGCAAATGGACTGCACTTCGCTCAGCAGCTGACGTTTTACGCGCGCTTCCAGCAGCGCTTCCAGCTCGTACGTGGTATCAAAGTGATTTTCCACCGCATTTTTGGAAGCATGGGTGACCAGCACAATCTCTTTGATACCCGCTGCAACGCATTCATCAATGATGTATTGAATCATCGGCTTATCAACGACCGGCAGCATCTCTTTAGGAATTGCTTTTGTCGCCGGGAGCATATGCATACCGAGACCCGCAACCGGGATTACTGCTTTAAGCTTGGTCATATTTTTTCCATTTCATGAAGTGAATACGTGCTGTCGATTATGCAGGATCGGCCAGAACTGCAAGTATAATCTTTACCCGAAAATCCGACACTAAATACCTGTCATTCCTTAGAAATTCATTTTTTTCCCCACTGTTTAGGGACGCCATAAAGTGAGTAAAGACAAACGCTAACCGATGCGAAAAAATCGCTAACCGCAGCGGTAAGCAGAACGGGTTAATACTAGCCTAAAAAAGACTCGGGCGGCACAGTCGCCGCCCGAGATATTAGCGCTTCGATTACAGCCAGCCTTCAAACCATTCCGGCATAACAAACAGGTTGAAATGGTTCACCAGCACAATGACCGCGACAAATATGGCGGATACCGATAACCTGCTTAATGAAGAACGGATGCGCAAAGGCGGAGATCAGCACCTGCGAGATTGACAGCGTCAAGGCGACGTAGAGCACGTTCGGCCAGATACCAGATAAAGGTGGTCGCCAGCACCACCAGCACCACCAGGCTCGCGACGATATTCCAGTAGAACTCGACGTTGGTACGCCCGTCCGCTTGGGAAATCGCGCCGGTCAGCCCCCCCATCGGCCGCAGCATGCCGAACAGCAGCATCAGCGGGATCAGGTGGTAAACCTGCTCATGCGATGCACCGTAGAGCACCCGCACAATTACCGGCGAGAGAATGCCGATAGCCAGATACATGGCGCTGCTGAACAGCATGATGACGAAGGTACCCTTCAGGAACAGCTTTTCAGCTGCTCCGGGTCCAGCTGTTTCTCGGCGAAGCGCGGCAGCGCCAGACGGTTGATCACCGGCGATACCAGCTTCAGCGGCTGCAGGAGCAGCTCTTTCGCCAGCGAGTAGATGCCGAGCATCTCCGCGCCCATCACCTTGCCGACAATCAGGGCGTCTGCCTGAGTGCGCAACTGGTTGATGGTCTGCGAGCCAAGCTGGTAGATGCCATAGCGTACCGCGCTGATAAAGGTGGCTTTATCAAACTCCCATGTCGGCCGCCACGACTTCTCGCCGAAGGCGATCATGCAGAGGATGCGGGTAAAGGCGTTGATAAACAGTCCGAGGATCGCCGCAGCCACCGTCAGCGAGGTGTAGTCGAGCATCGCACCGTGCAGGTAAACGCAAACAGTTTGGTGGCCATCTCGATTTTGGCGAGCAGCACCATTCGTTTGGTTTTGATGTAGTACGCCTGATACTGCGACAGGTGGCCCAGCACAAGGAAGTTGAGACTGGTGAGCATAATCAGCCCTACCAGCTCCGGCAGATGATAGAACCACGCCACCGGATACACGATGCCGAGCAGGATCAGGCCAGTCACTAAGCTTAACGACACGTTAACCCAGTAAATGGTGCTCTGCTCGCGGCGCGTAATCTCCTGCCGGTGCACAAGATAGCTGCTCATGCCCATATTCTGCAGCACGGTAGCCACCGCAGGATGGCGTTGATAATCGCCAGCAGCCCCAGCTCGTGCGCTTCCAGCTTGCGCGCCAGCACGCTGAGCTGGAGCACCTGTAGCAGCGCGGCGAAAAGGGTACTGCCAAACAGCCATACCGCCATACCGCCATACCGCCATACCGCCATACCGCCATACCGCCATACCGCCTGTTTTTTAACCCACTAACGCCAGTCGCTCCAGCAGCTGCGCCAGCTCGCCGTAGGCGATATGCTGGTTGAATTCCGTTTCGACTTTATGCCGCGCTGCCGCCACGACTGGCGCAACGTCGACGTCGCCCTGCGACAGTTTGAGAAGCGTATCAGCCAGCGCCTCAGCATCGTTTTCCGGAACCAGCCAGCCTGAAACGTTATTCTCGATCAGCTCGGGAATGCCGCTGTGGAAGGTCGATACCACAGGCAGGCCCACTGCAATCGCCTCCATCAACGCGACTGGAATGCCTTCCATATCGCATCGGCAGCAGTTTTCGACGGCAGCAGGAAAATATCTGCCTCGCTCAGCGCGGCGCGGATCTCCTCCTGCGGCTTGAAGCCCAGCATGGTGACGCAATCATCCAGTCCAGCATTGGCGAAATGCTCGCGCATCATCTCATCCTGATCGCCATTGCCGATAATAGTGAACTCAAACTGGCCGCCGCGCTGTTTTAGAATCTCGCTGGCCTTCACCGCACGTAGAGCCCCTTCTTCTCCGTCAAACGCGCAACAGAGACGATGCGTAGCGGCGAGTGAAACGCCTAGCGCGGCTGGAAGTTAAACTTCTCCGGCTCGATGCCCATACGCGTAACGTGAATTTTCTCTGGCGGGCAACCCATCTCGATCAGCTTCCGCTCCCAGAGATGGCTGATTGGCAGCAGCAGTTCGCTCTGTTCGAACAGATTCACGTAATCCTGCTTGTGCTCTTCCAGTATATGGCGGCGCGAAATATCCGCGCCGTGGAACACCGTTGCCTTTTTGCCAACCAGCACGCCCAGTTCACGCAGCTTGTTGGCCAGCGCGCCCGCATAGCCAAAATGCACGAGAAACACGTCAGCGATGTAAACCTAGCTGGTATTCGCCACTATAGAGGGCAGCAGCAGCTTGCTGGACTGTGCGCCATAGCAGCGCACATTAAGCGAGCGGATAAGCGCAGGTTTCGCCACCTTCGGCAGCACCAGCTTCAGGCGCTGGTTAAGCTTGTCGATATTGGAAACTTTCTCTTCCGGCAGCAGATAGTGCGTGCGCGCCGCCAGCTGGTACTCGTCAAAAGCGGCATGACGGTTTACCAGATCGCCGGGAAACACAGAGATAATCTCCACGTCATAACCGGCGTCAATAAAATGGGTCACCTGATTCAGCACGAAGGTCTCAGAGGCGACCGGGAAACGCATGGTGAAAAAAGTCAGTTTCATGGCATTACCCCAATACGTTGATGATCTCTTCTGTGATCCGGTTTCCGACTTCCCGCTCATGTGCAACCGCTGTATCGACCTGCTGTTTGATGGCGTCATAGTTCGCCAGTACGCCCTTAACCTTGTCGATCAGCGAGCCGTCCATCAGGCTCTTCACGTCGGTCGCCATCTGTGGCAGGCCGAGCTGGTTCATCACGCCCATCGATTTGTGTTCGTAGTTGATGGCAACGGCCGGGGTGCCGAAGTTCATAGAGATAATCGCGGAGTGCAGGCGCGTGCCAATGGTGAGATGGCAGTGGCTCAGCAGACTGCCCAGCTCCAGGTCGTTAAATTCATCCATGATGACATGTCATTTTCAGTCTGCTCGACGCTGTCACGCAGCGTCAGCGCCACCATGCGGTCATCTTTGGCGTAGCTGTCGATACCGGTAAAAGCCACCACCTGATAGCCTTCGGCGATTATTGCGTTAATCATGCGGCCAAAGGCGGCCTCATACTCTTTCTGCGTCACGCCATAGAGATCGACGAAAAACGATCCGCCGACTTAAATGATCGCATCGTACTCTTTCAGGCTGTCGGTAACGGCTTCAAGATGCGCCGGAACGGCGAACGATTTGAACACGCCGCCTTTGCCCAGATGCGCCATCATAATATTCGACATCAGGCGGTTGCGACCTTACGCTTTACCGTGCCGACCAGTCGTTTGGCCCCTTTGCTGTTGTGCAAAAACAGCGAATCCTGCTGAATGTCCTGCTGAAGCAAATACCCAGAGCTCGGTTGGATAACGGCTGATCACATCAATTTCAAGATCGCTACGGGCGGCATTCATCGAATCGATCAGCCCACGTAGAATCGCGCCATCCCCGCGATTCCCACATGTATGGTTACCCACGAATAAATTTTTCATCAAAAACTCCAAAAAAATTTCTTTTAATTTTTTACCCGGCCCGTAGTTAATGCGATGCGCCGGGTAAACAAGCCGCCATATCCTGAACTGGCAAAGTGAACTCTGTGTTTTAAAAACAGCCAAAATGCAATCTAAAAAAAGCTCCACAGGATGCTGCTCGCGCTCTTCCCTGCACGCGATAAAAACGAATTAGCATTTTACGGCGAAATAAGGCACGGCGCACTGTTCGCCGTTGATCACCATAGAGATAAAACCTTTGGGCTTGCTGGTATCGACCTGCTCTGCGTTAAGCGCCCGCGACGCCAGCGCGAGGTGATGTAGTTGTATTTCAGGCTGCCATCGATAGCGACGCCGTAGGGACTCGACGCGCGTCGAGCCCATCTCCCAGACGTTAAGCCAGCGCTCGCCCTGATCGGAGTTATCGATCCAGCCGCCAGACTGCAGGTTAGTCTGGCGCATATTGAGGCGCGAGTTGTACGCGATAAGCGGGTTTTTGCAGTCTTCAAGGCTTAGCGCATCGATAATCCACTGCCCGTTGGAAATATCGCCCGGATAGTCGCAGTGCTCGATCCAGCCGTTGTGGATAATCGACTGACTACAGCGCGGCAGGTTCAGTACCTTGCCGCCACGACAGTTCTGCGCGTTAAAGTTAGAAAGCTCGATAGCAGTGCTGTGATACCAGGCACCCGCTTTACGGCCCGACCAGCCAGCTTTGATAACATCGCCGGTACAGCGCGAGGCGTACCACTGGTCGATTTTGCAGTCCAGCGTGTCGAGCAGGCTTAAGAGGCAGTGCCGCCGACCGCGTTGAAACGCAGGCAGGCTCCGCGGAAGAATTGGCCACCGTCGCAGGTGTTGCGGAACAGGACCTGCTGGTTGGGGCGTTTGTCCGTGTTGCCGTTGAAGATCAGGTTGGATATTTGGACCCAGCGCGCGTTGACGTCAAAAACGCAGTCTGCTTTTCCGTCAGAGACAATGGTGGTCGCCGGGAAGTAGCCAAAGTTGACCATGGCACCGGAAATACGGAAAAAGCGGCGGCCTTCCTGACCGAAATCACAGGCGGAAACGAAGAAGGTACCGGCAGGAAACTGCACGCAGATGGGCTGCTGTGCCTGTTCTGACCACTGATACATCGCTTTAATCGCGGGCGCAGCATCAGTTTTGCCATCTGCAATCGCACCAAAGTCGAACAGCGACAGGCGGTTGAAATCGTCTACCACACGACGCCAGTAAAAGCCTTCTCCAGCAAAGTTGACGCCGCCGTCATCTTTCGCTCTCTGCAAGCTGCCGACAAACTCGCCGCCGCCGACCTCCAGCCCTTCAGCCCTTCATGCCAGCTTTTCAGCTTGATCTTTGCCCCTTCTAACAGCGGGCGGGTTTTACGCAGCTCGTCGACCGAGGCGATCTCGCCGATCAGCTGGTAGCCGCCCTGCTGCGCCAGGCGCTGCCTGAACACCGCTTGGCCTAGACGGCTGACGTCAGGGATATTAAACAGCGTGGTGCCGTCGTTATCTTTCACCGTCATTGAGTGCGCCGGCTCGGCGATCAGCGAGGCGTTGTCGTGAATAAAGCGGGTGAAACTGCCTTTGTTAAGGGAAATATGCTAGGTGATCTGCGACAGCTTGCCGCTGTCATCACGCAGAAACACCGGGATCTGGTTCCCGGCCTAGCTGGCATCGCTGCCTGCTTTGCCGATCCACAATTGCCCTTCAAAGCCCTGCCAGAACTGCGGCGGCACAGCGTAGAGATTTTCCGGGGTCAGAATCGGCACGTCGCCTTTCGGCACCGCCGACGGCTCTACCGCTTTCAGGACGACGCCGCTGCTTTTTGCTGCGTGGCTGGAAAACGCACTGACGGACAGCGCGGCAACAATGGAGGAGGCTGCGGTCTGCAAGACTTCTCTTCTTTTCATGCATCAAATCCCGTAGTCAATGGGGCCACGCAATGGGCCATAGCAGTGTTCCCTGAGGCAAGTTGCAATCTGCCCTTCTCTTGCAGCCTTTAAACCAGCACCAGCCAGCTCTGTTTAATCTGCTTACCGTCGAATTTTAGCGCGGTAATTTTTGTTCTCTGGCTCATGGCGTAGAACAGTGCGTCATCGCTGGCGAGCCGGTCCATGCGCGCCAGGAAGGTCGCGTTATCGTTCATTGGCAACAGGAAGCCATCTTCACCTTCGTTGATAATCTCCTGCGGACCGGTCGGGCAATCGTACGCCACCACCGGCAGTGACCAGGATTGGGCTTCCAGCAGCACCAGCGGCAGCCCTTCGTAGCGCGACGTCATCAGCGCCATATCGCTATCGCGGTAGTAGTCGTTGATGTTGCTGACGCGGCCAACAAAGTTAACGCTGCTCGTGATGCCGAGCGCCGCTGCCTGATCTTCCAGCGGCTGGCGCAGTTCGCCGTCGCCCGCAATCACCAGCGTCCATTCCGGATGGGTCTGGACAAAATCGCGCCAGATATCCAGCAGCAGATCACCCCCTTTCTGGTGATCGAGACGGCCGACCGCCAGTGCCTGGTGGCTGCGCGAGTTGCGTTCAAAGGCTTTGTAAACCACCGGGTTAGGGATTTGCTTGCTCGGGATGCGCCAGCGAGAGAAGACCTGATGTTCTTTGTCGGTCAGGACGATGACCTGATCGTAGTAGCGCAGCAGCAGGTACTTGAGGAGTTTGATCGACTTGCTGAAGGAGTTGATGGCGATGTGTTCGCAGGCATAGGCGTTGAAGCGTTTTTTCTTGCCTGAGAGCAGGCTCCAGAAGGCGAACATGACGCTCAAACGCCCCATGCTAATCAAAAACACGCTATCGACATCATATTCGTGAATGCGCTTAACAATGCTTTTGATAGGATTACTGTGCCCTTCGAAGCTGACAATCGATTTAACGTGCGCAAAGGGATAGAAGGTTTTACCGCTGCCTTCCAGCGAGTAGATGGTGACGTCGTGCGTTTCGCCCAGACACTCTGGACATAAAGTTACAGATGTTCTCAGTGCCGGCGTACGAGTAGGCATCTTTGATCAGCAGGACGATTTTTTTCATTTAACGCTATCCACCTCAAAAGAGTAAAAAGACAATCCTGTTATCGATGCTTCAGGGTAAACAGCACGCCGTTCACCATATACCAGCCGTAATAGTAATAGATTCTTAAAGAATTGTTTTTATAGATAATTATTAATAATTCGAGATGCCATTTCGCGGCTTTGTTCTTATTGCGCGAAAGGGAATCACCTAATTCGTAATAGTTGACGAGAATACTCTGAATGACGCGCGCCTGTTTGTAGCGCGTGAAGAGCTCGTACAGGAATAAAAAGTCTTCATGCCCTTTGCGCTGGAAGAAAATGCCCTGCGGCGGACGGCGGAAGCAAACCGAGGAGAAGCAGACGCGATACTGCTTCTTGACGAAGTTTTCCTGCTGGAGGTGAGGCTTGCTGGAGGTAATATCGTGATCGGCTTTTTTTGTTTTATAGTGTCATCGCCAGCGGCGATAGCGGCGGCCTGCTGCGCCAGTTTGTCGACGTACCATTCATCATCGCTGTCAAGGAACGCGATGATCTCCTCTTTCGCCGCGCGCAGCCCAACGTTGCGGGTCTCCGCCGAGCCGAGGTTAACCTCGTTGTCGAGAATGGTAATGCGCGGGTCGTTACAGTGCTCGCGCACCAGCGCCAGCGAATCATCGGTAGATTTGTCATTGATCAGGTAAAGGTGCCAGTCTGGCCAGGTCTGGTTCATCACCGACTGTACGGCGCGTAAAACCGTCTGATGGGCGTTATACATCGGCATCACAATGCCTACGGTGCCAACATGATTCGTCATATTCATACCTGAATAAAAAAAAGTCGTTCCGGGAAAACGCTCCCGCGCCGGGGAGCAAGGAGAAGATCAGGAAACTGCTTTTTCACCGCCTAGGCGTGACGGTAACTTGTCTTTCAGACGGTTAAGGAAATAGGCCTGGTTATCTTTATTGGTGAGAAAGAAGTAGCGCGCAGTGAGGTGCGGCTTCATCGCATCCAGCCAGAAAAGCGAATATTTCACCGATTCGCCTTTATGTTTGGAGCCAAATTTGGTGATCAGGTGATAGGTGGCCAGCGGACGCGCGATCATTACAAACTCATAGCCGAGACGATCGGCGCGGATGCAGAAGTCGTAATCCTGATGGCGGATATAGCGGGTATCGAATTGAATACGTGCGACATCTTCGCGCTTCAGCACGATGGTGCTGGTCTGAATAAAGCCGTAACAGCCAAACAGATATTCCGCCACGGTTTCATTCTTGCCCGGCGTCTGCATCGGCATCACCTTCAGGTAGTTGCCGTCCTGATAGATGTTAACCTAGCTGTAAATAATGAATTTGCTTTTGCCTTGGGCTTCTAGCTCGTTAATTTTGCGAGCGGTTTCCAGCAGCTTATCGGCATGCCATTCGTCATCAGCGTCGAGAAAGCTAATGTAGTCGCCGGTCGCCAGCTCAATCCCCTTGTTACGCGCGCCTGCGCCGTTCAGTTTCACCTCAGAGAGCACCAGATTGATGCCCAGAACTGATAGCGCTCACTGTTGACCACCTCCGCCAGCGCCGCCGCATCGGCGGATTTGTCGTCAACGATAATCACCGGTAGCTCTGCGCCTTAACGCAATCCAGCGTTTTGCGTTTTTCCAGCAGCGCGCGGTAGGTCGGGTGGTCTTTGGTGAAAAGCTGGGAGACTTCTGCTTCACGGAAGGTCAGCTCGTTCAGCTGGCTCTGCACGCTAACAGAGGGGTCGAGGGCTGATTTGGCTTCCAGCGACATATCCACTGATTCGTTCTGGCGACGGAACGCGTTCAGCTTGTTCTCAGCATCGTCCAGCTTGGTACGCACCTGCGGCAGCTGGTTGCGCAGGAACTCAAGGCTTTTCTCCGCCTGCTCAGATTTGCAGCAGATAGTTGTTAACGATCTGGTTCAGCACCTTGCTGATGTGCTCTAGATCTTCACCCAGATATTCTAGGCCCAGCACGTCAGTGTCTTTGCCCTTGTCCGCTACGGTCAGGTTCGCCAGCACCGAGTTAATCGCCTGCAGCTCGTTCAGCTTGGTGACGGTAAAGCTGGTGCCTTCATCCGCCTGAATGTCGCTGACCAGCATACTGATGTCATCATGTTGCTCCAGAAGTCCAACCTGGCCTTTAAACAGCTCGTCGCCATCTTTGCTCACGGTATAAGTCGTCGGGCTGTTCACTTCCAGCTTAACGTTGCGCTTGTCGATGGTACGCGGGATCTCCAGACGCGAGATAGTGATCTGCGCTGGTTTGTTGCCCATCAGGCGCGACAGACCTTTCCCGATAATCGGGAAGTAGTTCTGCTCAACAACTGTGTCCAGACCGAGATCGTTCACAGTCTTGCCGATCACCATACGTGATTCCAGAATCTGGATTTCCGTATCTGACTCTGGCGTTGCCGGCAGGATGCCTTGCAGATCGGAGAGCACGGTGCTGCTGTTTTTCTGCTCGACCTGCACCATGGCGTCGGCGCTGTGAATCGAGGTAGCAAACAGTGTGTAGAGCGTTCCCACCAGCATAAAGAAGGCGGTTACGGCGACAATGATCCATCGATGATCGATCAGCTGTCCCCAAAGGTGGCCGAGATCGAATCCTGTCGACTCCTCTCTTGGCGCGGTCATAACCTTATTTTTAATATTCATGGATAATCCCAACTATCGGCTTAGTACGTTGACCCATTTCTGGGTAGCGTTTTCCAGTAACCCGTAAACCTCTTCAAAGGCCTCACGACTCTTTTTATACGGATCCGCGATTTCCTATTGGTTGAGCCAGTGCCCAAGCAGCATGGTTTTTCCGCGTGCGGCTGGATCGATGCGATTGACCTGTTCGATGTGACGTTTTTCCATGACCAGAATCAGATCGAAATCGCGGCACATACTGGCGGTTAACTGCTGCGCGTTATGCCCCTCCAGCGAGAGGCCATGACGTGCAGCCACCTCGCTGGCGGTTTGATCCGCCAGATCCCCCTTCAGGGCACCGAGCCCTGCCGAAGCAATTCGCTTTTCCGGTAATGCGCGCTTCAGTAAGCGCTCCCTGGTAGGAGAGCGGCAGATGTTGCCGACGCAGACCACTAACACGGACGTAATTATGGCTAAACCTAGTTCGACCAGTTGCGGAAACGCAGCGCCGCCTCGCTTGCATAGTTGATGCCAGCGATAGTCGGCAGCAGCTGTTAAATAACACAGTTCCAGCGCGTCAACGGCGTGGAGGTGACGTAGACGATGTCGTAAGGTTCAAGTTGGAATTCGGTACCCATGACCATCGCCGCCGCATCTTTGGTATTCAGCTGATAGATGTTGGCGATCTTGGTGCGGTTAGTCCCGCGAATAGGACGGATAACGAATACGCCTGTGGCGTCTGCGGCTGTCAGATCCATACCCTGCGCGTTGCCCAGCGCTTCCGCCAGCGTCATGCCGCTACGGTCCATCTTCAGCGTTGACTGCTGACGCACCCCACCCATCACGAAGGCTTTGAGATCGTCGTTGCGCGGCACATACAGGATGTCGCCCGGATAGAGCAGGTGGTTCTGGCTCAGGTCGCCGTTCTGCATCAGCGCCTGCAGGGAAACGCGCTGCTCGGTGCCGTTGTGCGTTAGCACCACGTTGCACCAGTCAGCATCAGCGGCCAGGCCGCCCGCGGCGTTGATGGCGTCCAGCACCGTCAGCGGCATGTTGGTGATCGGCTGCTGGCCGGAGGTGGTCACAGCGCCGGTCACGTAGGTTTTCTGCGACTTAAAGGAGGCGATGCTGACATCGACCTGCGGGCTTTCGATATACTGGGCGAGGCGACGCGCAACTTCACGGCGTACTTCAGTGACCGTGCGGCCCGCTATGCGGACTTTGCCGATGTAGGGATAGAAAATGGTGCCGTCAGAGTGCACCCAGTTACCGGTGTCGCTGGCGCTGCGGTATTGACCCGCTGGCGTCGTCAGCTCGGGGTGATCCCACACGGTAACGTTAATCACGTCGCCAATGCCGATGCGGTATTCATAGTTCTGCACTTCGTTCTGCAGACCCGGGTTGGCCTGCGCCACCAGCGGCTTCGGTCGCATTTGCTCGACCAGACGTCGATGTCATCGTTGCTGTCCTGCTGCTCAACGACATATTTTCCGCTAGTGGAAAGGTGCTGGCCTAAACGCGCAGGATCATCACTTCATGGCTGAAGATATAGGCCATATCGGTGCCGTAAAGCGGCACACCGCGCAGCGTCGGGATAACGGGAACTGAACGGCAGTTATGCATCGCAGGTTCTTCAGCCACACGTTGCGATACTGGCTCTTTTCAAACTCTACGGCCACGATAAACTGCGTTTCGCAGTGGGTCAGGTTCCACAGTTCAGACGCATCGCGCAGTACCGGCACGCCAGAGATGCTCGCCTGTGGACAGGTGCCTTCGACGTCGTAAAAGGCGATGACGTCAAAAACCATCACCTCTTCACTTTGCAGCGCCTGCCAGGCTTCCTGGGCATTTTTGCTGCTGCCCATAATGATGGTCTGCTTTTTCCACAGCCCGTAGTGGTTGAGCAGATGCTTTACTACAGCACGCGACAGAGGAATCAAAATCAGCGCCAGCACCTAAGTTAATACCCAGACGAAACGCGACATTTGCCATTTCGAAAGTGCGGCAATGGAAAAATCAATAATGGAGAAAATAAGAATAGTACGAAAAACTTCTTTTAGCTCAAACCAGAATGGCTTGCGATAAGTAAAATGACGCAGCCTGAACCAGAACCAGCCGACGAATTACCGACAGAAAAATATGCGTAGGAATTTTCTAATGCAGATCTTTTTCAGAAATATCTGCCAGCGGCGAATTCGACATCATATTAATAAACGCCAGCGCAATAAATAAGGCGGCGTTAAAACCAATCAAGTCCGAACCGGCCAACAACCATTTGGTAAAAGACTTTTAAACGTAATTTCGGTATCGCGCATATTTAACTCTTTATTTTATTTCCTTTAATCCGTGACACCCTGAGCTGTGTAATATTTGAACGAATCAGTTTTTCGCCGCTAAAGGCGTAACTGAAGAGAGTTACAGGGTGCGTTCACGCCAACTTCCTTAGCAAGCAAACAAGAAAATTTTTAGAAATACCAACAGATTACTCTGACTTAGCCGCAGGTGGCGCACTGCTTATTTTCTCAACGCAAAACGCGTTTCAGGCACACTACCGCCCTTGGCTGTCGCTGCCAATACCGTATTTGATATCCTGATTCCCAATTTGTCATTCCCGGCCTGAATGCCTAAAGTATGCCCGTAGAGTCGGATCACAATTCATAACATTGGGTGCCAAATCCGAGGGCGAATATCAACACAAGCGCAGACTTTTACCAGAACGTTGCTATACTAGTTATTAATGCCTTCTTTACAAGTAGGCCCCGCTGTCCCCTGACTATTTTAGGAAAAAGACTACCAGCTATAAGTAATGCGGCCCGTCTCCTGGTAAAATTAAAAGTGCAATACCTCCGAAAAAAATCAGACTTATTCCATATAGCGTCCCGAATAAATGCTCATCTTTAACTTAACGTGCGCTTTGATTTGTAATTCGTTCTCTTTACTATGCGAACATTCTGCTTTACACAATTTTGTCACTTTGATGAAAGAAGATAAGCATCTGCTTTCCTTTATTCCTTTGCCTCGCGTCTGCATTATGCCCTGAAACAAGGTTGTGCCCTGCCCTGCCCTCCACTATCCTCAGATTTCACTGACTTTGATATATTTAGGCGGCTTAGGCATGTTGGAGGTGTTAGCAGATCCCTCACTGTGGGCAGGATTAGTCACGCTAATCGTTCTTGAACTGGTGCTGGGGATCGACAACCTAGTATTTATTGCCATTCTGGTGGAAAAGCTGCCTGGCAAAGATCGCGACCGGGCGCGAATTATCGGTTTGCTGCTGGCATTACTGTGCCGTTTGCTGCTGCTGGCCTCACTTTCCTGGCTGGTCACGTTAACGCAGCCGCTGTTTACGCTGTGGAATCACCCCTTTAGCGCACGCGATCTGCTGCTGCTTTTTGGCGGGCTGTTTCTGCTATTTAAGGCCACTACAGAACTCAATTCGCGGCTCGAAGGCCAGGATCATGGGCAGAATCAACAAAAACACGGCGCTAAATTCTGGCCGGTCGTCGCGCAAATCGTGGTGCTGGACGCCATTTTCTCCCTCGACGCGGTGATTACCGCCGTTGGCATGGTTAACCAGCTGCCGGTGATGATGACAGCCGTAACCATCGCGATTCTGCTGATGCTGCTGGCGAGCAACCCCCTGACGCGCTTCGTTAACAGCCACCCTACGATTGTGATCCTCTGCCTGAGTTTTTTGCTAATGATCGGCTTTAGCCTAGTTGCAGAAGGCCTGGGCTTCGTTATTCCTAAAGGTTATCTCTATGCAGCCATCGGTTTCTCCATCCTGATCGAAGCATTCAACCAGCTGGCGCAGCATAACCGCCGTCGTGCGCTGTCAGCGGGACGGCCGCTGCGCCAGCGCACGGCGGAAACCGTTTTAAGACTGCTGCGCGGCGAAGCCGACCATGCCGAACTGGATCCGCAGAGCGCTTCCCTGATTGCCGACAGCGATCGCCATGCGCTGTTTAACCGCCAGGAGCGGGTAATGATTGCGCGCGTGCTCGGCTTTGCCCAGCGCCACGTTAATAGCGTAATGACCTCGCGTCACGACGTTGAGCACATTAACCTGGATGACGATCCGGCAGAGATAATGGCGAGACTCGACCGCAACCAGCATACGCGCCTGCTGATTACTGACCAGAGCAACGAGCTGCTTGGTGTGGTGCACGCCATCGATCTGCTGCACCAGTCGCTGCACCAGCAATCGCTGGACTTACGCGCGCTGATCCGGCAGCCGCTGGTGTTTCCGGAACTGCTGACGCTGCTCCAGGCGCTGGAACAGTTCCGCCAGGCACGCACCCACTTTGCCTTTGTAGTCGATGAGTTTGGTTCCGTGGAAGGCGTGGTCACGCTAAGCGATTTGATGGAGACCATCGCTGGAAATCTGCCGCTTGAGGGTGAAGAAATTGATGCCCGCTACGATGTGCAGGCGCAGGGAGAAGGCCAGTGGATCGTTAACGGCAATATCCCTCTGGAGGATTTAGCGCTCTACGTCAGGCTGCCGCTGGATGAGCGGCGCAGCTATCACACACTGGCCGGGCTGCTGATGGATAGCCTGCAACATGTGCCTGAAGAGGGCGAAACGCTTCAGGTCGGCAGCTATCTGCTGCGCACCTTACAGGTAGAGAACCATCGCGTGCAGAAAGTCGAGATCCTGCAACAGCCGCAGGACCCCGATTATGAAGTGTGACTCAGGCGCTGTCGCTGTTCTTCGGCTGGCGGTCTCGCCATTCGTTAAGGCGCGACTTCGCATCGTTCTGCAACTGCTGGTGCAACACCTGGTCGACCGGCAGTGAGTACTGCACATTATGCCAGTCGCCATACATACGCAGTGGAATGGCCTGCTGCGACAGGACGCTTACCAGTCGGTCATCGCCTTTCCAGCCGCTGAGGGTCAGGCCAAAGGTCACATCCAGCTGCTGCTTCGGCATGTTGACTTCGCCAGCGCCCTGCAAACGCAAACGGTCGCCTTCGCCATTCAGATCCGCAACGCGCAGCACGCCATTACTTAATGCCAGCGTGCCATCAAGCTGGCGAATGCCCTGCTCGCCGCTCTCGTCGGTGCTGACACGATTGCTGGCGCGCTCAACCGCGCGGCGCACCATCTGCTGTAGGTTAATCTGCGCCAGCTTCACGTCAGTGGCGTGAAGCTGCGCCTCACCGCGCCACTGGCGCTTCGCCGCATCCAGCGTCAGGCCTTCACCGCTCAGGTCGCCGTTCAGCGAAATATTTCCCTGCCAGGTTTGCGGGATTTCAAAGGCGGCGAGCAGCGGCTGAATGGCGACGTTTTTCAGCACCGGCTGAAGTGCAACGCGGGTTTCAGGCTGGCGAATATCGATGGTGCCAAGCACCGAGAAAGTGCCATCGCCCAGCTTGCCGCTCAGGGCGCTTAATGTCATCAGGCCTTGCTGGTTAGTGGCATCCAGCGCAAAGCTTTGCAGCGTCAGGCCGCGCCACACTGCGCTGTCGGCTTTCAGGTTGACCGCGAGATCCAGACCGTTCAGCGGCGAATCAATATTGTTCTGTACGCGCGGCGTCGCAATCACCGGCGCGCGCGCCACGGTGGCGTGCTGCTCGCCGCTGGTGCTAATCTGCGGCGCATTGGGCATCAGATTGTCGAAATTAAGCTGGTTTGCGTGCAGCTGGAGCGCAAACTGCTGCGGTAGCGTGCCGCTCGCCTCGCCCGACAGCGCACTGTCGTTAGCAGTCAGCTGCAACTGCGTCAGCGCAAACTGCTGCGTGTCGGCTTGCCAGCTGCCCTGCGCGCTCAGCGCACCTTTAATGCCCTGCGGCGGAATGTTGGCTCCGCTGAGCGCGTAATTAAGCTCGTCAATTTTGCCACTCAGGCGATGTGGATACTGCGCCGCATCGAGCTGGCCTTTCAGCGACAACGTGGCATTGCGCTGGTTGCGCGTCATGCTGGTGCTGAGCTCAATGTTCGCCTGGTGACGGTAGTCCTGATTCAGGGTGAGGTTAAAATTGCGGAAGTTATATTCATCGCCGCCTGGCCGACGCCAGATCAGCAGACTGTCGGCGACGCGCAGCTGGCTGATATCGAATGACCAGCCGCTGGCTGGCGCGCTGGCCTCGCTGCGCGGAGGCGCCACTGGCGCGTTTTGCGGCTGCTGCGCCTCGCTTTCCGGCGTGGCGCGCACCACAGCGTTGCGTAGCATGACCTGGCTGACGCTGAGCTGGTGCGACAGCAACGGCCAGAGATTCACATCGAGACGCATGTTTTCCGCCATGACCAGCGTCTGCGACGCGCCGGGCGCGGTCAGGCTCATCCGCCCGGCAAGGATGCTGAGTTTAGGCCAGACGTGCCAGCGCAGATCGCCGCCTATTTCCAGCCGATAACCACTGCGCTGCTCAACCTGTTTCACCATATAGGATCGGAAATCGTTTGGGTTGACCAGCAGCACCAGCGCCGTCATGCCCGCAACAATGACCACCAGCAAAATGGCCAGCGAGGTTATCACTCTTTTCATCACATCCCCATCTTCGCGATTTAATCTTTGTCGATACGACTGGCGACAGCGCCCTGCTGTCCGCGATATTTAGCGTCTTCACGACGGTTGTAGGGTCGCGCTGCCGGGCCAGAAAGCGGTTCGAAGCTCAGCGCACCAATTAGCATCCCTGGGCGCAGCGCCAGCGGCAGCTTACCAGAATTATAGAACTCCAGCACAATGCGCCCTTGCCAGCCCGGATCGATGCGGTGCGCGGTAACGTGCACCATCAAACCCAGACGCGCCAGCGAGGAGCGGCCATCAAGCCAGCCGACCAGATCGTCTGGTATCGTGACCGACTCAAAGGTGACCGCCAGCGCCAGTTCGCCAGGATGCAGGAAAAAAGCTTCACCTTCTGGCAGCACGATTTCGTCGCTCATGACGCGATCGAGCGCGGCGCTGACTTCGTCTTTCGGACCGCTCAAATCAATAAAAGCCGCCGTGTGGCCGCGGAAAGTGCGGAACTGGTTGCCCAGTCGCACATCGACGGTTGCGCCATTGATGCGCTCTACCGGCGGGCGCGGATCGATAGCTAACCTGCCGTCATCCAGCCATGCCTCAATATCGCGGTCGCATAATCTCATTAACCTTTCTCCATGATATAAGTGTAGCGAACAGGCTGAAACTCGCGCCTCAGGCGGTTCGCAGCGCGTCAGACCCGACGCGTTTTATTCGAAAAACTGATTTATTTTGGCTTTGAGAATATCAATTGCAATACGGTTTTTCCCGCCGCGCGGCACAATAATGTCCGCGTACTGCTTTGAAGGCTCAATAAACTGCAGGAACATCGGGCGCACGGTTGTCTGATACTGGCTCATCACCGAATCCATTGAGCGGCCGCGCTCGTTGACGTCGCGCTTCATGCGGCGCATCAGGCAGATATCCAGAGGCGTATCAACAAAGATAGAGAAGTTCAGCTCTTGGCGCAGGCGCGCGTCAGTCAGCAGCAGGATACCCTCCAGAATAATCACCTTCTTCGGCTTCAGGTGGATGCTGTCGCGGGTGCGCGTGTGTTCCACATAGCTATAAACCGGCAAATCAATATCCTGACCCGCTTTCAGCGCCTGCAGGTGTTGCAGCAGCAGATCGTGATCCATTGCGCTGGGATGGTCGTAGTTGGTTTTCACCCTCTCTTCCATGGTGAGGTGGGTCTGGTCCTTATAATATGCATCCTCCGGGATCACCCCGATATGCTCGTCACCCACCTGGTCACAGATTTCACGATAGAGCGTGCTGGCGATTAAACTTTTTCCGGATGCGGAGGCACCGGCAATGCCCACAATCACGCACTGATGAGACTTGTCAGTCATACTTTTTAAAGACCTGATACTGGAGCCTGCGCTGTACGCGGATTAGGCGTTTTGACGCAGGACGAAATGGAGAGAGTTTGGTAGGCGCTAAGTATAGGGATTTCATTCTTTTGACGCTAGAGAAAAGCCGCCAGCGGGATTTCAGAATATCCCCTTTATTAACTGGATCGTTTACCCGATAAACTAGCCGCTGGTTTTGTATTAACTTATGCGGCTGGCGCATCAGACGGCAGAAGATGACGCTGCACCCGCACTGATGTGGAATTTTTCCTGCTGGCCCGTACTAAAGGAAGCATATGCACTGGAGAACCCTGACCTATTTTGGCGACAGCATGCTGCTCATTCCGACAGCGGTGATTATCGCGCTGATCCTGCCGTGGAAAAGCGATAACCGTCGCACAGTATGGTACTGGCTGTTGGCTTTTGGTCTGGCCGGCCTGCTGGTGAGCCTGTCGAAAATTCTGTTTCTCGGCTTCTGCTTCGGCAGCGCCCGTTTCAATTTCACCGGCTTCAGCGGGCATAGCGCGATGTCGGCGACTCTCTGGCCAGTCATGCTGTGGCTGCTTTCCGGACGCTGGTCAAACCTGTGGCGCGGCTTCGCTATTGGTATCGGTTACTTAATCCCGCTGCTGGTGGGTTTATCGCGCCATGCACACTCCACCAGCGAAGTCGCTACCGGGCTGCTGCTGGGTCACGGCCGTGTCGCCACAACGCAACAGTTTCTTGAACGTTTCTCTGCCGATCTTGCCGGTCTGGAGAACCCCTTTACCCGCGCCGATCTGTTCCGCCAGTAATTCCCTTGTGCCCTTTTGCGCTGCAAAAGCGCCAGTCAATTCGTTGAATATCGCACAAATTTGATTTTACAGACGCATTGAGACGGCGATGTGATGGCATGCCACAAAGAGAATGACTGGCGCATTTTTCGTCGTTTCGGCGCGGTGCGCACTGCCGAATTAGTGAATGAGTGCTGAACTATTATCCTCGCCTGATAAACCGCAAAACCGCTTGCTAAGCGCCCTGATTTTAGGGGTACATGCCTTTATGCTGACGCTTTTTTGTCTGGAACTGATCGTGGTCAGCGGTCGTATTTCTCCACTCTGGTTCGCCACTGCGTTGATGACCGTGGTGGTGTTTCGCGCGCCTTCGCGCAGCTCGCTGCTGCTGGGCTGCGTAGCTGGCACCGCGCTGGCTAACGCGCTGATCATCGGCCCTGAGCTGGTGAACCTGAAATTCTCATTCATCAATCTGATCTAGGTCTTTGTCGGCGGCGCGTTGCTGCCGCTGATGCTCAGCACCGGCGTCGGCGCGGAGCTGCGCCATCCGCTTGGCATCGCCATGGTTGGCGGGCTGATCCTCAGCCAAGTCCTGACGCTGTTCACCACGCCAGTGATCTATCTGCTGTTCGATCGCCTCGGCCGCGCGACGTGCCGCCGCTTTAGCGGTCAGGAGGCGCAGCAGTGAGATTTTTTGCACTGTTTATTCACCGGCCGGTCGCCACCACGCTGCTGCCATCGCGCTGGCGGGCGTGCTGGGTTTTCGCCTGCTGCCGGTCGCCCCGCTGCCGCAGGTCGATTTCCCGGTGATTGTGATTTCGGCCTCGCTGCCGGGCGCGTCGCCGGAAACCATAGCGTCGTCGGTGGCGACGCCGCTGGAGCGCTCGCTGGGCCGCATCGCGGGCGTCAGCGAGATGACCTCCGCCAGCTCGCTAGGCAGCACGCGCATTATTCTGGTGCTCGATTTTGATCGCGACATCAACGGCGCAGCGCGCGATGTGCAGGCGGCAATCAACGCTGCGCAGAGCCTGCTGCCGACCGGGATGCCGAGCCGTCCGACCTACCGTAAGGTAAACTCCTCGGACGCGCCGATTATGATCCTGACGCTGACCTCGGATATCTATAACCCCGGCCAGCTCTACGACTACGCCTCTACCCAGCTGGCACAGAAACTGTCGCAAATTGAGGGCGTGAGTGACGTCACGGTGGGCGGCAGTTCGCTGCCTGCGGTGCGCATCGCGCTGAATCCCCAGGCGCTGTTTAACCAGGGCGTCTCGCTGGATGCCGTGCGCGAGACAATTGCCAACGCGAACCAACGTCGTCCCCAGGGCGCGGTAGAGGATCGCCAGCAGCGCTGGCAGCTGCGCACCAATCCTCCAGTGAATACGCGCCGCTGGTGGTGCACTATAGCAACGGCGCAGCGGTCAAGCTCGCCGATGTCGCCAGCGTGCAGGACTCGGTGCAGGATGTACGCAACGCCGGGATGGCGGACGGCAAGCCCGCTGTGCTGCTGGTACGCAAGACACCGGAAGCCAACGTCATCGACACCGTCGACCGCATTCGTGCCGAGATGCCTGTGCTGCACGAGACCATTCCCGTCGCCATTGATTTGCAAATTACCCAGGATCGCTCGCCGACGATTCACGCCTAGCTGCATGAGGTTGAGCAGTCGCTGACCATCGCCGTGGTGCTGGTGATTATGGTGGGTGTTCGTTTTCCTGCGCTCCGGCCGCGCCACGCTGATCCCCGCCGCTGCCATGCCGGTATCACTGATCGGCACCTTCGCCGCGATGCACCTGTGCGGCTTCAGCCTGAATAACCTGTCGCTGATGGCGCTGACCGTCTGGCTGTTTATTCAGGTGCCCAAAACCTTTATGCCAGAGCAGGATACCGGCCGTCTCTCCGGCTCCATCTCCGCCGATCAGAGCATCTCATTTCAGGCGATACGCAAGAAACTACAGGATTTTATGGTGATCGTGAAAACGATCCGGCGGTTGAAAGCGTGGTGGGCTTTACCGGCGGAATGCGCACCAACAGCGGCTCAATGTTTATCTCGCTGAGGCCGCTGTCAGAGCGCAGCGAGAGTGCCCATGCGGTGATTGCCCGGCTGCGCGCCAAACTGGCGAAAGAGCCTGGCGTAAATCTCTACGTTCAGGATCTGCGCGCTGCTGGCGCTATCGCTGTTCAACACGCCGTTTAGCCTTATCGCGCTGATTGGTATTTTGCTGCTGATCGGCGTCGTGAAGAAGAACGCCACCATGATGGTGAATTTTGCGCTCGATGCACAGCGCAGCGGCAACCTGAGCGCGCTCGACGCTATTTTCCAGGCCTGCCTGCTGCGCTTCCGCCCGATCTTGATGACCACGCTGGCCGCCCTGTTCGGCGCGCTGCCGCTGGTGCTCACCAGCGGTGATGGCGCGGAGCTGCGCCAGCCGCTCGGCATTACTATTGCGGGCGGGCTGATTATGAGCCAGCTACTGATGCTCTACACCACGCCAGTGGTCTATTTATATATGGATAAGCTGCGGCGCAAGCGTGGACGACGTGAGCTGGCATCAGATTAGTTGCTATATACGTATGCTAAATAGCATAATGTCTACATATTAACCGCTGAAAAGCCGGAGGTGCAGCATGTCTCAAGGGACAATTTTCATCAGCAACCGCACGCAGAACTTACGTATTCCCGCTGATGTACGTTTTCCAGAAAATGTAAAAACCGTCACCGTTCGGGCGGTAGGCAATGAGCGCATCATTACTCCTGTTGAAAACGCCTGGGATAGCTTTTTCCTTTGCGAAAAGAGCGTAAGCGACGATTTCATGGCGGAGCGGGCCACGCCAGCGTCCGATGAGCGGGAAGCGTTCTAATGCACCGTTACATGCTGGACACCAATATCGTTATTTATGTGATTAAACGACGCCCGATCGAGATGCTAAGCAAGTTTAATGCTCAGCTTGGGCGCATGGTGATCTCCTCCATAACCCTGGCTGAACTCTTCTACGGTGCTGAAACAAGCCAGTTCCCCGAGCGTAATTTGCGGGTGATTGAAGATTTTGTATCCCGTCTTGATGTGCTCAGCTACGACGACAAAGCTGCCTTTCACTATGGCGCTATCCGCGCCGATCTGGAGCGTAAAGGGACACCCGTTGGGGCTAACGACCTCCATATTGCAGCCCATGCACGTAGCCTTGGGCTGACTCTGGTTTCGAATAACCTGCGTGAGTTCAGTCGTGTGGAAGGATTACTTAGCGAGAACTGGCTTTAATTAACAGGAGACTGTTCATGAACGCCCAAAACGCCACGGTTCGCTGGCAGCTATGGATTGTCGCTTTCGGCTTCTTTATGCAGACGCTGGACACTACCATCGTCAATACCGCGCTCCCTTCAATGGCCCATGACTTGGGCGTCAGTCCGCTGCATATGCACGCGGTGATCGTCTCCTATTTGCTGACGGTGGCGGTGACTTTACCCCTGAGCGGCTGGCTGGCGGACCGCTTCGGCGTGCGCAATATCTTTTTCAGCGCCATCGTGCTTTTTAGCGTCGGTTCGCTGCTGTCCGCCCTATCCTCAACGCTCGATCAGCTGGTGATGGCGCCCGTGGTACAGGGCATTGGCGGCGCGATGATGTGCCGGTTGGGCGCCTAACCGTCATGAAGATCGTGCCGCGCGAGCAGTATATGTCGGCGATGACCTTTGTGACGCTGCCGGGGCAAATTGGCCCGCTGGTCGGCCCGGCGCTTGGCGGCGTGCTGGTAGAGTACGCCAGCTGGCACTGGATTTTTTTGATTAACATTCCTGTCGGCATTATCGGCGCTATCGCGACAATCATGCTGATGCCGAACGACTCGATGCAGACGCGACGCTCGATTTTCTTGGCTTTCTGCTGCTGGCGGCCGGGATTGCAACGCTGACAATGGCGCTCGACGGCCAGCGCAGCAGCGGCGGTTCTCCCCTGCTGCTCGGTGCGATGATCCTGATCGGCGTCTTCTCGCTGCTCTTCTACCTGATACATGCGCGCAACAACGACAATGCGCTGTTCAGCCTGAAGCTGTTTGACAACCGCATCTACTCAATCGGTCTGATCGGCAGCTTTTTGAGCCGCATCGGCAGCGGCATGCTGCCGTTTATGACGCCGATATTTTTGCAGGTTGGCATGGGCTTCACCCCGTTTCACGCCGGGCTGATGATGATCCCAATGGTGCTCGGCAATATGGGCATTAAGCGTGTGGTGGTGCGCATCGTTAACCTGTTCGGCTACCGCAACGCGCTGGTCGGCACCACGCTCGCACTCGCGGTGGTGCTGCTGTTCCCGCTGGTGGCGCTGCTCGGCTGGATTTGGCTGCTGATGCAGAGCATGGTGAACGCGCTGCGTTTCTCTTCCATGAATACCCTGACGCTAAAAGATCTGCAGGACGATCTCGCTTCCAGCGGCAATAGCCTGCTGTCGATGATTATGCAGCTGTCGATGAGTATCGGCGTCACTATCGCTGGTCTGCTGCTGGGCGCGTTTGGCCAGGATGCGCTGGGAAACAGCGACAACACCCACAGCATGTTCGTCACCGCTTACGCCTGTATGGCGCTGATTATCGCCCTGCCCGCGCTGGTGTTCTGGCGCGTGCCGCAGGAAACCAGTAAAAACGTCGATCTGCGACGCCGGAGAAAACCATGAAGTCCCCTTTGCGCTTGGGTATCAGCGCCAAACTGTTTTTAGCGATTTTTTCTACCTGTATGCTGGTGCTGATCACCATGCACTGGGGCGTCCTTCTGAGCTTTGAACACGGCTTCGTTGACTATATTAAGCGCGGCAATGAGCAGCGGCTCGCCATTCTCGGCGATGCGCTGGCCGATCAATATGAGCAGCACGGCAACTGGGATTTCCTGCGCCATAACGATCGGCTGGTATTCACCATGCTGCGCTCGCTGGAGCAAAATCCCGACAGCAACAATCAGCTGCCGCCGCATGGCTGGCGCACCCAGTTCTGGATTATCGATCAGGGTATTGGTTGGCCCGCGCGCGCCGGTGCCGCAGGAGGGCTCGCGGCGCAATATCACCACCAGCAACGGCAAAATCGTCGGCTGCGTCGTGGGTTCGCCACCGGAGCGCCTGACGCGCAGCACCGATATTAACTTCGACCATCAGCAAAAACGCACCAGCTGGCTTATTGTCGGCCTGTCAACGCTGCTGGCTGCGCTGGTGACCTGGCTGATGTCGCGCGGTTTGCTGGCCCCGGTAAAACGGCTGGTGGCGGGCACACACCACCTTGCGGCAGGGAACTTTGCCACGCGCGTCGAGGTGGGCAGCCATGATGAACTGGGCCAGCTGGCGCAGGACTTTAACCGCCTTGCCAGCTCCCTTGAGAAGAACTAGAGCACGCGCCGCGCTTTTATGGCCGATATTTCCCACGAGCTGTGCACGCCGCTGGCGATCCTGCGTGGCGAGCTGGAGGCGATCGGCTCGTTGCAGAGTGAAGTCGGCGTGCTCAGCAAGCTGGTGGACGATCTGCACCAGCTATCGCTTTCGGACGAAGGTGCCCTCGCCTATCGCAAACAGGCCACCGATCTGGTGCAGCTGCTGGAGGTGACGGCGGGCAGTTTTAACGAGCGCTACCGCAGTCACGGCCTTACGCTCTCCTTGCAGATGCCGGACAAAGCGCCCTTTTTTGGCGACCCCGATCGCCTGATGCAGCTGTTCACTAACCTGCTGGAGAACAGCCTGCGCTACACTGATGCGCTAGGGCTAGGTCGAGGTGCAGCTGTGGTATGAAGCGCCCTACTGGCAGATGAGTTTTGCCGACAGCGCGCCGGGCGTTGACGCAGAGCAGCAGGCGCAGATCTTTGAGCGCTTTTTCTGCACCTAAGGCTCGCGCAACCGCGCCAGCGGCGGTTCGGGCCTGGGGCTGGCGATCTGTAAAAATATCGTCGACGCGCACGGCGGCCATATCGCTGCGGAGCACTCTGATTTAGGTGGACTGAAAATCACGCTACAATTGCGCTATGTTCCCCAGCCGTGACTGAAGATGACCCCGGAAAAAAACGACCCGCTGATTCTGGTAGTGGAAGACGAGCCGAAGCTGGCGCAGCTAATGATCGACTATCTGCAGGCTTCCAACTACCGCACGCACCATATTGCCCACGGCAGCCAGGTACTTGCCTTTTGTCCAGTAGACGCTGCCCGGCAGTGATGGCCTGACGCTGTGCCGCGAAATCCGCCGCTTTTCCGAGCTGCCGATCATTATTTTCACGGCGCGCACCGAGGAGATCGATCGCCTGCTTGGGCTGGAAATTGGCGCAGACGACTATATCTGCAAGCCGTTCAGCCCGCGTGAAGTGGTGGCGCGCGTGAAAACGATTCTGCGCCGCGTGAAGCGCGTGCCGGAAGAGGCGGGCAAAGACTCGCTGCTGAAAATTGATGAAGCGCTTTTTCAGGCGAGCTAGCGCGATCTGCCGCTGGAGCTGACGCCCGCTGAATTCCGGCTGCTAAAAACCCTGGCGCTGGAACCAGGGAAAGTCTTTTCGCGCGAAAAGCTGCTGAACCATCTCTACGACGACTACCGCGTCGTCACCGACCGCACCATCGATAGCCACATTAAAAATCTGCGTCACAAGCTGGAAAACCTCGACGCCGACCAGCCGTTTATCCGCGCCGTCTATGGCATGTGCTATCGCTGGTAAGCGGATCTGTGTCAGTTGATCTAGATCAATTGATTTACCGCGCCCGCTGCCTACAATTCCGCACCTTTTGCCGGGCCGTGACCTTTATCACGGCCGCTGCACGTGCCGCACCCGGCGGCATGCTGACTTGACATCAGTGAGAACACCATGAAACCTGAACTCCTTTCTCCAGCGGGAACGCTGATCATGTCCGATACCGGTTTGATTATGCTGGTGCGCGAGGCCTTTCCGCAGATGCCGATCCATCTCTCCGTGCAGGCCAATGCGGTCAACTGGGCGACGGTGAAATTCTGGCAGCAGATGGGGCTGACGCGCGTGATCCTGTCGCGCGAGCTATAGCTGGAAGAGATCGCTGAGATCCGCCAGCAGGTGCCGGAGATGGAGATTGAAATTTTTGTGCATGGCGCGCTCTGCATGGCTTACTCCGGACGCTGCCTGCTGTCGGGCTATATGAACAAGCGCGATCCCAATCAGGGTACCTGCACCAATGCCTTCCGCTGGGAGTATAAAGTCGAGGAAGGCCAGCAGGACGAGGTGGGCAATATCGTTGAGGTGCAGGAAGTGACGCCGACGCTGGGGCTTGGTCAGCCCACTGACAAGGTATTCTTGCTGGAAGAGAAAATGAAGCCAAGCGAGGTGATGAGCGCCTTTGAAGATGAGCACGGTACCTACATCATGAATTCGAAAGATCTGCGCGCGGTGGCGCACGTTGAGCGCCTGAGCGAAATGGGCGTGCACTCGCTGAAGATCGAAGGCCGCACCAAATCCTTCTACTACTGCGCGCGCACGGCGCAGGTCTACCGCCGCGCAATTGACGACGCCGCGGCAGGGAAGCCCTTTGATCCAGAACTGCCGACCACGCTGGAAGGCCTGGCGCATCGTGGCTATACCGAAGGCTTTTTACGCCGCCATACCCATGACAGCTACCAGAACTACGCGCAGGGCTATTCGATTTCCGATCGCCAGCAGTTTGTTGGTGAATTTACCGGCGAGCGGCGCGGCGACTGGGCGGAAGTGGCGGTGAAGAACAAGTTTCTGATCGGCGACAGCGTGGAGATCATGACGCCGAACGGTAATCTCAACTGTACGCTGGAGGCGATGCAGGATGCGCGCGGCGCGGCCATTGACGTTGCGCCTATTGCTCACGTCCTGCAAGTAATCAGGCGAAGTTAGAACGGGATCACAGACCGCCGCTGCGTGCTCTTTTATAGTCGCGCCTGCTGCTAACGAGTAACAATTAATAGCTGTTGTATCAGGAACCACCTCATTCACCCGCCCGACTCCCCCGTGCAGGTTTTCTTTGTTTTGCGCTTTTCTCCCGTAAAATTCCCGCTCTGACTATGCTATAAGCAGAAATCTTTGTGGATTATCCAGGAACGGATAATGGAAAAACAACCGCTTACTCTGTTAATTCTAAATGGCAAAGGTGCAGGCAATGAGGATTTACGCACCGCGATAACGACACTGCGCGATGAGGGGTTTGCTATCGCAGTGCGCGTCACCTGGGAGAAAGGCGACGGTGAACGTTATGTCGAGGAGGCGATTCAGCTGGGCGCAGAAACGGTGGTCGCAGGCGGCGGCGATGGCACTATTAACGAGATTGCCACCGCACTCGCCGCGATCAACCCAGAAAGACGGCCGGTACTCGGCATTCTTCCCCTAGGCACCGCTAATGATTTCGCTACCAGCGTCGGGATACCCGCTCAAATGGAGCCCGCGCTGCGTCTCGCCGTTCAGGGCAAAGCCCATATTATCGATCTGGCGCGCGTAAATAAGGATCGCTACTTCATCAATATGGCGACCGGCGGCTTCGGCACGCGTATTACCACTGAAACGCCGGAAAAGCTGAAGTCCGCGCTGGGCGGCGTCTCCTACTTTATCCATGGCCTGATGCGCATGGATATGCTGAAACCCGACAGCTGCGAGATTACCGGCCCCGATTTTCACTGGCAGGGCGACGCGCTGGCAATTGGCGTGGGCAACGGTCGTCAGGCGGGCGGTGGGCAGCGCCTGTGCCCTTCGGCACTGATTAATGACGGGCTGCTGGATCTCAGCATTGTCACCGCGCAGGAACTCCTGCCAACTCTCCTGTATTCGCTGACCAGCAACGATGAGAACCCGAATATCGTTACCGCTAAGCTCAAGTCGCTTCACATCGTTTCGCCGAACGAGATGACGTTTAATCTCGATGGTGAGCCGCTCTCGGGCTGCAAGTTTGAGATCGAGGTGATGCCCGAAGCCCTGAGCTGCCGCCTGCCGCCGCAGTGCGCGCTGCTGGCGTTAGACGGCTGAACGTTCTGAACTCACGCGGGCAGCATGGCCCGCGTTTTGCTTTTCTGCCGCCGGTAAAAAGCCGGTTTTACAGCCGTAGTTCGGCCTTAAATTATCTCTTTGATTGCCTTCACAACTCTGCAATTTCAACTTATATGGTAGTATAAATGCGCGTACTTTTTCAGCATTGACTGTTGAATGAAGGCCACGTGAAATGAAAATTGTTAACGCCGAAGTGTTTGTTACCTGCGCAGGCAGAAACTTCGTTACGCTGAAAATCATCACCGATGAAGGCATTACCGGCATTGGTGACGCAACGCTCAACGGCCGCGAGCTGCCGGTCGCCTCCTACCTGAAAGATCACGTCTGTCCGCAGCTGATTGGCCGCGACGCGCATCAGATCGAAGATATCTGGCAGTACTTCTATAAAGGCGCTTACTGGCGTCGCGGGCCGGTCACCATGTCAGCCATCTCTGCGGTCGATATGGCGCTGTGGGATATCAAAGACAAAGCCGCCAATATGCCGCTCTATCAGCTGCTCGGCGGCGCGTCGCGCACCGGCGTGTGGTTCATTGCCACACCACCGGCCATACCATCGACGAAGTGATGGACGACTACGCGAAGCACAAGGAAATGGGCTTCAAGACGATCCGCGCACAGTGCGGCGTGCCGGGCATGAAAACCACTTACGGCACTGCGAAAGGCAAAGGCCTGGCGTATGAACCTGCAACCAAAGGCAACTAGCCGGAAGAGCAGCTGTGGTCAGTACCTCGACTTTACGCCAAAACTGTTTGCAGCCATCCGCGATAAATTTAGCTTTGATGAGCACCTGCTGCACGACATGCACCACCGCCTGACGCCGATTGAAGCGGCACGCTTTGGCAAGAGCGTCGAACTGTTCGCCGCTGCCGTTTGTGTGGCGCTGGCGGGTACGGTAAAAGAGGTCAACTCTGCGGTGATGATGATGTCGATCTCGATTTTCTTCCTCTATATCACTGACGCAATCTACTGGGCAATTATTCAGGACGTGGTGCATAAGAGCCGTGTTGGCAGCATCAGCGGCTTCATCAATCTGGTCGGCAGCCTGTCAGGGATTATCGGTTCGATTGTGACCGGCTTTATCGTGCACACACCGGCAAATTTGACAGCGCCTTTGTGCTGGCGGTCTCTGTCGCCGCAGTGGGTGCTTTCTTGGTGCTGTTCGTTATCCGCAGTCCGAAAGCGAGCAACAAGCCGGTTTCGGTATAAACGGACGCACATGACTGATTCACGGGGCGCATGACGCCCCGTTTGCCATAAGGACGGACTATGTTAGAGATCGATCGCCTTCCCGCCGACGTACAGCGCCCGCGCTACGATCGCAGCACGCTGAAAACCCGCATGGTGCATATCGGCTTCGGCGCTTTCCATCGTGCGCATCAGGCGCTGTGCAGCGACAAGCTGGCGGAACAAGTCAGCGACTGGGGCTACTGTGAAGTTAACCTCAACAACGGTGAGCTGATTCAGGCGCTGCGTCAGCAGGATCATCTGTGTACACCCTCACCGAGATGGCCGATGACTCGCTCAATACGCGCCTGATTGGTGTCATCACCTCAGCGCTGCACGGCAAAGGTGATGGCATCGAGGCGGTTATCGCTGCCATGAGCCAGCCAGATGTCGCCATCGTTTCTATGATGGTGACGGAGAAAGGCTATTGCCACCATCCGGCCAGCGGCGATCTTAATCCCGAGCATCCCGATATCCAGCACTATCAGGCCCATCCTGATGCGCCGCGCTCATTGCCGGGCTGATCCTGGCGGCGATACGCCGCCGTCGCAACGCTGGGCTGCCGACGTTTAGCGTGATGTCCTGTGACAATATGCCGGAGAACGGCCACGTTACGCGCAATGTGATTGTACAGCTGGCGCAGCGGCAGGACAGCGAGCTGGCGGACTACATTCAACAGCACGTCACCTTTCCGTCCACCATGGTGGATCGCATTGTTCCGGCGATGACCGATGAGCCTTTTGCCCAGCTGGCTGACCGCCTGGGCTGCAGCGATCCGGTCGCCGTCGAAGCAGAACCTTTTTTCCAGTGGGTCATTGAGGATAACTTCGTCAGCGGCCGTCCGACCTGGGAAAAGGCAGGTGCAGAGCTGGTTAAGGACGTGCTGCCGTTTGAAGAGATGAAGCTGCATATGCTCAACGGCAGCCACTCGTTTCTCGCTTATCTCGGCTTTTTGTCCGGCTATGAATACATCAGCGACTGTATGGCCGATGCTAACCTGCGCACCGCCGCGCGTAAGCTGATGCTGGAGCAGCAGGCTCCTACGCTGCGTACCCAAGGCGTTGATCTCACCGCCTATGCCGATTCGTTGATTGCGCGTTATGAAAACCGCACCATTAAGCACCGTACTTGGCAGATCGCCACTGACAGCACGCAGAAGCTGCCGCAGCGTATGCTCGACAGCGTGCGCTGGCACCTGCGTAACGGCACAGCTGCGACCTGCTGCTGGGCATTGCGGGCTGGATGCGCTACGTTGGCGGCGTGGATGAGCAAGGCGCACCTATTGAGATCTGCTGAAAAGTGAGCTGGCTGAACGCGTGGCCAGCAGTGCCGAAGGCGAAGCGCGCGTCAGGGCGCTTCTGGGGATGAAAGCCGTGTTTGGCGAGGACTTGGCGCAAAATGAAGCGGTCGTTGCCACGCTCACGTGTTTCTGTTTACAGCTGCGTGAACAGGGCGCACGCGCTACCGTGGCGCAGCTCGTCACTACGCTGTAATTGTTCAGTATCAAAAGCGCTGGCGCAGTTGCAGCGCGCTGATTAGACTGACACTTTCCCAACGGGCTGGCTTCGGCCAGCCGTAATACGGATATGCCGCATGTCAATCGCCTATACCATCACCACCAGCGAACCGGTTAACCAGCAGATTTACCGTTATCTGCGTAAGGATATCGTGACCTGTGCAATCCGGCCGGGTTCGCTGCTGTCAGAAAAAGAGGTTTCAGCCCGATTTAACATATCGCGTCAGCCGGTGCGCGAAGCCTTTATCAAGCTGGCGGAAGCGGGTCTGGTGCAGGTGCTGCCGCAGCGCGGCACCTTCGTGCGGAAAATTTCTGCACGCCGCGTCGCAGATGGCCGGTTTATCCGTGAGGCGGTAGAAGTGTCGGTGGTACGGCGCGCGGCGCTGGAGATTGAACCGGCCGCGCTGATGGCGCTCGACCATAATCTGCAGCTGCAAAAGCTCGCCGCCGAACGTCACGACAGCCAGGCGTTTATCAGCCTCGACGACGAGTTTCATCGGCTGATCGCCGAGAGCATCAACTGCGCGCTGGCGTGGGAGACGGTGGAAAATATCAAAGCAGCCATGGACCGCGTACGCTTCCTGACGCTGAGCGAAGTTTCTCCGCCCGAGAGCCTGATTGAGCAGCATGAAGAGATTTTATCTGCGCTGAAGGGGCATGCTGACGACGCAGCCGAAGCCGCGATGCGCCGTCATTTGCAGGAGATGATTTTCTCTATTACGCCAATTGCAGAGCGCAACAGCGAGTGGTTTGAATCGCCCTAGGCCGCGCTGAATAATGAAGAAGGCCAGCGCCCTGCTGGCCTTCTCATCAAGATATGCTCCGACGTAACCATCGTCCTTTTTAATGCCCTACCACCAGTGATGAAAATGGTGTACCGGCCCAATCCCCTTGCCCACTTCCAGCGTATCGGCCTGCATTAGCGCCAGTTGCAGCCAGCCTTTCGCCTCACGCAGCGCCTCTGCCCAGTTTGCATGGCGCGGACGCAACGCGGCCAGTGCGGCAGAGAGCGAACAGCCGGTACCGTGCGTGTGCCGCGTGTTAACGCGCGGTGCAGTAAAACGCTCGGCACCGTCGCGCGTGATCAGCCAGTCCGGGCTTTCGCTGTCGCCGAGATGCCCGCCTTTCATCAGCACGGCCTGGCAGCATAGCGCCAGCAGCGCTTCGCCCTGCGTCAGCAAGGCGTCTTCGTTATGCGCAGGCGCACAGTCAAGCAGCGCCGCCGCTTCCGGCAGATTAGGCGTGATCAGCGATACCTGCGGCAGCAGTAGTTCGCGCACGCTGGCGACCGCGTCTGGCGACAGCAGTGCATCGCCGCTTTTCGCCACCATCACCGTATCCAGCACCACATAAGGGATAGCGGCTCGCTTCAACTTTTCCGCTACGATCTGCACAATCGCGGTTTCAGAGAGCATACCGATTTTCGCCGTGTCTATGCGCACGTCGCTCAAAACCGAATCGAGCTGTGCGCCGACAAACTCAGGTTCTATGCGGTAGACCGACTGCACGCCACAGGTATTTTGCGCCACCAGTGCGGTGATGACGCTGGTGCCATAGGCTGCAAGCGCTGAGAAGGCTTTGAGATCGGCCTGTATCCCGGCGCCGCCGCTGGGATCGGTACCAGCGATGGTTAAGGCGTTGATACGTTTCATGCGCACGCCTCCTGTGCCAGCTGCCATAGGGCATCGCCTACAGCGGCAAACTGCACCACTTCTTCAGCATCAATGACCATAGCGGGCAAGGCGTGAAGCGCCAGCAATACGTTGGCGGTGACGTTCTGCACCACATCATTAGTCATGCAGTGCACCAGCAGCTGCCGCTGAACGAACCGGGCGAGAACAGGCACGAAATGCGCGTCAGAAAAGCGTTGAGGTTGGTGGATCATCATAACTCCCAACCGGCGAACAAGAAGGCAAATGCGGTCAGGCATCTGACTTCCCTACGCAGGCATTATCCAGATCAGGTAATACGGGTTTTTCTCAGCCTTCAGAAGGAAGGGCACCCCGAGTCGAATATTACGCCAGCAGCATAAGAGAGCCTGCCAGCGAAAGCAATATCGCTATCCCTTAAGAGGTAGTACCAGTTAACGCTCCTCTGCATGATCCCGATCAACGCCTAGCTCCGGGCCCGCAAAGCATGCTGCGTAGTCCTAGCTATCCGTTTCAGAGGAACCTGATGAAACTGCTCTCGCTTATCCCACACTGGCACCGCTGGCAGGATATTGTTATCACCCGCGCCAACGCCGTTGCCCCTAACGGCAGAAGCTATTTTCCACCCATATTTCCGCCCGCTGCCGAACCTGCGACCAGACGCTGTATCGCGTCTACTATCGCGATATCAGCGATGCGCAGGCGCGCCGCTGGCTAGGCTAAAACCCGCTGCCGACAGGTTACGCTTTTGACAACAACATGCTAGGCTGATGTTACCTGATCCAGATAACAGACGTGCCATGCTCAGCTTGCTTGATACGCTTACTCATCAGATTTACCTTTCCGCTCCGCTGTTTATTTTGATTTTTCTTGGCTATGCACTGACGCGCTTCGGCAAATGGCCGATCACCATCAGCGAAGGCATGAACCGCTTTGTGTTTAACGTCGCCCTGCCCTGCATGCTGTTTCGCGTCATGAGCGATTTCTACAAAAGTCCGCCGGTAGTAGATGTGCGGCTGCTGCTGGCGTTTTTCGGCAGCTTCTGCTGATATTTATCCTCGGACGCATACTGGGCGCACGGCTGTTTAAGCTCGACGGCGTGGCGGGCACGGTGTTTGCGCTGTGCCGCATCTTCTCCAATAACGTAATGCTGGGCATTCCGGTCGCAACGGTGCTTCTTGGCCATGAAGCGCTGCCTTCGGTGGCGCTGGTGCTGGTGTTCAACAGCCTGATCCTCTGGACGCTGCTGACGCTCTCGGTGGAATGGGCAAAACAGGGCAGCTTCTCGCTGAAAGGCATCGGCCGCACGCTGCTCAGCGTGGCAAAGAATCCGCTGATTATCGGCATCCTCAGCGGCACCGCCTGGAGCTTTTTAAAACAGCCGCTGCCGCTTATCGCCGCGCCGCTGTCGCTGGTGACGCTCGGCATGAGTCTGGCGCACTACCGCCGTGCGCGACGGACTGCGCGAAAGCTATACCATCTGTCTGCTGAAGCTGATTTTACAGCCGATGACTGTCTGGGCGATCGCCAGGCTGGTGCATTTGCCGCCGCTTTAAAGTAGGGTTGTGGTGCTGCTGGGTTCGATGGCGGTGGGCGTTAACGTCTATCTGATGTCGCAGACGTTTAACGTTCTGACCGGTCCGGCGGCGGCCAGTATGCTTTTTTTACCGTCTTCGCGGCGGTAACCACGCCGGTGTGGATTATGCTGATGTCACTGGCAGAGATGAAAAATCGATGGTCCCCCCCATTTTTGCAACACTGATTTTTGACTAATGGTGGGC
>JAUHTP010000014.1:39360-71456 GCA_031332935.1 Candidatus Pantoea bathycoeliae | reverse complement strand
GCCGGCGTACCGCTCACTGAGCGGGGGGGGGGGGACCATCTCATTAGCCCCGGCAGGCCGGGGTTTGTGGTGAATCAGACTTAACGGCCTGGATTATTCCCGGGCTTCAGTAACCTCGCGAATGCGGGTCTTATAGGTTTCCAGTTTCTGTGGCGTCATCATGCGACGCTCATCATCCAGCACGACACCGCCAACATCATCGGCGATACGCTGCGCGGATTGCAGCATCAGCTTAAAGTTCTGATTCGCATCGCCGTAGGAAGGCACCATCATAAAGATAGAAACGCCAGGCGTGGAAAAATCAGCAGACATCTCGTCTGGATTGAACGAACCAGGTTTCACCATATTGGCCAGGCTGAACAGCACCGGGCCGCTGCCCGCAGGGCTGAGATGGCGATGGAAGATATTCATTTCGCCAAACAGGAAGCCCGCCTGTAGAATACCTTGCAGTAGCGCTTCACCATTTAGCGAACCAGTATGTGCAGCAACGTGCAGCACCAGTACGGCCTCTTTAGGTTTGCTTGCTGCTTTAGGTGCATCCTGGTAAACAGGCTCGTGATGCTCTGGCTGTTGATGAACAGGCTGACGTGGCTCTGGCTCAGCCTGGAATTCCGGTTCTGGCTGTACCACTTCCAGCGGATCGTTTTCTGGCTGCGGCTGCAGACGAGGAGCGGGCTGACGCGGCTTTTCCGCCGGCGCGCTAAAAGCGGGCGCATCGTCCTGCTGGTCGTCGTGGAAGTTGTCGAAGCGCGGTTCCTGGTGCGGACGCTCGTGGCGCACGCGTACTTCACCGACGCCCTCTTCGTCGTTGGTCAGGCTGTCTTCATCTTCACGTTGTTTCAGCCGTTTGTGCGGGCGATCGCGGAACACTGACGAGCGCTCTTTACGGCTGGTCCACAGTCCGTGAAGAAGAAGCGCTATAATGGCGATCGCGCCAACAACGATTAATATCAGACGCAAATCCTGCATCATTGTATTCTCTGTTGTTCCAATACCTTGCCACCGCGGCAAACTTTATCTTCTAACTGTATTTGCCCAGCTAAACAAGTGCAAGCTCGTGCAGTATTTTATGACAAATTAAGATAGTCACCCCACGTTTTTTCCTGTTTTTTACACAATCGCCTCATGGTCAGGAGAAAAAGCCAGGTTATTATGGTCTCGCCTGATTATTTTCTGGAGAGTTGCCTGTATGGCCCGAGAGAACACTGTCTCAAGTTATAACGGTGCGCACTATTTTAGCGAAGGCTGGAAGCTGGTTCGTCTGCCTAGCATTCGGCGTTTCGTGATCATTACGCTGCTGATTAATATTTTGCTGCTGGGCGGCGTATTTGTCTGGCTCTTCTATCGTCTGGGCGACTGGATCCCACGGCTGATGGCGCATATTCCCGACTGGCTACAGTGGTTAAGCTACCTGCTCTGGCCGCTGTCGGTGATATCTATCGTACTGGTGTTCAGCTATTTCTTTTCTACCTAATTGCCAACTGGATTGCCGCGCCGTTTTGCGGTCTGCTGGCGGAACAGCTGGAAGGCCGCCTGACCGGTAAACCGCTGCCGTACAGCGGCTGGCTGGCGATGCTGAAAGACGTGCCGCGCATCATGAAACGCGAGCTGCAAAAGCTTGGCTACCTGCCGCGCGCGCTTGGCCTGCTGCTGCTCTATTTTATTCTTGGCTTTGGCCAGACGGTTGCGCCCGTGCTGTGGTTTTTGTTCAACGCTTGGATGCTTTCGGTGCAGTATTGCGACTACCCGTTTGATAACCATAAGGTCAGCTTCCAGAAGATACGCGGTGCGGTGCGCCAGCACAAAAGCGCCAATATGCAGTTCGGGGCGCTGGTTAGCCTGTTCACCATGATTCCGATCCTTAACCTGGCAATTATGCCGGTATCCGTATGCGGTGCGACGGCGATGTGGGTCGATCGCTACCGCGGACAGCTGGGCCGTTCAGAACTACGCTAATACTCATCAGAGCGCCTTATTCAATTTTTTACGAGGCTTATTGCGGGGAGACATATAGATATGCGTTTTCTTTCCTTCCGCGTGTAGACAGAAAGGGTATGCTCTGAGGGTTCCCAATAATTCATACAGTTAAGGACAGGCTATGAGTAAGATCTATGAAGATAACTCGTTGACAATTGGTCATACGCCACTGGTTCGACTGAACCGCATCGGTAACTGCCGCATTCTGGCGAAGGTAGAATCCCGTAACCCGAGCTTCAGCGTAAAATGCCGTATCGGTGCCAATATGATTTGGGACGCAGAGAAACGCGGTATTTTGAAACCAGGCGTTGAGCTGGTCGAACCGACCAGCGGTAACACCGGCATTGCACTGGCCTATGTGGCTGCCGCGCGCGGCTACAAGCTGACGCTGACCATGCCGGAAACCATGTCCGTTGAGCGACGCAAGCTGCTGAAAGCGCTGGGTGCTAACCTGGTTCTGACCGAAGGACGAAAAGGCATGAAAGGTGCCATCGCTAAGGCAGAAGAGATTGTTGCCAGCGATCCAGACAAATATGTGCTGCTCCAGCAGTTTAGCAACCCGGCTAACCCAGAAATTCATGAAAAGACCACCGGTCCTGAGATCTGGGAAGATACTGACGGCGCGGTAGATGTGTTTATCGCGGGCGTTGGCACTGGCGGTACGCTGACCGGCGTGTCGCGCTACATCAAAAACACCAAAGGTAAAAAAGAGCTAATTACCGTGGCGGTCGAACCGACTGATTCCCCGGTTATCGCGCAGGCGATTGCAGGCGAAGAGATCAAACCTGGCCCGCATAAAATCCAGGGTATCGGCGCAGGCTTTATCCCCGGCAACCTGGATTTGGATCTGGTCGATCGCGTTGTCGCGATCACTAACGAAGAATCAATCAGCACAGCGCGCCAGCTGATGGAAGAGGAAGGCATCCTGGCCGGTATCTCTTCCGGTGCAGCCGTCGCAGCAGCATTGAAGCTGCAGGAAGATGAGTCCTTCGCCAATAAGAACATCGTGGTCATCCTGCCCTCTTCCGGCGAGCGCTATCTCAGCACTGCGCTCTTTGCCGATCTCTTCACCGAGAAAGAGCTGCAGCAGTAAGGCCAGAGTCCGAAAATGCCGAAAAAAGCACCCGAACGGGTGCTTTTTTATGGTGTAGATCTCACTTTCACCACCGCCCAGATTGATTTCAATGACTCAGCTCTGGTATTTAAGCTGCCTATTATTTCGATGCCTGAAATTAATCAGCCTTTGAAGTGGATCAAGCTGAATCGATTTACGCTTTTGGCGTTAAGGTGAATCACGGCATAATTAACAGCTGAAGCGCTCGACATGGATTTTGACCCTTAATCTGGAGTGACGCACTCATTCAAGCGCATTTTTTGGGCAGCGTTACGCTATACCCCCGCACCTACACAGGCTAAAGTTACGGCTCCAGGCTAGACTTTAAGTCCATAACACCAAACCTGATAACGTTGGGGAAACAGAATGTTCCAGCAAGAAGTTACTATCACCGCACCTAATGGTCTTCACACTCGCCCTGCTGCACAGTTTGTTAAAGAAGCGAAAGCGTTCCAGTCAGAAATCACCGTCACCTCTAATGGCAAATCGGCCAGCGCCAAGAGCCTGTTCAAGCTGCAAACGCTGGGTCTGACTCAGGGTACGGTTGTGACGCTCTCCGCAGAAGGCGAAGATGAGCAGCAGGCGGTTGAACATCTGGTTAAATTGATTGCTGAACTGGAGTAATCGCTCAGTTTTTGCTGTATACCGACTCCTTTGCCCCATTGAGTGCAAACATCTTGATCGCGGACAACGTGTCCGCGTTATCACATCCGTAGAGTACAGCTCCCGCGACAATGGCAACAAATTGGGTCAAAGAGCCATCGTGATTAAAAGGTAGGGTTATGATTTCAGGCATTTTAGCATCACCAGGTATCGCTTTCGGCAAAGCTCTGCTGTTGATTGAGGATGAGATCGTCATCAACCGCAAGGAGATTTCTGATGACCAGGTCGAGCAGGAAGTTAAACGCTTCCTCGATGGCCGTGCTCAGGCTGCCCAGCAGCTGGAAGCGATCAGAGTGAAAGCGGGTGAGACGTTTGGTGAAGAGAAAGCAGCCATCTTCGAAGGCCACATCATGTTGCTGGAAGACGAAGAGCTGGAGCAGGAAATCATCGACCTGATCAAGAAAGATCACGCCTCTGCCGATGCCGCAGCCTACTCCGTAATTGACGGCCAGGCCAAAGCGCTGGAAGAGCTGGACGACGAATACCTTAAAGAACGCGCCGCTGACGTACGCGACATCGGTAAACGTCTGCTGCAAAACATTCTCGGTCTGCACATTGTTGACCTAAGCGCCATCCAGGACGAGTCGATTCTGGTCGCGAAAGATTTAACGCCGTCAGAGACTGCGCAGCTGAACCTGAAAAAGGTACTGGGCTTTATCACCGATCTCGGCGGCCGTACTTCCCATACCTCGATTATGGCGCGCTCGCTGGAGCTTCCCGCTATTGTCTGCACCGGCAATGTCACCGCGACGGTCAAAAACGGCGATTTCCTGATTCTGGATGGCGTTAACAATAAAGTTTACGTGAATCCGTCAGAGAGCGAGCTGGAAGAGCTGAAAGCCGTTCAGGCTCAGTATCTGGGCGACAAACACGAGCTGGCTAAGCTGAAAGACCTGCCTGCCATTACGCTGGACGGTCATCAGGTTGAAGTCTGCGCCAACATCGGCACCGTGCGCGACGTCGCAGGTGCAGAGCGCAACGGTGCAGAAGGCGTTGGCCTCTACCGCACCGAGTTCCTGTTTATGGACCGTGACTCGCTGCCGACTGAAGAAGAGCAGTTCCAGGCGTACAAAGCCGTTGCTGAAGCCGTGGGCTCGCAGGCGGTTATCGTACGTACCATGGACATTGGCGGTGACAAAGATCTGCCTTACATGAACCTGCCGAAGGAAGAGAACCCGTTCCTCGGCTGGCGCGCGATTCGTATTGCTATGGATCGTAAAGAGATTCTGCATGCTCAGCTGCGCGCAATTTTACGCGCTTCCGCCTTTGGCAAGCTGCGCATCATGTTCCCGATGATCATCTCTGTGGAAGAAGTTCGCAGCCTGAAAGCCGAGCTGGAGATCCTGAAGGCGCAGCTGCGCGAAGAAGGTAAAGCTTTCGACGAGACGATCGAAGTGGGTATTATGGTGGAAACACCGGCTTCAGCGGTTATTGCGCGCCATCTGGCAAAAGAAGTCGACTTCTTCAGTATTGGGACCAACGACCTGACGCAGTATACTCTGGCGGTCGATCGTGGTAACGATTTGATTTCTCACCTCTACAACCCGATGACGCCGTCTGTTCTTAACCTGATCAAGCAGGTTATCGACGCGTCTCATACCGAAGGTAAGTGGACCGGCATGTGTGGTGAGCTGGCTGGTGACGAACGTGCTACACTACTGTTACTGGGTATGGGGCTGGACGAATTCAGCATGAGTGCCATTTCAATCCCATGCATTAAGAAAATCATCCGCAATACTAATTTCGAAGATGCGAAGGCTCTGGCGGAGCAGGCTCTGGCTCAACCTACAGCGGAAGACCTGATGAACCTGGTTAACAAGTTCATTAAAGAGAAAACACTCTGCTGATCCACGAAACGCTGGCCCAACAATACTGTTTAGGAGAAGAATATGGGTTTTCTTGACAAGCTTTTTGGCAATAAATCAGAAAGCACATCTGGGACGATTGATATTGTTGCGCCTTTGTCAGGCGAGATCGTAAACATTGAAGACGTACCGGATGTGGTGTTTGCCGAGAAGATCGTTGGCGACGGTATTGCCATCAAACCAACCGGCAACAAAATGGTTGCGCCGGTTGATGGCACCATCGGTAAGATTTTTGAAACCAACCATGCGTTTTCAATTGAGTCTGACAACGGCATCGAACTGTTTGTACACTTCGGCATTGATACGGTCGAGCTGAAAGGCGAAGGCTTCAAGCGTATCGCTGAAGAGGGCCAGAAGGTCAAGAAAGGCGACGTGGTGATCGAGTTTGATCTGCCGCTGCTGGAAGAGAAAGCAAAATCCACGCTGACGCCTGTCGTTATCTCCAACATGGACGAGCTCAAAGAGCTGGTCAAGCTTTCTGGTCAGGTGACCGTTGGCGAGACGCCGGTTATCCGCATCAAGAAGTAACGGATTTAGCTATTAAAATGGCACCCCATTGGGTGCCATTTTTGTTTGTCTGTACTCTGGCGCACAGAGTCATGCAAGTGGATCATATCACCTGCGCAGCTGCAAAAGCGCAACAGAGATTCAGACCTTATCCTGCGACTGCCAGCGCGGCAGCCTAATGTAAGCTCCAGCCCGCCCTCAGGACGGTTAACCTCATTCACCTCGCCGTGATACGCCAGCACCACCTTGCGTACAATAGCCAGCCCCAGGCCGTAGCCTTTGCCTAACAGCGGCGAGTTAACCCGCACCAAGGGATCGAAAATGCTGGAGAGCTTCTCGACGACGACGCCCGGCCCCTGATCGCGCACGCGGATCGCCAGCAACTGCTGCTCGGCCTTCAACCTCACCTGGATATGCTGGCCAGGCAACGAGAAACGCAGCGCATTATGCAGCACGTTCTCAATGCCGCGACGGATCAGCTCAGCGTTGCCGCGCACCGTATAGTCCACACTTTCATCGACGAGCAAATCAACCTTCACGTCGGAAATTTGCGCCTCATAGCGCACGTCGGTCACCACCGCCTGCACCAGACCGATGAGATCGAAATACTGCTCGTCCGGCATGCTCTCATGCCCGGCGCGCGACAGCGTCAACAGTTCGCCAATCATCTTATCCAGCTGACGCGCCAGACCAGTCGCCAGCTGTAGTCGCACCAGCGGCGAACGCAGCTCGTGGGAAATATCATGCAGCAGCTCCTCGCGCGCGCACCAGCGTATCGAGCCGCTCCACCATGGCATAAAACGCTTCCGCCACGTTTGAAAGCTCATCATGACGCTTGCGCATCATCGGAAAGAGCCGCACGCTGAGATCGCCGTTCGACACGCGCGAAAAACCCTCGCGCAGCTGACGCATCGGCCGCTTCAGGTTCCACGCCAGCAACAGACTAAACAGCAACCCCACCGAACCGGCAAACACAAACATCGGTTCCGGGATATTCAGAATACGGCCCGGCCCGTCCATCACCATCGAACTTTCTTCGCGCAGGCCTTTCACGTTATAGCGCAGCTCATACTCTCTGCCGTCCGCCCCTTTCACCCAGCGCACAATCACGTCCGGAAATTTCCCCTGAAACGGCGGGTTAAAGGTTTCTGGCAGGGGTTCCGAATTGGCAGGCGCGCGTGCTGGATAACGGAAAAGAACTGGCGATCGTTCGGCTCCCAGTCGGCCATCATATCGTCCAGCGAACTGGGGCCGCCGCGCTCAAGCACTTAAACGGCGGAAGCCATCTGCAAATTCACGATGCGGCGCGTAGCGATGATCTCCGGCGGCTCATGGCGATTACCGGCGATAGTGAAGCCGAGCCAGAGCAGCTGGCTGATAATAACGAACACGATCCAGAAGCCGATGAGGATCTTCCAGAACATGCGGCCGCGATAGTTTTGCTTCATCGAATGCGGTAACCGATGCTGCGCACCGTTTCGATATTAACGCTGTCGGCGGTCAGCGCGGCCAGCTTCTGGCGAATATTGCTGATATGCACATCGACGCTTCGATCGTAGGCTTCGCGCGGACGTCCCAGCCCTTTTTCCGACAGCTCATCTTTTGACACTACGCAGTCCGGCACGCGCATCAGCAGGTCCAGCAGGTTAAATACTGATGCAGTCAGATCGAACGCCTTACCCTGCCATTCGGTAATGCGCGTAGCGGGATTGAGCGTCAGCTCGCCCCAACGCAGCAGATCTTTTTTATCGGGCAGCGGGACCTGCTCCTCAAAGCAGCGCAGTACGGCACGCAGGCGCGCCACCAGCTCACGCGGATAGCAGGGCTTCGGCATATAGTCATCCGCGCCCATCTCCAGCCCGATTACGCGATCGATATTGTCGCCTTTAGCGGTCATCATAATTACCGGCAGACGGCTGTTCTGGCGCACCTGGCGCAGCACATCAATGCCGCTCATATCCGGCAGCATAATATCCAGGAGCATCGCGGTATACTGGCCGGAAAGCGCGCCTTCAATACCCGCGCTGCCTGTTAATACCAGCTGGGTTTCAAAGCCTTCCGCAATAAGGTACTGGCTGAGCATGGTGCCCAGCTCCATATCGTCATCAACTAACAAAATTTTCATGGCGTTCTCTCGCCTGAATTGCCGCTATTTTGTCCTGAGCGGACGCCGGACGCAGCCAATTTTACGCGTTGCTTACAGATCCGGCGTCAGACGATGCTCTGGGTGACTATAGACAAAGTCGGCCCGAAAGTCTGGGCCGAGGCAGCGAGATGATTTACTGATAAACGCCGGTAGAGAGGTAACGATCGCCGCGATCGCAGACGATAGCGACGATCACGCTGCCGGGCTGCGCCTGGGCGATACGCAATGCGCTCGCCACTGCGCCACCGGAGCTGACGCCGTAGAAAATGCCTTCACGCCGCGCCAGCGCGCGCATAGTCTCTTCCGCTTCGGCCTGACCCATATAAATCACCTCATCGACCAGTTCGGGCCGATAGATGCCGGGAAGATAGGCCTGCGGCCAGCGGCGGATACCGGGAATGGCACTGCCCTCTTCCGGCTGCAAACCGACAATCTTCACGCTGTCGCTCTGCTCTTTCAGGTAGCGGCCAACGCCGGTAATGGTGCCGGTGGTGCCCATGCTGGAGACAAAGTGAGTCAGGCGTCCGGCGCTCTGCTGCCAGATTTCCGGGCCAGTGGTCTGGTAATGACCCAGCGGATTATCGGGATTATTGAACTGGTCCAGCACACGCCCTTCGCCGCGCGCCATCATGGTCAGCGCCAGGTCGCGCGCGCCCTCCATGCCCTGCTCGCGGCTTACCAGCACCAGCTCAGCTCCGTAGGCGCGCATGGCGTCCTGCCGCTCCTGGCTCATGTTTTCGGGCATCAGCAGGCGCAGCGCATAGCCTTTCATCGCGGCGATCATCGCCAGCGCAATACCGGTGTTACCGCTGGTCGCTTCAATCAGGCGATCGCCCGGCGCGATCTCGCCGCGCAGCTCGGCCTGGTGGATCATCGACCAGGCGGCGCGATCCTTGACCGAGCCAGCGGGATTATTGCCTTCCAGCTTTAGCCAGATTTCACTGCCGTTCGCAGGCGTTAGGCGCTGGAGTTTGATCAGCGGCGTATTGCCGATGGTGTTGTGCAGAGTGGTCAAGATGCGTTTCCGGGCAAACAAAGCGAGCAAAAAAAGGGGCGGGGTCAAACCCGCCCGCTGTCGCGTGAGAAAATATCAGGCGCTTTCGGCAAAGGCAACAGCGTGCAGCGGCGTGGTGCCCTGGTAGAGGCGTGCCTGTTGCAGGCCAACGAACAGGCGTTCGCCGCGCACCGGCGCGCTTCTTTCGCCGTCGAACACCAGCGAGAATGGTTCGCTCTGCCATCCGGTCGGCTGTACTACCAGCTGCCAGAAGTGGCCGCGCGGGCTGACTTCCAGAATCTGCACTGGCAGCGGCGTCTCCAGGCTGCTCTGGCGCGATACGTCAATTTCCCACGGGCGCAGGAACAGTTCGATGTTACCCTGATGCGCTGGCGTATAGCCCAGCGGCCAGTGGTGAGCGCCAACGTGGAACTGCGAACCGTGGATCTCGCCGTCGAAGCGGTTTACTTCGCCGAGGAACTCCAGCACAAATCGGGTGGCAGGATCGCGCCATACGTCGTCCGGCGTGCCCACCTGTTCGACATTGCCCTGGCTCATCACCACCACGCGATCGGCCACTTCCATCGCCTCTTCCTGATCGTGAGTCACGAACACGCTGGTGAACTTAAGCTCTTCATGCAGCTGACGCAGCCAGCGACGCAGCTCTTTACGCACCTGCGCATCGAGCGCGCCAAACGGCTCGTCGAGCAGAAGGATTTGCGGTTTGACTGCCAGCGCACGCGCCAGCGCCACGCGCTGCTTCTGACCACCCGACAGCTGCGCCGGGAAGCGGTTCGCCAGCTGCGTCAGCTGCACTATCTCCAGCAGACGCGTCACGCGCTGTTTGATTTCGGCAGAAGAAGGACGCTCGCGGCGCGGCAGTACCGTCAGGCCAAAAGTAATATTGTCGAACACCGTCATATGGCGGAACAGCGCATAGTGCTGGAACACAAACCCGACTTGGCGGTCACGGGCGTGCAGCGCGCTGACGTCTTTATTGTGAAAACGGATCTGCCCGCTGTTCTGGTGCTCTAGCCCGGCGATAATACGCAGCAGCGTGGTTTTACCGGAACCAGACGGGCCCAGCAGCGCTACCATCTGGCCAGAAGGAATATCCAGAGAGATATCGTTCAACACCGGTGTGCGGCCGAAAGATTTATTGATCTGGTTAATCTCAATGCTCATGGTTTTCCTCCTGTTGCAGGCGATGCTGCTGTTGCTCTAAACGCCACTGCAACACGCTTTTCAGAAACAGTGTCACGATTGCCATCAGCGTCAGCAGCGCGGCGGCGGTAAATGCGCCCACCACGTTGTAGTCCTGATGCAGTAATTCAACCTGAAGCGGCAACGTATAGGTTTCGCCGCGAATCGATCCCGAAACCACCGAGACCGCACCAAACTCGCCGAGAGTACGCGCGTTGGTCAGCACCACGCCGTATAGCATCGCCCAGCGAATGTTCGGCAGCGTCACGCGGTGGAACATCTGCCAGCCGGATGCGCCAAGCAGCACCGCGGCTTCATCTTCATGGCTGCCCTGGCTCAGCATGACCGGCACCAGCTCACGTACCACAAACGGACAGGTAACGAAGACGGTTGCAAGCACCAAGCCAGGCCAGGCGAACATCACCTGGATGTTGTGCGCGTCCAGCCAGCTGCCTGCGGGCCCGTTGATGCCCCAGAACAGCAGATACATCAGGCCCGCCACCACTGGCGACACCGCGAACGGAATATCAAACAGCGTCAGCAGCAGCTGGCGGCCAAGAAAAGTAAAACGCGTCACCAGCCAGGCAAGCAGCGTACCGAACACTAGGTTGACCGGCACGGTAATCAGCGCCACCAGCACTGTCAGCCAGATGGCATGCAGCATATCGCTGTCGGCAAGGTTTTGCAGGCTGACGCCTAGCCCCATCTTCAATGCTTCGTAGAAGATAGAGACCATCGGCACCACCAGCAGCAGCAGTGAGAACAGCACACCGATAACAATCAGCAGCCATTTGCTCCAGTTGACCGGCTGACGATCGGCGGCGTTGATGTGTGAAATATCCGCCATTAGTGACCTCCCAGTCGACTGCCGAAGCGGCTCTGCAAGGTGTTAATCGCGAACAGCAGCACCAGTGATGCGGCAAGAATCACGGATGCGATGGCGCTGGCGGCCGGATAATCGAACTCCTGCAGGCGCACAAAAATCATCAGCGAGGTAACCTCGGTTTTCCATGCAATGTTACCGGCGATAAAGATCACTGCGCCAAATTCGCCAATGCTGCGGGTAAAGGAGAGCGCTGTGCCCGCCAGCAGCGCAGGCGCCACTTCCGGCAGCACCACGCGGCGGAAGCTCTGCCACGGCGTTGCACCTAAGGTTTGCGCCGCCTCTTCATACTCCGGTCCCAGCTCTTCCAGTACCGGCTGTACGGTACGCACCACAAAAGGGATGCTGGTAAATGCCATGGCGACGGCGATGCCGAGCCAAGTATAGGAAACTTTGATGTCGAAGGCGTTATAGATCCAATCGCCGTACCAGCCGTTCACCGAGAAGAGACCGGCCAGCGTCAGGCCCGCAACGGCGGTTGGCAGGGCGAACGGAAGATCGACCATACCATCCAACAACGTGCGGCCCGGAAAACGGTAGCGCGTTAAAATCCACGCCATGAGCATGCCGAACACCGCATTGAACAGCGACGCTACGCCCGCTGACAGCAGCGTGACTTTATAGGCCGCCACCAGCTGCGGGTTGCTGATCACTTCCCAGTATTGCGCCAGCGTCATCTGCGACAGCTGCATCAGCAGCGCGCTGATCGGCAGCAGCAGAATTAAACAGGTAAACAGCAGGCTGGTGCCGAGGCTAAGACCAAAGCCAGGCAAGACGCGTTTCTGACTTAACGCAAACATTATCCACGCCCCACTGATAACAGTTGATCCAGTTCACCGCCGCTGGCGAAATGTGTCTTCATGACGTTTTCCCAGCCGCCAAACTGATCTTCCACGCGGAACAGCTGCGTCTGCGGGAAGCGATCTTTATGCTCGCCCATTAGCTGCGGATTGTTCACGCGGTAGTAGAAATCGGTGATGATTTGCTGTGCCTGCGGCGTATAGAGATAGTTAAGACAGGCTTTCGCCGCATCAGCGGTGTTATTTTGCTCAACGTTTTTATCGACCCACGCCACCGGAAACTCAGCGAGAATATCGGTTTTCGGCACCACCACCTCATACTCATCTTTGCCGTACTGATTACGGATATTATTCACTTCAGATTCGAAGCTGATCAGCACGTCGCCCAGACCGCGCTCGGCAAACGTGGTGGTGGCACCGCGTCCGCCGGTATCAAATACCTCAACGTTCTTCAGGAACTTCGCCATAAAGGCGCGGGTTTTCGCCTCGTCCTTGCCGTTGGCTTTGCTGGTCGCGCCCCAGGCTGCCAGCCAAGTGTAGCGGCCATTGCCTGAAGTTTTGGGATTAGGAAATACCAGTTTGACGTTGTCGCGGCCCAGATCTTCCCAGTCGTGGATCTGCTTTGGATTGCCCTTACGCACCAGAAACGCCATCGTGGAGTAAAACGGCGAGCTATTGTTGGGCAGGCGGCTTTGCCAGTCGGCAGCCACCAGATTGCCTTTGTCGTGCAGCACCTGCACGTCGGTCACCTGGTTATAGGTCACAACGTCGGCGCGCAGCCCTTGCAGGATCGCCAGCGCCTGTTTAGAAGAACCGGCGTGCGACATTTTAATAGTGAGCTTATCGTCAGGATGGCTGGCATCCCACTGTTTCTCGAACGGCGCATTCAGGGCGACAAACAGCTCGCGCGCCACGTCATATGAGCTGTTAAGCAGTTCGGTGGCATTCGCCGCGCCCGCAAGACTGAGCGACAAGGCGATACCGCCAACGATATTTTTCATCGTTCTTTTGGTCATTGGGCACCCTGAGAAAACATGAGATCCGGCTCACGCCAGCCGTTTGCCCAGTGTATTTATAACCCCATGAAAAGCAGTAGCGATTTTATATATCGTTTGATGATTTCAAAGTAGAAAATGGCATAAGACGGCGCAAGAGTTTATGCGCCAGACGGGAAAGCGTCTGACGCAAAACACCTTAACGCTGCCAGATGATTTTGCTCAGTTTCCAGCTTTTCAGCACATTATCTGATGGCATCAGGCCGTCTGGACCGTGCCAGTTGCCGCTGTAGACATAAGAGAGGTTCTTGCTGCCGGGCGCACGGCACTCGACGTCGTGGTTGTTCACGCGACCGGCCAGCTTGCAGTTATTGAAGGCTTTGCTGAATTTTTCACTGAAGGTATCACCGATTTTGCTGCCATCCTGCGCGGCGATTGCGCTGTCCGTTACCTCTATACGCTCCACGCTGCTGCGGCCGCTGATTTGCAGCTTCACCTTGCCGTCGTACAGCGCCTGCCCAAATGCGATAACGCCACCGTTCTCGCTGCGCATCCCCTGGCGCAGCTTATAGTTGCCGCTCAGGCCATCTCTGATAGCGCTTTCGCTCATGGCCGTGGCGCTACCCACGCCGCCAAAGCCCTGTTCCGTCGCAGTCAGAGAAGAGCCAAACCAGTTCCACGGCAGCGCCGACGACCAGTGATAGCTCAGCGGGTTATACCAGCTGACGTCTGAATCAGAAGAAGAAGCGGAGCCGGAACTGGCGCAGCCGCTCAGCAGCGCGGCAGCCACCAGCAGCGAGTAAGATAAAGCTTTCATCAAAACTCCTGTTAATACTGTGCCGGACGGCAGAACTATTTGGAGTCGCCCGGCGCAAAAAATTTTATTCAGCCAGCTGATGTTCCGGTAGAAATCAGTCGAGCAGCCGGGCATTGCCGAGCAGCCACAGCAGCGCGAGGCCGTCGAACAGCGTCAGCAGCAGCGGCCAGGGCGAAGCTAGCAGATCGCATGAAGCGAATGACATCCCCTGCCACGCCAGATTCACCGCTAGCGACAGCACCAGTACCCAGCGCCAGGCCTGCCACACACGAGGCCAGCGCAAGCGGTAGCCTGTCAGCAGCGCAGGCGCACCGAGCGCCAGACCCAGCCAGAACGCCTACGATCGGGCTAAAATAGCCCCAGCAGATCGTTGCCCTGCTGGGGCGACGCGCCCGCCATCACCAGCAGGATCCAGGTGCGTGCCAGCAGCAGGATCAGCCCAAAAAGAAACGGCAGCCGCAGCTGCCCTTTCGCATCATATTCGTCCGGCAGATATTTCACCGCATCAATACTCCCGGTCCTCAATCAGCCGCTTGCCGAGTAGCACCGAATCCACCGGCTCATACTCCAGCTTCTCGTAGAACGCGACTACCTGATCGTTCTCTTCACGCACCATCAGATTGATTTTAGGGCAGCCACGCGCGATCAGTTTTTTCTCCAGCCGGTTCATCAGCGCATTGGCGAAGCCGCGTCCCTGATAGTCGGGATGCACCGCCAGATAATAGGCGGAACCGCGGTGCCCGTCGTAGCCGCCCATTAGCGTCCCAACCACCTCACCGCCCACTTCCGCCACTAGGAAGAGGTCCGCGTCATGATTCATCTTGCGTTCGATATCCAGTTCCGGATCGTTCCACGGACGTAACAAATCGCAACGCTCCCAGAGCGTAATCACCTCTTCAAAATCTTCCTGGCGGAAAGCGCGAATTTCCATTGTATTTACCCTGCAATAAGCTCAATTCGCTGATTATCACGCATTCCGGGCCGTGCGCAACCCTGGTTAGCGCAGCGTGGAACAAAAGCGGCAATTTTCTGTTAGCAACCTGACATACAAAATAATGACCGGAAAGGGTTGTGCCCTCGCAGCGAACAAAACGTTACGATATAACACTGGACACGAACTCTGCCAATGGACCTGCACATGCAAAAATTATCTCTGCTCAAGCGTCTGACCAACCGTCGACAGCTGCTGCTCTCTGGCCTGGCGCTGGCTATCCTGTTGCCGCGCGCGATTCAGGCGAAAGAGGAAACAACGCCGCTGCGCGTCAGCTCGCGCCACGCGAAGCCTGCACCGCCGCAAAAGAACGTCAAACGCATTGTGATGATCGATCCCGGCTACGGCGGCATCGATTCTAGTGCGGTCGGCAGCGAAGGCTCCGAAGAAGCATGTGGTGCTGGAGATTGCCAACATCGTGCACCAGCTGTTGCAGGACCATCCCAATATTGAGGTGCGACTGACGCGCGACAGTGACCACTTTATTCCGCTTTACCAGCGCGTCGAGATTGCCTACCAGCACGGTGCGAATCTGTTTATGTCTATCCACGCCGATGGCTTTACAAGCCCCGACGCCAGCGGTGCTTCGGTGTTCGCCCTGTCGAACCGCGGCGCAAGCAGCGCCATGGCGCGCTATCTGTCAGATAAAGAGAACGCGGCGGATAAAGTCGGCGGCGCGAAAGTCGAGCAGCAGGATCAGTACCTGAATCAGATTCTGTTCGATCTGGTGCAGACCGATACCATCCGCAACAGCCTGACGCTGGGCAAGCACGTGTTAGACCAGATCCCGCCGGTGCATAATCTGCACAGCGAACACACCGAACAGGCGGCGTTCGCCGTGCTGAAATCGCCGCCGATCCCGTCAGTGCTGGTCGAGACCTCCTTTATTACCAACCTGCGCGAAGAGAAGGTGCCTAGCACCACCGCGTTCCGCCGCACCATCGCGACGGCGATCGCTGGCGGCATTACCCGCTACTTTGATGAGTACGATCGCCGCAATGGTCAGGTATAATCGCGCCACTTTTTTTGCAATGAGCCAATGCCATGCCCGATATTTCCCGCGTTAAAGCCTTTCTGCTGAGTCTGCAGCAGACAATTTGTAATCAACTGGCGGCGGCCGACGGCGGCGCGCAGTTTGTCGAAGACAGCTGGCAGCGTCCGGGCGGAGGCGGCGGTCGCAGCCGCGTGCTGCGCGACGGCGCGGTGTTTGAGCAGGCGGGCGTTAACTTTTCGCACGTACACGGCGACCAGATGCCCGCGTCGGCGACGGCGCACCGTCCGGAGCTGGCGGGCCGTAGCTTTGAAGCGATGGGCGTGTCGCTGGTGATCCATCCGCGTAACCCCTATGTCCCGACCAGCCACGCTAACGTGCGCTTTTTTATCGCCGAAAAACCGGGTGCCGATCCGGTGTGGTGGTTCGGCGGCGGCTTCGATCTGACGCCCTATTACGGCTTTGAAGAGGATGCGGTGCACTGGCACCAGACCGCGCTCGACCTTTGCCAGCCGTTCGGCGATGAGGTCTATCCGCGCTACAAGAAATGGTGCGACGACTACTTCTACCTGAAACACCGCGACGAACAGCGCGGCATTGGCGGGCTGTTTTTCGACGATCTCAATACGCCCGACTTCGACACCAGCTTTCGCTTTATGCAGGCGGTGGGCAACGGTTTCCTCGACGGCTATCTGCCGATTGTCGAGCGGCGCAAGGCGCTGCCGTGGGGCGAGCGCGAACGTCAGTTCCAGCTCTATCGTCGCGGCCGCTACGTAGAATTTAATCTGGTGTGGGATCGCGGCACTCTGTTTGGCCTGCAAACCGGTGGCCGCACCGAATCGATTCTGATGTCGATGCCGCCGCTGGTGCGCTGGGAGTATGACTACCAGCCAGAGCCCGGCTCGCCGGAAGCCGCGCTGACGCGCGACTTTTTACCGGTGCGCGACTGGCTATAGCGGCTGGGTTTGCGCCTCGACCACTGCCAGCGCCACCATATTGACGATGCGCCTGACCGAGGAGATGCGCGTCAGCACATGCACTGGCTTGCTGATGCCCATTAGCACCGGACCAACGGTAACGCCCTCTGACGTGGAAACGCGCAATAGGTTGTAACTAATACGCGCCACTTCTACGTTAGGCATAATCAGCAGGTTGGCTGCGCCCTTTAGCGGGCTGTCCGGCAGGCGCGGCGCTGAATAATCGCCAGCGCCTTAGTATTTTCAGAAGCGATGGCAATCACGCAGGCAATTTTACGTAGCTCGTCGATGCTCAGCCCGATAACGTGATCGTTCATCACCGTGTCGACATGCTGGCCCTGCGCATTGAATAAGTCATAGCCCGCCACATCACCGGTGACGCCCTGGTTTACGCTGGCGTCGATAATCTGTGCGGCGTAAACCAGCCGAGCTTTACCATGTAGCTGTTTTCATTCATATCGCCGATCCCTACCAGCACGATATCCGCTTTACGCGCGCGGTCCAGCGTCTCTTTAATGGTGCCGTTCTGCATAAATGCCTCTTTCAGCGCGCAGTTCTCTACGTAGGCTGGCGCGTAGAGCGTCTCGCTAAAACCGCCGAACTTTTTCGCCAGCCGACGGCTGATATGATCGGCGTTGATTGTGTCGCCGGGGCGATGGGTGCCACCGATGCCGCAAATCAAATAAAGTGACAGTTGCGCATTGGTACCGCGCCGGGATGATCGGCAACTGCCGCGACGTTGTGCCCTTGTCCCACCGCTACCACGGTATTTTCCTTGAGGTTTTGCGCAAGATGGGCTGATACCAGCGCCGCCACCTGCCGACGCTGCTCTTTGCCATCCTGTCGAGTGCGATCAGCGCGCGTTGCAGTTGCGGAAAGCGATCCAGCAGTTGCTGTTCCAGTCGGGTACTGAAAACAGGATGGTAGCGAACATTGATCTCAACAATGCCCTCTTCTTTCGCCCGTTTCAGCAGTCGTCCGACCTTAAATGCGCGAAATAACGAACTTGCGCGCAATATCTTCCTGCGTGATTTCATCCTGATAGTAAGCGACGGCGATTTCCGTCAGCAGTTCCGTGTCCTGAGCGAGGGTATTTTTTCCATCTTGACCTGATTCAGCGTTGCCTTAACTGCCGGGATTTATAACACTGATGCGGCTCACTTAGCTAGGCAAGCGCCAGCGAGCCGCATGTGACGTCACAGATCAGCGACGGATCGCGTCAATCTTCAGCATGCGCGCAATCACGATATCCAGCTCTTTTTGATCGAAGATCTGCTTCCAGTCCGGCTTAACGATCCTCTTGCGACCATATTCCATCGCGATCATGCAGGCGTCGGAGAAGGGATTGGTGGCGCGGAAAGCAACCGCCAGCGCGATCTGAATATGGCCATACAGCATCGCTTTAGTCTCCTCTTCCGGCACGCCGCTGTGCTTCACCGTCTCGTCCAGTGCCTCTTTCATAAACGCGCCAACCATACAGGCGACGGTTTCCACCAGCGTCGGCTCCAGATAGGCGAGCTGCGTCACGGTCACCCAGTGCACCTGATCCACCGGACCATACATCACGCTAATTACCTTGCTCAGTTCGGCTTTCTGCTCATAACTGCCACTCTCGTAGGCCGCCGCGATATGCTGGATTGCCGACACGCCGCCGAAAGCATCGTCATGTTCCTCTTTGGTATAGCGCTGCAAAAACACCGATGGATGGCAGGGATGCGCCACCGCATAGTCGATGTCGTCGCGTCTGGCGATCAGATTGGCGTAGGCCGCCGCCGGATCCAGCGTCAGCAGCACACCGCCGCCGTTATGCGCCGCACGCGCCACGTTGACAATCTGCTGCGCTGACGGCGAGGCAAAAAGATTGCCCATAGCGGCACCGTGCGCCATGCCCTGCCCTACCAGGCCGGCAAAAGCGGGATAGTGGCCGGAACCGCCGCCCACGACCACGGCAACCGTGCCCGGCTGACTGCGGGTGCTGCGCACCACGCCGCCTAGCACCTGACGGACTTTATCCGCATTCGCCGCCACAAAACCTTCAATCAGTTCCGCCGCAAACGTGGAGGGCTGGTTATAGAGATACGTCATGATTAATGCTCCTGGGCAAGTGAGGACGGCAGTGGTTCGACACGGCGACGGTTTAGCAGCAGCATCAGCAGTGCCGACAGCAGCATAAAGCCGCCCACCACCATCATCGGCAGCGTGTAACTTTGCGTGGCGTCGTGCAGCACGCCGGTAATGTAGCCCGCCGAGAAACTAGCCAGATTGCCCAGCGTATTGATCAAGGCAATCGTAGCGGCGGCCGACGCGCCAGAAAGAAATTGCGTTGGCAGCGTCCAGAAGTTAGGCAGCGCGGCGAAAATAGAGCTGGCGGTAACGGCAATGACCAGCATGGTGCTAAGCGGCAAATTCATATAGAGCACCAGCGGAACGCTGATGCCGCCTGCCAGTGCGGGCAGCGCTATGTGCCAAGTTTTACAGCCGCGACGCGAGGCGTCCCGTGACCATAAGAACATCACCACAGCCGCTACCAGATAAGGCGCGCCGGTGATCAGCCCTTTCTGCATCACATTAAAGGTGGTGCCGAACTGCTGCTGGAAGCCGCCGATGATGGTTGGCAGGAAAAAGGCCGGTGCATACAGCCCATAGATAAAGCCGAAGTAAATCAGACAGAGCATCCAGACGCGGCCGTTGCCCAGCACCGTCCGCACGCTAAGATGGGCATTTTGCTTGGCAGCATGTTCACGTTCCAGCTTGTCGATCAGCCACTGTTTTTCCTGTGCGTTCAGCCAGCGCGCGTCGCGCGGCGCATCCACCAGCCAGAACAGCGTCACGATGCCGATAAGGATGGCGGGCACCGACACGCCAATAAACATCAGCCGCCAGCCTTCCATGCCTAACAGCTAACAGGCAGTGCTGCTCGACATGCCTGCCGCCAGCGGCGCGCCGAATACCACAGTCAACGGCTGCGCCAGATATAAAGAGGGAAAGAATTTTGCTGCGATGGCGCGCCGGGACCCACAGGCTGAGATAGAGCCCCTCTACGCTGCTCACCCAGGCGAACAGCAGCGAGACAATGCCCCAAGCTCACCATAATGCGCGCCAGCCATTTACGTGCGCCGAAGCGATGCAGCGCAAGGTTGCTCGGCACTTCCAGCAGGATATAGCCGATAAAGAAGATGCCCGACGCAAGGCCAAACTGCGCAGCGCTCAGGCCTAAATCCTGCGTCATGCCGTTGGGCCCTGCGAAGGAGATGGCCGTGCGATCAAGAAAGTTAATGAAGAATATCAGCGCCACGAACGGCACCAGTCGCCAGGAGATTTTGCGATCTGTTGCGTCATGTTGCGCCTCCACAGCGCGGGGTTACGCGCTGGTATCTTGGTAAGCACGCGGCGAAGCGCGCGTTAGGGTCGGTTATTGTCACGGTGGTGTCCTCAAAGGATCTTATGGTTAATGAGCAGCCTGCACGAACAAATGAACACTAAACGATTGAATGAACATGACTCAACCGCAGTTTTAAAAATGTGATCACTCTCAAATGAAATGATTTTGCTTTGCTTTTCGGAAGAATCCCGCTAAACCCGCGCTCAAAGTGTGCTCTGTAACCATACAGTGGGCGGCACCGCGAAAAAACAAATGAAACGCTATTAAACATATAAACAAAGTTGTGTCAGGCTGAAATGGAGCACTACCCATGCCCGGCTTGCGGGCGCGACAACTACTGGAGAGAACCGGATGAGCACCATTGCGATTGGCGCAGATGACGCGGTGCTGGAACTGAAAAACCTGATTAAACGCCACCTGGAATCCCTGCATTACGAAGTAGTGGATTACAGCAATGACGCGCGCAAAGACCTGCTGATCTATCCCGATATCGCCTGGAGCCTGGCGAACGCTATTAGTGACGATAAATTCGCCCGCGGTATCCTGGTGTGCGGCACTGGCATCGGCATGGCGATCGTGGCCAATAAGGTACCGGGTATTCGCGCAGCGCAGTGCCACGACACCTACTCCGCAGAACGCGCACGCAAAAGCAACAATGCGCAGGTGATGACGCTGGGCGCACGCGTGGTAGGGCCGGAACTGGCGAAATCGATTGTGAACGCCTGCTGGCGTCGGAGTTTGAGGGCGGCGGATCGACAGAGAAAGTTGAGAAAATCTGCTTCTATGAGCAGGCAGCCCAGAACGCCTGTAGCTGACGCGCTTCAATAGGGCGGAAAGTGCGGTTCATCCGGCAGAACCCGCCAGTTCTGCTAACCTTTGTGATGCGCGATTTTCGCCCCCCGGCTCGCTGACAGGATGTTGCAGCACGCTCTCCCTGTTTGACGTCACGCTGTTTTCGCCGCGCGGGGCCTCGATGAGTTCAACCCATCGCAATAATCAGAAAAAGAGTATTTTCATCACCGAACGCCTAATGCACTGTGTTGCAGGGTGAAATCGTTCGCAATAAAGAATTGCTCATCAAGGAGTTAAAAGATGAACCAGCTAGACGCACTAAAACAGTTCACTACCGTCGTGGCGGACAGCGGCGACATTGAATCCATTCGTAATTACCATCCTGAAGATGCCACCACCAATCCCTCGCTGATCCTGAAAGCGTCGCGCCTTGAAGACTACAAGCACCTGATCGACGACGCCATCGACTATGCGAAGAAGCAAGGCGGCAGTAAAGAGACGCAGATCATCAACGCCAGCGACAAAGTGGCGATCAACCTCGGTATGGAAATCCTGAAAAGCGTACCGGGCCGTGTTTCGACCGAAGTAGATGCGCGCCTCTCTTTCGATCGTGGCATGTGTGTGACCAAGGCGGAAAAACTGGTTCGCCTGTATGAAGAGCATGGCATCGACCGCTCACGTATTCTGATCAAGCTGGCGTCAACCTGGGAAGGGATTAAGGCTGCAGAGGAGCTGGAGAAAAACGGCATCCACTGTAACCTGACGCTGCTGTTCTCCTTCGCCCAAGCGCGTGCCTGTGCCGAAGCGGGCGTCTACCTGATTTCACCGTTTGTCGGCCGTATTTACGACTGCTACAACAGCCGCAAGCCGCTTGACCCGTATGTGGTTGATGAGGATCCGGGCGTGAAATCAGTGCGCCGCATCTATGACTACTACAAAAAGTACCGTTACAACACCATTATCATGGGCGCGAGCTTCCGTAAGGTTGAGCAGATTATTGCGCTGGCGGGCTGTGACCGTCTGACCATCTCCCCGAACCTGCTGCAAGAGTTGCAAAACAGCGACGCGCCGGTTGAGCGCAAGCTGGAGCCTTCTACCGAAGGATTCCACCAGCCCGCGTCACTCTCTGAAGCAGAGTTCCGCTGGGAGCATAACCAGGATCCTATGGCGGTAGAGAAACTTTCCGACGGCATCCGCCAGTTTGCTGTCGATCAGCAGAAACTCGAAGACGTGCTGGCTGCGCGCCTGTAGTTTTTGCCTGTTTAACTTCGTCGGGCCGGTTTCCCGCCCGAACTTCTGCTCAACGAAGGGAGAACCCTATGTCATCACGCAGAGAGTTGGCGAACGCGATCCGTGCATTAAGTATGGATGCGGTACAAAAAGCAAACTCAGGTCACCCAGGCATGCCAATGGGCATGGCCGACATCGCCGAAGTGCTGTGGCGCGATTACCTGCAACACAATTCGACTAACCCGGCCTGGGCCGACCGAGACCGCTTTATTCTCTCTAACGGCCACGGTTCGATGCTGCTCTATAGCCTGCTGCACCTGACCGGCTACGATTTACCAATGGAAGAACTGAAAAACTTCCGTCAGCTTCATTCTAAAACGCCCGGCCACCCGGAAATTGGTTACACGCCAGGCGTTGAAACTACCACCGGTCCGCTGGGCCAGGGCCTGGCTAACGCCGTCGGCTTGGCGATCGCCGAACGCACGCTGGGCGCGCAATTCAACCGTCCGGGCCACGACATCGTCGACCACTTTACCTATGTCTTTATGGGCGACGGCTGTCTGATGGAGGGGATCTCCCATGAGGTCTGCTCGCTGGCGGGCACGCTGGGCCTCGGCAAGCTGATCGGCTTCTACGATCACAACGGCATCTCTATCGACGGCGAAACTAAAGGCTGGTTTACCGACGATACCCATAAGCGTTTCGAAGCCTACAACTGGCAGGTTGTCGGCGAAATCGACGGCCACGACGCCGACGCGGTCAGCCGCGCCATTAAAGAGGCGCAGAGCGTTACCGATAAGCCATCGCTGATTATCTGCCGCACCATTATCGGTTTGGGTTCACCGAACAAAGCCGGTAAAGAGGAGTCGCACGGCGCGGCGCTGGGTGACGCGGAAGTGGCGCTGGCGCGTAAAGAGCTGGGCTGGACCTCTGCACCCTTTGAAATCCCGCAGGAGATATATCAGCAGTGGGACGCCAAAGAAGCGGGTGCTGAACGCGAGCGCGCCTGGAATGAGAAACTGGCTGCCTACAAACAGGCGCACCCGGAGCTGGCGGAAGAGTATCAGCGCCGCATGACCGGCGAAATGCCGTCGACCTGGGAGAAGGAAACGCACAAATTTATTACCGATCTGCAGGCGAACCCGCAGAAGATCGCCAGCCGTAAAGCGTCGCAAAACACGCTGGAGCATCTCGGCTCGCTGCTGCCAGAGCTGCTGGGCGGTTCAGCCGACCTTGCGCCGAGTAACCTCACAATCTGGTCTGGCTCTAAGCCAATTAAAGAGGATCCGGCAGGCAACTATATTCACTACGGCGTGCGCGAGTTTGGCATGACCGCGATTGCCAACGGCATCGCCCACCACGGCGGCTTTGTGCCCTACACCGCGACCTTTCTGATGTTTGTCGAGTATGCGCGTAACGCTGCACGTATGGCTGCGCTGATGAAAGCACGTCAAATCATGGTCTACACCCATGACTCTATCGGCCTCGGCGAAGATGGCCCGACGCACCAGCCCGTCGAGCAGCTCGCCAGCCTGCGCCTGACGCCGAATTTCAGCACCTGGCGTCCCTGTGACCAGGTTGAGACCGCCGTTGCCTGGAAAGCAGCGATTGAGCGCCATCACGGGCCGACCGCGCTGATCCTATCGCGCCAGAACCTGCTACAGCCAGAGCGTACCGCTGCACAAGTTGAGAACATTGCGCGCGGCGGCTATATCCTGAAGGATAGCGACGGCACGCCGGACATTATCCTGATCGCTACCGGCTCTGAAGTGGAAATCACGTTGGGCGCGGCGGAGAAGCTGACCATCGACGGCCACAAAGTGCGCGTGGTGTCGCTGCCGAGCACCGACGTGTTCGACAAGCAGGACATTGCCTACCGTGAATCGGTGCTGCCTTCAACGGTGCGCGCCCGCGTTGCCGTGGAAGCAGGTATCGCCGATTACTGGTTCAAATATGTTGGCATTGACGGCAAGATCGTCGGCATGACCACCTTCGGCGAGTCTGCGCCAGCGGGTAAACTCTTCCCGGCCTTCGGCTTTACCATTGAAAACGTGGTGGCCCAGGCGGAGTTTTTACTCAAGCCAGCGTAATGCTTTGGCCCTTCCCCTTTCTGCGGGAAGGGCCTTCTCCTCACAGCCTGAAACAGAAAAAAATCGCTTCAGCCCCCTTCACCGCTTACGTAAACGCATTACTATAGGATCTTTCCCTGATTCCTCTAGCCGGATGCTTTCCCGTTGAAAAAACGTACCCCTATTTACTGGCCTTAATGGTTTCCCTGATACAATTAGCAGGCAAAGCGCAGATTACGCCCGATCCGCTGCTCTCTTCACAGATCGTCGATCGCTATGCTGAACACATCTTCTACAGCAGCGGGGCCACCGGTATGGCGCTGGTCGCCATCCACGGCAACCAGCGCGTGTTCGCCAGCTTCGGCGAAACCCGGCCGGGCAATAACGTCCGCCCGCAGAAAGACTCGCTGATCCGCATCGCCTCGCTCAGCAAACTGCTGACCAGCGAGGTAATGGTAAAGATGGCGGAGCGTGGCCAGATCCGCCTTGACGATCCGCTGAGCAAATACGCGCCGCCGGGCGCGGACCTATGCGGGCCAGCCCCTGTAACAACACGCTGGCGGCCATCGGCAGCGGCGGCGTCTACTCTACGCCAGATGATATGGCACGCTGGATGCAACAGTTCCTGAACTCGGCGATCAGCCCGCGCTCGCCGCAGGTCGACCGTATGCAGATGCTGATCTACCGCCGCGATCAGCTGGCGAAGGTGGAAGGGATGGATGTGCCGGGCAAAGCCGACGCGATTGGCATGCTGGGTTTATATGGGGCCGAAAAATGGTCGTCCGGGCATCATCCAGAAAACCAGCGGCGGCGGTGGCTTTATTACTTATATGGCGATGGCGCTGCAGAATAATGCGGGGTATTTGTCGTGGTCACGCGCTCACCGCTGACGCGCTTTACCGCCATGAGCGACGGCGTCAACAATCTGCTGGCCGAACTGGTTGGCAACCAGAACGGCTTGCCGATGATGGTGCAGGTTATTCGCTAGGGCGACATCGCAGGCGATAGCTGCGAGACCCACAGCGTGGGCCAGTCGTCGCTGCTGTGCCAGGCGTCGCAGGTCGACTCTTCCGCATACTCCGCCAGCGTGAAATCGGTGCCGTTAAAGCGCCAGCGCGTGGCGGAGCCGCAGTCGCCCAGCCCGCGCCCTTTACTGAAGGTATAGAGCTGGCCGGTGCTGGCGTCATAGTCAGCATTAATCAGCTCAAGCTGGCGTTCGCCGCGCGGCGGCGTAAACGGCAGCGTCAGCGTAATACCGCGCGCAATATAGGGCGAGGCGCGCGTCACTTCGAAGGCAAGATCGATAACGTTATAGGCTCCCATTTCACAGCTCACCATCAGCAGCGCCTTGCTGTCGGTCAGCGGCGCAACGTTGACTTCACGCCGCATGGGATCGAGCGAGCAGGTATCCGTATTCAGACGCCAAGTGCCGTAATCCAGCAGTCCGCTGGTCTCTTCGCGCGTCAGTGCGGCAGGCAGCGCCCCCACTGTGGTTAACTGCGGCGGCTGCGGTGGCACATCCAACAGCGCGCGCGAGCCGCGCTTTATCAATGCGCTCATGCCGTTCACCCTGCCCTAGATATCATCCATCAGCAGCAGCGCAGCTTTCAGGCCATGTAGCCGAAATAGCAGCCTGCGCGTATAGGTAAGCTGTATGGCATCAGCATCGAGGATTTGCCCCAGGAATTCATCAATGGCGATAGGGTTGCTGGTGGCGAGATGTTGCGGTTCAACCGTCCAGTGTTTGAGGTCTGGGCGCAGGCGGCGCTGTCCAGCAGCAGGTTGTCCTGAAGCGACGCGCCGGGAACCTCGCAGCTATAGGCGCTGCCGTAGTCGATGCGCAGCAGCGGACGATCGTTGACCCCAGCATGGCGGGCTATAGTCATCACCAGTCCTTTATCGCCAGGTATATTGCGCGCTACGCAAAACCCAACGTTATTGCAGGTCACCTGCCAGTCAGAAAAGGACTTTTGCAGTGGATCGGCTTTAACGCCGGCGACGAAAAGAAAATGCAATACCAGCAGTGATTTCGTCCAGGTCGACATCAAGAAAAACGGTCCCCAAAATCTCAGAGTGGAGATAATAGCGCAATGCCTGAACATCAGGTAGGCCGAAACTGTGACCACGTCCAGAAAGCGCACTTAACTGCTGAAAAAGCATACGATAATGCGGTGCGGCGCAAGGGGAATCACCGCTTTCATCATCGGTAGCGCACAGCCCGACCTCAATCGGATTTATCGGACAATGTTTTGTGACGCATCAGCAGGTACCAATGCGTCAGCTATTCTCTTCAGGCTTTAGCACGCCCGCCAGCTGCGCATGTTGTAACAACATAATGGTTTTGCCGTTGCGGATGCGGCCATCTTTTACCATCGCCAGCGCCTCTGGAAAGGTGATTTCCAGCACGTCAATATCCTCATCTTCCACACCGCCGCCCGCATTGTCGCGCAGCGATTCGTTATATTCGGCGGCAAATAAGTGGATCAGCTCGGTCACGCCACCGGGTGACATATAGGCTTCGTAGAGTTTTTCCACCTCGCCCATCGCGTAGCCCGTCTCCTCAACCGCCTCTTTACGGATGCAGACCTCCGGAGAGTCATTGTCGAGCAGCCCTGCGCAGGCCTCGATCAGCATGCCATTCGCGTTGCCGTTGACGTAAGTGGCGATACGGAACTGGCGCGTCAGCACCACGCTGTTTTTCTCACGGTTTTAGAGCAGGATGGTGGCACCGTTGCCGCGGTCATACACTTCACGCTTGTGGCGCACCACGTCACCGTTTTTAGTGGCGAATTCGTAGGTGAAGTTCCGCAGGATGAAATAGTTTTCGGAGAGAAGTTTGTCTTTGATGATGTTGATATTGAACGACATAGTGGCTCCACTGCAGATTTGAGGGAGCCTGCCATCATAGGTGTAAGCGCGCGGGAAAACTATCAGAAAGCAGGAATAAAAAAAGCCTGCCGTTATCGGGCAGGCTTACAGAGGCCTTTAGCGCGCGGCGTCGTCCGCCAGCGCGTGCGGCTTATCATCATCGTGCAGATGATCGTGCTCGGTCTGCGCAATGGCATAAACGCGCTTGCGCACGCCGAACCAGCCCAGCACCAAGATCACCGCCAGCATCGGGATCGCGGCGATGGTGTAGGTGCCGTTCGGGTAATCGAACGCCATCAGCACCAATACGCTCAGCAGAAACAGCAGCGTCAGCCAGGAGGTCACGGGTGCGCCCGGCAGCTTAAAGCTGACATCGTCTGCTTTGCCGTCCTTAATCGCTTTACGCAGGCGCATCTGGCAGACCACGATAAAGCCCCACGAGGCAATAATGCCCAGCGACGCGACGTTCAGCACGATCTCAAATACCTGCGAAGGCACGTAGTAGTTGAGCACCACGCCAATAACATTGACCGCGATGGTGACCAGGATACCAGCATAGGGCACCTGCTGGCCGCTCATTTTCGACATGAACTTCGGCGCAGAGCCGCCCATCGCCATTGAGCGCAGAATACGGCCGGTTGAGTAGAGGCCAGAGTTCAGGCTGGAGAGCGCGGCGCTCAGCACCACGATATTCATGATGCTGCCCACGTAAGGCACGCCCAGCTTCGAGAAGAAGGTGACGAACGGGCTCTGGCCCGCCTGATAGGCGTTCCACGGCAGCACCAGCACCAGCAGCACCACCGAGCCGACATAGAACAGGCCAATACGCCAGATCACGCTATTAATCGCTTTCGGCAGCATGGTTGCCGGATCTTTACACTCGCCTGCGGCGGTACCGACCAGCTCAATAGAGGCGAAGGCAAACACCACGCCCTGCACCAGCACCAGTGCCGGTAACAGGCCGTGCGGGAACAGGCCACCGTTATCAGTCACTAAGTGGAAGCCGGTCGCGTTGCCGTCCAGCGGTTTGCCGGTGCCGAGGAAAACCACGCCCACCACTAGGAAGATGGCAATCGCCAGCACTTTCACCAGCGCGAACCAGAACTCCATCTCGGCGAACCACTTCACGCCAATCATATTCATGGTGCCGACAATCGCCAGCGCGCCCAGCGCGAAGACCCACTGCGGGACATCACCAAATGCGCTCCAGTAGTGCATATAGAGCGCGACGGCGGTGATATCAACAATGCCGGTCATCGCCCAGTTAACAAAGTACATCCAGCCCGCAACGTAGGCGGCTTTTTCCCCAAGGAATTCGCGCGCATAGGAGACGAAGCTGCCGCTTGACGGACGGTGCAGCACCAGTTCGCCGAGCGCCCGCAGAATAAAGAACGAGAAGATGCCGCAGACCAGATAGATCAGCGCCAGCGCCGGTCCCGCCGCCTGAAGGCGTCCACCTGCTCCAAGGAACAGGCCGGTGCCGATAGCGCCGCCGATAGCAATCATCTGAACGTGACGATTGCCCATCGCTTTTTGGTAGCCGGTGTCGTGTGAGTTCAGCCAGCGTCTTTTCGCAGCACGCATTTCGACTGCGGTTTTTTTAGTAGATTTCATAGCCTTCCTGTTTGTCCTGACCATCAATCACAGCGATCACAAACGATTGCGTACGCCATGCGAAATGGGGTAATTCCCCTCTTGATCTGCCTGTGAGTTATAGGTAAAGCGGCAGAGGAAATTACGGCGATGAATCCTACCCGTTCTGCGTGAACGAAGCAAAAGATACCGATGAGGTGCACAAAGTGTTTTGTAATAATCGGGTTTGTTGCACAAAAAAACCGGCCATTGGCAGGCCGGTAAATGCTACAGGGATGGAAAGAAGAGCTTGATGGTTAGCGATAAATCTCTGCGGTGCCGCTCCATAGGCTGGAATCGCCTGGGTTCTCAACACCAATAATGCGGTAGTGACTTGCGCCCATCTCTTCGGCTTTCTGCGACAGCTGACGCGTTGCGTCATCCAGCGAGCCGCGCGCGTTCGAGACGGAAACGCTGCCGATGCTTTGCAGGCCCTGCGCCTGGTTAACCGGCGATGCCGCCAGCGTAGAGAACGATGCGGTCGCCCAGGGCACCAGCCAGAATCACAGTCAGTTTTTTCATAGCATGCTCCTTCAATGACATTGCAGGTGGTTTACTTAATTCTTGTTAGAATTATTAGCGTCATAATGAAAACTAACATCCGGCCGATGTAAACCTGTGTACTTTTTAAGCACCCCATTGCGCCTTCTCCTGGGAAATGTCAGGAGAGGTTATTTTTTGTGCAAAATGTAATGCATTATGTGGCGTGCCACCGGGATCGACTGGCAGCCGCAGACGCTCTACTTTATAATCCCGGCACCAAAAACAGAGATATTACCGTGATAGTGAAACGTTCCGTGACCCGCAGCATCGCCTAGGCGCTGAGCGCCATAGTGCCGCTGGCGCTGCTGACTACCGTGCTGGCGCGATGACCCTTTCCAGCAGCCTGCGCGACGCCGAGGCGATCAGCATGGCCGGTTCGCTACTTATGCAGAGCTATCGGCTGGCCTAGGACAGCAACAGCGATCCTCAACAGCTCAGGCAACATTTGCAGGAGTACCAGCAAACGCTGGATAAACCTGCGCTGCACGATCTCGACCGCCCCTAGGTGCCGCAAAAAGTTATTAGCCGTTACCAGCACCTGCGTAACGCCTAGCCCGCGCTGCAACAGCAGCTACAGCGCGGCGAGGCGGCCGTTTACCAGCAGCAGGTGGCGAACTATGTTGGCGAAATTGATCGTTTTGTGATGGGCCTGCAGCGCTACAGCGAAAGGAAAATCGAGCTGGTCGCGGCTAGCAGCCTGCTGGCGACCTTTCGCCTGACCATCGAGCAGGCCGATCTGGCGGCGGCGATGCAGGCGATGATCGCCTCGTTGCAGGAGCAGGTTACGGCTAAAATTAGCTTTAGCTTTCAGCCCGGACTGGAAACCTTGGATGCGCAGCAGCAGGTGCATCTTTTGCAGATTGCGCGCGAGGCAGTGCTGAACGCCATTCGCCATGCCAGCGCCGAGACAATTAGCGTGCGCTATGAGCGTAACGATAAAAGTGAGCATTTACTCACCGTCACCGATGACGGCGTGGGTCTCACCAGCACCGAAGAGCCGCAGGGCCACTACGGATTGACCACGATGTCGGAACGCGCCGCGCGACTGGCAGGTGAGCTGACTATCCAGGCGCAGGCACGCAGGTCGCGCTGCGCATTCCGCCACGGCCTGACGTAATATCATCGCGTTGACGCTTAACGCACCCTTTCTAACTTTTCATAAGCGCTTTTGCCTTATTCGCCGGGAGGGAGTAAATATGCAAAAACCCATGCTGACGGTAATGTTGTGGATGACCATCCGCTGATGCGGCGCGGTATTCGCCAGCGGCTGGCGCTTGAGCCGCGCCTGGAAGTGATTGCCGAGGCGAATAACGGCACCGAAGCGCGTCGCCTGTCGCCAGATATGATCCTGCTCTATCTGAATATGAAAGGGATGTCGGAACTGGATACCCTGAAGGCGCTGCGCCATGAAGGGATCAGCGCGCGTATTCTCATCTTTACCGTATCGGACCCGCGCAGTGATATCGACACTATGGTGGACGCCGATGCCGATGGCTACCTGCTTAAAGACAGCGATCCTGAACTGCTGCCCGGCCAGATCCTCGAGGCAGCGCGCGGCGAAAAAGTTTTCAGCGACGCCGTACGCGATCACCTCGCCACGCGCCAGCACAGCGCCAGCCCGCTGCGCCTGCTTACCGAACGCGAGCGCGATGTACTGCAAGAGGTGGCGCGCGGCCTGTCAAATAAAGAGATCGCGGCCACGCTGCATATTTCTGAGGAGACGGTAAAGGTGCACATTCGCAATCCGCTGAAGAAACTCGATGTCCGCTCGCGCGTTGCCGCCACTGTCATGTGGCTGGAGAGCCGCAGCAGCTGACCTGACGCGGGATTTACATTTTCTCCACAATTCTCCACGATTTCCTAATTTGCAGCACTAGAGTAAGTTCCGGCAGGCGATCTCCCCCTTACCTGCCCGCACGGCCCGCATTAATCTCGGGCCGCATTCTGATAATAAAAGCGAAACGCTGCTGAGGAGTGTCGACGATGTCGAATTTTTTCATCGACCATCTCGTTTTTGCCTGGGTGCTGGCGATTTTAATTAGTCTATGCGGCGCACTGGCCATTTTTTCCCTGCCAATCGAGCAATATCCCGACCTTGCCCCGCCTAACGTGCGCATCACCGCCAACTACCCTAGCGCATAGGCGGAAACGCTGGAAAACACCGTCACCCAGGTAATCGAGCAGAACATGACCGGCATCGACAACCTGATGTATATGTCATCGAACAGTAGCAACACCGGCCAGGCGCAGATCACCCTCACCTTTTCTGCCGGTACCGATCCTGATGAAGCGCGCCAGCAGGTGCAGAACCAGCTTCAGTCGGCGCTGCAGCAAACCTCAGACGTGGTAGCGAAAATAGAAAATACTATATGACGCAGGAGAAAGAGAACGTGCTGTCGGTGTTCTCGACGATTGGTGCCGGTCCGGGCGGCAACGGCCAGAACGTGGCGCGTCTGTTTGTGTGCTTGAAAGACTGGGAGGAACGGCCCGGCGCGGATCGCACCTCTTTTGCCATTATCGAACGCGCCACTAAAGCCTTCCGCACCATTTAAAGAGGGACGCGTTATCGCCAGCAGCCCACCAGCGATTACCGGCATGGGCAGCTCCTCTGGTTTTGATATAGAGCTTCAGGATCACGCAGGTATAGGCCACACCCA
>JAUHTP010000014.1:0-39260 GCA_031332935.1 Candidatus Pantoea bathycoeliae | reverse complement strand
GCTCCTCTGGTTTTGATATAGAGCTTCAGGATCACGCAGGTATAGGCCACACCCAATGAGATGAACAGCAAAGGAACCGAGCTGGTTGAGGAGACGCTTTCCGCCTCGCGCCAGCGCCCGATTTTGATGACCTCGCTGGCCTTTATCTTTGGCGTACTGCCGATGGCCATCAGCGCAGGTGCCGGTTCCGGTAGCCAGCATGCGGTAGGGACTGGCGTCATGGGCGGTATGATCTCCGCCACGGTGTTGGCGATCTTCTTTGTGCCGCTGTTCTTTGTGCTGGTACGCCGCCGCTTCCCGCTGCGGGAAAAACCGCACGACTGATCCCAAAAGTAAAGGCAACCACCGAGGTGGCTGCCTTAGATTACTGTGTGTGGCCAGAATTACAGCAAAGGGGATGATGTGCTGTTTTCTCGCCGCCTGTTACTTGTTGCGTAACATCGCTGCGATGAATTCTTTCCAGTTCCCCATTTCAGCGTCAATCATAAAACCCTCTCTTATTGTGCTGCAGATTCTACGCTTAAATTTTCTGCAGGTGAATACCTTACACCTGTTTTCACCATCGGCAAACATGATTGAAACTGTAATTTTCTGGATCTGCTGGCTGACGTACAATTCAGCAACCTGCTAATGCTGCTGGATAAAAAAGATAAATATTCGGACCAGCTATTCAAAATTGCGCCTAAGATTAATCTTAACATGATCATGATAAGCTAGGTAACTGTCACCGCCTGAAATGAAAGCGGTTACTCAGATTAATCTTGGAGATTTTATGCAAGTTATTTCAATGGTTTTTCTGTAACGCTACTTAGCACTCTGGCCGTCTGTGGTAAACTGCCGCTCTCATTTTTCAGACTGGGAAGCATGATGACAGCGCTGTGGGTGATCTATGGCATAAAAAACTGCGACACCATTAAAAAAGCGCGCCGCTATTTAGAGGCCGCCGACATCAACTGTGAATTCCATGATTACTGCGCCAGCGGGCTGAGCGATGCGCTGCTGTCGCAGTTTATCGATCAGCTAAGCTACCAGACGCTGCTTAACACGCGCGGCACTACCTGGCGCAAGCTGCCAGAAGCGGAGCGTGAAGCAATTACCGACACCGAAAGCGCCAAAGCGTTGATGCTAACGCATCCCGCCCTCATCAAGCGTCCCGTGCTGCGCGCGCCGGACGGCACGCTGCTTGTCGGTTTCAGCGAAGCCGCTTACCAGGCGTTTCTACAGGAGAAGTCATAATATGTTCTGTCCGGTTATCGAACTGACGCAGCAGCTTATCCGCCGTCCTTCACTGAGCCCGGATGACGCAGGCTGCCAGGCTCTGCTGATTGCGCGTCTGGAGGCCATTGGCTTTCACGTTGAGCAGATGCTCATCGACGACACACTAAACTTCTGGGCGACGCGCGGTCAGGGTGAAACGCTGGCGTTTGCGGGTCACACCGACGTCGTCCCGCCGGGCGATGCTAACCGCTGGATTAACCCGCCTTTCGAACCGACCATCCGCGACGGCATGCTGTTTGGGCGTGGTGCGGCGGATATGAAAGGTTCGCTGGCCGCGATGGTCGTGGCGGCGGAACGTTTCGTCGCTATGCATCCCAACCACAAAGGCCGCCTGGCATTTTTGATTACCTCCGACGAAGAGGCGAGCGCAAAAAATGGCACGGTGAAGGTTGTAGAACGCCTGATGGCGCATAGTGAGCGGCTGGATTACTGCTTGGTTGGCGAACCCTCCAGCACCGAAGTGGTGGGCGATGTAGTAAAAAATGGCCGCCGCGGCTCGATGACCGCTAACCTGACCATTCACGGCGTGCAAGGCCACGTCGCCTATCCGCATATGGCGGAGAATCCGGTGCACCGCGCCATGCCTGCGCTCAATGCGCTGGTCGCCACCGAATGGGATCGCGGCAATGAATTTTTCCCGCCAACTAGCATGCAAATTGCCAACGTGCAGGCTGGTACCGGCAGCAATAACGTGATTCCCGGCGAATTTTTCGTGCAGTTTAACTTCCGCTTCAGCACCGAGCTTACCGATCAGATGATCAAAGATCGCGTTGCAGCGCTGCTGGACAGCTATCAGCTGCGCTATACCCTAGAGTGGGTTGTATCGGGTCAGCCGTTCCTGACGTCACGCGGCAAACTAGTAGAGGCCGTAGTTAAGGCGGTATCGCACTATAATGAAATTAAGCCGCAGCTTCTGACCACTGGCGGCACCTCCGACGGGCGTTTTATCGCACGTATGGGTGCGCAGGTCGTCGAACTTGGCCCGGTGAATGCCACCATTCACAAAATCAATGAGTGCGTGAAGGCCGCTGATCTGCAAACGCTGAGCCGCATGTATCAGCGGATTATGGAACAGCTGGTTGCCTGATCGCGATCGAGAGAAGCAGGCAAATGGAATTTATTGAAGACTACTGGTGGATCCTGGTGATCCTGTTGATGGTTGGCGTGCTGATGAACGTTTATAAGGATCTGAAGCGCATCGACCATAAAAAATACATGGCAAACAAACCCGACCTGCCGCCCCATCGCGACTTTAACGACAAGTGGGACGATGAGGACGACTGGCCGAAGAAGAAGTAAAACGGCACGCTGACTCGCGTTGACACGTTGACGCCCTCGCCTGCGCGAGGGCGTTTTTACATAATCATAATCACATCGCCGCCGCCGGGTTTCGCCCCACTTAGTGCCTCATCGAAATAGCGCTTTGGCACGGTGTAATGCAGATGCTTTAATGCCAGCGCCATGCTGCGATCGTCGATGGCGTGCGGCAAATCCTCCACAATATCGAGCGTAACGTCGCCGCCCATTGCGGTCAGGCGCTGTGCCGCCTGTTCAGCGTGCTGCATCGGGATCTGCTCGTCATACTCACCGTGGATTAAGTGGATAGTGGTACGTGTTGTGGCACTTTCCGGTAGCGTGGCGTAGCGGCCGCTAAAAGCGACGACACGGCCCGCCAGATCCGGCTGTGCCTTCACGCCTTCCAGCACCATAGTACTGCCCTGCGAGAATCCAACCAGCGCAGTCGCGTCGGGACGCACGCCGCTTTGATCCTGCCAGTAGCGCACCGAGTCAACAAACTGCGGCAGCACGGCGCTGATCCGCTGCTGTTCGCTCTGATCGTGCTGCGCCGTTTCGCTAAACCAGTAGTGGCCAGGCGCAGGCGCACCCACAGCGACCACCTGCGCCTGTGGAAATTCACGCGCGAACCAGCCGCCAAGCTGCGCCATAGAGTGCGGATTGTCGCCTACGCCGTGATAGAGCAAGAACAGCTGTTGTGCAGCTGTGCTCGGCTGCTGAACAATAACGTATTGCAGTGTCATATCGACCTCCTCAGATCACTATACGCCGCCATATGTAGAGCGCTATTGGGAAAATTCGAACAAGTTTGTGGATTTATTCCACTTGCTGTCGCAGCAGGTCTGCCCGTCCAGAATCCAGCGCTATCAGGGCTGCGGCAGTATCGAGGCGCGCAGCTGCACGACCAGCGCTTTGCGGCCTGTCAGCCCAGCCTGCTGCGCCAGGCGGTTAAGATCCACCTGCGGCTGTAGCACAGCCTGTAACAGTGATGGCGCAGAGTCGCGGGCGACGACGAGCCGATACAGCACCGACAGGCTCGCTTCCAGCGGTCGCTGCGCCCAAGCAAATCCGGCGGCCAGCCACACGTCTTCATCATTGAAGGCGGAGGATGTTTCCGGCAAATCCAGCGGCTCCATGATCTGCTGATTCAGCTGGAGCCAGTCGCGCGCCAGCCGCTGCTGGCTTCTCGCTGCGTGCCGACCCGTACTAGCGTAAAGCCGCAGGCGCGCCAGAAGGCCCATAGAGCCTCAGTGTAGCCAAAGCTGACCGAAATAAAATCGACATACCGCTGTGACTGCGCGGCTGCCACTAAAGCCTGTCCAGAGCCCTGCCTGAGCTGTTCTGCCGCGACGGCAATACGGCTGATGCGCCGGGAGCGCAGCGTGGCCGCTTCGACGAATCCGGCATGGGCGGCCAGCGACTGCGCCACCAGGTTGCCGCGCGGTCGCCGTCTGCCCGACCAGACCGCCTGCGGCAGTTCTGACGTTAACCCGCCCTCCTCCACCAGCCACAGCGTCATGCCGGGCGCATCCATTAAACGTCTCAGATCGAGCGGCGAGGTACGATAGTGCGCGCTCGCCAAAGCCGGTAAGCGGCCTCTGGCTGCGACGGATCCTGCTGCCAGGCGTCTGCGGGCAGCAGCCGCGGCGCGGCGGGGAGGGAAACCGGCGCAGGGGTTGCGTCCTCAAACAACAGCGCCTGGTTGAGCCACTGTTCCAGCGGGTCCTGCCGCGACCAGCGCAACGGCTCATCCAGCGTGAAGTAACGCACCCGCTCCAGCCTGGCGCAGAACTTCAGGATAAAGCCGCGTCCGGTGCCTTCGTAGCCCTGAACCGTGGTGGTCAGCAATACGCGAGGGAAACGTGCTGCCAGCTGAGTAAGGATCGGCGCGGCAATGGCGGCTGCTTCATCAACAATCAGCCAGTTTCTTTCCGGCATCGCGGGCTGCGCCAGAATCGCGTCAGGCGCCATAAAGTGAAAATGCTCGCCCGCGAAGTGCGCCAGCACGTTGTCGCGGCTTTCGCGGGTGCGGTAATCAGCGCACAGGGAACCTGCTGCGCCAGCATACCTGCCAGCGCCGATTTTCCACGGCCACCTAGCGCGGTCAGTACCGCGACACCAGAGGTCATCGCCATGAGCTGCTGCACAATCTCCTGCTGCTGTCGCGCACATCAGCACCAGACTGGCAGTACAGGTAACGGCGCGATGTATGCCCCCTCATCCTGACGCAGCAGTGCGACGCTGGGATCGGCGAGCAGCGTCTGCTGCAGATGACGGATAAAATTTGGTGTCGCGATGGGTTCCGCGACATCAGCCCAGCGCAAGCTATCCTCGTCAGGATGCTGCACCCAGCACGACCACGGCGGTATTAACACCAGCAGCCAGCTTCCAGCACGCAGCGTGCCCGCCAACGCAGCAAACGCCTCGGCGTGGAAGCCGCGCCGCGCATCGAAAATGGCATGGGTGAATTCGCGGCCGAGCAGCGTGCGTAGTGCCGCAGGTGCACAGTAGGGAAGATCCTCGACAGGCGTATCGCCAACCACCAGCAAGTCGCCTAGCAGATCGGCACGCCACTCGGCGGCACACGCCAGAGACCTGTCTGATGCACCGCTGATGACACAGAGCCGCCTGATACCTGCCTGCTGCATCTGGCGGCTAAGCTGTTCAGCCGTCATTAGTTAGCGGCGAAGGTATTACACTGGCCGGGATCGCCGCTGTCGAATCCGCGTTTAAACCAGGTGTAGCGCTGTTCTGAAGTACCGTGGGTAAAGCTATCGGGCACGACGCGCCCTTGGCTGCGCTGCTGCAGGCGGTCATCGCCAATGGCCTGCGCAGCGTCCAGCGCCTGTTGCAGGTCGCCGCCCGCGCCAAGCTTAGTTTTCATTTCATCGTAGAATGAGAGATCGATATAGACGCGCTGATCTTCCGGACAGTAGAAAGGCCCCATCGCCGTCTTGCCGATGCCGCAGCGCGTCTGGGTCGCACCGCGATACATGACCAGCGTGGGTGCCACATATTCTTTGCCCATATTCTGGAACAGTTTGCCCCAGGTATCTTCCGTCGAGGCCAGGATAACGCGGGTAAATTTCGCCGCCTCATCGTCGTTGGCACTGACGCGCTGCTGCTGGCTGGTCAGAGCGACATCGCCACCGGTCAGCAGCCCTGTCAGGTCGTAACCGTAATAACCGGCAACGGCAACCACAACTAACAGAATAATGCCGCCCTTGCTGCGCGGGATACGAATTTGACGTCCGCCGCCGTAAGCCGGACTTTGATCCCGGCAGTCTTCTACATTGTTGCTCTCGCGACGTCCTTGCCAGCACATAATCTGCTCCTGATTGAGATGGTTCCTCGTGATTTTAGTTGCACAGCGAGACAACTACCAGCCTTGCGGCCAAATGAAAAAGGGAGAGCCATCGCTCTCCCTTTTTTGTTTCAGAAGCGTTGAATTCAATCGAGCTTGACGCCCAGACGCTGCGCCACTTCTTCGTAAGCTTCGATCAGACCGCCAAGGCTCTGGCGAAAACGGTCTTTATCCATTTTGTCCATGGTCTGCTTGTCCCACAGGCGCGCGCCGTCCGGCGAAAACTCGTCGCCCAGCACCACTTCGCCTCTAAACAGGCCAAACTCCAGTTTGGAATCGACCAGGATCAGGCCCGCGTCGTCAAACAGTTTGCTCAGCACGTCGTTGGCCTTGAAGGTCAGCTCCTGCATACGTGCCAGGTTCGCTTTGCTCACCCAGCCGAAGGTTTCGCAGTAGGATTCGTTAACCATCGGGTCATGTTTTGCATCGTCTTTGAGAAACAGATCGAACAGCGGCGGATTGAGGATCATGCCCTCTTCCACGCCCAGACGTTTTACCAGCGAACCTGCCGCGCGGTTACGCACCACGCACTCTACCGGCACCATCTCCAGCTTTTTCACCAGCGCTTCGTTGTCGGAGAGCAGCGCCTCCATCTGGGTCGGAATACCCGCTTCCTGCAGTTTGGTCATGATGAAATGGTTGAACTTGTTGTTCACCATCCCTTTGCGATCGAACTGCTCGATTCGGGCTCCGTCGCCTGCTGACGTATCGTTGCGGAATTCGAGTACCAGCAGATCCGGATTGTCGGTGCTGTATACGGTTTTCGCTTTACCGCGATACAGCTCAGCTCGTTTTTGCATCTTGTTAACTCCAGACTTGAAAATTTCGGGTGTTCTGCGGCGGCGGGCCCCTGCGTGGCTGCGACGACGCAATCGTTTACCTTGCCGCGCGCTATTATGCCAGAGACGAAAAAAAGGCCGGAGAATCTCCGGCCCTGAGGCGATTTATTTGTTGAGCGCAGCCTGGAACACTGCCACCAGCGCATCGTTCTGCGACTGGCTAAGCACATGGCCTTTGGGATCGATAAACTGCAGGCTGCTGCGGTTATCCAGGTCACCAACCTGAACTTTGTAGTCGCCGTTCGGCAGTTCTGGATCTTTCGCGCCAACGTCATCCCACGCGCCGCTGCCCGGTGATTTATAGGTCACGTTAAGGCTACCCTGCGAACGGTTGCTGTCGGTCACTTCCATGCCAACGCGCTTCATCGCTTCCGGCAGACGCTGCCACGCGACGTTAAACGGCGTGCGCAGCACCAGCAGCGGCAGGCCGGTATCGTCCGCGCCGCTCTGCACATCAATGCTGCCGCTGGCACGGCCAGCCGCCGCGTTTTCGTTGGCAACGTCGATTTTATCCAGACCGGAGCTGATCGCATTCAGCATCTGCGCGGTGTAGCGCTGGATCTGCACCGGAGAAGTGACTGCTTTATCCTGCTGCTGAAGCTCCAGCAGACGTACCGTCAGCACCTGCTGATAGCTCTGCGACTGTACGCTAATCTGGTAGCGGCCGCGATACTGGTTGTCTTCATCGGCACGGTTCCACTGCACCCAGTCCGTGGTCAACTTCTGCTGCGCATCATTACGCTGCGCAATAGCAAAGTTGTTAGACTCCACCACTTTGGTCACCTGCGACCAGACAGAGCCACGGTTGCCTTCCAGCATCAGTACATAAGTATTGCCGGTGAACTGCGTACGGGTACCGTTCACCAGCGCCAGTGCCTGGGCCGGTGGACGGATGTCGAGCTGTTTGCCCACGTTGCCGCTGGCGGCATTGTGTGGCACGTCGTAATAGCCGTGCGCCACCGGCAGGATCATGCCCGCTGGCGCTTGCAGATCGTGCAGTTCGCTGGCCTGTAAATAGGACTCGTCACCGCTTACCTGGCGCTTATAACGCTGATCGCTTGAGCACGCAGTTAACAACATCGCAGTCGACAGCGCCACGACGGTCGCAACCGTTGAGCCCTTTACAGAATGATTCATTGAAACTCCCTAACTTATCGCAAACCCGCTTTAATCAGCGCCTGCTCAACTTTTGGTATGGCCGCTGAAGTCAGCGGCGTCATCGGCAGACGCAGCGTGTCACTGGCGATTAATCCTAACTGCTTCGCTGCCCATTTGACCGGGATAGGATTGGGTTCACAGAAAAGCGTTTGGTGCAGGTGCATCAGACGCTGATTCAGGCGACGCGCCTCGGCAAAATTGCCCTGCTCCGCCAGCGCGCAAAGCTCAGCCATTTCACGGGCTGCAATGTTGGCCGTCACCGAAATCACGCCCTTGCCGCCCAGCTGCATCAGGTCGAGTGCGCTGGCGTCGTCGCCACTGACAATAATAAAGGCCTCATCGACCAGTGCTTGGATCTGGCTAACGCGCGATAAGTTCCCGGTTGCCTCTTTGATTCCGATAATATTTTTAATTTCAGCAAGGCGCGCGACGGTTTCCGGCAGCATATCGCAGCCGGTGCGTGAGGGGACGTTGTATAACATTTGCGGCAGCGCTGTGCTTTCCGCGATCGCTTTGAAGTGCTGGTACACCCCTTCCTGCGTCGGACGGTTGTAGTAAGGTGTGACGGTCAGACAGCCAACCACGCCGCTGTTTTCGAAACGTTTGGTGAGAGAGATGCCTTCTGCGGTGGCGTTAGCGCCGGTTCCGGCGATCACCGGAATGCGCCCGTCCGCCAGCTCTAGCGTCATCATAACCACGTCGTCATGCTCTCCATGGCTCAGCGTCGCGGATTCCCCGGTAGTGCCGACGGAGACGATCGCCGCGGTGCCGCTGGCGACATGATAATCAATCAGTTTTTTTAGACTCGCACGGCAGACATTACTTTTGTCATCCATTGGCGTAACGAGTGCAACAATACTTCCCGTGAACATTGGCGATCCCCTCGACAAATAAGTGCTTCATGGTACGGTTTACTTCTGTTGGAAAGCAAGCAAGCCACGCCGCTCATGCGCTTGTCAGCAGTTTTTTTTATGTTTACCTTATAGTTATTAGAGAATGAACAGGAAATCCCACTTTGCCGCAGTCTCAGCCCCACCATTTGGTGATCACCGCACTGGGTGTTGACCGTCCGGGTATCGTCAATACCATTACCCATCACGTCAGCAGCTGTGGGTGCAATATCGAAAACAGCCGTCTCGCCATGCTCGGGGATGAGTTCACCTTTATTATGCTGCTCTCTGGCAGCTGGAATGCTATCACGCTGATTGAATCCACCCTGCCGCTGAAAGGTGCAGAGCTGGAGCTATTGATCGTCATGAAGCTCGTCATGAAGCGCACCAGCGCCAAAATGCGCCCGCCGATGCCCGCATCGGTATGGGTTCAGGTCGAGGTGCCGGATTCGCCGCATCTTATTGAGCGGTTTACCGATCTGTTCGACAAACATGCGATGAATATTGCCGAACTGGGATCGCGCATTAAACCGGGTCAGGCGGATCAGACGCCAACGCTCTATATTCAAATTACGGCGCACAGCCCGGTGGGCGTCTGCGACTCCGCCTTTGAGCAGGCGTTTTATGCCCTGTGCAGTGAGCTGAACGCCGAAGGCACACTGCGTTTTACAGTCTCGCCGATGACGACGGACACTCCCTGCTTCACGCTAAGCTGTAACTGAGCCGTGGCTATTCCTCCACATTACTGAGGTCTGGTTATGTGGCGCAATATCCCGTGATGGTAAGATTCTGCCTGCCCTTATCGTGTCGGCGCACTCATTACCCACAGCACAAAGAAAAAAATGGAGAGTAGTGATGAATCCACTGAAAGCCGGTGATACCGCACCGAAATTTAGCTTGCCCGACCAGGATGGCGAACAGGTAAATTTAACCGACTTCCAGGGACAGCGCGTTTTAGTCTATTTCTATCCAAAAGCGATGACGCCACGCTGCACCGTGCAGACCTGCGGTCTGCGCGACAATATGGATGAAATGAAGAAAGCGGGCGTGGAAGTGCTGGGCATCAGCACCGATAAATCTGAGAAACTGTCACGCTTTGCCGAAAAAGAGCTGCTTAACTTCACGCTGCTCTCGGATGAAGATCACCAGGTTTGCGCAGCGTTTGGCGTCTGGGGCGAAAAATCCTTTATGGGTAAAACCTACGACGGCATCCACCGCATTAGCTTCCTGGTGGGCCCTGACGGCACCATCGAAAAAGTGTTCGACGACTTCAAAACCTCTAACCACCACGACATCGTGATGGATTACCTGAAGTCCGCCTGATACTGCCCGGATGCGGCTTCGCGCCGCATCCGGTTTTCCCCGCTACGACAGACTCCCCGCCACCACCACGCAATTACGTCCGGCATGTTTAGCCTGATAGAGCGCGTCGTCAGCCTGTTTCAGGCTCTGTTCCAGCGGCAGATCTTTACCCGGCCAGACGGCGACGCCAGCCGAAATGGTAATGGAGCCCACATCGGCGATCCACACCTCAGCGATGCTAACGCGCACGCGTTCCGCAATGCGGCGCGCCTCTTCAATATCGGTCAGCGGCAGCAGCATCAGAAACTCCTCGCCGCCGTTGCGGCACACGACATCGCTCTGGCGCGCGCTGGCGCTCAGCGTCTGCGCCACCTGCCTGATAACGCGATCGCCCACATCGTGTCCCCAGCTGTCATTGACCCGCTTGAAATGATCGATATCCAGCGCCAGTACTGCAAACGGCTGACGCATGGTTTGATAAAAGTCCAGTACAGCACTCAGGCCGCGCCGGTTGAGCAACTGCGTCAGCGGATCGGTCTGCACTTCTGATTTGAGGCGGCCAATCTTGTCCTGTACCACGCGAATGCCGGTCAACAGCGCGCGCTTCATCTGCCCCGCCTCAAAATACCAAGCGTGAACAGCGCCCAGTTCGCTGGAGACGCCCGGTGCATCCAGCTGGCGCGCCTTGCGCGCCAGCTGCCAGAGCGGCAGTGCAATCAGTCGTGCCAGGATCACCGCCACCAGCAGCGTCAGCAGCGCTAAGGGCACTGAGTGTTTCAGCACCTGCAACAGCAGGCCGGAAAGCGGCTCAAGCGTGACGGCGGTAGGCTTGAGCGCTACACCGTCCAGCCTGTGGTCGGGACGACTGCATAACCTGCAAGGCGCGGCGGCTCGTCTGCCATCTGGAGTTGCAGCGATCCGTTGGTCTTATCCTGCTTGTTATCTTCGAGGTGTAGTTACATCTGTAGCCATGCGTAGCCCTGATTTTGCAGGGGCGAGACCGTGGTCGGGCTGGAGAGCATATGGACAACGGATTTATCGATCCAGTCGTCGGGATAATGGTGGAAGGCTACTGACTGATCGCAGACGGAGACTTTGACGCCCAGCTTATCCAGCTCGCCGATAAGCTTGAGATTAGGGTTGTCTAAGCCATAAAACTGTTTGAAGTGGGCGTTATCCAGCATGGCAGGCGTTGCGTCGCCCGTTACCGACACCACGAACTTCAGCTCCTCAGCCGAGACGCCGGATGCGACATAGAGATTGACTACGCGCGCCAGTCCGAGATTAACGTCGGTCATCGCACCGTCGCTGCGGGTAATCTGGAAAACGATTTTATTGCTCAGCCCCGCAACCGGCTTATAAAGCGGCGTCCGATTCGTAATGGATTTTCCCGTAGCCGTCGACAGCGGGCGTGCTCCAGAAGCCATCGGGATCGCTGGGTTTAGCGGCAAATGGTTAACGACTTTTTGATAGAGCGCGCCGCTCTGGGTAACGCCCGCGCCGATGGCACGCCAATAATTGCTATTAGCGCATAAGATACAGCTTAACGCATAGATTATCTCTGGACAACAGCGTATTGCTGATGCACATCCTGAATCGGGTGAGCTATCTATACCACAGCCCCGGCGCGGCAAAAGCGCGCGCTGCCGGGCGTCAGCGCAGCGTTAATTTCAGATGAAATCATTAACCATGCTAATAAATAAACAACGTCGATAGTGAGACAGTTCGCGGTCAGGATTTATTTAAGTGGACCGGGATAAAAACAGGGGAGTTTGCTGGGTAAAATACTTTGCCCTTATTTTATGTACCAGTTAGTCCGGTTTGTTCTTATTTCCGCTCAGAGACGTCCATAAAAGTTATTAATTTTCGTTTTTCCCTTTGACCCGTTTTTCAGGCGATCTTTTCGAGTAAGCCAGGGGAAAAACATGCCACATTTAATTTTTTTGAGTAACCTTAGATATCTTTACTTATAGTAGTTGCTGAACAGGGAATTATCCGAAGCGAAAAATGTGCTCTTGCTCTTTTTGCTGAAAGTAGCAATAGCGTAAATAAGGCGATCATAGAGGCAGTAGATTTAATGCGCGTTTGGCAGCTGGACGAAAACCCGCTTGCGGCTAATGTTCAATTTTTTGCTACAAAAAGGGGCTTTTCACCTCTGTTAATGCCAGAGCTGCCCGTTTCTTTCTTTTTAGACTCTGGTTAAGATAGGCGCGACGCGTCTTTCGCCCTGACAATGCACAATGTACTTTCCCGGCCTCAGGGCTTTTCTACAGGATCCAAGAATGTTGAACCGGTTAAAGAAAACGCTACTCGCCGCGCTGATTCCCACGCTGATGTTAATACCGCAGGTTTCCGCCTGGGCAGACGTTAGCGACTCGCTGCCTGATATGGGCACTACTGCAGGCTCGACGCTCTCTATTGGCCAGGAGATGCAGATGGGCAACTTTTATGTGCGCCGGCTGCGGGCCAGCGCGCCGCTGATTAACGATCCCCTGCTCAACCAGTACATTAACCAGCTCGGCCAGCGGCTGGTTGCCCATGCCGACTCGGTGAAGACGCCCTTCCACTTTTTCCTTATCCAGAACGACGAGCTCAATGCCTTCGCCTTCTTTGGCGGCAACGTGGTGCTGCACGCCTCGCTGTTCCGTTTTACCGAGAACGAAAGCCAGCTAGCCTCGGTTATGGCGCACGAAATTTCCCACGTTACCCAGCGCCATCTGGCGCGTGCTATGGAAGACCAGAAACGCAACGCGCCGCTGACCTGGGTGGGTGCGCTGGGCTCGATTTTGCTAGCGATGGCCAACCCACAGGCGGGCATGGCGGCGCTGACCGGCACGCTGGCGGGCACGCAGCAGGGCATTATCAGTTTTACCCAAGGCAACGAGCAGGAAGCTGACCGCATTGGTATCCAGGTATTGCAGCGTGCCGGATTCGATCCCCAAGCGATGCCCAACTTTTTACAGAAGCTGGCCGACCAGAGCCGCTTCTCCTCTAAACCGCCCGAGATTTTACTGACGCACCCGTTACCGGACAGTCGACTGTCGGATGCGCGCAACCGCGCCAATCAGATGCGCCCGGTGGTGGTGCAGTGCTCACAGGATTATTACATGGCGAAAGTGCGCGCGCTCGGCATGTACGCCACCGGCCGTAATCAACTCACCGACGAGCTGCTGGACGAGTATGGGCGCGGCAACAGCCGTGAACAGCAGGCCGCACAGTACGGCAAGGCGGTTCAGTTCCTCCAGGAAAAAAGTTTCGCCAATGCGAAAAAGCTGATTGAGCCGCTGCTGGCGAAGCAGCCTGACAACGTCTGGTATCTCGATATCATGACCGATATCGACATCGGCCTGAACCAGCCGCAGCAGGCGATCGCGCGGCTCAACGCCGCAGGTGCGGCGAAAAACAGCCCGGTAGTGCAGCTCAACCTAGCAAATGCCTACGTTAAGGCGAAACAGCCCGCCAACGCCAGCCGTATTCTGAACCGCTATACCTGGTCGCATCCGGACGACGTCAATGGCTGGGATCTGCTGGCGCAGGCATCGGCGCAGCAGGGACTGAATGACGAAGAGATGTCGGCACGCGCCGAGACGCTGGCGCTCAACGGCCAGCTCGATCAGGCGATTACTACCCTGAGCAGCGCCAGCGCGCAGGTGCCGGTCGGCAGCCTGAAACAGGCGCGTTACGATGCGCGTATCGACCAGCTGCGCCAGCTGCAAAACCGATTTAAACAGTACCAAAAAGGATAACCACTGATGGTCAACATCTATCACAATCCGCGCTGTAGCAAGAGCCGTGAAACGCTGGCACTGCTGGAGACGCACGGCGTTGAGCCGGAAATTGTGCGCTATCTGGACACCCCGCCCAATCGCGAAACGCTGCAGATTCTGCTGCAAAAGCTCGGCATGAGCAGCGCGCGCCAGCTGATACGTACCAAAGAGGATCTCTATAAAGAACTACAGCTGGAAAACGCCGGTGAAAGTGAGCTGCTCGACGCGCTGGCAGCGCATCCAAAACTGCTGGAGCGCCCGATAGTGATTAACGGCGCGCAGGCGCGTCTTGGCCGTCACCGGAAGCGGTGCTGGCGATCCTTTAAAGACCGAGCGTCTCTTTTACGAAGGGAATGGTAAGTTTGCGCTGCGCGCTAATCGAGGCGCGGTCGAGGCGATCTAGCGTCTCAAACAGCGTGCGCATTTCGCGATCGAGGCGTTTCAGCAGGAAACGCCCGACATCTTCCGGCAGTTCAAACCCGCGCATCCCGGCGCGCAGCTGTAATGCCTGCAATTTGTCTTCATCGCTCAGCGGTTGCAGACGATAGATTTGGCCCCAGTCGAGGCGCGATGCCAGATCGGGCAGATCGAGATTAAGCTGGCGCGGGGGACGATCGCCGGTGATCAACAGCCGGGTTTTGCCGGTTTCCAGAATGCGGTTATAGAGATCGAAGATCGCCATTTCCCACGCCTCTTCTCCGGCGATGCACTCGATATTATCGATGCAGACCAGCGCCAAATGCTCCATGCCATCCAGCACGTCAGGCACAAACCAGGTGCGTTTATCCAGCGGCACATAGCCGACCGCCTCGCCGCGCGCCGACATTTCCGTGCAGGCCGCATGCAGCAGATGGCTGCGGCCACCGCCTTCGCGCGACCAGAAATAGAGATAGCTGCCGTGTTGCTGACTGAGAGCGCCTTTGAGCGCGGCAATAAGCGACGGGTTTTCCCCCGGCCAGAAGCTGGCGAAAGTTTCGTCGTCCGGTAAGTAAAGTGACAGTGACAGTTGTGCCGGCGTGTTCAGAAGCACCTCAAAAGGAACAGGCAAAAAACAGGGCAAGTCTACCACAGTTTTCGCCGGGAAAGCATAACGGGCATTCCTGCCCAGAACGGCCTTAGTGACCCCCTTCTCGTCGGCATCCAGCACCACTTCTTCCCGGCACAGCAGCGTTATAACGCGGAAAATCAGCGCTAGAAAAACGCCGACCAGCGTCGCCAGCGCCAGCTTGTAGCCCAGCGGCAACAGCAGCAGCACCGGCGAAATAAAGGCGAAGCTGGAGCCAAGATAGGCAGGAATTTTGCCTTTACAGATAAAGAGATAAAGCAGCGTGCCGACGCCGTTGAACAGCAGCACCGTCGCCGGGTTGATATGGAACAGAATCGGTACCAGTACCGTTGCGCCGAACATTGCGAACAGATGTTGCAGGCTGAGCGGTATCGTTTGCAGTAGCGGCGGGCGTTCGCTGACGCCGATGGCGCGACGAGTCATCATTTATCCCCTTTAAAGGTTATGTTTTTTTGTCAAAAAAAAGCCGACTCTCTGGTCGGCTGATTAAGTTATTTAGTTCCGAAAATCTTGTCGCTGGCATCGCCGAGCCCCGGAATGATATAACCTTTTTCGTTGAGTCCATAATCGACCGACGCGGTATAGAGCTCAACGTCAGGATACGCCTTCTCCAGCGCAGCGATGCCTTCCGGCGCGGCAACCAGAACCAGCACTTTGATGCTGGTGCAGCCCGCTTTTTTCAGCAGATCGTATGGTGGTGATCATCGAACCACCGGTGACAAGCATCGGGTCAACCACCAGCGCAAGGCGCTCTTCGATGTTGGAGACCAGCTTCTGGAAATACGGCACCGGCTCCAGCGTCTCTTCGTCACGGTAAACCCCGACTACGCTGATACGCGCGCTTGGCACATGCTCCAGCACCCCTTCCATCATCCCCAGACCCGCGCGCAGAATCGGCACTACGGTGATTTTTTTACCTTTGAATCTGATCGATTTCCACCGGGCCGTTCCAGCCTTCGATGGTGACGCGCTCGGTTTTCAGATCGGCGGTGGCTTCGTAGGTCAGCAGGCTGCCCACTTCTGACGACAGCTCGCGGAAGCGCTTCGTGCTGATATCATGCTCACGCATCAGGCCCAGTTTATGTTTGACCAGCGGGTGTTTGACTTCCACGATCTTCATTGGTGTTTTCCCGGAAGTTGAGCTAAAAAAATCGCGGGATTATACCGCCTTTTCGCAAGCGCGCCATATGTCGTTGCGCAAAGAGGCAAAGTTTTGATCCGTTATTCAAGGATTAATGAAAATCGTCTGGCGCGCAATTTCACCTAGTGATGGGGCTCGCAAACGTTTGCCTGCGCTGTTAGAATTGCCGCGCTTTTTGTTAACCACCAACCGCAATCGCGTGGGGATTTCGCAGTGACCGACAAGACCTCTCTCAGCTACAAAGACGCCGGTGTTGATATTGATGCTGGTAATGCTCTGGTTGACCGTATCAAAGGCGTAGTGAAAAAGACCCGCCGCCCGGAAGTGATGGGTGGACTGTGCGGTTTCGGTGCGCTTTGCGCGCTGCCGAAGAAATATCGCGAGCCGGTGCTGGTTTCCGGAACCGACGGCGTCGGCACCAAGCTGCGTCTGGCGATGGATCTGAAGCGCCATGACGCTATCGGCATCGATCTGGTCGCCATGTGCGTAAACGATCTGGTGGTACAGGGCGCGGAGCCGCTGTTTTTCCTCGACTACTATGCGACTGGCAAGCTGGACGTTGAGAGCGCCTCCTCCGTTATCACCGGCATCGCCGAAGGCTGTTTGCAGTCTGGCTGTGCGCTGGTTGGCGGTGAAACCGCTGAAATGCCGGGCATGTATCACGGCGAAGATTATGACGTGGCCGGTTTTTGCGTCGGTGTGGTAGAGAAGTCCGAGATTATTGACGGCTCTAAGGTGCAGGACGGTGACGTGCTGATCGCGCTGGGTTCCAGCGGCCCCCACTCCAATGGCTATTCACTGGTGCGTAAGATTCTAAAGGTGAGCCAGACCGATCCGCTGACCAAACAGCTGGAAGGCAAGCCGCTGGCGGATCATCTGCTGGAACCGACTCGCATCTATGTGAAAAATATCCTGAGCCTGATCAAGCAGGTTGACGTGCATGCGATTGCCCATCTGACCGGCGGTGGCTTCTGGGAAAATATTCCGCGCGTGCTGCCGGATAATACCCAGGCGATCATCGACGAGAAGAGCTGGGAATGGCCAGCCGTGTTCAGCTGGATGCAGCAGGCGGGTAACGTCAGCCGTCACGAGATGTACCGCACCTTTAACTGCGGTGTCGGCATGGTGATTGCGCTGAGTGCCGCCGAAGCTGATAAAGCGGTGGAGCTGATGCAGGCCGCAGGCGAGAAAGCCTGGAAGATCGGCGTGATCAAGGCGTCCGACGCCGAAGAGCGCGTGGTCATCAACGCATGAAAAAGCTGGTTGTACTGATCTCCGGTAACGGAAGTAACCTTCAGTCCATTCTTGACGCCTGCGCAAGCGGGCGTATCAACGGCAGCGTCGCTGCCGTTTTCAGTAATAAATCCTGTGCTTTTGGCCTGACGCGCGCGCGCGAGGCTGACGTGCCGACCCATTCGCTGGCGGCCAGCGACTTTCCCGACCGTGATGCCTTTGATCGAAAGTTGATGCAGGAGATCGATGCTTATGCGCCGGATCTGGTGGTGCTGGCGGGCTATATGCGTATTCTGAGCAGCGCCTTTGTCGCGCACTATCAGGATCGTCTGCTGAATATCCACCCTTCTCTGCTGCCGAAATATCCTGGTCTGCATACCCATCGTCAGGCGCTGGCGAACGGCGATGCCGAGCATGGTACGTCGGTGCATTTCGTCACCGATGAGCTGGACGGCGGCCCCGTGGTGCTGCAGGCGAAAATGCCTGTCTTTACCGACGACAATGAAGAGGCGATCACCGCGCGCGTGCAGCATCAGGAGCATGCAATCTATCCGCTGGTGATTAGCTGGTTCGTTGAGGGACGTTTAGCGATGCGTGAAGGCCAAGCCTGGCTGGATAATCAGCCGCTGCCGCCACAGGGTTACGCGCACGACTAAGGCATAAGCAAGGCGTTTGGTTCATCCGTGCTCACGTAGATGGCATGGACCGATCGCAAAGCCGCTCAAGGCATCCATGCGCGCTCGGCCTGCGCCGTCCCTGGCGCAGGACGCTTTGCTCTTCTGTCCATGCCAGCTACGTTTTGACTTTTTAGCTGCCTGTGAGAACAAGTACCGCCACCTCAGCCGTAGCGCCCGGTGTAGCGCCCGGTAATGTAGTCTTCGGTGCGCCGGTTACGCGGCGAGGTAAAAATTCGGTCCGTTTCATCAAACTCCACCACCACACCCTGATGCATAAACCCCCATGTAGTCTGACACGCGCGATGCCTGCTGCATATTGTGCGTCACCAGCACCAGCGTGAAATGCTGCTTCAGCGTGGTCATCAGCTCCTCAATAACCAGCGTAGAGATGGGATCGAGCGCTGAGGTAGGCTCATCCAGCAACAGCACCTCCGGCTCAATAGCGATGGCGCGCGCAATGACCAGCCGCTGCCGCTGGCCGCTGGAGAGTGTCAGCGCATTTTGCCCCAATTAATCCTTAACCTCACTCCACAGCGCCGCCGCACGCAGCGCACGCTCGCACGCCTCGTTCAGCACGCGCCTGTCGCGCACGCCCTGTAACCGCAGGCCATACACCTCGTTTTCATAGATTGATTTGGGAAACGGATTAGGACGCTGAAATACCATGCCAACGCGACGGCGCAGCGCCGACAGGTCCTGCGCCGGCTGCATAATGGCGTGGCTGCCGAGCAATATTTCGCCCTCAATGCGGCAGCTGTCGACCACGTCATTCATGCGGTTAAAACAGCGCAGCAGCGTCGATTTGCCGCAGCCAGATGGGCCAATCAGCGCGGTAATGCGCTTCTCAGGGATCTGCAGCGAAATATCATGCAGCGCCTGACGCTCGCCATACCATAACGAAAGGTGGTTTAGCGTCAGCGCCGTTGCGGTATCGGGCATCATAGTCATCATCTTTTATTGGGTCATCAGGCGGTAGCGCTCGCGCAGCCGGTGGCCCAGCGCCATTGCCAGCAGGTTGAGCGACAGGATAATCATTACCAGCAGCAGCGCCGTGGCGTAGACCAGCGGGCGATCGGCTTCAACATTGGGGCTCTGAAAGGCGAGATCGTAAATCTGGAAGCCGAGATGCATAAACTTGCGATCGAGGTGCAGCCAAGGGAAAACTGCGTCGACCGGCAGCTCTGGCACCATTTTCACTATCCCACCAATCAGGCCGGTCAGCATCGCAGGCAGTGCCATAGGCAAGACCACATGCCACAGCGTCTCAGCCTAGGTCGCGCCCAGCGCCAGCGAGCCCTGCCGCAGCGAATCAGGTGATGCGCGACAGCCCCTCTTCGGTGGCGACAATGACCACCGGCAGCGTTAGCACGGCCCACAGCAGCCCCGGCGTGCCGAAGGTAGGATTGGGCAGCGCACGGGAAAAGAAGAGCTGATCGAGCGTGCCGCCTACCAGCCAGACAAAAAAGCCCAGCCCCAAAACGCCGTAAACAATCGACGGCACGCCCGCCAGATTTACCACCGCGATGCGCACCAGCCGCGTCAGAGCGTTGCGTCCGGCATATTCATGAAGCCAGATGGCCGCTATCACGCCAAACGGCATCACCACTAGCGACATCAGCAGCACCATCAGTACGGTGCCGAAGATCGCCGGAAACGCGCCGCCGTCGCTTTCTGTCGGGGAGTCGCTGACAAAATGCCAGATCTGGCGCAGCGTGTGGGTCAATTTCTGCTGCGAGCTCATGGCGTTGGGATACCAAGCCTCAACGATTTGCGCGAGCGGAATGGCATGCTGGCGATCCTGCGCGTCCTCAGGATTAGCACATCCCGCTGGCTTTAACGCTGCAAATCGGTCAGCTGGCTGCTGAGCTGGGCAAAACGACGCTGCAACGCAGCCTGGTTGGCCTCAAACTCCGACAGCGCACGGGTGTCAAACTGCTGCTCCTGCCGTAACCGGTCAGCACGCGCGTCCAGCACCGCCAGCTGATCGTTAAGCCGCGCCAGATCGACATGGCGGATACGGTTGATTTTGTGGAGCAACTCGCGCACCTGCCCCAACCGCTGGTGCAGTAGCGCATTGGGATCGCGCGCCGTCAGCGGCTCATTGTCTTCGCGCAGCCCGGCAAACCAGCCATAGGCATTGCCGCCGCTGCGTCGTTGCAGCACCAGCACCGCCTTTGGCTGGCTGGTCTTGATCGCCTCGCAGGTGTAGAGCACGCGAAAATCGGGCGCATCCCAGTCACGGTTACCGGTTTTCACCAGGTAGCGGTGAACCTGAGTGACCGGCTGCGGCTGCTCTCTCTGCCGCAGGCGAGGGGAAACGCGGCTGATGTTCAAGGGTTTCGCCCAGCAGCGCCGTGGTCTTACCATCGGGTTGCGTAAGCTAATAGAGATCGACGCGCTGCTGCCAGAAGGCGCGCATGCCCTGCCACGCCAGCAGCGCAGCAAGGTAAAGGCCAGCAGGCAGACGGCAACTGCGCCTGCGGTCAGCCAGCGCCAGCGGTCGTTTTTTCGCATCGCCTTCATGCCTGGCCCTCATGCTGGCTGTAGCGCTGGCGCAGTCGCTGACGGATCAGCTTCGCCAGCGTGTTAATAATCAGGGTGAAGACCAGCAGCATTAGCGCGCTGAGAAACAAAATGCGGTAGTGCGCGCTGCCCGCTGCGGCTTCCGGCATCTCAATGGCAATGTTGGCGGATAGCGCACGCAGCCCGTAAAAGAGGGCGCCTTCGCTCTGCGGCGTGTTGCCGGTCGCCATCAGCACAATCATGGTTTCTCCCACCGCGCGGCCAAAGCCTATCATCAGCGCGGCGAAAATCCCCGCCGCTGCGCCCGGCAGGACCACGCGCGTCAGGGTCTGCCACGGCGTCGCGCCCAGCGCCAGCCCGGCGACCAGCAAGTGCAGGCTGCGCGGCGGCTGCGTTAGCGCCATGGCTTTTACTGCGCCACCGTGCAGTTGCAGCGGCGCTTCGCTAGATGGATAGCGCGCCATGCGCCGTCAACAGGCTGTAACAGCGTCAGCGCGCCTTGCGCGTTAAGCAACAGCGTACGCCGATCGGCGCTGCTTACCACCTGCTGCGGTGCCGGGCGCAGGACGAATGCGGGTTCAGCGGGCTGGCCGTTAAGCGGGATCATGCGTGCTGCGCCGTCACGTCCGATACGCCACCCCTGCTCACCCTGAATGCCTACGGCCAACGCCGGTTCGCGATCAGTAAACAGCGGCAGTACCCCCCAAATCAACCAGAAAAAGAGCAGCAGCAGTAAGATAGCGATGCCGCAGAACGTCACCAGACGCCGCGTGAAACGGTCAATAGCGCGGCGACGACGGTCGCTGAAGTTAACGGGTATATGGTTTAGGCTCATGCGGCTCTGAATGGGATCGGTAGTAAGCCGCTATGTTGCCCGTAGCTGGTTGATAAGACAACTATAGACGTTGGACAAGGTTGCCATACTCTCGCCATAATGGTGTCGGACACTGGTTCTTTTAAGTCCTGCAAACGCGATATGGAGTCAGAATGGGTCAGGAAAAGCTATATATAGAAAAAGAATTAAGCTGGTTATCCTTTAACGAGCGCGTTTTGCAAGAGGCGGCAGATAAAACTAACCCGCTGATTGAGCGCATGCGTTTTCTGGGGATCTATTCCAATAATCTTGACGAGTTTTATAAAGTTCGTTTTGCCGATCTCAAGCGTCGAATTCTGATTGGTGAAGAGCAGGGTTCACCGGGCCTGCCGCGCCACCTGCTGAAAAAAATCCAGCGGCGCGTGATGAAATCGGAACAGGAATTTGACGGCCTCAACAACGAGCTGCTGCTAGAGCTGGCGCGCAACCAAATCTTTTTAATTAACGAGCGCCAGCTTTCACCCAATCAGCAGGTATGGCTGCGCCATTATTTCAAGCACGACCTGCGCCAGCACATCACGCCAATTCTGATTAACCATGACACCGATCTCACCGAATTCCTGAAGGATGATTACACCTACCTGGCGGTAGATATTATTCGCGGTGAAGATATCCGCTATGCGCTGCTGGAGATTCCGTCCGATAAGGTGCCGCGCTTTATCAATCTGCCTGCCGAATCGCCGCGCCGCCGCAAGCCGATGATCCTGCTGGACAACATCCTGCGTTACTGCCTTGATGACATTTTTAAAGGCTTCTTTGATTATGACGCGCTGAACGCCTATTCGATGAAGATGACGCGCGATGCGGAGTACGATCTGGTTACTGAGATGGAGTCGAGCCTGCTGGAGCTGATGTCCTCCAGCCTGAAACAGCGCCTGACCGCCGAGCCTGTGCGCTTTGTTTACCAGCGCGATATGCCCGATGCGATGGTAGAGCTGCTGCGCAACAAGCTGACCATCTCTAACTATGACTCGATCGTGCCGGGTGGCCGCTACCACAACTTTAAAGACTTCATTGGTTTTCCGGACGTGGGCAAAAGTAACCTAGTGAACCGCCCGCTGCCGCAGATCCGCCACATCGGTTTCGACGGCTTCCGCAACGGCTTCGACGCCATTCGCGACAGCGATATTTTACTCTACTACCCCTACCACACCTTCGAGCATGTGCTGGAGCTGCTGCGCCAAGCCTCGTTCGACCCCAGCGTGCTGGCGATTAAAATCAACATCTACCGCGTGGCGAAACGTTCGCGCATCATGGATGCGATGATGCATGCCGCCTATAACGGCAAAAAAGTGACCGTGGTGGTGGAGTTACAGGCGCGTTTTGATGAAGAGGCGAATATCCTGTGGGCCAAACGTCTGACCGAGGCGGGCGTGCACGTTATCTTCTCTGCACCAGGCCTGAAGATTCACGCCAAACTGTTCCTGATTTCGCGTCGCGAAGGGGATGAAGTAGTGCGCTATGCCCATATCGGCACCGGCAACTTTAACGAGAAAACCGCGCGCCTCTATACCGACTACTCGCTGCTGACCGCTGATGCGCGCATTACCAATGAAGTGCGCCGGGTCTTTAACTTTATCGAAAACCCCTACCGTCCGGTGAGCTTCGAGCACCTGATGGTATCGCCGCAAAACTCGCGTCAAATGCTCTACCAGCTGATTGATGCAGAAATCGCCAATGCGCAGCAGGGCAATCCGTGTGGCATTACGCTGAAAATTAACAACCTAGTCGACAACGGCCTGGTGGATCGGCTTTATGCCGCTTCTGGCGCGGGCGTGAAGGTGAATCTGCTGGTGCGCGGCATGTGCTCACTGATCCCCGACTTGCCAGGCATCAGCGAAAATATTCGCGTAATCAGTATCGTTGACCGCTATCTTGAGCACGATCGCGTCTATATTTTCGAAAATGGCGGCGACAAAAAAGTCTTCCTTTCGTCCGCTGACTGGATGACGCGTAACATCGATCACCGCATTGAAGTGGCCGTATCTATCCTCGATCCGCGCATGAAGCAACGTATCCTCGACATTATCGCTATCCTGTTTAGTGATACGGTGAAAGCGCGTATCGTTGATAAAGAGTTGGGGAACCGCTATGTTCCGCGCGGCAATCGCCGTAAGGTCCGCTCTCAACTGGCGATTTATGATTACATCAAGAAACTGGAACAGCCTGAATAATCTATGCCCATTTCTCATAAAAGTACGCCAAGACCGCAAGAATTTGCGGCAATCGATCTTGGCTCAAACAGCTTTCATATGGTCATAGCGCGCGTGGTCGACGGCGCTATGCAGGTGCTTGGACGTCTGAAGCAGCGTGTGCATCTGGCTGACGGGCTCGACAGCAAAAATCGCCTGAGCGAAGAGGCGATGAAGCGCGGGCTGAGCTGCCTTGCGCTGTTTGCCGAGCGTTTGCAGGGCTTTAGCGCCAGTAACGTGACCATCGTCGGTACCCATACTCTGCGCCAGGCGGTGAATGCGGAAGAGTTTCTGCAGCGCGCGGCGGAGGTCATCCCCTACCCTATCGAAGTCATTTCCGGCCACGAAGAGGCGCGCCTGATTTTTATGGGCGTCGAACATACGCAGCCGGAAAAAGGCCGCAAGCTGGTGATCGATATCGGCGGCGGTTCGACCGAGCTGGTTATCGGCGAAAATTTTGAACCGCAGCTGGTCGAAAGCCGCCGCATGGGCTGCGTCAGCTTCTCCCAGCTCTACTTCCCCAACGGAGAAATCAGCCGCGACAATTTCCATCGCGCGCGTTTGGCCGCGACGCAAAAGCTAGAGACGCTGGCGTGGCAGTATCGTCTGCACGGCTGGCAGTACGCGCTTGGCGCGTCGGGCACCATCAAAGCAGCATGTGAAGTGCTGCTAGCGATGGGCGAGAAAGAGAAAATGATCACCCCTGAACGGCTGGACAGGCTCTATGACGAGGTCATGAAGCATAAGTCGTTTAGCGCGTTAAGCCTGCCTGGGCTGTCGGAAGAGCGTAAATCGGTGTTTGTGTCGGGCCTGGCGATTATCTGCGGCGTGTTTGATGCGCTGGCGATTCGTGAGCTGCGTCTGTCAGACGGTGCGCTGCGCGAAGGCGTTCTCTACGAAATGGAAGGCCGCTTCCGCCATCAGGATATTCGCAGCCGCACGGCACAGAGCCTAGCGAACCACTACGCTATCGACAATGACCAGGCGCGCCGCGTGCTGGACACCACCGAGCAGCTCTATGTTCAGTGGCGCGATCAAAACCCTAAACTGGCGAATCCACAGCTGGCGGCACTGCTGAAATGGGCAGCAATGCTGCACGAAGTCGGGCTGACCATTAACCACAGCGGTATGCAGCGTCATTCTGCCTATATCCTGCAAAACACCAATTTGCCCGGTTTTAACCAGGATCAGCAAACGCTGCTGGCTGCGCTGGTACGATTCCACCGCAAAGCCGTCAAGGTGGAGGATCTGCCGCGCGTGACACTGTTTAAGAAAAAACAGTTCCTGCCGCTGCTGTTCCTGCTGCGCCTTGGCACCTTACTCAACAACCAGCGTCAGGCCACCACGCGTCCCGACTCGCTCAAGCTGACCACCGATGACGGTCACTGGAAGCTCACCTTCCCGGCGGTCTATTTCAGCCAGAACAACCTGGTGCAGCTCGATCTGGAGCGTGAACAGACCTACTGGAATGAAGTCACCGGCTGGAAGCTGATGCTGGAAGAAGAAGCCTGAGGAGGTGGGCGCGTGCGCCCACGTAACAGAAGCGAACATGATTAAACCTGAAAACTATTTTGCCGAGACCTACGGCCTGACGCCGACGCACTCTGAGGTGCTGTCGGCGTTGCCGCATCTCAATCCGTGCAAAGCGCTCGATCTCGGCTGCGGCAACGGCCACAACAGCCTGTTTACTGAGCCAGAACTGTTTTGACGTCACCGCCTAGGATCATAATCCCGCGCGCCTGGAGCAGATTATCGCGCAGGAAGGGATCACCAATATCCAGACCGAGCAGTGCGATCTGAACCAGACGCGCTTTAACGGCGGCTACACTTTTGTGCTCTCCACGGTGGTGATGATGTTTTTGCAGCCGGAAACCATCCCACAGTTGATTGCCGATATGCAGGCGAGCACGGTGAGAGACGGGCATAACCTGATCGTCGCGGCGATGAGCACTGAGGATTACCCTTGCCCGCTCGCTTTCCCGTCTACATTTAAATCGGGTGAACTAAGCCATTACTATCGCAGCTGGCATATCCTCAAATACAACGAGCACGTTGGCCAGCTGCATAAGAGCGACGAGCATGGCAACCGCATCAGCTGTCGTTCCGCCACGCTGCTGGCGCAAAAAGCCGGCCTGTAAAACAGGGCCGCGCTGCGCGGCCTAATCCTTTCCTGCTCTTTTTTAATCAGTGATTGATTTCGACGCAGGGTTGTGACTAAATGTTGCCATCGCCCGTCAGGGTCATTACAGGAAACACCTTGCGTGAACAGCGCCATCCCTTCCTGAAGACGTCCCAAAACAAGCTCCTTTACCCGGATCGTTTCACTGATTAGCTTTCTTATTCTCGCTAGCCGCCTGATCTTTATCCTGCCTGCTCCCTTTGAACATCATCAGCAAAAAAAAGCTGCGCCTGAATCTGCGCCGTTAAGCACCACGATCTGCGACAGCCGTTAGCCTTTCGTGTCCTCCGCACACGCCATTTAAACGCAGCCTGAATAACCGCTTCTTTTTTTGCGCCCTTTTGCGAGGCGAACCGCTACACTTCGTGCTGTAACTTTCAGACACAAGGGACTAGTTATGTCTGCCTCACATACTCAACGTTTAAGTGAAATTCGTCATCGCATTTTGACGCTGCTGCTCAGTGAACCCGAGCTGGTGGATGCGCTGCTGGAGAAATCGACCGAGCAGGGCCCTGAACAGCAACGTGAAAATGCGACGCATCATGCTGTGCTTGAACAGGATATCGATCAGCTGCACGCAGCGGACTTAGCCGATATTCTTGAAGCCCTGCCCGAAGAGGAACGCCAAGCACTGTGGTGTCTGGTGCCTACCGTAAAGCGCGGCCATGTGCTTGTTGAAGCATCGGAAACCGTCTGGGCAAGCCTGACTGAGGAGATGAGCGATCGCGATATTCTGCGCGCCATCGAACCGCTCGATATTGACGATCAGGTCTGGCTGGCGCGCTATCTGCCGCGCGACCTCACTGGCCGTCTGCTGGCGTCGCTGGACCCGAGCCAGCGCGCGCGCTTAGCGTGGTCGACTTCGATCGCGATCGCGTCGGGCGCATTATGGATTTCAATATCCTGACGGTACGCGCCGACGTGACGCTGGCGACGGTGCAGCGCTACCTGAGCCACAGGAAAAGCATGCCGAACGGCACGGATAAAATCTTCATCACCGATGAAAATAACCTGCTGCTGGGCGAGCTATCGCTAACCGATATTCTGCTCAACAAGCCAAAAAAGCGCGTTGACGAGGTGATGAATACCTCGCCTACGACGTTCCAGCTCAACGACAAGGCCCGAAGACACGGCGGGCTCGTTTGAGCGCTATAACCTCATCTCTGCGGCGGTAATCGACGCCAAAGGCAAGCTGATTGGCCGCGTCACGATTGAAGATGTCGTCGATCTGGTTAACAGAGAATGAAAGCAATATCCGCCGCATGGGCGGTATTAGCTAGGAGGAGGATGTTTTCGCGCCGGTGCGCAAAGCCGTGCGTCGACGCTGGGCCTAGCTCGCCATTAATCTCTGTACCGCCTTTGTCGCCTCGCGCGTGATTGGCCTGTTTGAAGACACCATTTCTCAACTGGTTGCGCTGGCAACGCTGATGCCTATTGTCGCCGGCATCGGCGGCAATACCGGCAACCAGACCATTACCATGATCGTGCGCGCCCTGGCGCTGCACCAAGTCGAGCCGGGCAACTTCTCGTTTCTGATTGCGCGCGAACTGGGCGTGGCACTGCTGAACGGGCTGTTCTGGGGCAGCGCGATGGGACTGATTACCTAGCTGATATACGACAACCTGGAACTGGGCAGCGTAATGATGCTGGCGATGATGCTAAACCTGCTGCTGGCGGCGCTGATGGGCGTGTTGATCCCGCTGATTATGACCAAGCTCAAGCGCGATCCGGCGGTCGGCTCCAGCATGCTGATCACGGCCATTAGCGATACGGCGGCTTCTTTATCTTCCTCGGCCTGGCAACGCTGTTTTTACTGCACCACTGATGTTTATTCCTTTGCAGTGCTGTCGATGCAGTGCGCATCGCCTGCTGCAGATTGAGCCGCAGCGTGAACTATGCCAGATCGCGTGTTGCAGCAGGAATAACATAGCTGCCGCGCTGCTCCAGCCACTCAAGAATATCCGCCAGATGCCAGAGTGCGGTTTTACCGTTGTGCACCTGCTGCGGAAAGAACAAGCTGTGGCTCAACATTAGCTTGCGCATATTCTGACGCGATACGCCGATAATATCGGCCACATCCGTCAGTCCGACAAAGTCGGGAGCCGGCTTGATGAGCTGGGCACCGGATATTGGCTCTATACATCCATAATGGCGCTGAGCACCGCCCGCTTCGCGCTGACCGCCTCGCGGGTAAACTCCAGCGCCACTTTTCCCGGCACGCCTAACCCTACCAGCGCATCGTCACATCCTGCCTTAATAAATCGCTTAAGCAACTTCTCTTCTGGCAGAACAGGTTTCGGCAGTTGAAAACGCAGCGTAAAATATATTCCATGTTTGCTCCTTAATGCAGTTTGCGCACCGCGACACACCTGTCGACCACACGACGCAACGCACGCGCATGGTTAAAGGCATTTCGCGGCGTGCTCCATATAACTAACGCTTATGCAAAATTCCCCACAGCGGCACGCCGCCGAATGCATGGGACAATACATTTTTCTTCAGCCATGGTGTCCCATAGTAACTATCTGCCATCCGTAGGCTTCGGCATGGCGCAGCGCCGCCTCAATCTCTTTATCTGGATGCTGTCTTCTTTCCATTTTTCACGCACCTTACGCTGAAGTCAACTGACAACAATGATGAGCAATTTTGCCTGTACAGCAGCATGCATCAAGTCGTTTTACTCCGGAAATTCCATGAAAAATAATGGAAGAGACGCCGCAAAATATTTAAGGGCGCCGTGACGCGCCCTACACTTCCTTAAAACCCAAGGAGAAAAGCATGTTTAAAGCTGATGATTTTGTGCAGTCCAAACCGGTGGCCCCAAAATGCTGGTGCTGCGAGTAGAAGGCGAGACGTTATGGTGTGCACGCGTTGACGACGCTACGAAGAAGGAGATTGGGTGAAAGCCGACAGCGTCAATCTCTATCATGAAGATGGGGATTTCGGCGTCTGTTAATCCCTGCGCCGGGCATTTAGCCCGGCGGATTATCCTGCTGAACGTTTTCACTGCCATGCCACCGATAAACGGCAGCCGCAGCCGCAGCGGCGTAAAGTCCAGCCCCATATTGAGTCCCAGCACATTGAGTTCGAATCCCTCTTCCGCGCCGAGCGTCACGCCAGCCACACCCAAAACAGAGACCTGAATACCACCACCTGACGGTGGCAAGCCAATCGGACGCCACAGCGGACGGTAGTCCTTGCCAACCGCATTGGCTGGCAGGTCAAGTTTTAAGGCTGGTACTTCACGCCCGATATGCGCAAGAAAAGTGTTGCTGTTCGGCCCTGGCCAGGCGTGATAGGTGTTCGGCCAGGGATAGGACTGAATTGCCGCCTCGATGCGCGGGATCATCGCCTCAGCGTCCGCTCCGCGATGGTCAACCAGCAAACGTGGCTTTGCGCCGTACCAGTAGCCGTCTGGCAAATTGCTGTTGCGCCTTACTTTATCGCCGCTGCCCCAGCTAATCACCTCATAGCGACTGTAGTGCGTCTCGCCTTCACGTTTAAAAATAATCCACGGATGCACCGCCACCGCCCCTTTCCAACCATAGGTTGGCGCAGCATAAACCTGAACGATCGCCTGGCTTACATTGCGACGCGCATCGGGTGCCAGCCAGGATGAGTCGCGGCGTGCCGACCACCAGCCGCCCTGACCACCCGAGAGTTCGCCGTGGCGCGTCGCCTGCGCCAGGCTCGCGCCCAGCGACAGCAGGATCACCAGCAAGATACAGATGCTCAGCGCTTTGAGTGACAGCATAGGGTTGTTCCTGCAGTGAAAAAACAAAGAGAAAATCGCCAGCGTGTTTGGCGAGAGGCTGGCGATTGATTAATCAACGTGTAGTAGTGTAAGCGGAAAGGTTATTTTCACTCAATTATAATTGAATTTTAAAATGGCAATATTTTCATCAAGTTAAACAAATAAGATCGATAAATAGCATTAAAAGCATCCTACAGGAATTACCCTGCCCAACCGGGTTACTATTACCCAGCCTTCATATTGGTCGTTCGAAAATGAACGTCCCGGCGCGAAAGCCACGCACATGCATTCATCTTAAATTAGATTATCCATAAAATTAGCAAAATAAGAAATAACGCAGTATTTTAACCATCAGTGGCAACTTTATTTAATACGGCTGAAGCTATAGCTTGAGCTGACTGCCTAAGATAGCATCTGCTTCCTGTAGCGTTACATCTAATCCCGCTAAAGGAGTAAAGGTCAGCTCACCAAAAATAACGCCACCATTGATAAGATAGAAATCAATGCGAACAAATTTAAAGTCAGAAGCTAATTTCAGAGCATGTTCTTTCATTTTCATGAAACCCTCTGGCATTTCGGGGTAATCATTCTTATTTATTAACTCAACAGTGTCTTCAAAAGGAAGAGGATTCCAGTTCATATCAAAATAATAGAACTTAGGCGTTCATTTTTCTCTTCCTGTGCAAACCATTACTGCATAAGGCTTCCCATTAAAGCAGTAAAATTTATAGTCATAGGGAAAACCACCGCGTTCATTTTCTATGTACTTCTCGCATAAATTTTTTCTTTCTATTCTTTTATACTGTGGCTCAACGAAAAGTGAAGAGAAATCTTCCCTTAACCATTTACCCAACTGTTTATTTGTTTTTTCAATGTCTAATAATGATTAACTATCGCAGATTATGTTATAACCCGCGCCGTGGTTGCATTTTTTACCGCGAATTTTTCCGGCAGTACATCATAGTTAATGCTTTCAGGACTATCGTACACACCATATAGCTCATTAAGGATTTCACCACATCCTTTAGATGAAACATACTCTCTGACCTTATATTTATCAGCACACAATGTGTAAATATCCTTATTGAACTAATTGAACTAATTGAACTAATTGAACTAATTGAACTAATTGAACTAATTGAACTAATTGAACTTGAGCCACTGTATTTTTTTCATTAAAGTTGGTAGGATTTCTTAAGTTTAGCTTTTTCTTGAACTTGATATAGTTGTGGGCTCTAGCACAAGATTCAGGAAAAATGTTAGCGCTGATTTAACGGTTTGCTTTATCATTTCAGCTTAAACTCTCGCGATTTGAAAATGCTAAGATGCATTTTGATGATTTTTTTATTCTTGAAGAAGTAATTAAGTAACGTGCAAGACAATATTTCTACAATCAAAAAGCAATATGCAGCACCATTAATTCCAAATGCACTAATCATTATCCATGACAATGGCACTGTTAAAACAGAGCATAACGACATTTTTTTAGCCAAGTAACTATAACCAGATTTTTTGATTATATACCTGTAACAGATCGTCCCTAATGAAGAGAACATCGTCCCTACGATAATTATGGGAATTATACGGACTGAATCCATATATTCATCGCCATACAATAAGTGTATAAAGAAGTCACAAACAAGATAGAAGCCACCCAAAGCGATAAGTGAGAACAGAATCACCAGCCGGTTTATTTTTATAAGTAGCATGTCGACGGCTATTTGATTTTTCTCACTGTATATTTTCGAGAAGAAGCTGGTTATCCGTGATAATACAATAAATGACTAGGCACCACCCATTGTTAGCGCTACGCTATAGCTCCCAAACTCTGAGTAAGAAATGATCTTAGCTAGAAAGATACTGGAGATCTGCGTATAGATATCTGCAGACAGGCTTGATAAAATCAACGCCCCTTCTGTGTATAACATGTGCCGGTTATACACGCCACTTCCTCTACTGATCTCTTTTACTTCAGTTGTATATTTTAAATAAAAAAGGCGCATAACCTAAGCTACAAGAGGTATTATGACAATAGGTATCGTAAAATAGTGAACGTGCATTTTGAAATAGGATATAAAGTATCTAATCAACAAGGCGATAAGCAGCCCAACCACATTTGTTATTGTATTTACTTTTGACTTTAACTGCGTGTTATTGTAAATAGATAAGAAATCCATCACGATATAGTAAGTCGCAATGCAGTTAGCCACACCAAACAAAAACACGATTGAATCCGTGAAAAAATACAAATAAACTAGGACTGTGCTTGATGACAGAAGAAAAAAAAGCACGACGTTGATTTTGCGTGTGCATCACCATTGCGATGCCTGATCTGGTGTTCTCGCTCATTCTTTTAAATATGATATTCTGGCCACCAAACCACGATAACGTTTGTACAAATATAAAAAGCGAAGTGGCAATATTTATTTTGCCCCAATTGTCAGGGCCAATGTACTTTGCCATAAGCGAATTAACATAGATCAACCCAATAATGTTAATAGACTTTTCCAGCATGATCCATATTGCATTAGAGTACATTTTACGTCTCACATATACATAGTTTTGTTGATGTTGCTATATTAAACTTGTGATCTACCTCTGGCAAAAACCAGTTGATCTTTATGAAAGAAAAACATATGAACATGCGAAAGCGTTATTAGATAACAAACTTTTCTTCTTCATTCATTGATTTTGCATATAATCTATTTAGTAGATATTGTGGCTGCTTATATATAAATAGTGAAGTTTTTTTTGAATGAATCAGATTAATAACAGGGCTTTTATTGTAATAAGGCCAGTTTATTATTAGTGTTTTATAGTGAGAGGGTACCAGCAACTTATTTCCCAGCTCCGCCTTTTTTAAGAAGAAGTTTACCCATCAGATTCACCCTATCTTTTTAATATTTAAATGATTTATATCAACACGTTGCGTTTATCAGCGTAAACTGCATCTAAGCAACTTCCTGTTTTAAATCGCATTTTTATTATCCTTACTGGATCGCCTGACTAGCGGCTTCAGATATTCTACGCGGCTCTAATAAGCCTGACTGCACTATGGCAATAATTAAATGACCTCTAGCCAAATCCCTGCTTTTACAAATTTCTACAGGCTAAGCTTTTCCTCTAGCAATCAAAACTATTTCTACAACGCCTAGATAAAGTTTTATAGGCCTGTTTTTTATTCAGTTACATAAAATAAAAAAGCCCGCTTTACGCGGGCTTTAAGATATTCCGGAGATGGTACGTGCCAGCTATTGCCAGACGCTAAATCATTCCCACTCAATGGTCGCTGGCGGCTTACCAGAAATATCGTAAACCACGCGCGAGATTCCGTTAACTTCATTAATAATGCGGTTAGAGACGCGACCGAGAAAATCGTACGGCAGATGCGCCCAGTGCGCAGTCATAAAGTCGATGGTCTCGACCGCACGCAGCGATACGACCCAGTCATATTTACGGCCGTCACCCATTACGCCTACTGAACGCACCGGCAGGAAAACGGTGAACGCCTGGCTCACTTTGTTATAGAGGTCAGCTTTATGCAGCTCTTCAATAAAGATCGCATCGGCGCGACGCAGCAGATCGCAATACTCTTTCTTCACTTCGCCCAGCACACGCACGCCGAGACCCGGGCCCGGGAACGGATGGCGATAGAGCATATAATCCTGCAGCCCCAGCTCCAAGCCGATCTTACGGACTTCATCTTTGAACAGCTCTTTCAGCGGCTCAACTAGGCCCAGCTGAATATCTTTCGGCAGGCCGCCCACGTTGTGGTGCGATTTGATGACGTGCGCTTTGCCAGTTGCAGAAGCAGCAGACTCGATGACATCTGGATAGATAGTACCCTGCACCAGCCACTTCACGTCGGTCAGCTTCGTTGCTTCTTCATCGAACACTTCGACAAAGACGCGGCCAATGATTTTACGCTTGGCCTCCGGATCGTTCTCGCCCGCCAGCGCGTCAAGGAAACGTGCTTCAGCCGGTACGTGGATGATATTCAGGCCGAAGTGATCGCCAAACATATCCATCACCTGCTCCGCCTCGTTCAGGCGCAGCAGACCGTTGTCGACAAAGACGCAGGTCAGGCGCTCACCGATAGCGCGGTGCAGCAGCATCGCGGTCACGGACGAGTCCACGCCGCCAGACAGGCCGAGGATGACCTTGTCATTGCCAACCTGCACACGCAGACGCTCAACCGCATCCTCGATGATTTTTGCTGGCGTCCACAGCGCTTCACACTCACAGATGTCGAGCACGAAGCGTTCCAGCATGCGCAGTCCCTGACGGGTATGGGTCACTTCCGGGTGGAACTGCACGCCGTAGAAACGCTTCTCCTCGTTCGCCATGATGGTAAACGGGCAGGTTTCGGTGCTAGCGACAGTAATAAAATCAGACGGGATAGCGGTGACTTTATCGCCGTGGCTCATCCATACGTCGAGCAGCGGTTTGCCTGCGGCGCTGATGGCGTCTTCGATGTCGCGGATCAGCGCGCTCGGGGTCAGCACTTCCACCTGCGCATAGCCGAACTCACGCTCGTTAGAGCCTTCAACTTTACCGCCCAGCTGCATCGCCATGGTCTGCATGCCGTAGCACACGCCCAGCACCGGCACGCCTGCGTTGAACACATATTCTGGCGCGCGTGGGCTGTTGTGTTCAGTGGTGCTTTCCGGGCCGCCGGAAAGGATGATGCCGTTTGGGTTGAACTGGCGGATCTGCTCTTCGGTGACATCCCATGCCCAAAGTTCGCAGTACACGCCCAGCTCACGTACGCGGCGCGCGACCAGTTGCGTGTATTGAGAACCAAAATCGAGAATCAGAATGCGATGCTTATGAATATTTTCCGTCGTCATTGAGGCGTTTCCAGAACGGGTAACTAGGTAATGAAAGCGCCCGGCTTAAGCCGGGCGATAAAACTAGCGGGATCAAGATCCCATACGGTAGTTCGGTGACTCTTTGGTAATGGTCACATCGTGCACGTGGCTTTCGTTGATACCCGCGCCGCTAATGCGCACGAACTCCGCTTTGATGCGCAGGTCGTCGATGGTCGGGCAACCGGTCAGACCCATACAGGAGCGCAAGCCGCCCATCTGCTGGTGAACGATCTCTTTCAGACGGCCTTTATAGGCAACGCGGCCCTCGATGCCTTCCGGCACCAGTTTGTCAGCTGCGTTATCGGTCTGGAAGTAGCGGTCAGAGGAACCTTTGGACATCGCGCCCAGCGAGCCCATGCCGCGATAGGATTTGAATGAGCGGCCCTGGTAAAGCTCGATTTCACCGGGAGACTCTTCGGTACCGGCCAGCATAGAACCAACCATAACGGCGGCTGCGCCAGCGACAATTGCTTTAGCGATGTCGCCTGAGAAACGGATACCACCATCGGCGATCACCGGAATGCCGGTGCCTTCCAGCGCTTCAACCGCGTCAGAAACGGCAGTGATCTGCGGCACGCCGACGCCAGTCACGATACGGGTGGTACAGATAGAGCCAGGGCCGATGCCAACTTTCACCGCGTTTACGCCCGCTTTTGCCAGCGCCTGCGCGCCTGCGCCGGTTGCAACGTTGCCACCGATAATGTCCAGGTCAGCATATTTCGCACGGGTTTCGCGGATGCGCTGCAGTACGCCTTCTGAATGGCCGTGCGATGAGTCGATCAGTAGCACGTCAACGCCAGCGGCAACCAGCGCGTCAACGCGCTCTTCGTTACCTGCGCCTGCGCCAACTGCTGCGCCAACGCGCAGACGGCCCTGCGCATCTTTACAGGCGTTCGGTTTACGTTCGGCTTTCTGGAAGTCTTTCACGGTGATCATGCCAAGCAGATGGAAGCTTTCATCCACTACCAGGGCTTTCTCAACGCGTTTTTCATGCATTCTCTGCAGAACCACGTCGCGAGCTTCACCCTCTTTCACCGTCACCAGGCGTTCTTTCGGCGTCATCACCGCCGTAACCGGCTGCGTCAAATCGGTGACAAAGCGTACGTCGCGACCGGTAATAATACCGACCAGCTCGTTGCTTTCGTTCACCACCGGATAACCGGCAAAGCCGTTGCGTTCGGTCAGGGCTTTGACTTCCGCCAGCGTAGTGGTAGGCAGTACGGTTTGCGGTTCCGTTACCACGCCGCTTTCATGCTTCTTCACCTTGCGAACTTCTTCCGCCTGGCGCTCAATCGACATGTTTTTGTGAATAAAGCCCAGTCCGCCTTCCTGCGCCAGCGCGATAGCCAGACTAGCTTCGGTCACGGTATCCATAGCGGCGGAGAGCATTGGGATGTTAAGACGAATGTTTTTCGTCAGCTGGGTGCTGAGATCGGCCGTGTTAGGCAGAACGGTGGAGTGAGCAGGAACGAGCAGAACGTCGTCGAAAGTAAGGGCTTCTTTAGCGATTCTTAGCATGGCAATATCTCAACCTGGAGGTGAATGAGAACAGATAAAATATTGCCGCGGCATTATACAGGCCGTAATCGTTTGCCTCCAGCATTATTTCAGAAAAAGTCTTGATCCTAAGGACCAGGCATGTATTATCGGTCAATTAACCCTCTGATTTATTATTTGATCTCCATAACATGTTGCTACCACCGATTGGCAATATTTTTACTGTTAGCCGGCTGAACACGACGGTGCGTCAGCTGCTAGAAAATGAGATGGGCTCGGTGTGGCTGAGCGCGGAGATCTCTAACTTTTCTCAACCCACTTCTGGACACTGGTACTTCACGCTGAAAGATGACGGTGCACAGGTGCGCTCCGCCATGTTCCGCAACAGCAACCGCCGCGTAACGTTCCGGCCACAGCATGGCCAGCAGATTCTGGTGCGTGCCACCATCACGCTCTATGAGCCGCGCGGCGACTATCAACTGATTATCGAAAGTATGCATCCAGCAGGTGAAGGCGCGTTGCAGCAGCAGTTTGAGCTGCTGAAGGCGAAACTGGCAGGGGAAGGCCTGTTTGACCAGCAGCATAAACAGCCGCTGCCAGACCCCGCCAGACAGGTTGGCGTTATTACCTCGACAACCGGCGCCGCGCTGCACGATGTACTGCGCGTGCTGCACCGCCGTGATCCCTCGCTGCCCGTTATTATCTACCCTACGCCGGTGCAGGGTGCGGATGCGCCAGACGCCATTGTGCGCGCCATTGAACTGGCAAATCAACGGGCTGAATGCGATGTGCTGATTGTCGGGCGCGGCGGCGGCTCGTTGGAAGATTTATGGAGCTTTAACGAAGAGCGCGTCGCGCGCGCTATCTTTGCCAGCCGCATTCCGGTGGTGAGCGCCGTGGGCCATGAAACGGATGTCACTATCGCCGACTTTGTCGCTGATCTGCGCGCGCCTACGCCTTCTGCCGCTGCTGAAATTGTGAGCAGAAACCAGACGGAATTGCTGCGACAGTTGCTTTCACAGCAGCAACGGCTGGAAATGGCGATGGATTATTATCTGGCGCAGCAGCAACGCTGCTTTACGCGACTGGATTATCGCCTGCAACAGCAGCATCCCCAGCTGCGCGTCGCACGTCAGCAAACCGCCTTGTTTCGTTTACAGCAGCGGCTGAACGAGGCGATGGAAGACCTGCTGCGCCAGACAACGCGCCAGCAGGATCGCTTGGTACAGCGTCTTGCCGCGCACCAGCCGCAACCGCGCCTGTTTCAGGCGCAGCGCCAACTGGAACAGATGCGCTATCGTTTGCAACAGGGCATGGAAAAGATGCTCAATCACGATCGGCAGCGTTTTGCTGTTCTTGCCGGACAGCTGGAAGGCGTAAGTCCGCTGGCAACGCTGGCGCGCGGCTTCAGCGTCACGACCGATGCGTCCGGTCAGGTAGTTAAAAAAACCGCCCAGCTGCACAGCGGTGATACCCTGCGCACCCGCCTTGACGATGGCTGGGTGGAAAGCCAGGTAACCAGCATTCAGCCAGAAAAAAAGCGACGCCGCAAAACCCCTTCCTGAGCAAAGACTATACTTTTTGACACATTACTTGTGCTAGGGAGTCCGGTATGATCACTAGCGTTATCCCCCTTATTATATGTATATGTTGCGCCATATCATGGCCAATGGTTCCGACCAGCAGCAAGCTGACGCGCGCCGTACGCTGGTGCACGTTCAACACCTGATGGCAGAGAACTGGCATAAGCCAGTTGCGCCGCAAACGGCGGCGGGCGTCCATGTCGAGCGTGAGATTTACGATGCAAAAAATACCCAAAGCCTACCGGGTGATCTAATGCGCAGCGAAGGCCAGCCGGACAACGGTGATGTTGCTGCCATAGAGGCGTGGGATTATCTCGGCGTTACCTATGATTTCTTCTGGCAGACTTATCAACGTAACTCACTCGACAATCGGGGCCTGAAGCTGCTTGGCACCGTCCATTATGGCAAGGCCGATCAGAATGCCTTCTGGAACGGGCAGCAGATGGTATTCGGCGACGGCGAGATCTTTAACCGTTTCACGATTGCCATTGATGTGGTCGCGCACGAGCTGGCGCACGGTGTCACCGAAACTGAAGCCGGTTTGATCTATTTTGAGCAGGCAGGCGCGCTCAATGAGTATCTTTCCGAGTATTCGGTTCGCTGGTCAAGCAGTATCACCTGAAGAAGCAGAGCGCGGACTGGATCATTGGTGAAGGCCTGCTGGCGAGCGCGATCAATGGACGCGGCTTGCGATCGATGTCAGAGCCGGGAAGTGCTTACGACGATCCTATTCTGGGTAAAGATCCACAGCCTGCGCATATGGATCAGTATATCCAGACGCGGGAAGACAATGGCGGCGTTCATCTTAACTCCGGCATTCCCAACCATGCCTTCTACCTCGCGGCAAAAGCGCTCGGCGGCTATGCCTAGGAACTGGCATGCCATGCCTGGTACGATACGGTATGCGATAAATCGCTGCCGCAAGACGCTGATTTCAGCACTTTTGCCCGTTTTACTATCCAGCATGATGAACGCCGGTTTAACCGCTCGGTGGCACAGTCAATCGAACAGGCGTGGAAGGTGGTTGGTGTGATATGAGTTCCTTTCCTGAACTGACCAACGACGCGGTCATCGAAGTCGAGCGTGAAGGCGGGCTGGCATTTATTCCTGGCCTGCGCGGCGCTTCACTCTGGCTCAACTGCCGCAGCCGCAAAAACAGCGCGTCTGTCAGGTTCTGGAGCAGGCGCTCCCTTTGGGAGAACCTGAAGATAAAGCACCAGAAATCGGGCGCAGCGACCAGCGCTATTTCCGCATTCAAATCAGCTATGCCACCCACCGGGAAGTCGGCACTATCGTGCTGCTGATCCCGGAACAGATTGCACCGCCGGAGCTGGAAGCGCTGTGGCGCGACGGCGACAAGCCTGAAAACTAAAAAAGGCCGCCGCGTAAGCAGCGGCCTTATTGAAGGCGCTTCAGACCTGTCCAGCCAACAGCCGATAAAGGCGGAGATTTCTCCCCACCTTACGGTTGCTATTTACTTACCAGATTCGTAAGCCATTGAAGCAGCCACCTTGCGCTGGTTGTCCCGGTAGCGAATTTCGCACAACGATTTCCGCGTTAGCCAGGTAAAATTAAAATTGTGAGACACACCAGTAATACACAACAAGCCAGCGTTATCTGTGGCAATGTCATGGTCACTCCTCCTTGCGCAGAGCGCGGTAAGAGGCTACCCTGCTGTTGTTCGGACAGTTGGGCAGCCTCGTGGTTTAATGAAAATTAACTACGGGGCTAATGAGATGGTCCCCCCCGCTCAGTGAGCGGTACGCCGGCAGGGTG
>JAUHTP010000013.1:0-73563 GCA_031332935.1 Candidatus Pantoea bathycoeliae | reverse complement strand
CACCCTGCCGGCGTACCGCTCACTGAGCGGGGGGGACCATCTCATTAGCCACGGCATGCGGGGCTTTATTGTTTTTACGTACAGCGCACTGGTGCGCTTAAACATTACTCGATGTTCTGAACCTGCTCACGCATCTGCTCAATCAATACCTTCAGCTCAATCGCTAACGCCGTCACATCCGCATTAATCGACTTCGAGCCCAACGTATTCGACTCGCGGTTGAACTCCTGCATTATGAAGTCGAGGCGGCGGCCAACGGCCTCTTTCTTGCCAAGAATGTATGGGTTTCCTTCACATGCGCATTGAGGCGATCCAGCTCTTCCGCGACGTCGATACGCTGCGCCATCATCACCAGCTCCTGCTCGAGACGATTGTTCTCCAGCTGCACTTCCGCTTCTTCCAGCTTTGTCACCAGGCGCTCACGCTGCCACTTCAGAATCTCAAGCATCTGGGCGCGTACTTTCGCCACTTTCTGCTTAACGCCTTCAAGTCGCTGTTCAATCAGCGCTTTCAGCGCGGCACCTTCGCTTTCACGCGCGATGATAAAGTCATCCAGCGCACCGTCCAGTGCGCTCAGCAACTGAGCGTTAATCGCATCCAGATCCTGCGCAGACATCACGCCAGGCCAGCGCAGAATCTCCATCTGGTTGATGGCGCCTTCGTCGCTCTGCATCTTCACCCAGTTGGCGGTCTGCACCAGCTGTCGGCAAGCGTTTCATTCAGCATCAGCTCGCCCTGCGCGCCAAGATCGGCGTCAAAGCGCAAGTTGCTCTTGCCGCGCGTCAGACACTGACGAATGCGCTCGCGGATTACTGGCTCAAGGCTGCGGAACTGCTCCAGCAGGCAGATATCGGTTTCAAGGTAGCGCTGATTGACGGAGCGCAGCTCCCAGGCGGCGCTGCACCAAGTGCCTTTGGCTTCGCAGCGGGCGTAAGCGGTCATATTGCGGATCATAATCGGCTACTCTTTGTCAGAAATAAGGCAGCAAGTATAGCGAGACCGACCGCGTACTAACAGGCATTAGCGTAAGTGCGCGTGAATATCGAAAAATTTCCGCTTTAGCGGACAGATATTTATGATGGCTGCTGGCCGATTTAATGAGGATATTGCTGATGTTCCGCTCTGTTGCCCTTTCCGTGGCGCTGGCCGCGATGCTGGCCGGTTGTCAAGCACCGCGTCCGCCCGCACCACCCACCAAACCCATTCCTGTCTGTGCTGGCAGAAACATGATGATGCAAACTACGCTGTGGTTCGGCCTCAGCAAACCGCAGGGCGGTACGGTAAGCGCGTCGGAATGGCAGCAGTTTCTCGATAAAGAGGTCACGCTGCGCTTTAAGGCGGGGCTAAGCGTCTACGACGCTAACGGCCAGTGGCTGGAGAAAAGCGGTAAGCTGGCGCGCGAGCCGAGCCAAGCGCTGCTGCTGATCCACGGGGCACAAAACGGCGTCAACGATGACATCGAAGCGCTGCGCACTCTCTATAAACAACGGTTCGGCCAGGAATCAGTGATGCGCGTGGATGCACCCGCATGTGTTGGATTTTAGGGGAAACGGCGGCAAGAAACCGCCGTGAAAGGATCAGATAAACAGACCGGCGAAGGCCGCTGACAGCAGGCTGACCAGCGTTGAACCATAGACCAGCTTCCAGCCGAAGCGGGAAACCACATTGCCTTGCTGTTCGTTCAGTCCTTTGATCGCACCGGCCACAATGCCGATAGAGGCTACATTGGCAAACGACACCAGGAACACGGAAAGGATGCCCAGTCCGCGCGGCGTCATGTCTGCCGCTACCTTTTGCAGCTCAATCATGGCAACAAACTCATTCGCTACCAGTTTGGTCGCCATAATGCTGGCGGCCTGCAACGCATCGGCGGTAGGAATACCTATCAGCTAGGCAAAAGGATAGAAAACGTAGCCGAGGATCTGCTGGAAGCTGTAGCCGAACAGCGCGCCAAACAGCGAGTTGACCGCCGCAATCAGCACAATGAAGCCGATCAGCATCGCCAGAATCATCATCGCCACCTTAAAGCCCGCCAGAATGTACTCGCCGAGCATCTCGAAGAAGCTTTGTTTTTCGTGCAGCTTATCGAGCTGGATGGCCTGCTCGTCCTGCGCTTTGCCAGGATTAATGATCGAAAGAATAATAAAGGTGCTGAACATGTTGAGCAGCAGCGCCGCGACCACATATTTGGGCTCGATCATCGTCATATAGGCACCGACGATAGAGAGCGACACGGTGGACATCGCCGTGGCGGCCATGGTGTAGAGGCGTTTCGGCGGGATGTCGCCCAGAATACCTTTATAGGCGATAAAGTTTTCTGACTGGCCGAGGATTAGCGTACTGACGGCGTTGAACGACTCAAGCTTGCCCATGCCGTTGACTTTAGGAAGCAGCGTGCCCACCAGCCGGATCAGCAGAGGCAGAATACGCCAGTGTTGCAGGATACCGATCAGCGCTGAAATAAATACAATCGCGCAGAGCACGCCAAGGAACATAAAGGCCAGGCACTGTTTACTTATATTGCCGAAAACGAAATCGGTGCCCTGCGCGGCAAAGGTCAGCAGCTTCTCGAAAAAGCCGCTGAATGCGCCGATTGCCGCCTGGCCGCTGGAGGAGTGCAGGAAAAACCAGCCCAGCGCGGCTTTCACCACGATCAGCTGTACGATATAACGCAGGCGTATCTGTTTGCGGTCATGACTGACCAGCAGCGCAAGGGCGAAAATCACCACCAGCGCCAGCAGGAAATGAAGAATTGAAGTCATCTTTTTATTTTCAGTGAGTGAGGAAGGCGCATTTAGCCACAGACATCACACAAATTCATCTGCCGTTGCGAATTCCCGTCAGCAAGACAGGCGGCGAGGAAGTCCGTATAATGCGCAGCCAATTCATTTCAGCCGGAGATTACCATGCGAAGCAGGCCGAAGCGCACAGCAGGTGCGTCCCGTAACCCTGACCCGAAATTACACCAAACACGCCGAGGCCTCAGTGCTGGTAGAGTTCGGTGAAACCAAAGTGCTCTGCACCGCGACCGAGGAAGAGAGCGTTCCGCGCTTTTTGAAAGGTCAGGGACAAGGCTGGGTTACCCGCCGAATATGGCATGTTGCCGCGTTCTACCCACAGCCGTATGGCGCGTGAAGCGGCAAAAGGCAAACAGGGCGGACGTACGCTGGAGATCCAGCGCCTGATTGCCCGCTCGCTGCGTGCGGCGGTCGATCTCAAAGCGCTGGGCGAATTTACCATTACGCTCGACTGTGACGTGATCCAAGCGGATGGCGGCACGCGCACCGTGTCGATTACCGGCCCCTGCGTGGCGCTGGCCGATGCGCTGAACAAGCTGGTGGCAGACGGCAAGCTAAAAGCCAATCTGATGAAATGCATGGTGGCGGCAATCTCCGTGGGTATCGTCGATGACGAAGCGCGCTGCGATCTGGAGTATGTGGAAGATTCTGCCGCGGAAACCGACATGAACGTCGTGATGCTGGAAGATGGCAGCATGATCGAAGTGCAGGGCACCGCAGAAGGCGAGCCGTTCAACCATAAAGAGCTGCTTGCGCTGGTGCGTGGCGGCATTGAGGAACTGATTCAGGGGCAGAAAGCGGCGCTGAACAACTGATTTAACAGGCGACCAGAGAGTCGCCTTTTTTTGTGAGAGGAGTGAGAGATGAAAGCCTGGCAGCGACAGTTTATTGAATTCGCCCTGAACAAGCAGGTGCTGAAGTTCGGCGAGTTTACCCTGAAGTCTGGCCGTAAAAGCCCCTATTTTTTCAATGCCGGTCTGTTTAACAGCGGCCGCGATCTGGCGTTGCTGGGCCGTTTCTACGCGCAAGCGTTAGTTGACGGCGGTGTGGACTTTGATCTGCTGTTTGGCCCGGCCTACAAGGGCATTCCTATCGCGGCCACCACTGCCGTAGCGCTGGCCGATCATCATGACCGCGACGTGCCTTACTGCTTCAACCGCAAAGAGGCAAAAGATCATGGCGAAGGTGGCTTGCTGGTGGGCAGCACGCTGGCGGGCCGCGTGATGCTGGTCGATGACGTCATTACCGCCGGAACCGCGATCCGTGAATCAATGGACATCATTAACGCGCATAACGCCACGCTGGCAGGCGTGCTGATTTCGCTCGACCGCCAGGAGCGTGGACGTGGCGATATCTCCGCCATTCAGGAAGTTGAGCGCGACTACAAATGTCAGGTTACCCCCATCATTACCCTGAAGGATCTGATTAGCTATCTGGAAGAGAAACCGGAAATGGCCGATCATCTGGCGAGGGTGCGGGCGTACCAGAAAGAGTACGGCATTTAAGCGTGGCACATTCCCTTTCCCGCAGCAGGGAGAGGGAATCCATTAATAGCCGAAAACGTACTACAGCAGCTGCGCCGCCAGCAGCGGCCAGCGAATCTCAAATTCAGCAGTAGGACTGAAGCGGAAATCTGAGCGTACGTAGCACGACAGCACGCCTTCGCAAAAGGCCAGCAGCGCCTCATCCGTCTCAAAACCTTCGCCTTCACGCATTCTGCGCTCGCGCATCACCGGCGCAGCTGCACCTCAATGCACTCAAACAGCTGGTTAATACGACCTTGCAGGCGATCCTGCTCAAACATCAGCGCATGGCCGGTCAGAATGCGTCAGCCTAGGATTACGCTCACCAAAACCCAGAATCAACTGCACGATAAGACGCAGGCGCGCCATCGTCTCTTTTTCATCCTTCAGGATCAGATTGATGCGGGTAATCAGACTGTCTTCAATAAATTCAATCAGGCATGTCGAACATGCGCGTTTTGCTGGGGAAGTGGCGATAGAGCGCCGCTTCAGAAACGCCGACGTTAGCCGCCAGTTTGGCGGTGGTGATGCGCTGGCTACCGTCACTGGACTCCAGCATTTGCGCCAACACCTGCAAAATTTCTTCGCGACGGTTCCGTTTGGCGATTTTTTTCTCTGCCATGACCTAAAAAACCCTGAAATTCACCTTAAACAGGTACACCTTCTTATTCAGCCATTAGCGCAGGGCTCAGGCTGGTAAGAAATAAAAAGATGGTTAAGCAAAAACGGGCGTTACTGACGACCTGAATGACCGAAACCGCCTTCTCCGCGGGCGCTGGTGTCGAAATCTTCTACCAGGTTAAATTCCGCCTGGACAACCGGTACGAAAACCAGCTGCGCGAGACGATCGCCTGGCTGCAACGTGAAGCTCTGCTGGCCGCGGTTCCAGACTGACACCATCAGCTGACCCTGGTAGTCGGAGTCAATCAGGCCCACCAGATTACCCAGCACGATGCCGTGCTTATGGCCCAGGCCGGAGCGCGGCAGAATAACCGCCGCCAGGTTGGGATCGCCGATGTGGATGGCCAAGCCGGTCGGTACCAGCGTAGTAATGCCTGGCGTGATTTCCAGTGCGCTATCCAGACAGGCGCGTAAATCGAGCCCGGCTGAGCCAGAGGTGGCATAGGTGGGCAGCGGAAACTCTGCGCCCACGCGCGCATCAAGAATCTTTACGTCGATTTTTTTCATCATAAAGGCGGACTATCTCATCTAATAAATGTTGGCCAAGGAGCGTCTTATCACTAAGCGGTAAGCGTTTTTCTCCCTCCTGCCAAAAAAGGTGAAGCGCATTTGTGTCGCTGTTAAATCCCTGTCCTGCTTTGGCTACGTCGTTGGCGCAGATCAAGTCCAGGTTTTTACGTACGCGTTTTTGTCGTGCGTATTCTTCCACATTCTGGGTTTCAGCGGCAAATCCAACCACATAAGGGCGGCCCTGTTTTAGTGCGGCGACACCTGCCACAATGTCGGGATTCTTCACCAGCTGTAGCGTAATGGCATCGTCGGCGCTGCCCTGTTTTTCGGTTTTCTCGGCCGCGATAGTGGCGGCGCGATAGTCCGCTACGGCGGCGCTGGCGATAAATATCTGCTGTTTTGCAGCTTCAGCCATTACGGCGGCCTCCATCTGCAGCGCAGAGGTCACATCAATACGCTTTACCGCAGACGGTGTCGGCAAATTTACCGGCCCGCTCACCAGCGTTACGTTCGCTCCCCGCTTTGCTGCCGCAGCGGCAATGGCAAAGCCCATCTTGCCGGAGCTGTGGTTGCTGATATAGCGCACCGGGTCGAGCGCCTCGCGCGTCGGACCGGCGGTGATCATAATGTTGAGATGTTGCAAATCGTTGACGGGCGAGGCCCACTGCACCGCGTGGTCAACAATGACCTGCGGATCGAGCATACGACCCGGACCCACGTCGCCGCACGCTTGGCTGCCGCTGTCGGGGCCCCAAATCAGCAGGCCACGCGCATGGAGCTGTTGCAGGTTGTGCTGCGTCACGGCAGCGCGGTACATCTGCTGATTCATCGCAGGCACTACGGCAACCGGCGCGGCAGTGGCAAGACAGGCCGTTGTCACCAGGTCGTTAGCCATACCCGCGTTCAGGCGGGCGATCAGATCAGCCGAAGCCGGTGCCAGCACCACTAAATCCGCCCATTTCGCCAGTTCGATATGGCCCATCACCGCTTCGGCAGCAGGATCGAGCAGGTCTTCAAACACCGGATAACCGGAAACGGCCTGTAGGCTGAGTGGAGTAATAAAGGCTTTGGCAGCAGGTGTCATCATTACGAGCACTTCGACACCGCGTTCGCGCAGGCGGCGCACCAGCTCTGGTGTTTTATACGCTGCGATGCCGCCGCTCACGCCAAGCAGAATTTTTTTTCCGGCTAATCCCATCATGCTATTCGCCTCATTTCGCTGGATGCCGCGCTAGGCGCGGCTGAGGGGCACGAACTGTATCATAAAACCGCACACAGACCTTTTCACCACTTGCGTTTGCGAGCCGCCTCGTAAATCCGTCAAAACACTAGTTAAGTATACAGCATTTAACCATGATGTCGTCAACGGCAGAAGGCATTATGGAAAGTATAACCCTAGGGGAAAAATTGCGGTCAATGGGTGCAGAGGCGTTGAGTGATGCCGAGCTGCTGGCGCTCTTCCTGCGGATCGGCACGGTTGGGTTAAATGTTATGACACTGGCGCAGCAGATGCAGCAGCAGTTCGGTCCTCTTTATCACATCATGACGACCGATCCGGAGAAGTTTAGCGAGATAAAAGGTGTTGGCACCGCCAAGCTGGCGCAGCTGCATGCCATCGCTGAACTGGCGCGGCGCTTTTTCGCCAGCCAGATGGCGCGAGAAGATGTGATGGCGAACCCGCAGGTGACGCGACACTATCTGCAAAGCATGCTGGCACATCAGGAGCGGGAAATTTTTATGGCGCTGTTTCTGGATAATCAGCACCGCGTTTTGCGTGCGCAGAAGATATTTATGGGCTCTATTCATAGCGTCGAGGTTCACCCACGTGAAATCGTACGCGAGGCGCTGAAAGTGAACGCGGCGGCGGTCATCCTGGCTCATAATCCCCCTTCGGGCATGGCGGAACCCAGCCGCGCCGACCGGCATATCACCCATTAAATTAAGGTGAGCGCAGCCTGTACATTGGTGAATATCCGCCTGCTCGATCGTCTGGTGATCGGTCACGGCGAATATGTCTCTTTTGCAGAACGTGGCTGGCTGTAAAAGCCAGCTCTGCCAGGTGCAAATGGTGGGTTTTTGCGCGATCTTCAGGGATCTTTATCTGTTCGGGACTTGAGCACTTGCGCTGAGCGGCGTATACTATGCAGCCTTTGAGAATCTCGGGTTTGGCGTTTGGGCCAGCTTAGCGGGTTCAAATGGAACTCGCTTGGCGGGCTATGAGCCTGACGAGGCGGCCAAGACCTAGTTTTTAAAGCTCGAGCTGATTTGATTTTTGGAGAATAAACATGTCACGAGTCTGCCAGGTAACTGGAAAGCGTCCGGTGACCGGTAACAACCGTTCCCACGCAATGAACGCGACGAAACGCCGTTTCCTTCCGAACCTGCACTCACACCGTTTTTGGGTTGAGGGCGATAAGCGCTTCGTTACTCTGCGTGTATCTGCTAAAGGTATGCGTGTTATTGATAAAAAGGGCATCGATACGGTTCTGACCGAAATCCGCGCCCGTGGTGAGAAGTACTAAGGAACTGAATCATGGCTAAAGGTATTCGTGAGAAGATCAAGCTGGTTTCCTCTGCTGGTACAGGTCACTTCTATACCACCACGAAGAACAAACGTACTCAACCAGAGAAGCTGGAACTGAAAAAGTTCGATCCGGTTGTACGTCAGCACGTGATCTATAAAGAAGCCAAAATTAAATAATTTTGGTATTCTGTGAAAAACCCGGCTTCGGCCGGGTTTTTTGTTTTTGCCGCTTTTTGAGGAGAGAACATGCCGGAATTACCCGAGGTTGAAACCAGCCGACGCGGCATAGAACCGCATCTGGTGGGCGAAAAGATTTTACATGCTGTGGTGCGTAACTCACGTCTGCGCTGGCCGGTGTCGCAGGAGATCCATGCGCTCAGCGACCAGCCGGTATTAAGCGTGCAGCGCCGCGCCAAATACCTGCTGCTGGAACTGCCGCACGGCTGGATCATCATCCACCTTGGCATGTCCGGCAGCCTGCGCGTGCTGCCAGAAGAGCAGCTCGCCGCAAAACATGACCACGTCGATTTAGTGATGAGCAACGGCAAAGTGCTGCGCTACACCGATCCGCGTCGCTTCGGTGCCTGGCTGTGGAGCACCGATCCAGAAGGCAGCAACGTGCTGGCGCATCTGGGGCCGGAACCGCTCAGCGACGCCTTCAGCGGCGACTATCTGTATGAGAAGTCACGCGGCAAGCGTACCGTTGTAAAGCAGTGGCTGATGGATAACAAAGTGGTAGTCGGCGTGGGCAATATCTACGCCAGCGAATCGCTGTTTACTGCCGGGATCCTGCCCGATCGTCCGGCGATCAGCCTGAGTAATGAAGAGGCTCAGCTGCTGGCTGCCACCATTAAAGCGGTACTGCTGCGCTCGATAGAGCAGGGCGGCACCACGCTGCGCGATTTCTTACAGAGCGACGGTAAGCCAGGTTACTTCGCGCAACAATTGCAGGTGTATGGCCGCAAGGGTGAGCCTTGTCGCGCCTGCAGCACGCTCATTGTCAGCTGTAAACACGGGCAGCGCAGCACCTTCTGGTGCCCCAACTGCCAGCATTAAGTCAGGCAAGCTTCGCCAGCAAAGCCTGATGCACGTTCTGTGGAAGAAACGCGCTGACGTCACCGCCGTGGCGCGCCACCTCTTTCACCAGAGAGGAAGAGACAAACGAGAAGCCTTCCGACGGCATCAGGAACACGCTCTCCAGCGTCGGCAGCAGATGGCGATTCATATGGGCGAGCTGCAGTTCATATTCAAAGTCCGACACCGCACGCAGGCCACGTACTAGCACGTTGGCCTGCTGCGCGCGCACAAAGTTCGCCATCAAATCACTGAATCCTACCACTTCCACATTCGGCAGATGCGCCACGGCCTGACGCGCCAGCTCAATGCGCTCTTCTAGGCTAAACATCGGCTTTTTGCTGGGACTGGCGGCGATGGCCAGTACCATCTGGTCAAACATCTGCGCGGCGCGGGTGACGATATCGAGATGGCCAAGCGTGATAGGATCGAAGGTGCCGGGATAAATCGCTTTCGTGCTCATAGACGGCCCTTGTCTGCGGCATGATTCAGCGCCCAAAGCGCGGAATATTTGTTGAAGGTGTACTGCGCGTTGACCACGGCGAGGATGCAGCCCTGTTTGCCGTCGAGGAACCCGGCGCGCAGCAGGAACGTTTTCAAAAATGCGCCCAGCGTGTGGGAAAATACAGAAAACAGGCCACAGCGCTTGCCGCGCTGATGGCGCTCTTGCGCCCAGGCGGCCGCGTAGGCCAGCTGCTTTTGCTGGAACGCGATAAGATCGCGGCAGGTCAGATGTTGCAAATCGCCCTGTAGCCTGACCACTGGCGCGCCTTGCGTTTCCAACGACTCATGCACCAGATTATCGTTATAGCTCAGCGCACGTGGGTAAAGGCGCATCACACAGTCGGGATACCAGCCGCTATGGCGCATAAAACGGCCAAGAAACAGGTTGCTGCGGCTCAGGCTATAGACTGTGGTAGAAGGCGGCTGCGCCAGTACCGCTTCAATACTGGCACGCAGCGGCGGCGTTACGCGCTCATCGGCATCGATCATCAAAATCATATCGCCGCTGGCATAGTGCTGCGCACGCTGGCGCTGCTTGCCGAAGCCTGCCCACGCCTCGGCGTGAAAAACCTGTGCTCCCGCGCGACGCGCAATATAGGCAGTGTCGTCGCTGCTGCCTGAGTCCAGCACAATAATTTCGTCCGCCCAGCCAACGGAGTCGAGACAGGCTGGCAGCAGCGCCGCTTCGTTTTTGGCGATCATCACCACAGAAAGACGTTGGCGAGTGGTCATCAATGGGCCCGTGGCGGTAAATGAGGTTCGAGTAACTGTAGCAGACGCTGCAGTGCGCCCTGGTTCTGGTGCAGAACCTCGACCGCATGACGGCCGTAATAAAGACGATAATCCTCATCCTGCAGCAGATTCGTGACCTCTTTCTCCAGCGATACCACGTCGGTCACGGTGATGAGACCCTGCGCTTCCTGCAACTTGCCGCAGATATCCTTGAAGTTCCAGATATGCGGGCCCATCAGGACAGGGATCGCGTGCGCAGCGGGCTCCAGCGGGTTATGTCCACCACGCTCTACTAAGCTGCCACCGACGAAGGCGAGGTCGGCGATGCCGTAAAGCAGCATCAGCTCACCCATGGTGTCGCCAATAACCACCTGCGTCGAACCGGAAGGGATTTCGCCGCTGCTGCGCAGGATAAAGCTGAAGTTGCGTTTTTGCGTCAGGTCACGCGCGTCGCTGAAGCGCTCAGGATGGCGCGGCACCAGAATCAGCAGCAGATCGGGAAAGGTCTGCAATAAACTGCGATGCGCGTCCAGCACGATCGCCTCTTCGCCTTCGTGCGTGCTGGTGGCAATCCACACCGGGCGGCGCGGTGCCCACTGGCGGCGCAGCGTTACCGCTCTGGCAGCCAGTTCAGGCGTCACGGAAATATCAAACTTCAGGCTGCCGGTGACGGCCAGCTGCGAACGCTTCAGGCCCAGCGCCAGAAAGCGGTCGCCGTCTTCCACATTTTGCGCGGCAATCAGGGTAATGCTTTGCAGCAGATCGCGCATAAAGCCGCCCAGTTTGCAGTAGCCTTTAGCAGAGCGCTCAGAGAGGCGGGCATTGGCGATTACCAGCGGAATCTGGCGTTGATGCAGGATGCGGATAATGTTAGGCCACAGCTCGGTTTCCATGATTATCACCAGACGCGGATTCACCGTGTCGAGGAAACGGTTAATTGCGCCGGGCAGATCGTAAGGCAGATAGACGTGATGCACATCTTTACCGAACGCCGACTGCGCCCGCTCCGAGCCGGTCGGCGTCATGGTGGTGACGGTAATTGGCAGGGTCGGATAGCGGTGACGCAGCGCGAGCACTAACGGGATTGCCGCCAGCGTTTCGCCGACCGAAACCGAGTGCAGCACGATGCCGTCCGGCTCCACTTTGCCCGTGCAGTAGCCATAGCGTTCTGCCCAGCGTTTGCGGTACGCCGGCGCTTTCCGACCACGCAGCCAGATGAGTGGCTGAATGAGGTAGAGCAGAACGGTATAGAGGGTTGTCATAGTTATCGTTTCGACAGCCTAGCAGAAAAATTTCACATAAATGAATCTATGTTATCAGAAAGCCCAGGCGCGCTCACCACTTTGTCAGCGGCGGGCCAGCACCTGCTGATAAAGCGATGTCAGCGACTGCGCCAGCCGTTGCGGACGATAAGGTTGAATTCTGCACCTTGCGGCTTCGCCTAAACGCGAGTCCACTGAAAGCGACGGTATCGCCACGATAGCATCATTTAACGCATTGATATCCAAAGCATCACAAACGAAGCCTTCCTGACCAGCAGTAATAAATTCTGCGCCGCCGCAGCCGGTGCTGGTAATAACCGGCAGGCCGCAGGCCATCGCCTCCAGCACCACATTGGGGAAAGGATCGTAAAGCGTCGGCAGCAGCAGCCCGTCGGCGGCGTGGTAGAAGGGCTGTACATCCTGCTGTACACCGACAAAACGCAGGCGATCTAGGCAGTTCAGCTGATTGGCCAGCTGCTGATAGCGCGACAGCTGCTTGTCCTGACCGACCACGATCAGGTAACGGTCGCTGTGCGCCAGCGCCTCAATCGCCGCTTTCAGTCCCTTGCGCTCAAAGCCGGAGCCAACATAGATCAGCACCGTCGCCGTGTCCGGCAGCTGTAGCTGCTGGCGCGTGGCATGGCGGCTCGCCTCGCTGGCTGGCTGGAAACGCTGGGCGTCAATGGCGTTGTGAATAACGTGAATCTTCTCGGCGCTGAGCGAGAAGCAGCGCAGGATATCGCGCTTCACCATCTCTGAATTGCAGATCACTGCTTTCAGCAATGGCGAGTTGAACATCTCCGCTTCTGCCCGCAGCACGTAGCGGTGATAGGGGCTGATCGCGGCGCTAAGGCGCTGCCACGGTGAGACGATGCGCGCGCGCTGCTCCAGCCAGACGCGATGCACGCCGTCACCAGCACGGAAAATGTCGCAGCCAGCGATACGCTCATGGCTCTGGACAATATCAAAACGCTCCTTTTCCCAGCAGGCATGCGCCGCACGCGCAAAGCCACGCGCGCGCGCGATACGCCCCAGCTTAGGCGGATTGCAGATGTGCAAATGCCAGTTGGGATTGGGCGTGCCCTGCCAGCTGCGTGTGATTATATTAAGGTCCAGTTGCTCGCTGCCGAGCGCTTCCAGCGCGCGCGAAATAAAACGTTCCGCGCCGCCGTCGGGACGGTATTTCTGCCGGACAATCGCCAGGCGTAATTTAGTCATGTAAGAAGTTCCTTGCGGCCTCGACCACATCTTCGACCGGAATGGCGCTGAGATAACGCTGGCTGGTATTAGTATCAATGGCGTCGGGGTCGGGCAGCGGGCCATAATCGCCCGCCCAGATTACGCTGTTGTGATCGCCCCACGGACGCCAGAGCTGGAGTTTGGTCGGGCCGAACAGCGCGATGCAGGGCGTGTCGAGCGCGGCAGCCATATGCATCGGCGCAGAATCGACGCCGATAAACAACTGGGCACGGGCGATCAGCGCCGCCAGCAGCGTATCGACCTTTTGTCCGTCTACAGCGCTAAAGTGCATCGACGCGCGCGCACCCTCGGGTGAAATGCCGAGCGGCGTCAGCGCCGTCATATTCTGCTCAACCGTATGAAGCTGATTATGGTTACTGGTCGGCACCAAACAGTTGTGGCACAGCCGCCAGAAGGCGTTGTCGCGCTTATTGAAAGCGAAGCCGATACGCAGCGGCGCACCGCTAAACAGGGTAACCAGCGCGCTGCGCCACTGATCGGCGAGATTGATGACAATGTCGTAACGGCTGGCGCGGACGGCAGCGATGAGGTCGCGTTCATGCTGGAGTTTGCGCCAGCTTCCTTCCTGTTTCCACTTACGGTCGATAATGTGCAGCTGGCGGATGGCCGGGTGCGCCTTAAGCATCGGCCGCGTCTCTTTATAGAGCAGCACATCGATGTTGGCCTGAGGATAGCGCTGGCGCAGCGCGTTGATAACGGGAATTGTCAGCAGCATGTCGCAGTGATGGCGCAGCTTGATCAGCAAAATATTGTGTGGGTTAACGTCTGCATGAATCGGGTTTGCCATACACAAATGCTCTTAATTTTCAGTGAGCCGATTGTAGGGCAAACCCTTCGGTGGTTAAACCTGGGCGACGGTTATTTGTCGCGCCAGCGCCAGAGTCGAACCAGCCACAGCAGCAGCTGATACCACTGTTTGATACCCCGCGCGTTGCGCAGCATAAGCAGATGCGTTTTGCTGGCAAAAATATCACGGATAATCGCCTGCTTCGCGGCCGGATCGGGCTCGCGGCGCACGCAGTGGCAGACGCTGAGCGCTTCATGGGTGATTTGCGCGTGAAAAGCCGGGTCGATCCGCACGCCGCTTTATAGCGCGCATTCAGCTCGTCCAGCATGCGGGCAATTTTCAAATAGTGGCGCTGATACTCGACATTGCGCTGGCCGGTGCGCTTGCGGTTGCTGATGGAGGCGTCGTGCAGGTAGTAGCGATAAAAAATCTGCTCGGTATAGCGGACGCGCTGCGCGTTAAACATAAATTCGGTGGTCCAAGGAATATCCTGATGGTGCAGGCCCGGTTCGAACCACAGCTGCTTTTGCTCGATCAGCGATCGGCGGCAGATGCCCAGCCGAGCACATGCAGGTAACGTCGCGTTTTCAGCGCGGTATTGAGCCATTTGGCACCCTTCAGCACCGGCGTGTTGCGTAGCCGATCCAGCGGGATCACAGGACGCGTACGCTGGTCGCGCAGAAAGAACAATTCAGCGTTGCACTGCGCAGCGTCGAGACCGTCCTGCTCTGCCATCTCAACCAGCGTCTTGCACATCTCGGGCTGCATGGTGTCGTCGGAATCGGGAAAGGTCACATACTTACCGCGTGCAATACGCAGCCCGGCGTTGCGCGCGCGCGACAAGCCACCATTTTCCTGATGAATCAACATGATATGTGGGTACTGCGCCGCATACGCATCGGCACGCGCACCGGAATCGTCGGTTGAACCGTCCTCGACGATAATGATTTCCAGCGAGGTCAGCGTCTGCGCCAGCAGCGACTGCATAAAGAGATCGAACATCTCCCCTGCATGGGGGAGATGATGCTGAGCAGCGGTGGAGTTGAAGATAAAGGCATAAGCTCTGTTTTTTTAGTTAGTGCTTTAGAAATTCTGACGACATCCTTTAACGCCAGCCGTATCGTAACAATGCGCTTTAAAAAAACGTCTAGCTTATTATGAGGGCTGGTAAGCTTTTTTAATCGCATTTCATGCGGTTAGTGAAAAAAGCGGACTGTGATTTTAGTCAGCAGGCCAGTCGGCTTAATTCTGGCGGCGAGCCTGCGTAAAGCTGGTGTGATATTCCGTCAGCGTGCGTCCCTTAAAACGCGGACCAACCCAGTTGAAGAGCGCTTCCAGATCCTCATAAAGACGTTCAATGTCCTGCTCATTTTTAAACGTTGGGCTGCCGTCTGGCATAAATTCCGACGAGTGCAGCATAAACTCGACATAATCCTGGCCTTCTGCCAGCGACTGTTTAATGACGCGTTTCATGCTCGCCACATTGCCGCCGGACGGGCGCAGCCAGTAAACCGCCGGGCTGCGCTGTTTGCCGCGCAGCTTATAAATACCCTGTTTAAAAGCGCTCATCAGTGGAGAATATTTATATTTAATGCTCATCGGCACTTCCAGTAAGGGTGAATTACCCGGACGAGAAATGTCACTGGGATCGATAAAATAGGCGTTGCGCGGAAAGTGCGTGTAGTCCGTGCCACCGTTGCCCTGCGGTGCGCCGCGGTTAAAGCGCCAGTTAACGCGCGGCGTAACGGAACAGTCGACCAGATAGCCCAGTTCCGTCAGCGCTGCCGCATAACGTTCGTCAAAAGCCCAGCGGCCCGCGCGGTGGCTGCGAATTTTTGTCTGGAATGTCTCTTCCAGCAGCTGCGTCATAAAGGCGACTTTGGCGCGCAGCACGTCGTCACGATATTCAATCAGGTAGGGTTGCCAGCGCCAGTCATCATCGGTTAATGGCGCTTCCGGCGGGCTGTTCCAGGCATGCAGATGCATACCCACCTCGCCCTGGTTGCGGGTAATGACATCGCGGGCGAATTCTACATAAGCGGGATCAACCGCCATTTCGTAGTTGGTCAGCCAGGTTGGCTTCAGGCCAAAGCGTTCACACAACGACTGAAAGCGCGGCAAAAAAGCGGTATTGCGCGTGGTAATGGTGCGATGGTTGCGCCAGAGGTTATCGCCTTCAGTATCAATGGTAATAAGGAATGATGGCTGTGTCATAGTGTCTTCCTGAACGCCCTGCAAAGGCGCAATAGTACGCCTGGCCGCAAGCTGGCGCAAAGTGTTACGTAATGGTGAGCTGGCGTCAGCGCGATTTACTGCCCGTCGGCGTTTCAGTACTATAGCCAGGCAAATGGCGGACTTTTCTCAGTCAATAAGGAAATATTTTGTCGAAACGCATCCTGATGGTGATCGATGGCCTGCCCGGCGGCGGCGCGGAAAAAGTGGTGATAACGCTGGTGGCGGGTCTGCTGGCGGCCGGATACCGCGTTTCTCTGTTCTCGCTGCGTAAGGTTTGTGAATATGCGCTGCCTGCGGGCGTGGACTATCAGGTTATTGAGGATCGCTGCCGTCATCCTTTGCATAAGCTAACAGAGCTGGGACGCCGTGCGCGCCAGCTGGATAAGGCAGTGCAGGCGGCAGAGCGCACCGACGGTGAGTTTGATCTGATTGTCTCGCATCTGCACAAGACCGACCGCATTGTCAGACGCTGCGCCGCCGTGAAGGCGGAGAAGAGCTGGTTCTGTCTGCATGGCGTGTTTTCTGCGTCTTATCTGGGGCACCGCAGCGGGCTGTCGCGCTGGCTCAAGGCGCGCAAGATCCAGCGGGTTTACCAGCAGCGTAACGTTATTGGTGTTTCCGCCTATGCGCTGGAGGATTTGAAGAGCGAGTTTGGCGTCAGCCTGCGCCGCGAAGCCGTTATTGCGAATCCTTTCGATATTGCGACCATTAAGTCGCTGGCGCAGACACCGCTTACGCCACCTGCCAGTGAATTTATTCTGCACGTTGGCCGATTCCATGAAACCAAACGCCATGACCGCCTGTTACACGCTTATGCGCTGACCGATCTGGCGATACCGCTGGTGCTGCTGGGCAAGGGAAGTGCGGAAAAAACGGCAGCACTGCGCGCGCAGGCGAAAGAGCTGGGCATTGAGCAACGCGTGATTTTTCAGGGATTCTCTGATAACCCCTATGCTTGGATGGCGCGCGCCAGCCTGCTGGTGGTCAGCTCCGACAGCGAGGGCTTTGGCAATGTGCTGATCGAGTCGATGCTGTGCGGCACGCCGGTAGTCAGCACGCGCTGCCCAGGCGGCCCGGTTTCGTTGTTGCAGGGCGAACTGGCGCGCTGGCTGGCCGATCTTAATCCCGTTTCTCTGGCAAATGCGATGCTGGATATTTACCAGCAGCCGCCTGACCTGACGCAGATCGATTTCTCCTCTTTCGATACGCAGGTGGTTTGCCAGCAGTACCTGGCATTAATGTCGCCAGGTCTTGCAGACAGCTGATAATCCTGAGAAGCGGTGGCTGGGATGGAAGAGCATATGGGTTTTAATCCCAGCTCAGCACCACTTTTCCTGAGCGCCTGGAGCGCATCTCGTCGAAGCCTTGCTGAAAATCATCAATAGGATAGCGATGCGTGATAATCGGCGTCAGGTCGAGCCCTGACTGGGTCAGCGCCGCCATCTTGTACCACGTTTCAAACATTTCACGGCCATAGATGCCTTTGATAAACAGCCCTTTGAAAATCACTTGGTTCCAGTCGATTGCCATTTCGCCCGGCGGAATGCCCAGCAGGGCAATACGTCTACCGTGGTTAATTACCTCCAGCAGCGTGCGGAATGCAGGCGGTGCGCCGGACATCTCCAGACCGACATCAAAACCCTCCGTCATGCCCAGCTCACGCATCACGTCGCGAAGGTTTTCCTGCCCCACGTTCACCGCGCGCGTCACGCCCATTGAGCGCGCCAGCTCAATGCGGTAGTCATTAATATCGGTGATCACCACGTTGCGTGTGCCAACATGTTTACACACCGCCGCGGCCATAATCCTAATGGGAGATCAAACGACAGCGCGGTGTGTACCGCATTGACGAACGGATCGAAAATCGCGGCAAGCTCGTCGGGGATATTGTCGGGAATGCGGAAGGCGTTGAACGCAGCGATCACCAGATATTTGACAAAGCAGCCCTAGCGGTTTACCCCGACACTGATAGTGTTGCAGCACAAATGGGTGCGCCCGGCGCGGCAGTTGCGGCAGTGCCCGCAGGTGATATGCCCTTCACCAGAAACGCTATCGCCGATAGCAAAGCCGCGTACCTCCTCTCCTGGCCGATGGACACCACTTCGCCCACGTATTCTTGCCCGGTAATCATCGGCACTGGAATGGTTTTACGCGACCAGTCATCCCAGTTGTAGATATGGATATCGGTGCCGCAGATAGCGGTTTTGCGGATTTTAATCAGTAAATCGTTATGGCCCGGTTCCGGGATCGGCGCATCGGTCACCATCCAGATGCCTTCCCGGGCGTGAAGTTTGGCTAAGGCTTTCATTCAGGGCTCCTCAGGCGATAACGCCGAGCTGTTTGCCAATATGGGTAAAGGCATCGACCGCGCGTTCAAGCTGCTGCTGGGTATGCGCCACCGAAATCTGTGTCCGAATGCGCGCCTGGCCGCGTGGCACAACGGGATAGAAGAAACCGGTGACGTAGATGCTTTCTTGCTGTAGCAGACGCGCAAACTCCTGCGCCACCCAGCGCTTTGCACAGCGTGCCGGTAATAATGTCGACGCGGCCCATCACGACAAAACCGACCGCATGCGAATCATCAACCATTACCAGCGCATTAAACTCCTCGGCAAGATCGCAGATGGCGCGCAGGTTGGCGATCACGCCGTCCATCGAGAAGACGCCGTCAGTGGCGATAATGATATGGCGCGCACCTTTTTCTCGTGCTTTTACTAGGCAGGCAGCGCCTGCATATCGTTATTGGCGTAGCGATAGCGCTGCGCCTTGCACAGCCGTACGCCGTCAATTGATGGAGGGCATGATTCAGCGCATCGGAGATAATAGCGTCCTCTGCATCCAGCAGGGTTTCAAACAGGCCGCCGTTGGCGTCGAAGCATGAGGAGTAGAGAATGGGCATTGTCCATGCCGAGAAAGGCCGCCAGCTGTTTCTCCAGCTGCTTGTGGGTATCCTGCGTGCCGCAAATGAAGCGCACTGACCATGCCAAAGCCGTGTGAATCCATGCCTTCTTTCGCTGCCTGAATCAGCGCCGGATGATTGGCCAGCCCTAAATAATTGTTGGCGCAGAAATTAATAACGTGTTCGCCCTCACCGACCTCGATATCGGTACTCTGAGCGGATGTGATGATGCGCTCCTGCTTAAACAACCCTTCCTGGTGCGCTGTGTCTAGCTGCTGGCGGATCTGCTGATAAAATTGCGCTGGCATCATTGTTCTCCTCAGATAGCGGAAATTAGGCACATCTTACTGAAGGAGATGGGTGTTAACGATAAATCGACCATGAGAATGTGAATTTTGCAGCATAGTTCATGTCAGGGAAGGGAGGAAAGGCGTCGTGTCAGAGTCATCTGGCTGCCTGCACCGAGATGAAATGTTATAATGTGAGACATTAGCGCGTAAAACCGCCTGTTTCACACCCACAACTTTTAAGGTACAGCATATGATTATCGTCACCGGCGGCGCAGGAATGATTGGCAGCAATATTGTCAAGGCGCTTAACGATCGCGGTATTAGCGATATTTTGGTGGTCGATAACCTGAAGGACGGCACCAAGTTCGTCAATCTGGCCGACCTGAATATCAGCGACTACATGGATAAAGAAGAGTTTCTGACCTATATCGCGGCGGGCGAAGATTTCGGCCCGATAGAGGCGGTATTCCATGAAGGTGCCTGTTCTGCCACCACAGAGTGGGATGGCAAGTACATGATTAATAACAACTATCAGTACTCTAAAGGTCTGCTGCACTACTGCCTAGAGCGTGAAATACCGTTCCTTTATGCCTCTTCTGCGGCGACCTACGGCGGCGGCAACGACAACTTCATCGAAAAGCGTGAATATGAGCAGCCGCTGAATGTCTACGGCTACTCAAAAATGCTGTTCGACCACTATGTGCGTCAGATCCTGCCAGAAGCGGAATCGCCGGTCTGTGGTTTCCGTTACTTCAACGTGTATGGCCCACGCGAAGGCCACAAAGGCAGCATGGCGAGCGTGGCGTTCCACCTCAATACGCAAATCGCTGCTGGCGAAAACCCCAAACTGTTTGAAGGCAGCGACGGCTTTAAGCGCGATTTTATTCACGTTGATGACGTGGTCGCGGTAAACCTGTGGTGTTGGGAAAATAACATTTCCGGCATCTATAATTGCGGCACCGGCCGTGCCGAGTCATTCCAGGAAGTGGCGGATGCGGTGCTGAAATTCCATCAGAAAGGGCAAATTGAGTACATCCCTTTCCCGGACAAACTGAAAGGCCGCTATCAGGCTTACACCCAGGCGGACCTGACCAACCTGCGTGCGGCGGGCTATGACAAACCCTTTAAAACCGTGGCGCAGGGCGTGGCCGACTATATGGCTTGGCTGAACCGCAGCGCATAAGGAACGCGTACCGGCGATGAAAATTCTGGTAATTGGCCCGTCGTGGGTCGGCGATATGATGATGTCGCAAAGTCTCTATCGCACCCTTAAGGCTCAACATCCTGATGCGGTGATTGACGTGATGGCACCCGCGTGGTGCCGTCCTCTGCTGTCGCGCATGCCGGAAGTTAACCAAGCGCTGGCGATGCCGCTGGGTCACGGCGCGCTGGCGATTGGCGAACGCCGCCGCATCGGTAAAACGCTGCGTGCCAGCGGTTACGACCGCGCCTATGTGCTGCCAAATTCCTTCAAATCAGCGCTGGTGCCTTTCTTTGCCGGAATTAAACGTCGCGTCGGCTGGCGTGGTGAAATGCGCTACGGCTTGCTTAACGATGTACGCGTGCTGGATAAAGCGGCATTTCCCCTGATGGTGGAGCGTTATATCGCGCTGGCGTATGATACGCCGGTTGCTTCGGCGCAACAGCTGCCGCAGCCGCTGCTCTGGCCACAGCTTCAGGTCGAAGAGCAGGAGATGATTGAGACTGCGGCACAGTTTCAGCTGTCGGCTGAACGGCCGCTGATCGGTTTTTGTCCAGGCGCGGAATTTGGCCCGGCGAAGCGCTGGCCGCTTTACCACTATGCCGCGCTGGCGCAGCAGCTGATTGCCGAAGGCAAACAGATCGTGTTGTTCGGCTCAGCGAAAGATCGCGCCTGTGGCGATGAGATTATCGCGGCGCTGCCCGCAGAGACGCGCCACTACTGCCGCAACCTCGCGGGTGAAACGCAGCTTGAGCAGGCGGTTATTTTGATTGCGCGCTGCGATGCCGTGGTCAGCAATGATTCAGGGCTAATGCATATCGCCGCTGCGCTCAATCGCCCGCTGGTGGCGCTGTACGGGCCGAGCAGCCCCGATTTTACGCCGCCACTTTCAAAGCAGGTGCGCATTATCCGTCTGATTAGCGGCTACCATAAAGTGCGCAAAGGTGATGCCGAGCAGGGCTATCATCAAAGCCTGATCGACATCCAGCCGCAGCGCGTTCATCAGGAACTGAGCGAACTGCTAGCGCATCCGCAGGAGACGGCATGCACGTACTGATCGTCAAAACGTCGTCGATGGGCGATGTGCTTCATACGCTTCCCGCTTTAACCGACGCCATGCAGGTAATCTCCGGCATCCGCTTTGACTGGGTAGTCGAAGAGAATTTCGCCCAGATCCCAACCTGGCATCCGGCGATGGACAAAGTCCTGCCGGTTGCCATCCGCCGCTGGCGTAAACACTGGTTCGGCAGCCAGCAGCGTGAAGAGCGCGTGCGCTTTAAGCGCGATTTACAGTCACGCCAGTATGACGTGATCATTGATGCGCAGGGGCTTATCAAGAGTGCCGCGCTGGTCACGCGCCTGGCCAGAGGCTTTAAGCACGGCCAGGACAGTCGCAGCGCGCGCGAGCATTTCGCCAGCTGGTGGTACGATAAACGCCACGAGATCGATAAAAAGCAGCATGCGGTAGAGCGCATGCGTGAGCTATTCGCAAAAAGCTTGGGTTATGAAAAACCGGAAACCCAGGGCAACTACGCTATCGCCGCGCATTTTCTTCAGGATGTGTCGCAGGGTATCGCCCCGTATCTGGTCTTCCTGCATGCGACCACGCGGGATAACAAGCACTGGCCGGAAAGTCACTGGCGCGAGCTGATAAGCCTGCTAAAACCGACTGGGCTGGGCGTTAAATTGCCCTGGGGCGCTGAACATGAACATCAGCGAGCGCAGCGTCTTGAAAACGGTTTTGACTACGTTGAAGTGCTACCGAAACTGACGCTGGACGCAGTTGCCCGTGAACTGGCGGGCGCAAAAGCAATCGTCTCGGTGGATACTGGCTTAAGCCATCTGGCGGCAGCGCTGGACCGCCCAAACGTCACCCTGTATGGCCCAACCGATCCGGGTCTGATCGGCGGCTACGGGCAAAATCAGCAGGCATTAAAAGCCAGCAATGGCAATATGGATTCGATCGGTGCCGACCAGGTGTTCGTTAAGCTCAGGGAATTACTTTGAATGAGATCGCTCTGGAAACAGATTTACCGTTATACCCATCCACGCGTTTACCGGCACAATGAAAATTTATGGCCGCACGTAAAAATAAAGCGTGCGCCGGAAGGGCATATCAGTTCGCTGGTCTGGAAAGGCAGGCAGGTTGCGATTGAAGATCTATCGGCGCTGCGCGCCAGCCATCACACTCCTCTGACTATTGTGGCGACCGGGCCGTCGGTAAGGACGCTGGATACGCAGAAGCTGTCGCAGTTTAGTTCGCTGGGTGTTAATGGGGCTTACTACCTGCGCGATCGCATTAAATTCGATTATTACGTTATCGTTGATCGTGATTTTGTCGCAGACCGGCAGGAGATTGTTAAACAGGTTATCCAGGACCTTGATTTACTGCTGTTTATTACCGTTCATTGCCTGCATGATATTTTCAGCGCCTTGGGTTGCGAGGCGGTAAAATGCCGTCTCGCCATTATCGAAGATGTCAGACATAAGATCTTTCAACCGCGGATTAAACCTGCCGATTACGCTGCAAAAAGCTCGCTTATTCCTGGACTGATCGTCAATCCTGCAAACAGCCGAATCGGTTTTTGTCGGGATATTCGACACGGTGTCATCGATGCCGGTACGGTCGCCTACTGGGCGTTGCAAATCGCCTGCTATTTAGGCGCAAGGACTATCCTGATTGCAGGTGTGGATATGACCAATTTCTCTTCACCGCGTTTTTACGAAAAAGAAACTGACGTCATGCCAAGCCTGCTTGAAACCTATTTTCTGTCGTTAATTAAACCTTCATTCTCACATGCCAGTCGGATCATGAAAGAGGAAAACATTGTGGTTTATAATTTGTCGCTGGATAGTGCGCTGGAAAGCGAAATTTTTGAAAAGGTGTCGCTGAATGATCTCTGAGTCCAGACGTATGCTGATAGTAAAAATTGCCTCCTTTTCCTTTATGGCGTTTTTGTTTTTAATGCCGCTATTTCATTCATAGGGCAAAGTTAGCAACTTTTTTATCTGTCGTTAATCTTGATGGCCGTTGTTTTTTTAGCCGATAGGTAGCGGTTTAAAGTATTTATTCAGGATCTAAAAGTGCCGCTGATATGCATCAGCCTTTTCCTGCTTTATTTTAGCCTGAGTACCCTATGGAGCGATGGAGAAGGCAAGTTCTCTTCTCTTCTGCTCTGCTTTGAAACACGGTATCTATTATCCTGTTTTTTATGCTGATGATTAGCCACCTGATAAAAAATTACGGTGTGTTAACGGTGCACGCAATAATCTTTGTTGCCACTTTTACGCTTTTAATCCTGACCTTTATTTTTGTTGATAAAAGTACGCTGCTGACCGGGCGCCTTGAGCACCGGTTCTTTAGCGCGCCCAGCAACGTTATCGATCTGGGCGGCTATTTCGCTATAGGTATTATCAGCGCACAGATCATTGCGCGAGAAAGCGGTAAACATTGGTCTTATCTTCCCGCCTTACTGCTGTTTATTGGCCTGTTACTTACGCAAAGCCGCGGACCGCTGCTGGCACTTATCGTCTCATCTTTCCTGCTTTTTGCAAAATATAAGCATATCCATCTGCGACATATTCTTTCCATCGCTGCTTGTTTAATCTTTATTAGTCTCTTTTTCTATTTCACAGGTTGTGGCAGTGAATATTCCCAGCGGTTAATCGACGCCTATCAGCAGAGCTATGTGCGCTTTGGTATCTGGCAAAATGCGTTTGAGATGGCTGAGCAGAAACCTTGGTTTGGCTGGGGCTTCGATAAAACGCTCTCATTCACAAATAGCCTAGGTGATGTAGTTACAACAGCGCACAGCGTTTATTTTAGCACGTTGTTAAAAGGCGGTATATTGCTGGCAGGCGTTATCGTGGCAGGATTAGGCTGCGCCTGGCGGCGCTTCCATAAAGGGATGGCGCTGGAAGCGATGATCTATTGCTTCTCGCTTATGTTCTTTATTACGCAGGGTATGTTCGTTATTGGCTTTCCCAGCGAATCCCGGGTGCTGTTTGGGTTGCCGCTGGCGATTGTTATGGCCGGGTACCGCCCTGATCAGATTGGTCGTCAGGGCTAAGATACTCAGAAACGCAACAGCGACTGGATCTGCGCAAAGACAGATTCAGCGCTGATTTTCCGCAGCGGCAGCGTCGTGTCGTCTTCAGCCTGTGGCTCAATCCGAATAGTTTTATGCAGATGCGGATCCTGATAGGGACCAGTGTGACGCGGATTAGCGCCCACATACAGGCTAAGCGTCGGCGTTTGCGCAGTAATGGCCAGATGCAGCGGACCGGTGTCGCCGGTGACCAGCAGCGTAAAGGTGCCGATCTGCTGGATGAGCTTAATCAGGCTGGTTTTGCCGATCAGAGAAGTCATATTGTTGTGCAGCGCCTCAGGTAATAATTTTATAAATTCCTGCTCTAGCCTGACATCCTGACACGCGCCAGTTAATACGATTTCTGCCTGCGGATCTGCCGCTAAAATCAATGTGGCCAGCTGGACAAAACGTTCTACCGGCCAGCAGCGATCGGGCTTGGAGGCTCCCATTTGAAAGCCGATACGACGTTTTTCCTGCGGTTTCGGCGGCATAGCAATAGCAAGCGGAAAAGCCATACTAATGTCAGTTGTATCGCAGCCTAAACATGCCAGAGTATTTAACTTTCGTTGAATGATATGCGTATCTTCCGGCTGTGAGTAACTATCCAGCCAGCGGTTTAACATTTTGGGATCCTGTAAGAAATTGTCGCGAACGATATAGGTTGAGCCGGAGAGTTTCGCGCACAAGATATCGTAATAAATATTGGCGTGCAGAATAAAGGTGATTTCAGGTTTGAATACCCAGAGCTTTTTCAGCAGGTTGTGCATGTTTTTAATTTTATTATCCCAAACCTCAACCTGATCAAACCAAGGGCTTCCTTGCACAAGCGCACTGTTTTTCTGACTGGTGACAAAGAGAATTTTTGCCTGCGGATAGCGTTTCTTTATTGCCTTAATGGCAGGAGTGTTAAATAAAAGATCGCCTAACGCCGTGGTGGAATAAATGGCGATGCGTTTAAATTCAAGATCCCGGCTCAGCGCAGGCTTTTTTCTGTGTCCGTTAAACAGCGAGTAGAGAGCGATAACGGCGTTGATGAAATATATCTTTTTTTTCGGTTTCATTGGCATTAACAGCGACTATTCACAAAAAATTGAGCGGGACAAACTTCCCCGGAGTGCGAAATTGCGCATCCATCATAGGGGATGCGCAACGGATAACAAGCCACGCGAGGCGGTTATTACATTTTCACTGATATTAAAACAGTTGCCTGATGGTTGTTACTGGCAAGCTGGAGGTAATGCTCTCCCATACCACGCCAAGCGCCTTGGTCGTCGGAATCGGCTGCGACTGCACCTTACACAGCCCTGGCGGCTGGAAGCCTGGCTTCTGCGGACGCGACGGCTGCTGCGGTTTCGCCGGCGTTGCGCCACCGCACAGCGCCTCATTTAGCAGCTGGCTCGGACGCACCAGCGTAATATCTGCGGGCAGTGTCGGCAGCATCTGCTGAAGCACGCGTACCGTGTTGGGATGTGGATGGCCGATGGCGATCGCGTAGCCATCACGCTGCGCCAGCTTCACCACGCGCGCAAACTGCTGACGCACGGCGTTAATGTCCTGGCTATCGTCGAGAAACACGCGGCGCTTCAGCACCTTCACGTGCGTGCCTTGCGCGGCAGGCACCGACTGGCTGTTACCAATAGTCATGCTGTCGATAAAGTAGAAATTATACTGATTAAGCGCCTGCATGACTTTCTGCATACCGGGCAGGCTAGAGGTCATTTTGCTGCCCATATGGTTGTTCAGCCCGACAGCATAAGGCACGTTATTCACCGCGCTGCGCAGAATACGCGCAATCTCCTCGCTGCTCATCTCTGGCGTCAGAGTATCTTTTTCCAGTGGCTGTTTGCTGAGCGGTGCCATCGGCAGATGGATCAGTACCTCATGGCAGCCCTGATGCGCTTTGGTCGCCATCTGGCGTGCAGCAGGCGCATTCGGCAGCACCGCGACTGAAATCGCGGCGGGCATTTGCAGCACTTTGTTCTCTTCCGCAGGGCGATAGCCGAAATCATCGATTACGATGGCGAGTTTGCCTGCATGAGCAGCATAGCTTAACAACAGTCCGCTGATAGCAGCGGCAAGATGGCGACGTTGAAACAATACTTATTTTCCTAACCACGGGAGTGGATTGACGGCCTGTCCCTGACGTCGGATTTCAAAATAGAGAGATGGCGTGCCGCCGCCGCTGGTGCCCACAAGGGCAATAGGCTGTCCTGCTTTCACCTGAGCACCAACGCTCACTAGCGCACTCTGGTTATAACCGTACAGGCTCATATCCCCTTTACCATGCTCCAGCACGACAACCAGCCCATAACCTTGTAGCCAGTCCGCCATCAGTACGCGGCCATCGGCGATCGCTTTCACTTCCGATCCTTCTGGAGCATCAATGACTAATCCTTTCCAGCGCAGTTCGCCCTGAAGCTGTTCGCCAAAGCGATGTTCGATACGACCGCGTACCGGCCAGAGCGCCTGGCCGCCTGCACGACCGAGACCGCCGGTGCGGGCCACCAGCTCGCGCTCGCTCTGTGTCGGCTGATAGGTAGAACCCTTGGCTTTGGCCTGAGCCTGGCGCTGTCGAACCTTTTCTGCCTCACGCGCTTCGCGTTCAGCCCTGGCGATTTTGTCCTGTAAGCGGCTTTCGTTATGGCGCATCTCCACCAGATCAGCCTGATCTTTTTCCAGCGAGTTTTCCAGCGCATCCAGCGTTTTCTTACGCGCCGTGCTCGCCTGCTGCAGCTTATCCTGCTGGCCTTGCTGCTGGGCTAACAGGCTTTTCTGCTGCTGCTGTTTCTGCTCCAGCGACGCTTTTTGCTCACCCAGCGTCTGGCGGGTTTTTTGCAGCGCATCGATGCTCTGCTGGCGCGCGTCGTTGAGGTAACCGAAATAGGCAAGAATACGTTCGCTGCGCTGGCTCTCTTCACCGCCGAGCAACAGCTGTACGCCGTTATGTTTGCCCTGACGGAAGGCCGCATCTAGCTGCTGCGACAGCAGGCTTTCCTGCTGCGCCTGCTGCTTATCCAGACGGGCGATGGAGGTGGTGAGCTGGCTGATTTCGCCGTTAAGCGCATTAAGAATGTTGCGGGTTTCGCGTAGCTGACGACTGGCCTGCGCAATCACTTTTTCCTGGCTTTGCAGCTGGCTGCGCTGGAGTTTTTGCGCTTTAACGCTTTTCTCTTTTTCGGCGATATCTTGCTGGATAGATTTGAGCTGCGATTTACTGTCGTCAGCGCTGTACGCAGCGGCGGGCAATAGCAGAACGCCCGCGCAAAGCAGGCTGAAGGAGAGAACGGACAGGCGTACAAGCAACGGTTGTTTTTTTCCGCTGTGACGAGTCCTTGTGGCTAAAACAGTCGCTTTTCCCTTCATAGGCCAGTGATTATTCCACAATAAAAAGCCGCTTACCAGCGTAACGCCAGGGGATTTCCTTTTCGAAATATGTCGGCATTTATTCCGATCCCGCATAAGCGTTGCGCCATTTTTGCGATACAGCAATTTTTTTGGGACAATGACGCACAAATCGTAACTCTGGCTGCTTAGCGTCTGTACATGAGAAGTGGCGCAGGTATACTCAGAACCCTTGTTTTTAGCTTAATTAGCACGGTCTGGAGTCTTTACCCCTCATGCAAGAAATTATGCAGTTTGCAAGCAATCACACCATCCTCAGTCTGGCATGGGGCGTTTTACTGGTTCTGGTGATTGTAACCACCTTCAAAGGAATGTTTTCTAAGGTGAAAGTGATGAGCCGCGGTGAAGCAACCCGCCTGATCAACAAAGAAGAGGCGGTAGTAGTGGACGTGCGGTCGCGTGACGATTACCGCAGAGGACATATTTCGGGCGCGCTCAACGTAGCGGCGGCTGACATCAAAAAAGGCAGCTTCGGCGAGCTGGAAAAGCATAAAGCTCAGCCCATAATTGTGGTGTGCGCGACCGGCCAGAGCGCAAGCGAACCGGCTGAAAAACTGAGCGCCGCCGGCTTTAGCCAAGTAACCGTAATGAAAGACGGCATCAGCGGCTGGAGCGGAGACAACCTTCCGCTGGTGCGCGGAAAATAACATTTACTGAGGTACGCAATATGGCTAATGTCGAGATTTACACCAAAGCGACCTGTCCTTTCTGCCACCGGGCGAAGGCGCTGTTGAGTCAAAAAGGTGTGTCGTTTCAGGAGATCACCATCGACGGGAATGCTGCGAAACGCGAAGAGATGATCAAGCGCAGCGGCCGCACCACCGTGCCTCAGATTTTCATTGACGCGCAGCACATCGGCGGTTGCGACGACCTTTACGCGCTGGACGATCGTGAAGGATTAGATCCATTACTGCAGGCGTAAACGGCGCAGGATTTTTCAACTCACAGGACTTAGTCAGATGTCAGAACAAAACACCAACGAAATGCAATTCCAGATTCAACGCGTTTACACCAAAGACGTTTCTTTCGAAGCGCCGAACGCACCGCAGGTTTTCCAGAAAGAGTGGGAACCGGAAGTGAAGCTGGATCTGGACACTGCGTCATCACAGCTGGCTGACGAAGTTTATGAAGTGGTACTGCGCGTGACCGTAACTGCCAGCGTTGGCGAAGAAACCGCGTTCCTGTGTGAAGTTCAGAAGGCGGGTATCTTCACGATCAGCGGCATTGAAGGCACGCAGATGGCGCACTGCCTTGGCGCTTACTGCCCGAACATCCTGTTCCCGTATGCGCGTGAATGCATTACCAGCCTGGTGTCTCGCGGCACCTTCCCGCAGCTTAACTTGGCACCGGTAAACTTTGACGCACTGTTCATGAACTATCTGCAACAGCAGCAAGGCGAAGGTGCTGAACCACATCAGGATGCCTAATGACTACACACGCTTCGATTAGCGTCATCGGTGCCGGCTCGTACGGCACCGCTCTGGCCATTACCTTAGCCCGCAACGGCAACACAGTGCTGCTGTGGGGACATAATCCCGCACATCTTGCGGAACTACAGACCGAACGCTGTAACCGCTCCTTTCTCCCTGACGTACCTTTTCCCGACAACCTTGAGCTTGAGCCTGATTTAGCCAAAGCCATTGCGGCCAGTCGCGATCTACTGGTCGTGGTGCCCAGTCATGTGTTTGGCGAGGTACTGGCGCAGATTAAACCGCATTTGCGTCCAGAATCGCGCATCGTCTGGGCGACGAAAGGGCTGGAAAGAGAGACGGGTCGACTGTTGCAGGATGTGGCACGCGATATCCTCGGCGAGGATACGCCGCTTGCGGTGATCTCCGGGCCGACCTTTGCGAAAGAGTTGGCGGCGGGCCTGCCAACTGCGATTGCCCAGGCGGCGACCGATGCGACCTTTGCCGAGGATTTGCAGCAAAAGCTGCACTGCGGCAAAAGTTTCCGTGTCTATAACAACCCCGATTTTATCGGCGTGCAGCTGGGCGGCGCGGTTAAAAACGTTATCGCTATCGGCGCAGGTATTTCAGACGGTATCGGCTTTGGCGCAAATGCGCGCACGGCGTTGATTACGCGTGGCCTGGCGGAAATGAGCAGACTCGGCGTAGCGCTGGGTGCCGATCCTACGACGTTTATGGGCATGGCTGGTTTAGGCGATCTGGTGCTGACCTGCACCGATAATCAGTCGCGCAACCGCCGTTTGGGCCTGATGCTGGGGCAGGGCGAAGAGGTTGATAACGCGCAACGCATTATCGGACAAGTTGTAGAGGGTTTCAGAAACACTAAAGAAGTCAAAGTATTGGCTAAGCGAGTCGGCGTTGAAATGCCGATTACCGAGCAAATCTATCAGGTGCTCTATTGCGGAAAATCGGCTCGAGAGGCAGCATTGAGTCTGTTGGGCCGTACAAGGAAGGACGAAAACAGCACAAGCTGATGCGGGATGCTCAGCATCATCACCTGTAGCGCCATTCAGGCGCTTTTTTATCGGGAGAAAACAGTAATGTCGTCTGATGAGTTAGAACTGGTCTGGAACAATATTAAAGCGGAAGCGCGCGCACTGGCCGATTGTGAGCCAATGCTGGCCAGTTTTTATCATGCGACCTTGTTGAAACACGAGAATCTCGGCAGCGCCCTGAGCTATATGCTGGCGAACAAGCTCTCTAATCCTATTATGCCCGCTATTGCTATCCGCGAAATCGTTGAGGAAGCCTATCGTCAGGATCCGACCATGATCGCCTCGGCTGCACACGATATTCAGGCGGTGCGCCAGCGTGACCCTGCGGTAGATAAGTATTCAACGCCGCTGCTCTACCTGAAAGGGTTTCACGCGCTACAGGCTTACCGCATCGGCCACTGGCTGTGGAATGAAGGGCGTCGTGCGCTGGCGGTCTATCTGCAAAATGAAATCTCCGTCTCGTTCGCCGTCGACATTCATCCGGCGGCGCACATCGGCCACGGTATTATGCTTGACCACGCGACGGGAATTGTCATCGGTGAAACGGCGGTAGTGAAGAACGATGTCTCCATCTTGCAATCGGTTACGCTTGGCGGTACGGGTAAAACCAGCGGCGATCGTCATCCCAAAATCCGTGAAGGCGTGATGATTGGCGCAGGCGCAAAGATTCTTGGCAACATCGAAGTAGGGCGCGGCGCGAAAATTGGCGCGGGTTCCGTGGTCTTACAGCAGGTGCCGCCTCATACCACCGCAGCAGGTGTACCGGCCCGCATCGTGGGTAAACCGGCCAGCGATAAACCCTCGATGGATATGGATCAGCACTTCAACGGCACCGTGCCAGGTTTTGAGTTCGGCGACGGGATCTAATTAAGCCCGCGCGCCGGCGTAATCAAGCTGGCGCCAAGCTTCATACACCACCACCGACACCGCATTCGACAGATTCATACTGCGGCTTTCTGCGCGCATAAGAATGCGGATCTTGTGTTCAGTTGGCAGCGCATTAATAATCTCGGCTGGCAGTCCGCGGCTTTCCGGCCCAAACAGCAAATAATCCCCTTCCTGATAGTTTACCGCGCTGTGCGCGGGCGTTCCTTTAGTGGTGAGCGCAAACAGTCGTGCCGGCTGCTCAGCCTGCAGAAAAGCGGCATAGTTCTCATGCTTCTGGATAGCGGTAAATTCATGATAATCGAGACCGGCGCGACGCAGGCACTTCTCCGAGCGGCTCAATCAGACGCAGACGGAAGCCGGTATTGGCGCAGAGGCGAATTGATGTTGCCGGTATTAGGTGGGATTTCTGGTTCAAATAAGACGATGTTAAGCATAAGGCCCCCCGATAACAGGGGCCAGAGCATAACAAATTATTGTCGGCTGGAGGAGTAGAGCGGTAGCCAGAGCGTCAGGCGAAGGCCGCCAAGCGGACTGTCATTGGCCTTCACCCAACCGCGATGCTGCTGGATGGCCGTTTCAACAATCGCCAGGCCAAGCCCGGTGCCGCCGGACTCACGGTCACGCGCTTCGTCGGTGCGATAGAACGGCCGGAAAATTTGCTCGCGATCTTCCTGGCTAACGCCTGGACCATCATCGTCGACGTGTACCGTCAGGCCGCTGATATCCACCGAAAAACTGACGCTGATATGCGAATGCGAGTAGCGCAGCGCGTTACGCACAATATTTTCCAGCGCGCTCTCCAGCGCATGTGGGTTGCCGTAGAGCGGCCAGTGGCCAGGCTGATAGGGCACGTCGAGCTGTTTGCCCATCTGCTCGGCTTCAAATTTCGCATCTTCCAGCACGCCGTTCCACAGATGGTTCGCTTTCATCGCCTCGCTGACCAGCGCATTCTTGTGCTGGGTGCGTGACAGCACCAGCAGATCGTTGATCATGCCGTCCAGACGCTGCGCCTCCATTTCAATGCGCTCCAGCTCTTTGCCTTCGCCATGACGACGACGCAGCAGCGCTGTGGCCAGCTGCAAACGCGTCAGCGGTGTGCGTAGCTCATGGCTGATGTCTGACAGCAGGCGCTGCTGCGACGTCATCATTCTTTCGAGCGCGCTCACCATTTGGTTAAAGCTGGAACCAGCAGCCAGAAATTCCTGCGGGCCCGATTCCAGTTCCGGATGCTGTCGTAAATTGCCGCTGGCGACTTCATCTGCCGCATGTTTAAGTTTGCGTGCCGGACGCGCCAGGCTCCACGCCAGCCAGAGCAGCAGCGGCGAGCTGATCAGCATGGTGACAATGAGCAGTAGCAGCGGACGGTCAAACAGCAGGTTCACGAAATCGAGCTGCGAGCTGGTCGCTGGCCGAATTAGGTAGAGCTGATAATTATCTTCGCCGTCGCGCACGGCAAAAGGGCCGACCATCTCAATACGGCCATATTTCTTTTTCTGCGGGTGGTCAGCGTTGTCGGACTGGCCGATAAAGTTGCGGATTACCTGCATTTCATTGTGCTGTGCGCCGATCACGCGGCCTTCGCTGGTAACCAGCAGCAGGCGCTGGCCTGGCGGTGCCCACTTTTCGATCGCGCGGAACAGGCGTCGCCACCACATTAAATCGTTGGGCGGATCTTGCGACAGTTCGGCTTCAACATGTTGTTCAATCATGGTGCCCTGACGCTGCTCACTATTGAGCAGCGCAGTCATCTGGCGAGAATCCAGTTTGGGAACCATTAACACCAGCATCAACACCAGCGCTAGGGTCAACCAGAAGATGGCGAAGATGCGGGTGGTCAGGCTGCCAATCATGACGCCGAGACCATCAGATAGCCGCGTCCGCGTAACGTTTTAAACCACGGATGACCATCACGACGCTCGGGCAATTTGCGGCGCAGGTTAGAGATATGCATATCAATAGCGCGGTCGAACGGCGTCAAACGCTTGCCAAGCACTTCATGACTTAAATGCTCACGTGAGACAACTTGGCCAAGATGCTGTGCCAGCAGGTAGAGCAGGGTGAACTCTGTGCCGGTTAAATCCAGCGTCTGGCTGTCAAAGCTGGCCTCCTGGCGGCCTAGGTTAAGGCGCAGGCAGTCCACTTCCAGCGTCGGTGAGCTATTGTCGTGCTGTTGTTGCTGTTCACTCCAGTTAGAGCGGCGCAGAATCGCGCGTATACGGGCCACCAGTTCGCGATCGTTAAACGGCTTAGGCAGATAGTCATCTGCGCCCAGTTCGAGCCCCAGAACGCGATCCAGCTCACTACCGCGGGCCGTTAACATAATGACTGGCGTCTGATGTTGCTGGCGTAACTCTTTCAGAGTGTCGATACCGTTTTTTTTCGGCATCATCACATCAAGCAAAAGTAAATCAATGGAGGTATCCAGCAGGCTTAATGCCTGTTCGCCGTCGCTGGCTACCACCACTTCAAACCCTTCCATTTCTAACAGTTCTTTAAGCAGCGAAGTCAATTCGCGGTCATCGTCAACCAACAGGATTTTATTCATTTTTTATTGCCCTCCGCAGGCAAAATACCGTGTTCCTGACTTGTCAATCCAACGCTTTACGTAGTTTTACACCCCCTGACGGATGTTTGCAGCTATCGCCGTACAATCGCTCTCGTTGAATCGCAAAACGGAACAAACTGGAGTAAACGATGCGCACAGTAACTGCCGTCGTCCTTGCCTCATGCATCACGGCGGATTGACGACAGCCAGTATGACGCAAAATCCGCAAAGCCACATGTTCGATGGCATTGAATTGACGGAAGAACAGCGTCAACAGATGCGAGACCTGATGCAGCAGGCGCGACATAAACGTTCCCTGTCAGCATCGATGACATCGAAAGCATGCATGGCATGATTACGGCAGACAAATTTAACGAAGCGGCTATCCGCGCCTAGACTGAAAAATTGCACAGGCACAGGTCAACAGCATGTCGAGATGGCGCGCATTTGTAACCAGATGTACCACCTGCTAACGCCGGCCCAGCAGGCCACGTTGCAAAAGAATTATTGAGCAGCGTCTCAACGAGTTACGCGGGCTCTCAAATTTGCAGTCAGCGTCATCGCTGCAAGCAGTGAGTAGTACCAGCAGTAACATAGTATCCTTGTTTTCCTTGCCATAGACACCATCCCTGCCTTCCCCGCCATGATGGCGGTTTTTTTTTTGCCTTTTTTGCGCGCTTCTGGCTGTTATGTCAACTTTTGGCTTTTGTTCTGATAAAAACATTAACACTTCATTTTAAAATGGGTACTAACACCCTAAATTATAAGATAATTAACAAAATGATTTTTTTACTTGCGCCTCGTTTAATTTTGCTAAGGCATAACATATGCAGGCTCAATATGTGTATAAACGAATTAAATCTATTATTTAAAGCGAGGCGACAATTTATTTGAATATATGATAATAAGAAACCAATTCTTAACGAAATGAGCGAACTATTATAAAAACAAAGAGTTATTGTTTCTCTTGAGTTCTCTTTTGTTGCTTCTACAATTAATCCTGTCGCAGCAAGGAAGGCGCACATCCCGGAAATTTAAATGGAGTGCATTAACCACATTACGTAAATCAATCTGAATATATTAACGGAGGTAAGTGATGGCAGAACATCGTGGTGGTTTAGGCAATTTCGCAGATAACCCGCAGAAAGCTTCTGAAGCTGGTAAAAAAGGTAGTAGTAGCGGCAGCTCTTCCTGACGAATTTAGAGCTCAGCTATAGCTGTGCGTTTCCCGGCCGGGAAATTATGCCCAGTCCTCTTTGAGGGCGGGGGTTGTTTTTATAAAGCAGCATCTTCGGCTTTTCCTCCTGGTTACCTGGTGTTTAGGCGTAGCGACAATCCAGATGTTAAACTTTAACCATTCTTTTGTTTTGGGTGCAATCGGTAATGGAACAGGGAGCAAATTATGCAACCCACCTGTGCTCGTCTGGTAAAGCGCGCTGCGCTAGCCGCCACTATTTCTGGCGACCTGCCTGTTAATCGTTAAAATCTTTGCCTAGTGGTATACCGGTTCTGTCAGCCTGCTGGCTGGGCTGGTCGACTCGCTGGTTGATATTGCTGCCTCGCTAACACAATCTTCTGGTCGTGCGCTATGCCCTACAGCCTACTGATGCTGACCATACCTTTGGTCATGGCAAAGCCGAGTCGCTCGCGGCGCTGGCGCAGAGTATGTTTATTTCAGGATCGGCGCTGTTCCTGTTTTTAACCGATATTCAGCATCTGGCGACACCCAATACCCTACGCGCGCCAATGGTCGGTGTGATTGTCACCGTCATCGTGCTTTGTTCGACGCTGCTGCTGGTGGCATTCCAGCGCTGGGTTGTCCGCCATACACACAGTCAGGCCATTCGTGCCGATATGCTGCATTATCAGTCGGATGTCATGATGAACTGCGCTATCCTGATTGCCCTGGGACTAAGCAGCTACGGCTTTGCTCGCGCTGACGCATTGTTTGCGTTAGGTATCGGCGCCTTTATTTTGTATAGCGCGCTGCGTATGGGTTATGAGGCTGTTCAGGCGCTGCTGGACTGCGCTTAACCTGAAGAAGAACACAACATTATTCTGGATCTCGCTCTGAACTCGCCCGGCGTTGAAGGCTTTCACGATGTGCGCACGTGCCAGTCAGGTCCGACTAAATTTATACAGTTACACTTGGAGCTGGATGATGATTTGCCGTTGGTGCAGGCGCATCGCGTTGCAGATTAGGTTGAAAAGGCGCTGCTGGCGCGTTTCCCAGGATCTGACGTGATTATTCATCAGGACCCTTGTTCGGTGGTGCCCATTGAACAGCAGAATTCGCCCGGCTTTTAACCTGATTGAATCAGTTTTATCTATTTAAAATGACGAAGCGCTAACATTACTGCAAAAAATTTAGTGAAAACTTGTCTGACCTGAATCAATTCAGCAGCAAGCCTTTGATATACTATCTACCATCACGGGTTGCACATAACGATATGCCGCTTGGCGGCGCAAGACAGGCAGGATTAACTTTTCGTTTTAACAATCCAGAGGTTGTCATGATCAAAAAAATTGGTGTATTGACCAGCGGCGGCGACGCCCCAGGAATGAACGCAGCCATTCGCGGTGTTGTGCGATCAGCGCTGAGCGAAGGACTGGACGTTTTTGGCATCTATGACGGCTATCTGGGCCTGTATGAAGACCGCATGATCAATCTCGACCGCTACAGCGTGTCAGACATGATTAACCGCGGCGGCACCTTCCTCGGCTCAGCGCGTTTTCCTGAATTTTGTAATGACGAAGTGCGCCAGGCCGCGATTGAGAACATGAAAAAGCGCGGTATTGATGCGCTGGTGGTGATCGGCGGCGACGGCTCTTATATGGGGGCTAAACGTCTGACCGAAATGGGCTTCCCGTGCATCGGCCTCCCTGGCACCATTGACAACGACGTGGCGGGAACCGACTACACCATTGGCTACTTCACCGCGCTGGAAACCGTGGTTGAAGCGATTGACCGCCTGCGCGACACCTCATCTTCACACCAGCGTATCTCTATCGTTGAAGTGATGGGCCGTTACTGCGGCGATCTGACGCTGGCAGCGTCGATTGCGGGCGGCTGTGAATTTATCGTACTGCCGGAGATCCCTTACACGCGTGAGGAGCTGGTAATGGAAATCAAAGCGGGCATCGCCAAAGGGAAAAAGCACGCGATTGTGGCGATTACCGAGCACATCTGCGACATCGACGATCTGGCGAAGTACATTGAAGAGGAAACCAAACGGGAAACGCGCGCCACTGTGCTGGGTCATATTCAACGCGGCGGCGCACCTTGCGCTTATGACCGTATCCTCGCATCGCGCATGGGCGCTTACGCCATTGAGCTGCTGCTTCAGGGCTACGGCGGCCGCTGCGTCGGTATTCAGAACGAGAAGATGGTGCATCACGACATTATCGACGCCATCGAAAATATGAAGCGTCCGTTTAAGCGCGACTGGCTGGAAACGGCGAAAAAGCTCTACTAAATTCTGGCCCTCTGGCGGCGAGCTTTTCGGGCGCGCCGTTATTCTGATTACCTATATTCCTCTCAATTATAAACCCTTATTTTAAATTCCTTTAGCTCTAAAAGGCTTTATTTTACGCTACCTGCCTAATGACATCGGGAGAGTGCATAATGAACAAGTGGAGTATCGGTCTTACCCTTCTGCTGGCCTCTGCCAGCGTTCTGGCAAAGGATTACCAGCTGCTGAACGTCTCTTACGATCCAACGCGCGAGCTGTATGAGCAGTACAACAAAGCTTTCGCGGCGCACTACAAGCAGGAAACCGGAGATAATGTGGTGATTCGCCAGTCGCACGGCGGCTCGGGCAAAGAAGCTACTTCCGTTATCAATGGCATTCGCGCCGATGTCGTTACGCTGGCGCTGCAGTCTGACGTTGATGCCATCGCCGAGCGCGGTCGCATTGATAAGAAATGGCTTAAACGCCTGCCGGACAATTCCGCTCCCTATACCTCCACCATTGTTTTCCTAGTGCGCAAGGGCAATCCAAAAGGTATTCACGACTGGCCTGATCTGATCAAGCCTGGCGTCTCTGTTATTACGCCAAACCCGAAAACCTCAGGCGGTGCGCGCTGGAACTATCTGGCGACATGGGGCTGGGCGCTGGATCAAAACAACGGCGACCAGGCAAAAGCGCAGGATTACGTCAAATCGCTGTTTAAAAATGTTGAGGTGCAGGACTCTGGCGCGCGCGGCGCAACCAATACCTTCGTAGAGCGCGGCATTGGCGACGTGCTGATCGCCTGGGAAAACGAAGCTTACTTGGCGGTTGATAAACTGGGTAAAGACAAGTTTGAAATCATTACCCCGAGCGAATCTATTCTGGCGGAGCCGACCGTCTCCGTGGTCGACAAAGTGGCTGATGAGCAGGGCACGCGCAAAGTGGCTGATGCCTATCTGAAGTATCTCTACTCGCCGGAAGCCCAGACCATCGTGGCACAGAACTTCTATCGTCCGCGCGACGCAGACGTGGCGAAGAAATTTGCCAGCACCTTCGCGCCGGTGAAACTGTTCACTATCGACAATAAGTTTGGCGGCTGGGCGCAGGCGCAGAAAGCGCACTTCGCCGATGGTGGCACCTACGATCAGGTGATGAAGCCTTAACCGTACCCAGTAAGTGAAGACGGTCAGCCAGCGTGCTGGCCGTTTTTAATTTGTACGTGACATTGAGGCGCAAGCAGGCGAGGATGCGGGCACATGTTGGAAGAGAAGCCTTGCCATGCAGGGACGTCGTCTGATTACGCTGCTGCTGTTCATTCTTGTTAGTGGTTTAGTGATTGCCGCCATCCACCTGCAAAAAACAGCGATGCGCTGTGGCAGTCGTCAGTGAAAAGTGCGAGCCGAACCAGCGCACATCAGGCACGCCAGCACCCTGTCAGCGCGTTGATCTTGAAAACGGTTATGCGCTGCTGAAAGATCTTAACGGGCCGCTCCAGTATCTGCTGATCCCGCTGGCAAAAATCACCGGTATGGAGAGCCCGGCGCTGCTGGATCCTGTCACACCTAATTTCTTTGCCTTCACCTGGCAGTCTCGCACGCAGCTGGCTATCCACCGAGGCCTCCCTATAGGAGACAGCGCGCTGTCGCTGGCAATCAATGCCAAATATGGACGTACTCAGAACCAGCTGCATATCCATATCTCCTGTCTGTGCCCTGATGTGCGGTATACGCTGGATCGTCGCTCCCACGTTCTCCAGCCGCTGGCAGATGGAAAAGCTGCGCCAGCACATTTACCTGCTACGCACTTACGCTGCCGGAACTGTCGCGGCGAAGCCTGTTTATCCGCATAGCGGATGAGATTTCTAACGCGCGTGGCGAAATGGGGAAATATGGCGTGGCAATAGCGGCGCTGCCGGACGGCCGTCTGGCGGTAATGGCGCTGGAGCGTAACAGGTTGTTGCTGAATCGCGGTTCGGCGGAGGAGTTGCAGGATCACAGCTGCCAGATTTTGCAGCCATAAAAAAAGAGGCTCGAAAGCCGCCTCTTTTTTTATCTGGCATTATGCCTTTTTCGCTTCCGCAGCGGCTTTAACGATAACGGCAAACGCATCTGCCTTCAGCGACGCGCCGCCAACCAGGGCACCGTCGATGTCCGGCTGGGTGAAGAGCTCAGCGGCGTTTTTGTCGTTAACGGAACCGCCGTACTGAATAATGAACTGCTCAGCGACCGCAGCATCTTTTTTCGCGATATGCTGGCGAATGAATTTATGTACTGCCTGCGCCTGCGCAGGCGTCGCTGACTTGCCGGTGCCGATAGCCCAGACAGGTTCGTAGGCGATAACCACGCCGTTGAACGCCTCTGCGCCCTGGGTTTCCAGCACTGCGTCAAGCTGGCGTGCACACACTTCTTGCGTCTGGCCCGCTTCGTTTTCTGCTTCGGTTTCACCGATGCAGAGAACCGGCACCAGGCCAGCTTCTTTCAGCACGGCGAATTTCTTCGCGATGAACTCGTCGCTCTCTTTATGGTAAGTACGACGCTCAGAGTGGCCGATAATGATATATTTTGCGCCTATGTCTTTCAGCATCTCAGCGGAGGTTTCGCCGGTGAACGCGCCGGAGATATTCACGTCAACGTTCTGCGCGCCCAGTGCAATATGGCTGCCGGAGATAGCGTGCTTCGCCTGGTCGAGATAGATAGCTGGCGGTGCGATCGCCACGCCACAACCATCAACGCGGGAAAGCGCTTTGCGCAGGCCGTCGATCAACTCGCCTGTCATCTGCTTGCTGCCATTCAGTTTCCAGTTACCCATAACCAATGGATGTCGCATTCTATCCTCCGCGTTACGCGATTCATTAAATTGTACTGCCGACAGGCAGCGTAGACTGCCAGACAGTATAGAGATCTATCAGGTCAATGGCTTTGTTTTTCGTCATTTTTGCCGCCCTAATCGGCGGTCGGCAACGTCAGTTTTATCGGCTCAATGGCGAAGGTCAGTCCCTTATCACCGTTGTCGGCGGCGACGAAACGCAGCGCACCTTCAGTGCGAGAAAAAAAGCGCGCGCCTTTGCCTGCTCTGAGTAATCCGCTGAGCTTTTGCCGTGCCTCATCCGGCGGCAAACCCGAAACAAAAAAGCGCAGCAGCGCCGTCATGTAGGCCATCGCCTTCTCCTGCGAAGCCTTTTCATCCGGACCCTGCACGGGAAGCCAGGTCAGCTGCAGCGTTTTGACTTTGCCGGTTCCTTGCTCCAGCGCGGTGGAAGCGTAGAGCGTTCCGCTGATTTTACTCGCCGCTCGCGTCAGATGGCTGCTGTCGTTTCGATTGTCGATGGCGCGATACTCCATCAACGGCAAGTCTGCATTAGCGGCGTTATATTTTTCACGGAACTGACCGATAGTCATATCAAACGTGGGTGCACCCGCCAGCAAATAGGGCGCAGCGGGTACGGCGTCGCTACGCTTGTGCAACGGTAGATCGGCAGCAAATACCGGGGCCGTCAGCGTAAGACTCAGGAGTAGCGCGCCAGGTAAATTCTTCATTTCATTGGCTCTGACCAGTAAATTCAGCTCTAAATTAGAACGGTTTTTACCTGTAAAAGTCAAAAGTGCTGCGGGCAAAATTTCACTAAAAATAAGACTAATCGCACAACCCTAAGGCTTACCAATAGTGTTCGCTGGTGATGTGCCCCGGTTTGCGCTTCAGATGTTTACGCATATCGCGTGTCTCTTTCAGCAGTTGTTGCGTATCGCGCACCATTTGCGGGTTGCCGCACAGCATGATATGGCTCGATTCTGCCTCCATAGGCAGGCCTACTGCGCGCTCCAGCTCGCCGTTCTCAATCAGCGCCGGTACGCGACCGGTCAGCGAGCCGGGTGCGTTTTCGCGGCTGACGACGGTCTGGATAAGCAGTTTCCCGTTGTAGATCTCCTGTAGTGACTGCATCAGCGGCAGATAGCTCAGGTCGGCCGCGTAGCGCACCGCATGCAGCAGAACAATATGCTCGAAGCGATCCAGCCCCTCGCCCTGTTGCAGAATGGATAAGTAAGGGCCGATGGCCGTGCCGGTCGCCAGCAGCCACAGGGTATTACACGGTGGGAAATCATCCAGCACGAAAAAACCGGCGGCCTGTTTGGTCACCATCACATTGTCGCCTGGCTTGAGCGCCTGTAGACGCGGGCTTAGTTTGCCTTCCGGCACCGTCACCAGATAGAACTCCAGCAGCGGATCGCTGGGTGCATTAACATAAGAGTAAGCGCGCTGCACGCGTTCACCGTCAACCTCCAGCGCCAGCTTGGCGAACTGCCCGGCGGTGAAGGTGTCGATCGGCGCGTGCACCCGCAGGCTGAACAAGGCGTCTGTCCAGTTTTTGACTTCCTTTACTTGCGCATTGACCCATTCGGCCATCGTTACTCTCCCGGTACGTTGATTTTCCAAGCACAGAAATATCATCGCGGCTGCACGGCTGAATTTCCACCTGCGCACTGGTTTTTAGGCTCTAATCGACAAATGTACCGCACACCTCAACACCTCGTTACTGCCCGTTGACAAGATGGTACGAAAACTTGAAGCCTCTGCTCTGACAGCTTTATGCCTGCCTCTCGATTTGTCACGTAATCCTGATATTTTGCCCGCCATAATCCGGCTACAGCGCGTTTTGCTGCTGTATTAACCTTATTTCCCAGACTGAGATGTCGATGAAGAAGATGGAGAACCGGTCGCTGCTGCTGATGTTGATTTTGATGCTGGTGGTGGGGCAGATGGCGCAGACCATTTATGTTCCGGCGATGGCCAGCATGGCAGAGGCGCTCAACGTGCATGATGGCACGCTACAGCGCGTAATGGCGGCCTATCTGATGACCTATGGCGGATCGCAGCTGATGGCACGCTCTCAGACAGCATTGGCCGCCATCCGGTGATCCTCGCCGGAATGACGATCTTTATGATCGGTGCTGTGACCTCTATGCTGGCACCGTCGCTGAACGTGCTGGGGCTGGGCACCGGCGTCGCGGGCGTCATGGCGCGCACCATGCCGCGCGACCTCTATGCCGGCGTTGCGCTTCGGCAGGCCAATAGCCTGCTGAATATGGGATTGCTGGTCAGTCCGCTGCTGGCTCCGGTGATTGGCGCGCTGGTGATGCTGCTGTGCTGGCTGCCGCTGTCGCGACAGCCTGAGAGCGAAAGCATTACGGTTACAGGATAAAAGGGTGCAGCGTCACGTCTTTGCGGTCCAGATAGTGGATGACTGGATGCGGCGGATTGTACGCGACTTGCCACGTATCAGCAGCGTTTCGCTGGTGGTGATATTGCCCTGACGCGTAATGCCTTTCAGCAGGTCGCCGCTGGTAATGCCGGTGGTGGCAAAAATCACGTTATCGTTGCGCGCCAGCGGTAACACCTCGCCCGCTTTAATACCCATCTCGTCGCAGCGTGCCAGTTCCTGTTCGCCGATGCGGCGGTTCTCTTCGCTTTCGCCTTTAACCTCATGGCGCGCCAGCAGGCGGCCCTGCATATCGCCATCCAGCGCGCGGATAACCGCCGCCGATACCACGCCTTCCGGTGCACCGCCGATGCCATAGAGCATATCGACTTCGTTGTCGGGCATACAGGTGAGGATTGAAGCCGCTACGTCACCGTCTGGGAAAGCGAACACGCGTACGCCGAGCTGTTGCAGCTGCGCAATCGTCGCGTCGTGACGCGGTTTGGCAAGGATAGAAACCGTCAGCTGCGCCAGCGGCTTATTGAGCGCCGCCGCGATATTACGCAGGTTTGGTCTCCAGCGGGAGGTTAAGATCAATATTGGCCACGCGCCGCCGGGCCGACAATCAGCTTCTCCATGTACATATCAGGCGCGTGCAGAAAGCTGCCTTTGTCACCGACCGCCAGCACCGCCAAAGCGTTGACCTGGCCCATCGCCGTCATACGCGTCCCTTCAATCGGATCCACCGCGATATCTACTGCATCACCGCGTCCGCTGCCGACCTTCTCGCCGATGTAGAGCATGGGCGCTTCATCGAGCTCGCCTTCGCCGATCACAATCTGGTCGTCGATATCGATAGTGTTAAGGACGTGTCGCATGGCGTGGACGGCAGCGCCGTCGGCACCGTTTTTATCGCCGCGACCCAGCCAGCGATAGCCTGCTAAGGCGGCAGCTTCGGTTACGCGGGAAAATTCTATGGGGAGTTCTCGTTTCATGGCCTGCACCTGATGCAAAAGGGCAGTGTAGCACAGCGGGGAGGGGCAAAAAAAAGCCCGCGCCAGAGGCCGCGGGCGAGAGTAAGGATATAACGATTACTCTTCGTGCTCTTCCCACGCCTGCGCGCGAGCCACAGCTTTTCTCCAGCCAGCGTAGCGGAAGTTACGCTCGGTGGTTTCGATGCTTGGACGGAACTCACGTTCTACCAAGGCTTTAGCGCGTACTTCTTCCAGGTCATTCCAGAAGCCAACCGCCAGGCCAGCGAGATAGGCGGCGCCCAGCGCGGTCACTTCGCGCACTTCCGGACGCTCAACGCGCGTGCCGAGAATGTCAGACTGGAACTGCATCAGGAAGTTGTTCGCCACTGTACCGCCATCTACACGCAGCGATTGCAGACGCGTGTCGGCATCGTTCTGCATCGCTTCCAGCACGTCGCGCGTCTGGTAGGCAATAGATTCTAGCGTCGCGCGGATGATGTGGTTGGCGTTTGCGCCACGCGTCAGACCGAAAATTGCGCCGCGTGCATAGGGATCCCAGTACGGTGCGCCCAAGCCGGTAAAGGCTGGAACCATGTAAACACCGTTGGTATCTTTCACTTTCAGGGCAAAGTATTCAGAGTCGGTGGAGTCACTGATCAGCTTCATCTCGTCACGCAGCCACTGGATAGAGGCGCCGCCGATAAACACTGCACCTTCCAGCGCGTAGTTCACTTCGCCACGCGGGCCGCAGGCGATAGTGGTCAGCAGGCCATGCGACGAGGTCACCGCTTCGGTGCCGGTGTTCATTAGCATAAAGCAGCCGGTGCCGTAAGTGTTTTTCGCCATGCCCGGCTGAACGCAGAGCTGGCCGTAGAGTGCAGCCTGCTGGTCGCCGGCGATACCAGCGATCGGAATACGCGTGCCGCCTTTACCACCGATGTTGGTCTGGCCGTAAATCTTAGAAGAACCTTTCACTTCCGGCAGCATCTCACGCGGAATATCGAGGATCTCCAGCATGCGCTGATCCCACTCCAGCTTGTGGATGTTGTACATCATGGTACGGGAAGCGTTGGTGTGATCGGTGATATGCACGCGTCCCTGGGTCATTTTCCACACCAGCCAAGTATCCACGGTGCCGAACAGCAGCTCGCCGCGCTTCGCACGTTTACGCGCGCCTTCCACATGGTCGAGGATCCACTTCACCTTAGTACCGGAGAAGTAAGGGTTAATCACCAGACCGGTAGTGTGCTGGATATACTCTTCCAGACCCTCTTTTTTCAGCTTGTTACAGTAGTCTGCGGTACGCGGGTCCTGCCACACGATAGCGTTGTAGATCGGCTTGCCGGTATCTTTGTCCCAGATAATAGCGGTTTCGCGCTGGTTGGTGATGCCGATGGCGGCAATCTCGTCAGAACGGATGTCGGCGTGCGCCAGCACTTCGACCATCGTCGAGCTCTGTGATGCCCAGATATCCATCGGGTCGTGCTCAACCCAACCTGCTTTCGGGTAAATCTGGGTAAACTCACGCTGCGATACCGCAACGATGTTGGCGTCGTGGTCCAGTATAACGGCGCGTGAGCTGGTGGTGCCCTGGTCGAGCGCTACAATGTATTTTTTATCAGTGGTAGTAGTCATAATGCATTCCCGATGAAAAGTGAAACTTACGGTTTACGCTGTTCAGCTCGTGCGACCGGTTTTTCTGTTTTGCTGCTGGCCAGTGCTGCACCCGGCAGATGGCGGCCAATTAGCGCACGGTAGCTAAAGGCACCCAGACAGGCTCCGACTAACGGGCCCAAAATCGGTACCAGGAAGTAAGGAATATCTTTATCGCCTGTGAAGGCAACATTACCCCAGCCAGCAAAGAAGGCGAACAGCTTGGGTCCGAAATCACGTGCCGGATTAAGAGCGAAGCCGGTCAGCGGACCCATTGAGCCGCCAATTACTGCGACCAGCAGGCCGATCAACAGCGGTGCCAGCGGACCACGCGGCACGCCGTTGCCATCATCGGTCAGCGCCATGATCACAGCCATTAACACCGCCGTAATGACCATCTCAACAAAGAACGCCTGGCCCACGCCGATGTGCGGGTTAGGATAGGTTGAGAAAATGCCAGCAATATTCAGACTCTGAACCGTACCGCGCACCATCTGATGGCTTTGCTCGTAATCGAAAAAGAGGCTGTAGTAGAGGCCGTAAACCAGCGCGGCCGCGCAGAATGCGCCTGCAATTTGCGCCAGAATGTACGGCACGACTTTACGGCCGTCAAAGCTGGCAAACAGGCAGAGTGCAACCGTAACGGCAGGGTTAAGATGCGCCCCTGACACGCCAGCGGTAAGATAGACAGCCATGGAAACGGCTAAGCCCCAGATGATACAGATTTCCCATTGACCGAATGCGGCACCAGCCAGTTTCAGCGCGGCCACGCAGCCCGCACCAAAAAAGATAATTAAGCCGGTTCCGATAAATTCGGCAATGCATTGACCTTTCAGCGTGTTAGTAGTCTGACTCATAGTGGTGTTCCTGAAGCGAGGTTAAATTTTATCCGTTTTTGTTCTCAATCCTTGAGGTTCCCAGCTCTCTTGTAGGGCTGGTGTAAATTTATCGTTAACGAGCATAAACGATAAATAGCGAACTCTAAAGCTGTGTGCTGAGTCAAAAAAATGCGTCGCGCCTTTTGCTTTGATGAAAGATCATTTCAGGCTTCAAACCGCCTCGTTTTATGCCTTTTGCCGCCATGCGGTAATCGTACAGGTATAAGCCGAAAAGTGTTACAGACTGCGCCCGCAGGTCCCGCGTGGCTAGACTTGCGCTATCAGGCTACATACAATCGGAAACATTGTTGCTGGCCTGGCTGATACAGGGCGTCACGCGCTATGGCTGGCATCATCAACGCCCTGCGAGAATTTAAGGAGAGGTCAGAAAGATGTCATTTGAAGTATTCGAGAAACTGGAAGCGAAAGTTCAGCAGGCGATTGATACCATCACTCTGCTGCAGATGGAAATAGAAGAGCTGAAAGAGCAGAACAACACGCTGAAAAACGACGTGCAGCAAGCGGCGGGCAACCACGAGTCGCTGGTGCGTGAGAATCAACAGCTGAAGGAAGAGCAGCATCTGTGGCAGGATCGCCTGCGTGCACTGCTGGGAAAAATGGAAGAGGTGTAAGCGTCTCAGTTGAATGAAAAACGGGAGCGTATCGCTCCCGTTTTCGTTTCTGACGTTACTCGATGTCGAGCGGATCTTCAGAGAGGATAATGCCGGTGTTGTCGGCGTAGAGATGGTCGCCAGAGAAGAAGGTAACGCCGCCAAAGTTAACGCGCACATCGCTTTCGCCGATGCCTTCGCCCGCCGCGCCAGCCGGAATGGCCGCAATCGCCTGAATGCCAATCTCCAGTTCTTCCAGATCGTCTACCTGACGCACAGAGCCGTAAACTACCAGGCCTTCCCATTCGCTTTCTACCGCCAGGCGAGCCAGCTGTGCATCAACCAGCGCGCGTCGTACCGAACCGCCACCGTCGATTACCAGCACGCGACCCCGGCCGTTCTCTTCCAACAAATCGTAGAGCAGGCCGTTGTCTTCAAAACATTTCACTGTGGTTATCTGACCACCAAATGAGGTGCGGCCACCGAAGTTTGAAAAAAGCGGCTCAACAACGTTCACTTCTTCATGGTAGATGTCGCAGAGTTCAGAGGTATCGTATTTCATGATGGTTCCATCTGTTTGCCACAGGAGCAGTAAGTATACCGCCAGTTGCGGATTGTTGGCAAAATCATCGGCGGAAAAAAAGACGCTGTATCAGCAGCATGCAGATAAAAAAAGCCCGGCGCAGTGGCCGGGCTTTGCGCAAGCGCATAGAAAAAATTAATTACAGGATGAAGCGGCTGAGATCTTCATCGGCCACCAGCTCATCCAGATGCTTGCTGACATACTCTGCATCAATGGTGACGGAGTCGCCGTGACGATCGCTGGCGTCATAGGAGATATCTTCCATCAGACGCTCCAGTACGGTATGCAGACGACGCGCACCGATATTCTCGGTGGTTTCGTTCACCTGCCACGCAGCTTCTGCAATGCGGCGGATACCGTCATCTGTAAATTCGACGTTCACCCCTTCGGTGCCCATCAGCGCCTTGTACTGTACGGTCACAGAGGCATTCGGCTCGGTTAGGATGCGCTCGAAATCGTTAACGGTCAGCGCCTGCAGTTCGACGCGGATCGGCAGGCGGCCTTGCAGTTCCGGGATCAGGTCTGACGGGCTGGCAATCAGGAACGCGCCTGAAGCGATAAACAGAATATGATCAGTCTTGACCATGCCATGCTTGGTGGAGACGGTGCAGCCTTCTACCAGCGGCAGCAGATCGCGCTGTACGCCTTCGCGCGAGACGTCAGGGCCAGACGACTGGCCGCGCTTACAGATTTTGTCGATCTCGTCGATGAACACGATGCCGTGCTGCTCTACGGCTTCGATTGCATCCTGCTTCAGCTCTTCTGGATTAACCAGCTTGGCCGCTTCTTCTTCGATCAGCAGCTTCATCGCGTCTTTGATTTTCAGCTTGCGCGGCTTCTGTTTCTGGCCGCCCAGGTTCTGGAACATCGACTGAAGCTGGTTGGTCATCTCTTCCATACCCGGAGGTGCCATGATCTCTACGCCCGCTGAGGAAGCGGCCAGATCGATCTCAATCTCTTTATCGTCCAGCTGGCCTTCACGCAGTTTTTTACGGAACGACTGGCGAGCCGCAGAGGGTTCGCTGCTCTGCTCTGGCTGGCCCCAGTTGTTTTTGGCCGGTGGGATCAGCACGTCGAGAATGCGCTCTTCCGCCATATCTTCGGCGCGGTATTTGTTCTTTTCGATCGCCTGGCTGCGCACCATTTTCACGGCGGCATCGGTCAGGTCGCGAATAATGGAGTCCACTTCTTTACCGACATAGCCCACTTCGGTGAATTTTGTGGCTTCCACTTTGATAAACGGCGCGTTGGCGAGCTTCGCCAGACGACGGGCGATTTCGGTTTTACCGACGCCGGTCGGGCCGATCATCAGAATGTTTTTCGGCGTAACTTCGTGGCGCAGCTCTTCGTCGAGCTGCATACGACGCCAGCGGTTACGCAGCGCGATGGCGACGGCTTTTTTTGCGCCGTCCTGGCCGATGATAAAGCGATTCAGTTCGCTGACGATTTCGCGGGGAGTCATCTCAGACATGTTTAATCCTTACGCCCTGGCCGGCAGTTCTTCGAAGTTAACATTGTGGTTGGTGTAGATGCAGATGTCGCCCGCGATATCTAAGGATTTCGCGACGATGTCATGCGCGCTCAGTTCGGTATTTTCCAGCAGTGCGCGCGCTGCCGCCTGAGCGAAGGGGCCACCAGAACCAATGGCGATCAGATCGTTTTCGGGCTGGATAACGTCGCCGTTGCCGCTGATGATCAGCGAGGCGTTTTCATCTGCCACAGCCAGTAGCGCTTCAAGACGGCGCAGCATACGGTCGGTGCGCCAGTCTTTTGCCAGCTCAACCGCCGCTTTCACCAGATGACCCTGATGCATTTCCAGTTTACGTTCGAAGAGTTCAAACAGAGTGAAGGCATCTGCAGTGCCGCCAGCGAAACCGGCAATGACTTTATCGTTGTAAAGACGACGCACTTTTTTAACGTTGCCTTTCATGACGGTATTGCCGAGCGTCGCTTGGCCATCACCGCCGATAACGACTCGTCCGTTACGTCGTACGCTTACTATTGTTGTCACGGGCAGACCCTTGTTGCAGTAGAAAAAAAGCGCCGCGCGGCAAGGCGCATCATGCAACCAGATATGGGGCGGGTTTAGCGGGTTTCAACCCCCGACGGAGAGCGGAATACAGTTTGAATGGCCGTTGCCGCGCAGTCGCTTCAGGGTGCTGTCAGCGCTGCTGCGATCCTTATAAGGACCGATCACCACGAGATTCCAGCCACCGCCGGTAGTAATGCGGCTTTCGAAACCTTCAAATGCCAGACCCGCGCGGACAGACTCCGCCTGATCGGTGCCTTTGAACGATCCGCACTGCACCATCCAGCGCTGCGAAGATGCCGGTTTTTCCGCTGGCTTATTCGCGGTCTCCTGAGCCGGTTCACGCTTAACAGGCGCAGGCTGCTGGGTTTGCGTCTGACGCGGCGGCGTAACTTGGCGCGTAGCCTGTTGCTGCGTCTGCTGAGGCTGATGGGTGCTCTGCTGCTGCACAGGCTGCGTCTGTCGCGGCGGTGCACTCTGCTGCTGGCGCTGCGCTGGAGTCTGTTCATTCCACGGCACTTCGTTCAGCTGCGTCGGTGACTGGCGCATATCAGCCTGCATCTGTTCCAGCAGCTGACACTGTTCATCCGTCAGCTGGGTGTGCGACTGCACTTCGCCGCCCGCTGAAGGTTCGGTTGGCGTCGGCACCGTAACCTGACGGTTTTCCAGCTCTTTAATATATTTCCAGCGCTCTTCAGGTTTCGGCGGCAAACCGTTGCCGTTGGCTTTATGATCCGGGATAACAGGCACATCTTCTTTTTTATGATGCGCAAGGAACCATAAACCACCGGCAAAGGTCACCAGCACCGCGACGGCCAGTCCTATCATGAGTTTGGAAACACCTGAACCGCTTTTGCTTTTCTTTCCACGGCTGGTGCTGCTTTTTTTGCGACGCGTCCCTGTTGAACGCCCGCGGCTTACGTAATCTCTCTGTGCCACTCTCGTTCTGATACCCTTCAAAAAATCGTGCAACTGGGCGAAAACGCTTTGTAAGACTGCCCGGCAAGGAGTCCGCCATGTTACTCAAGGGTCGGAACTTTGACCAGCAGTGTTCGCCTTAGGAATCTATTGAAAATAACGGAAAATAGCGGCTATTTCTCGCGCTTATTTTCCGGAGCCGTGCTGCCGCGAACGGTAAGTTCGGCATCCAGCAGACGTGAGCCGTTATTAACACGCTTGCCCTGGAGCTCATCCAGCAGCAGCAGCATCGCTTCGCGGCCAATCTGGTAGCGCGGCTGCGCAACGGTGGTAAGCGGCGGTTCGCAGTAGCGTGACAGTTCAATATCGTCAAAACCAACAATCGACAGATCCTGCGGCACGCGCAGGCAGAGACGCTTAGCCTGGTTCATCGCACCGAGCGCCAGCATATCGCTGTGGCAGAACAGCGCGCGCGGCGGCTGCGGCAGTGCCATCAGCTGCATCAACGCCTGCGCGCCGGCTTCAAAGCTGAAATCTCCGCGCACAATATAGCTCGGGTCGATGGTCAGGTTGCTGCGGCGCAGCGCCTGAATATAGCCCTGCGTGCGGTACTGGCACAGCGGCATCTCTTCCGGCCCCGCAATGCAGGCGATCTGGCGGTGACCCAGCTGCAACAGATGGTTTACCGCTTCGAAAGCAGCAGTCAGATTATCGATATGCACGGTGGGCAGCGACATTTCCGGTGCGAACTCATTCGCCATCACCATCGGAGGCAGGTTGCACTGCTCCTCATTAAGCGGAGCGAAAGGGATCTGCGAGCCGAGCAGGACCATACCGTCGATCTGGCGCGTCAGCAGCAGATCGAGAACGTTCTTCTCCTGCTGGTTCTGGTGAGCACAGTCGCCAATTAGCACCAGGTAGCCTTCCTGCGCCGCCGTGACTTCAACGCCGCGAATAATCTCACTAAAGAAGGGATCGCAGATGTCAGGCACAATCACCAGAATGGTTTGCGTCTCGCCACGGCGAGCGTTGCGCGTCAGGCCGTGCGGCGCATAGCCGACAGCAACCATTGCCTGCTCGACTTTTTGCCGCGTCGCAGCCGATACCTTTTCCGGATTCATTAGCGCGCGCGAGACGGTCGCCGTTGAAACGCCTGCCTGCTCGGCCACATCTTTCATGGTGGCGGTGGGCGTTTGGGGATTGTGTTCCAACACTCTACTCCTGACGCATTCGAAGGATGGCTATGGCGATAAAAAGCCACACCGCGCACATTGTTAACGATTGCGCGGCCGCTTTGTTACTTAATTTGCATAAAAATTGTGACTTGTGCGACTTTTTTCGATCTGGCTCGCAGGCTCAGCTCTCGGTGGGGTCGATATCCAGCGTCCATTTAACTTTGCGTGCGGCGGGCAGCGTCGTAATCAGCGGCAGTGAGCTATTGAGCAGCTGTTGCAGGCGTTTCCGTGAGGCGTGCTGCACTAGCAGTTGCCAGCGCCAGCGTCCGCCGCGCTTTGGCTGCAATGCCGGAACCGGGCCCATCAGCCACATGGCAGTGTCTTTCAGCGGGCTGGCGTCCAGCAGATTGCGCAGCTGCTGCAAAAATTCGGCGGCCTGCTGGTTATCGTGATCCTCAGCGCGGAATAGCGCATGGCTGGTCCAGGGCGGCAGCATCACCGACTGGTGCTCCAGCAGCGTCTGTTGGGCAAAGGCGAAGTAGCCCTGATGCAGCAGCGTCTGTAATAGCGGATGGTCTGGATGGTGGGTCTGCAACAGCACTTCGCCCTGTTTCCCGGCACGGCCCGCGCGGCCCGCCACCTGAGTATAAAGCTGCGCAAAGCGTTCGGTGGCGCGGAAATCGGCGGAAAAGAGTGCGCCATCCACGTCCAGCAGCGACACCAGCGTCACGTCCGAGAAGTGGTGGCCTTTCGCCAGCATCTGCGTGCCCACCAGAATGCGCGCCCCGCCGCGATGCACATCGGCCAGATGCTGCTCCAGCGCGCCTTTGCGGCTGGTGGTGTCGCGATCGATGCGTGATACCGGTACGCCGGGAAACAGCGTACCGAGCTGCTGCTCCAGCTGTTCTGTGCCGACACCCACTGGCAGCAGGTGTGTTGAGCCGCACTGCGGACACTGATTGGGCAGCGGACGCTTGCTGTCACAGTGGTGGCAGCGTAGCTGGCGCTGCTGCTGATGCAGGGTGTAGTAACGTTCGCAGCGCTGGCACTCCGCAATCCAGCCGCAGTCGTGACAGAGCAGCGCAGGGGAGTAGCCGCGACGGTTGAGGAACAGCAGTACCTGGTTATCCGCCTGCAGATGCTGGCGCATCTTACCAATCAGCGCCGGTGCCAGCCCGCCAGTGAGCTGCTGGCCTTTGAGATCGACCAGCTGTTGCAGCGCTGGTTTCGCATTTCCGGCGCGCTTAGTCAGATCGAGCTGGCGGTATTTGCCGCTGCGCACGTTTTGCAGCGTCTCCAGCGCGGGCGTCGCCGAGCCCATCAAGATGGGAATATTCTCTTCGCGCGCGCGGAACACCGCCAGATCGCGTGCCTGATAGCGCCAGCCTTCCTGCTGCTTATAAGAGCTGTCGTGCTCTTCATCAATAATGATGACGCCCGGACGCGCCAGCGGCGTAAACAGCGCCGATCGCGTGCCAATGATAATGGCGTTTTCGCCCTGGCGCGCGCGCAGCCAGACGGCGAGGCGCTCGCTGTCGTTCAGCGCGGAGTGCAGCACGTCGACGGGCGCGTCGAAACGCTCCCGGAAGCGGGTAATAGTCTGCGGCGTCAGGCCGATCTCCGGCACCAGCACCAGCGCCTGTTTGCCGCGCGCCAGCACGTTCTCCAGCACGCTGAGGTAGACTTCGGTTTTGCCGGAGCCGGTAATGCCTGCCAGCAGCCAAGCGGCATACTGTTCATCTTCGCTGCGGATCGCGCCGACCGCCATCGCCTGATCGGTGTTAAGCCGCAAGCGCTCGCCTTTTACCGCAAAGGTTTCGCGCCAGTCCTGCCGTTGCGGCTGATGTTCGCGCAGATCGCACAATCCTTTGGCGCGCAGCGCCTGCAATGCCGTGTCGGTAAGCGCCTGCTCAGTGACCTGATTGCGATAAAGCGGCTGATGGCGCAGCGCAACCAGCGCCTGCTGCTGCTTTGGTGCGCGCTTCAGGCTTTCTGGCGCAGTCGCCTGGCCCTGTTCGGTAATCACCCACTGCCACAGCGGAGCGTCCTGCGCGGGTTTCCCTTGGCGCAGCAGCACCGGCAGCGCATGGCTCAATACTTCGCCAGCAGGCGAATGGTAATAGCCTGCCGCCCAGTTCAGTAGCCGCCACAATGAAGGCGGATAGAGCGATTCGGCGTCCAGCACCTCGGCAACACGTTTGAGCTGCGCTTCCGGCAGGTCGCTCTGTTCGCGAAAGCCCACCACAATGCCAATCATTTTGCGGTTACCAAACGGCACGCTGACGCGCCCACCCACGATTGGCTGCGCACCATGCGGCGGCAAGTAGTCAAACAGACGGGGTAGCGGAACGGGCAGGGCAACCTGAACGACGGGCATGGCGATCTCTTTCCGGTTCAATGACTCATAGCGGGACGCATAGTGTACACGCTGGCGCGACCAGCGGGTATCTTGCGGAAGATTTGCGTAAAGCGGTTATTTTCTGTATAGTATTCCGCCTTTGGTGAGAAAGCTCTCGCCAGAGCCTAAAATTAATATTCAACCGCGTGTGGTGTGGTGCGGGCTTTAGCCTGGCACGGAGAGCGACACGGCCTTTATATGAGGTTCTCCCATGAAACAAGGTATTCACCCGAAATACGAAGCTGTGACCATCACTTGCACCTGCGGTAACGTGATTCACACTCGCTCTACTATGGCTATGGCTCACGACATGAACCTGGACGTATGTGGCCAGTGCCACCCGTTCTACACCGGTAAGCAGCGTGAAGTTGCAACTGGTGGCCGTGTCGACCGCTTTAACAAGCGTTTCGCCATCCCGGGCAGCAAAAAATAATATTACCTGTCAGGTGAGCCTTCTGGTTCAACGGCAAAAAAACCAGCTCTGGCTGGGTTTTTTTGTATCTGACGAATCAATATTCCCAAGTATCGGGATCAATATTCATCTCGCGCATGATCTTTTTCGCTTCTTCCGGAATTTCATCGCTGCGCTCTTTGCGAAGATCGACGTCGTCTGGCAGAGGCTGTCCGGTAAAGGCGTGTAAAAAGGCTTCGCACAGCAGTTCGCTATTTGTCGCGTGACGCAGGTTGTTCACCTGACGACGGGTACGCTCATCCGTTAAAATCTTCAGCACGCTCAACGGGATAGATACTGTGATCTTTTTGACCTGCTCACTCTTCTTACCGTGTTCAGCGTAAGGGCTGATATATTCGCCGTTCCATTCAGCCATGGGTTACCTTAATCAATAAAAGTTAAAAGTGGGGAAATCCGTGGATTATGCCCGATTTTACCGTGCCTGACCTGTTGAACTGCTGGGTTTGTTCATCCTAGCCGCGAGAATATAGGGGCGAAAAACGCAGGCAATCGGGGGTAATTTTAGCGGGATATAGCGTCCTGCTCAATCTATACGCAAAGTCATTTAGATGTCCAGATGTATTGACGTCCAATTGTGGAGTGTTATCCTGTTGCCTCTTTGTTAATTCCTCAGAAACGGTATGCACCATGACGCGTAAACAGGCAACTATCGCAGTTCGCAGCGGTTTGAATGATGACGAGCAATATGGCTGCGTTGTCCCACCGATTCACCTTTCCAGCACTTACAACTTCCTCGATTTTAATGAACCGCGTGCACATGACTATTCACGTCGTGGCAACCCAACGCGCGATGTGGTTCAGCGCGCGCTGGCAGAACTGGAAGGTGGAGCGGGCGCGGTATTAACCAATACCGGCATGTCAGCGATTCATCTGGTGACGACCGTATTCCTGAAACCGGGCGATCTGCTTGTTGCGCCCCATGACTGCTACGGCGGCAGCTATCGCCTGTTCGACAGTCTCGCAAAGCGCGGCGCTTATCGCGTGAAATTCGTCAATCAGGGCGACCGTGCAGCGCTGAAGGCAGCGCTGGCGGAAAAATCAAAGCTGGTACTGGTAGAAAGCCCGAGCAATCCGCTGCTGCGCGTGGTCGATATCGCTACAATCTGCGAGGCGGCGCGTAACGCAGGTGCAGTCAGCGTGGTCGATAACACCTTCCTGAGTCCGGCGCTGCAAAACCCGCTGGCGCTGGGCGCGGATCTGGTGATCCACTCCTGTACAAAATATCTCAATGGCCACTCAGACGTGGTTGCCGGTGCGGTGATTGCGAAAGACCCGGCGCTGGTGACTGAACTGGCCTGGTGGGCGAATAACATTGGCGTGACCGGCGCGGCCTTTGACAGCTATCTGCTGCTGCGCGGCCTGCGTACGCTGGCCCCGCGCATGGCAGCAGCGCAACGCAACGCGCTGGCCATTATGGACTATCTGCAACAGCAACCGCTGGTGAAAAAGCTGTATCATCCTTCTCTGCCGGAAAACGCCGGGCACGAATATGCGGCGCGCCAGCAGCGCGGCTTCGGCGCGATGCTGAGCTTTGAGCTGGACGGCGACGAAGCGCTGTTGCGCCGTTTCCTGAAGGCGTTACAGCTGTTTACGCTAGCTGAGTCGCTGGGCGGTGTTGAGAGCCTGATTTCCCATACCGCGACCATGACGCATGCTGGCATGTCATCAGAAGCGCGCGCGGCGGCGGGCATTTCAGAAACCTTGCTGCGCGTTTCTGTGGGCATTGAGGATCATGAAGATTTAATTGCCGATCTGGATAATGCATTCCGGACGGCATCCGAGGGTTAAAAATGACGATTTCAGCCGGCGCGGTAACGCCGAATATAAAGCAGTTAGACAAGTTTGGCGGCAGCAGTCTGGCCGATGCGCGCTGTTATCAGCGCGTCGCCAGCATCATGGCGGATTACAGCCAGCCGGGCGATTTGATGGTGGTTTCAGCGGTGGGTTCAACTACTAACCAGCTGATTAGCTGGCTGAAGCTCAGCCAGAGCGATCGCCTTGCCGCGCACTAGGTGCAACCGGCTTTAGGCGTTATCACAGCGAGCTAATCGCTGGACTGCTGCCTGCTGAGTATGCTGAACCGCTTACCGCCAACTTTATCCGCGACCTGGAAAAACTGGCTGCGCTGCTGGACGGTACGATTAGCGATGCGGTCTATGCCGAAGTAGTGGGTCACGGCGAAGCGTGGTCGGCGCGGCTGATGGCCGCCGTGCTGAGCCAGCGCGACCTTGACGCCTGCTGGCTTGACGCGCGTGACTTTTTACGTGCGGAGCGCGCCGCGCAGCCGCAGGTAGATGAAGGGAAATCCTGGCCGCTGCTGCAAACGCTGCTGGCGCAGCATCCGCACCAGCGCATCGTGGTCACTGGCTTCATCAGCCGCAACGACGCGGGCGAAACCGTCCTGTTGGGACGTAACGGCTCCGACTACTCTGCCACGCAGATCGGCGCGCTGGCGGGCGCGAATCGCGTCACTATCTGGAGCGACGTCGCTGGCGTCTACAGCGCCGATCTGCGCAAAGTTTCTGATGCCTGTCTGCTGCCGCTGCTGCGCCTCGATGAAGCCAGCGAGCTGGCACGCCTTGCCGCGCCGGTGCTGCATACCCGCACACCTTGCAGCCGGTTTCCGGCAGCGATATCGATTTGCAGCTGCGCTGTAGCTACCAGCCGGAGCAGGGCTCAACGCGTATTGAGCGCGTGCTGGCGTCCGGTACGGGCGCGCGCATCGTTACCAGCCATGACGATGTCTGCCTGATTGAAGTGCAGGTGCCGGATAAGTACGATTTCGCGGCGCTGCATAAATTAAGTCGAGCTGCACCTCGCGCGGGCGCAGCTGCGTACGCTGGCAACCGGCGTCCATCCCGATCGCCAGCTGCTGCAACTCTGCTACACCTCTGAAGTGGTCAACAGCGTGTTTCAGCTGTTGCAGGATGCGGGCCTGCCTGCGCACCTGCAACTGCGTGAAGGTCTGGCGCTGGTCGGCGCGGGCGTGACGCGTAATCCGCTGCACAGCCATCGCTTCTGGCAGTCAGAAGATCACATCAGCATGGTGGCGGTGCTGCGCGTCGGCCCGACATAGTCGCTGATTCAGGGATTACACCAGTCGCTGTTCCGCGCGGAAAAGCGCATCGGCCTGATACTGTTCGGCAAAGGCAATATCTGCTCACGCTCTCGTGGCTGTTTTTGCAGTTCGACGGTACCTGCCCTTTACTGAGCTGGTAGACTAGGCGTGGCAGCAGGGCTTAACCGAGCCAGACCCGCGCGTTGATCTGTCAGGCCAGGACGTCAAGCGCAAGCTGGTGATCCTAGCGCGTGAAGCGGGCTACAACATCGAACCGGATCAGGTGCACGTGGAGTCACTGGTGCCTGCGGGCTGTGAAGAGGGCTCGATCGATGACTTCTTCGAGCAGGGCGAAGCGCTCAACGACCAGATGCTGCAATGGCTGGAAGCCGCGCAAGAGATGGGCCTAGTGCTGCGCTACGTTGCGCGTTTTGACGCCAGCGGCAAAGCGCGCGTTGGTGTTGAGGCAGTACGCCCGGAACATCCACTGCGTCGCTGCTGCCGTGCGATAACGTCTTTGCCATTGAAAGCCGCTGGTATCGCGATAATCCGCTGGTGATCCGCAGTCCTAGCGCTGGGCGCGACGTCACGGCCGGTGCAATTCAGTCCGATATTCATCGACTTGCTCAACTGCTGTAATGATTTTGCGCCTGTCCCAGCGGCAGGCGCATAATAGCTCGTCTGCAATCCGCGTGAATTCCCCTCATCCTGTTTGAATATTTGTCACACCTCTTTATCACTTTTCAGTTGACGCCTTAATGAGATTCGTTCATTTTGTGCATCTGGGCGTCTAAACGTATGGATGTTCGAAGGCAACAATTTAACCGACGTTTTTGATGAGGTAAGCAGGATGAGTTTCTTTCATGCCAACCAGCGCGAAGCGCTGAATCAGAGCCTGGCAGAGCTGAACGGGCAAATTAATGTGTCATTCGAATTTTTTCCGCCCCGTACCAGCGAAATGGAAGATACCCTGTGGCACTCCATCGACCGCCTCAGCAGCCTGAAGCCAAAGTTTGTCTCTGTGACCTACGGCGCTAACTCCGGCGAGCGCGACCGCACCCACAGCATTATTAAAGACATTAAGGATCGTACCGGCATGGAAGCTGCGCCGCACCTGACCTGTATTGATGCCTCGCGCGAGGAGCTGCGCACTATTGCCCAGGACTACTGGGACAGCGGCATCCGCCATATCGTGGCGCTGCGCGGCGACCTGCCTGAGGGCAGCGGCAAACCCGATATGTATGCCTGCGATGTGGTTTCCCTGTTGAAGGAGGTGGGTGATTTCGATATTTCTGTCGCCGCATATCCGGAAGTGCATCCAGAAGCGAAAAGCGCGCAGTCCGATCTGATTAACCTGAAGCGCAAAATCGACGCAGGCGCTAACCGTGCCATTACGCAGTTCTTTTTTGATGTAGAGAGCTATCTGCGCTTCCGCGACCGCTGCGTCGCGACAGGGATTGACGTCGAGATCGTGCCTGGCATCCTGCCGGTATCGAACTTCAAACAGCTGACGCGCTTCGCCACCATGACCAACGTGCGCGTGCCCGGCTGGATGAACGCGATGTTTGCAGGGCTGGACGACGATGCCGAGACGCGCAAAATGGTCGGTGCCAATATCGCCATGGATATGGTGAAAATTCTGTCGCGTGAAGGGGTGAAAGATTTCCACTTCTACACTCTGAACCGTGCAGAGATGAGCTACGCCATCTGCCATACGCTGGGCGTGCGTCCGGTTATCGCCGCGTAACGCTTTTTAGCGGGCAGCCTCGCGCTGCCCGACTGAAGCTTAAAACACCACCGCCTGACCATCCTTCCTGCTTTCTGTCGCCGCGATATAAAACCCTGTGGATCGTGCACTATCGCCTGCGCGCCGCCAAAGTTATAGCCCTGCAACGGATCTTCCAGCGTCACCTGATGGCGAAGGCGTCGCAGCGCTGCCAGCGTATTGCGCGCCAGCGACGCCTCGAACACCACTTCACGGTCCTGAACCACACGCCAGCGCGGCGATCGCCGCCTGCGGATTCTGCTTGTGCAGCATAATGCGCAGCGCCAGCTGTAAATGTCCCTGTGCCTGCATCGGGCCACCCATCATGTTATGGAAAGGGCGCTTGCCGCCTGCCACCACGTTGGGATGCGCGGGATCGAGCGAAAAGCCTGCGCGACGGTTCTGCAAACTGATGCCAGTTTCCGGCACGACCACGCCAGAGCCGAAGCCCATAAAGTTCGACTGGATAAAAGAGACCATCATGCCGCTGGCGTCGGCGATGCTGAGGTAGACGGTGCCGCTCTGCTGCGGCGCGCCAAAGGTGAAGTCGCCCGCGCGTTCAGGATCGACCAGCGCCAGCTTCATCGCCTCGATGGAAAGATGTAGCTAGGGCACAGAATCGGGCTGATAGCGGCCAATGTCGAGCTGTTCAAGAATGCCCAGCGCAATCAGCGTGGCGATGCCCTGGCTGTTGGGCGGCAGCTCCTGCACTGAGCCACCGGCAAACGGCTGCGGCCGACAAAGCGCTCAGGATGCCAGGTCGCGGGTACGCGTCCAGAAGCGTTCAGCCCATATAACTTTTCCCCGTCCCAGATAATCGCAAAAGCGTCGCTGCCGATCCCGTTGCCGGTCGGCTCCAGTACGGTAAGCGCCATCGCGGTAGCGATCGCTGTGTCGACTGCATTTCCGCCTTGCTGCAACATGCGAAGGCCTGCCTGCGCCGCCAGCGGCTGAGAAGTCGCAACGGCATTGCGGCTCATCATCGGCACACGATGCGACGTATAGCTGGCGTGAAAATAAAACTCTGAATGCATTTCCGTATCCTTAGCAAAGGGCAGTTGCGCCAGAAAGGTGCGCTGCTGCGGTGCAGCAATCACTCTGTCGCAATCTGGCGAGGAGGGGAATCATGAAAAAATCACAGGCTTTGCAAGTTGGCGCGAATCTTGCCTTTTTTAGGCAGGAGGAGTTACTGTAGCAGTGTAAATGGTGAGCATTTTTTGCAATTTTTGCGTTTTTTTAAGCGAGGCGGTAGGGGTTACTGTTTTGTGATCAACAGCTTAATTTGCTTATAGTGGAAAGCTCATTTTCCGCCCCCAAAATAATTACTATTCACGCAGCAAATAGTCAGGTCTCTATCCATACTTAGAATCCCGACGAGATACCGCACTGTTCTGACAACGTTGTCAGAGAGTGCAAATCAGGCTGTATCCCTTAAGGGTTTTAATAACAAAAACTATAAACCCTTGCGGGATACAGCCTGCTACGACCGGTGTGTGAACCATTTGGTTTTTACCTCTACTTTCACGTGATTCATAGTGAGTTTTAAGGAGTTCTCTATGGAAGTAAAAGATCCTGTTTTTGAATTGCTCAGCAGCCTTGAGCAGATTGTTTTGACACGTGATGCAACACCTGCCACAACTGAAATTCAGCTTCAGCCCGTCATGCCAGAGCCGCAGCGCCTGCGTGAACTAACCGGTATGAAAGTAGATGAATTTGCCAAAGTGATGGGCGTCAGCGTCTCCTCAGTCAAAAGCTGGGAAGCGCGTCGGACACGTCCGTCAGCGACGGCGCAGAAACTGATGAAATTGCTGCATGCCAATCCTTATCTCGGACGGCAGTTACTGGACTAAAAAGAAGAAAAAAGAGAACCCGCCAGAGGCGGGTTTTTTTTTAACTGAGGCCGCCGTATTTCGCCGCCTGTTTAACGAACCAGCTTTCCGGCACTCTGTAGGGCGGTTTCCCTAGCTGCGCAATACCCTGTTCGATAATCGTGCTAGCCTGCTGCCATAGCTGCGCGTCGCCCTGCTTTGCCAGACCGATCTGAATCCGTTTTTCTACCAGGTAAACCCGCGCGAAGTGGGGGTCGAAACGCACGATGGCGCGCGTATTGTCGATAATGTCGGCCAGTTTGATGGTCTGCGCTTCGGGCGAGGCGTCTGCGGTGTGGCGGAAATGCGCCAGCTTGCGCGCTGCCCTGTTTTTCGCCTGTGGCTGGCTGCTGTCGGTAAGCATCTCAACTAGTTGCGCGACGCGCGAACCGAAATGGGCTTCGATGTCGCCCAGGGTGGTGCCCGTATCCTCCACCGTATCGTGCAGCCAGGCCGCTGCCAGCAGCTCATCGTCCGCGCTCACGCTACGAACCAGTTCTGCAACGGCAGCGGGATGAACGATATAGGGCTCGTCAGTATATTTCGCCGTTGACCAGCTTCAGCATGAGCGCGTGTCGCATAGCTTCGTGCCTGCTCTTCCAGAGATTTCAGCATGCAAAAGCCCTCTTGATTAAAAGTTGCTTGCAATTATCTAGCGCGCTATTTATGTTCGTTTCCATGAACAGTAACCAAAATGACCAAAAAGTGAAGGCGACGCCACTGTTGGTCAATCAACAGCTCTGCTTCGCACTCTATTCCGCCAACCTGGCGATGAATAAAGTTTATCGGCAACTGCTGTCGCAGCTCGACATCACCTATCCGCAATATCTGGTGATGCTGGTGCTCTGGGCGCAGGACGATCTCACCGTGTCTGAAATCGGCGAGCAGCTGTTTCTTGATTCCGCCACGCTGACCCCGCTGCTGAAGCGGCTGGAAAGTGCAGGATTGATTAACCGCCAGCGTTCACGTCAGGATGAGCGCCAGGTTGTAGTGACGCTGACCGAGCAGGGGCGTGCGCTGCAAGAGCAGGCGAGCACTATCCCGGAAGCGGTACAGTGTGCAACCGCTTGTGATGATGACGCGCTGCTGTCGCTGAAGAGTGAACTGGATTTACTGCGCGGCAATCTTAACCGGTCACGCTAGAGATTTACCGGGCGCTCGCGCCCGTTGAAGCACCTGCTACACTTTTATAAATCGTGCACGATTAAATCGCATCATGCAGAGAGGGGATAATGTCTTTAGATAAAGTTTTTTATACCGCAAAAGCCAAAGCCACCGGCGGCCGTGATGGTCGTGCGATTTCTTCTGACGGCGTGCTGGACGTGAAGCTGGCGTGCCAAAAGATATGGGCGGCGCAGGCGGCGAAGTGACCAACCCGGAGCAGCTGTTTGCCGCGGGTTACTCTGCCTGTTTCCTCGGTGCTATGAAATCCGTAGCCGGCCGCGACAAAATTGCTATGCCGAAGGATGCATGGATTGAAGGTGAAGTGGGTATCGGCCCGATCCCAACCGGTTTCGGCATTGAAGCGAAGCTGAATATCCACCTGCCCGAGATGGACGAAGCGGAAGCGCAGAAGCTGGTTGATGCCGCACATATCGTTTGTCCGTACTCTAACGCCAAGCGCAACAACATCGACGTGACGCTGAATATTATCCACTAAGTTCTACAAGCCCTTCAGCGGGCCCGTTATTTTTGCCCTTCATCGCTTCTCGTTTCGTCATCTCTGGCCTGGATGGTTAATTTATGTTCTACTGTGCCGCCTCGTGAAAGAGCCGTCCGATCCCGTTCAGATTCTTCCTGTTCGTCAAAAAATCGTCATGTCTCTGCGCTGAATAAGCGAACTCTTCCGCGTTGCGATAGTCATAATAACCTTAAACATTATGCTCCAGCCTCAGGAAAACCCTGCAATATGCATTATATAAAGACGATAACCCAGCAAAAGCTCTCTTTGCTGCTGGCGTTATACATTGGCATTTTGCTGAATCTGCCGATTTTTTACCGTCGCTTTGACGGCTTTTTAACAAAATCCACCGTAACGAACTGGCTGACGGCTGTCACTGAAGTGATGGCCATTGTCGTGCTGACATTTTTCCTTATGCGCCTGCTGTCGCTGGGCGGAAAGCGTCTATACCGTGTGCTGGCGACGATGCTGGTGCTGATTTCGGTTGCCGCGGCCTATTACATGGCGTTTTTCAACGTGGTGATCGGCTACGGCATTGTGGCGTCGGTTATGACCACGGACGTTGACCTGTCGAAAGAGGTGGTGGGCCTGCACTTTGTGGTGTGGATGGTCGCCGTTAGCGCGCTGCGCTGCTGATGATCTGGCGTAATAATCTTAGCCAGACGCTGATTGAGCAGCTGCGTACGCCGGGACAGCGTCTGAAGCGGACGCTGCTGCTGTGCGTGGCGCTGGTGTGCTGGTCTGGCTCTCGATCCGCTATTTCGACAAGCTGCAAAAAGCCAACGAAGAGATTACCAATATCGATTTGCCTAGTTATGGCGGCGTGGTGGCGCACTCTTATTTGCCGTCGAACTGGCTAGCCGCGTTAGGGCTGTTTGCCTGGACGCGCATTGACGAGACGCTGGACAGCCAGGAGCTGCTCGATCCGGAGAAGACGTTTACCTATGTTGCGCCGCCGGGCATTGATGACACCTATGTGGTGTTTGTGATTGGCGAGACCACGCGCTGGGATCATATGGGGATGCTGGCTACGATCGCGACACTACGCCAAAGCTGTCCAAAGAGAAGAATCTGGTGGCGTTCCGCGGCGAGTCCTGTGATACCGCCACCAAGCTGTCGCTGCGCTGTATGTTTGTGCGCGAAGGCGGTGCTGAAGGAGTCCGGGCCGCACGCTGAAAGAGAAGAACATTTTTGCCGTGCTGAAGGAGCTGGGCTTTTCGTCTGAGCTGTTCGCCATGCAGAGCGAGGTGTGGTTTTACGATAATGCGGAAGTGGATAATTTCGCCTTCCGCGAGCAGATTGTTCCTGAGCCGCGTAACGCAGGCAAGTCCGTGGATGACATGCTGTTAGTCCCCGAGCTGAAGGCGTCGCTGGATCGTTATCCGCAGGGCAAGCATCTGGTGGTGCTGCATACCAAAGGGTCACACTATCTTTATTCGCAGCGTTATCCGCGCAGTTTTGCGCGCTATCAGCCTGAGTGTATGGGCGTCGATGAAACCTGTAGTAAGGCGCAGCTGATTAACCCCTACGATAACTCGGTTCTCTATGTTGATAGCATGCTGGACAGCGTGTTCGATCAGCTGCGTGATAAGAAGGCTATTGTGTTTTATGCCGCCGATCATGGCGAGTCGATTAGCGAGAATACCCATCTGCACGTACGCCGCGCGAGCTGGCACCGCCGGAGCAGTTCCGCGTGCCGATGATGGTATGGGCATCAGATAAGTATCTGCCAATAACCGCGCGAATTTCGAGCGCTTGCAGGCGCAGCAGCGCGTCGGGAAGACGCATCGTCATGTTGAACTGTTCGACTCGATTTTGGGTTGTCTGGGTTACACGTCGCCGAACGGGGGTATTAAGGCGGCGAATAACTGGTGTCAGGCACTGGTTCCCATGCCAGCGCGCTCTAAGGCATGCTGGAACGGGCTGAGCAATAGGCATTTTTGTTGTTAGTTTGCTTTCTAGGCGATCGCGGTTAAAAAAGCGGTTGACGCTTAGAAACCGGCGCAGTAACGTGCGCCCGCATCGGTGAGTGGCGCAGCCTGGTAGCGCACTTCGTTCGGGACGAAGGGGTTGGAGGAGACAACGTTGCGCAGCAACGGCCCGAAGGGCGCTTATCGAAGATAAGCGTAATCCTCTCTCACCGATCAAATTTAAGAAACCTGCTTGTAAGAGCAGTTTTTTTTCGTCTGTAGAGCCTGTAGAAAAGAGGCGCTGTGGGTTGGGTGCTGACGCGGATGGTATGGACGGATCGCAAAGTCGCTTTACGCATCCATGCCCGCTCGGCCCGCGACGTCCTTGTCGCGGGACGCTTTGCTCTTCCGTCCATACCATCCGCGTTTAGTTTAATTTACTGCCTGCCTAAAACAGGAGTTAGAAATTCATTATTCGCATAAGTTTTTGTGAGGCGTTAAAGAAAGTCGGGAAAAGAAAATCAGCGCTTATTTCCTGACAAAACCTCGGCCATATTCTGGCCTCATGCTTCTAATACCTTTCCTTTAAACATGATGAAATCCCGCTTTGCCTTTGTCCGTCATCTGGCCGTCCGATTATTCCTCTTTTTCTCCCGGTAACGCTTGCTGCATCAGGCCCAGGCGCTTATTTCGCAACGCGTTTTTCTTATGACATTATTTATCGTCATCGAGATTTCTTATGCGTGTAACCCAGCATTTTCCACTGCCTGGACGCCATAAAGCACGCTAAATCGTTCAGTTATTCAACATTTATCGGGTAAGCACTCGTGTTTTTTAGCGGTGAAAATCACTAGCAATAACCTTCACTGTCAGTGAGATATATGGTTTGGTAGATAAAAGCGCTGTGCAATATTTGGCGATTAACGCCAGAGGCTTTTTTTTACAGTTGCTTGCTATTCCTCACACTCTGTGTAAATAACTCGCGGCTGTATTGACGTTCATTGCAACTGTTGACAAATTGATGCGTCACTAAAGTTGCAGAAGCGGCGTGATCCGGCAGTTTCCACGGCGTCGGAATAACACAACAAGAACGCTCCGCACTTTCGACCACGTCAGTGGTCAGCCTGAACCGCATAAAAAAACAGAGGTCGGGCAATACACACAACAACACATCACAATGGAGCAAAAGCATGATCAACTCCCTGGCCAAATCTAGGATGCTGAAGGTCGGTCTGAGCCTGATTGCTATGACCGTCGCCGCCGGTGTTCAGGCAAAAACCCTGGTTTACTGTTCAGAAGGCTCGCCGGAAGGCTTCAACCCGCAGCTGTTCACCTCCGGCACTACTTACGACGCAAGCTCCGTGCCCATCTATAACCGTCTGGTTGAGTTCAAAACGGGCACCACCGAGTTACAGCCGGGCCTGGCAGAAAAATGGGACGTCAGCAAAGACAGCAAAACCTATACCTTCCATCTGCGTCAGGGGGTGAAGTGGCAGACCACCAAAGATTTCAAACCGACGCGTGAATTTAACGCCGACGACGTGGTGTTCTCTTTCGAACGTCAGCTGGATAAAAACAACAGCTACCACAACGTCTCTGGCGGCAGCTACGAATACTTCGAAGGCATGGATATGCCGAAGCTGATCGGCAAAATCGAGAAAGTGGACGACCACACCGTGCGCTTCACGCTGACGCGTTCAGAAGCGCCGTTCCTCGCCGACCTCGGCATGGACTTCGCCTCTATTCTGTCAAAAGAGTATGCGGACAACATGCAGAAAGCCGGTACGCCGGAGAAGCTGGACCTGAACCCGGTTGGCACCGGCCCGTTCGTGCTGCAGCAGTACCAGAAAGACTCCCGCATTCTGTATAAAGCCAACCCGGATTTCTGGGGCACCAAACCGAAGATCGATCGTCTGGTGTTCTCCATTACGCCGGATGTGTCTGTGCGTTACGCCAAACTGCAAAAAGGCGAGTGTCAGGTGGTTCCATATCCAAACCCGGCTGACATCGCCAGCATGAAGAAAGATACTAAGATCAACCTGATGGAACAGCCTGGCCTGAACGTTGGTTACCTCTCGTTCAACACCGAGAAGAAGCCGATGGATAACGTCAAAGTGCGTCAGGCGCTGACCATGGCGGTAAACAAACAAGCGATTATCGACGCCGTTTATCAGGGCGCAGGCCAGGCCGCGAAAAACCTGATCCCACCGACCATGTGGGGCTATAACGACGCTATTCAAGACTACGCCTATGATCCGGAAAAAGCCAAAGCGCTGCTGAAAGAAGCGGGTCTACCAGATGGCTTCTCTATCGACCTGTGGGCAATGCCGGTTCAGCGTCCTTACAACCCGAACGCGCGCCGTATGGCGGAAATGGTTCAGGCTGACTGGGCGAAAATTGGCGTGAAAGCTAAAATCGTGACCTACGAGTGGGGCGAATACCTGAAGCGCGCCAAAGCGGGCGAGCACCAGTCGGTGATGATGGGCTGGACCGGCGACAACGGGGATCCGGATAACTTCTTAGCCACGCTGTTCAGCTGCGCGGCGGCAAAAGATGGCTCCAACTATTCACGCTGGTGCTACAAGCCGTTTGAAGATCTGATCCAGCCAGCGCGTGCGGAACCTGACCACAACAAACGTATTGAGCTTTACAAGCAGGCACAGGTCGTGATGCATGACCAGGCACCGGCGCTGATTATCGCGCACTCCACGGTGTATGAGCCGGTAAGCAAAAAAGTCTCTGGCTACGTGGTCGATCCGTTAGGTAAACACCACTTCGAAAACGTCGATATTCAGGAATAATTCCTGCGGTCTGGGCCAACTCGTTTGGCCCATGAGCGGGCGCTGGCCCGCTCAGACACCGCGCTTTTTCGGCTAACTTCTTCGAATTAAACCCAACATCTTCGCGCTGCAGGAAGGCGGCGAGCTGACCCCTCTCCGACGTTTAGCGGAGATAGCGTCAGGGCTACCGCGCCTGCGCAGTGAAATATACGGTTAAACGCACTTTGCGTCGCGCCCGACGCTTTTGTTGGACGCGAGTTGTGAGCAATAAATCCCGCGCGTATCACGGCGGGAAACGACTGAGAGTCCGGCTTATGCTGCAGTTCATACTCCGACGTCTGGGACTTGTCATCCCGACATTTATAGGTATTACCCTGTTGACCTTCGCGTTCGTCCATATGATCCTTGGCGATCCGGTGCTGATCATGGCAGGCGAGCGTGGGATCTCCCTGGAGCGCCACGCCCAGATAATGGCGGCCTTTGGCCTCGATCAGCCGCTGTGGAAACAGTATGTCAATTACATTTACGGCGTGCTGCATGGCGATCTGGGTATGTCGCTCAAGAGCCGCATCCCGGTATGGGATGAGTTCGTGCCGCGCTTTAAAGCGACGCTGGAACTGGGCATCTGCGCCATGATATTCGCCGTTGCCGTCGGTATTCCGGTTGGCGTCATCGCGGCGGTAAAACGCGGCTCCATCTTCGACCATACGGCGGTTGGCATCTCCCTGACCGGCTACTCGATGCCAATTTTCTGGTGGGGCATCATGCTGATCATGCTGGTGTCGGTGCAGCTCAACCTGACGCCGGTTTCCGGGCGCGTCAGCGACACGGTGTTCCTCGACGACAGTAATCCGCTTACCGGCTTTATGCTGATCGACACGCTGTTCTGGGGCGAGCGGGGCGACTTTAAAGATGCGGTGATGCATATGATCCTGCCCGCTATCGTGCTTGGCACCATTCCGCTGGCGGTAATTGTCCGTATGACGCGCTCAGCGATGCTGGAAGTGCTGGGCGAGGATTACATCCGCACCGCGCGCGCCAAAGGCCTGACGCGAACGCGCGTGATCGTGATCCATGCGCTGCGCAACGCCATGCTGCCTGTGGTGACGGTCATCGGCCTCCAGGTCGGCACGCTGCTGGCGGGCGCCATCCTGACGGAAACCATCTTCTCTTGGCCAGGCCTTGGGCGCTGGCTGATTGAAGCGCTGCAACGCCGCGACTATCCGGTGGTGCAGGGCGGCGTGCTGCTGGTGGCAATCCTGATTATCCTGGTCAACCTGCTGGTTGATCTGCTCTATGGCGTGGTTAACCCGCGCATACGACACAAGAAATAAGGGGCGATCATGTCTGTTGTTGATCCCGCAAGCGTACCCGCTGCACCTAAGCCGATGACCCCTATTCAGGAATTCTGGCACTACTTTAAACGCAACAAAGGCGCCGTTGTCGGCCTGGTCTATGTCGTACTGATGCTGCTGATCGCTATTTTCGCTGGCGTGCTGGCACCCCATGCGCCGGCTGAGCAGTTCCGCGACGCGCTGCTGCATCCGCCGGTCTGGCAGGAAGGCGGCAGCTGGAGCTATATCCTCGGCACTGACGATGTCGGCCGCGATGTGCTGTCGCGCCTGATGTACGGCGCGCGCCTGTCGCTGCTGGTGGGCTGCCTGGTGGTAGTGCTGTCGCTGATCCTCGGCGTGGTGTTTGGCCTGATGGCTGGCTACCTAGGCGGCGTAGTCGACGCGACTATCATGCGTCTGGTGGACATTATGCTGGCACTGCCGAGCCTGCTGCTGGCGCTGGTGCTGGTGGCGATATTCGGCCCGTCCATTGTCAATGCGTCCATCGCGCTGACCTTCGTCGCGCTGCCGCACTATATCCGTCTGACCCGCGCGGCGGTGCTGGTTGAGGTAAACCGCGACTACGTGACCGCCTCCAGCGTCGCGGGCGCGGGCACGCTGCGTCAGATGTTCGTCAATATTCTGCCTAACTGCCTAGCACCGCTGATCGTGCAGGCATCGCTGGGCTTCTCCAACGCTATTCTGGATATGGCGGCGTTGTGCTTTCTCGGTATGGGTGCGCAGCCGCCGACGCCGGAGTGGGGCACCATGCTCTCCGACGTGTTGCAGTATGCGCAGAGCGCCTGGTGGGTGGTGACGTTCCCTGGATTGACTATCCTGCTCACCGTGCTGGCGTTTAACCTGATGGGCGACGGTTTACGTGACGCCCTCGACCCGAAGCTCAAGTAGTAAGAGGCACCGAGATGGCGTTATTAAATGTAGATAAATTATCGGTGCATTTCGGCGACGATAAAGCACCGTTCCGCGCCGTTGACCGTATCAGCTATCAGGTTGAGCAGGGTCAGGTGGTGGGGATCATCGGTGAATCTGGCTCAGGTAAATCGGTCAGTTCGCTGGCGATTATGGGCCTTATCGATTTCCCCGGCAAAGTGATGGCAGAGAAGCTGGAGTTTAACCAGCGCGACCTGAAACGCATCTCCGAAAAAGAGCGCCGCCAGCTGATGGGCGCGGAAGTGGCGATGATTTTCCAGGACCCGATGACCAGCCTGAACCCGTGCTATACGGTCGGCTACCAGATTATGGAAGCAATCAAGGTGCATCAGGGCGGCACCCGCCGCCAGCGCGCTATCGATCTGCTGACGCAGGTCGGCATTCCCGATCCGGCGTCGCGTATCGATGTCTACCCACACCAGCTCTCGGGCGGCATGAGCCAGCGCGTGATGATAGCTATGGCCATCGCCTGTCGACCCAAGCTGCTGATCGCTGATGAGCCGACCACGGCGCTGGACGTCACCATCCAGGCGCAGATTATCGAGCTGCTGCTCGACCTGCAAAAGCAGGAGAACATGGCGCTGATCCTGATTACCCACGATCTGGCGCTGGTGGCAGAAGCCGCGCAGCACATCATCGTGATGTATGCCGGTCAGGTGGTGGAGAGCGGCAAGGCGAACGACATATTTAAAGCGCCGCGCCATCCTTATACCCAGGCGCTGCTGCGTGCGCTGCCGGAGTTTGCGGCTGACAAGGCGCGCTTGGCGTCGCTGCTAGGCGTGGTGCCGGGCAAATATGACCGCCCGCTCGGCTGCCTGCTCAATCCACGCTGCCCGTATGCGACCGATCGCTGCCGTAAAGAAGAAGCTTCCCTTCGCGACATTCCGGGGCGTCAGTCCAAATGTCACTATCCGCTGGATGATGCCGGAAGACCGACCTATGAGTCTTGATAATACAAAGCAGGATTACCTGCTTCAGGCGATTGACCTGAAAAAACATTACCCGGTGAAGAAGGGTCTGTTTGGCCAGCAGCGCCTGGTGAAAGCGCTGGACGGCGTCTCCTTTAATCTGGAGCGCGGTAAAACCCTGGCGGTGGTTGGCGAGTCCGGCTGCGGCAAATCAACGCTGGGCCGCCTGCTGACCATGATTGAAACGCCAACCGAAGGCGAGCTTTACTGGCACTGCCAGGATCTGCTGAAGCACGATCCGCAGGCGCAGAAGCTGCGTCGCCAGAAAATCCAGATTGTGTTTCAAAACCCCTACGGTTCGCTTAACCCGCGCAAAAAAGTCAGCCAGATCCTTGAGGAGCCGCTGCTGATTAACACTGCGCTGAGCAAGGCGGAGCGTAAAGAGAATACGCTGGAGATGATGGCGAAGGTCGGCCTGAAAACCGAGCATTACGATCACTATCCGCACATGTTCTCCGGCGGCCAGCGTCAGCGTATCGCGATTGCACGCGGGCTGATGCTTGAACCGGATGTGCTGATCGCCGACGAACCGGTGTCGGCGCTCGACGTCTCTGTGCGCGCGCAGGTGCTTAACCTGATGATGGATTTGCAGCAGGAGATGGGGCTCTCTTACGTCTTTATCTCGCACGATCTCTCAGTGGTGGAGCATATCGCCGATGAGGTGATGGTGATGTATCTGGGACGCTGCGTGGAGAAGGGCAGTAAAGAGGCGATCTTCAACAATCCGCGCCATCCCTATACCCAAGCGCTGCTGTCAGCCACGCCACGCCTCAATCCAGACGATCGGCGCGAGCGCATTAAGCTGACCGGCGAGCTGCCCAGCCCGCTCAACCCGCCGCCGGGCTGCGCCTTTAACGCGCGCTGCCGCCGTCGCTTCGGCACCTGCGTGCAGCTACAGCCGAAGCTGAAGCGCTATGGCGATCAGCAGATCGCATGCTTTGCCGTTGACCAGGATTAAAACCAGCCGGTCGGCGCGGCAGAAGGGATTCGCTAAAAACAGAGGCTCCGCAAGGAGCCTTTTTCAAGATAAACCCTTCATGTCACCTAAAGCATCTCAAGATACCGTCTCAAAAGCCGTAGTAAACGTTTATCTTCACTGACGTGAGCGATCGCCGTCACACTTTAGCTAAATCGTAAAAACCCCTTCAGATTTGCGTTAAGAAGAAGCGCGAGAAAGTTTCAATTTTATATTGGCTGAGCCATCAAGGATTAAGACATAAATCTCTTTGCCAAAAGATAATTAGTGGCCTAAGTATTTTACATAAATGCTATTAATTGATTTTTTGTAAAAATTGCGCAAAAAGGCTTTTAAAAGCTTTAAATCAATCTCACTGATAAAAGTATTTTATTGAATATGATGTTTTTCTAATCAGATTTTTCTCACCGCGCCTAAATGAATGTGATATATTCCCGGCAAATTTATCCCTGAATGCAGGCCAAGGCCCCATGAAAATTACGACGATTTGCAGCGTCTTAAGGAAAAAACGCAAACGCTCGATATCGCCTTCAAAGATATGTCTGGCCAGCTACAGGAACCTGCCGGAAATAGCCAATGGGCGCTCATCCGCCAGCTGGCAAATGAAGAGGCCGCTATTCCGTTCAGCGGCAGCCAGCGTATCGCTCTGCCGCAGCCTCTGCGCGGTGATGAATTCCAGTCACCAGCCGCATCGGCGCTGATGCGCCAGCCAGCGGCGGCACAGCCTGCTATGGCGACGCGCAACACCTCGCTCCAGCTGATGCTGAACGGCCAGCCGCTCGGCACGCTGCCACTCGGTGCCAGCGACAGTTACGTCAACGACTATCAGCTGGATATCCCCGCCGCTATGGTGGTCGCCAGCAATAACCTCAGCTTCAAAATCAACGATGCGGATAAGCTCGCTGTGCGAGAAAGATAGCGCGCAGAACTATCAGGTTACGATTCTGCCGAAAACCACGCTGAGCCTCGAAGGGCAGCAGCTGAATATCGGCACGCGCCTGAGCAATTTCCCGCGGCCGTTTATCGATCCGCTGCGCATGACGCCCGCGTCGGTCACGATGGGCTTCGCCAGCAACGTTGCGCCAGATGCCATTAGCGCCGCTGCGCAGCTGGCTTCCGTGCGCGACAAAGGCTTGCCGCAGGATGAGTTTGACGCGTTGATGGCGCAGAAGCTGCTGGAGCTGAATAAACTGTTCGCGACCTATGCGCGCACCGATACCGACGTATTGATGAGCCAGCGCCTGCGTTCACAGCAGAACGCGGTGGTAGACATCGCGCCTAACAGTATCAGAAGCTGCGCCAGACCTTTCTCAGCGGCCTGACGCGCGAGCAGCTGGACCAGGAGCTGCGTCAGCAGCTGACACAGGAACTCACGATGGTATTGATGCAGCCGGAAGGCGAAGCGGAAACCAACGTGAAGGGCCTTCAGGCGATCTGGGATAAGGTGATGCACCGCCCGCGACAGAAACCGGCGAGGCCGTACCGCAGGAGAGCAGCGCCAGCGACAATGCGTCGCCTTCATCCTGACCCGTCAGGTTTTTGCCCTGAGCCATTCGGTCACCAGCATCCGCCAGCTGGCAAGGGGCAAATCCGCTACGCCACGGATACCAAATCCGTGGCCGCCTTTCTGGTAGAATTGCAGCTCGGCAGGCACCTTGTGTTCACGCAGCGCGCTGAAAAACGCCATGCTGTTATTCACCGATACCGTTTCATCATCAGCAGCGTGATGCCGTTGGACTCTTCGGGATACCAGATCGCGATTTCCGGGCAGCGCACGCCGGTCGCGGCGCGGTCGTAAGGCTCATACTCTTTTGCCAGATCGACGATCTGCGGCTGCGCGTGCGAATCGCTCGCGCCAGGCGCGTCACCGCTCAGCCAGATATTAATAATTTCTGTGTGCATAAAACTGTCCTGATGCGAGGGGTGTTGTAATTGTTTTTGTCGCGGCCGGATAAACAGCGTCCTGCTGTTATTGAGGAAAAAATGGTCTTTTTTAGGGCGGTCGTCCATCCGAAAACGGGTGGAGGAAAGATATTCAGACTATGCCTGGAGCGGCGGAACTGGCAAGGTTTTAGGGCAGAAATAAAGCCTGTTGACTGAGACTAAATCAGTGCCAGCGGTAGCGTTGTTATTAACGAAAATTTGCCAGTGAATATCATGCATTAACGCAAATCTATGGCGCTTTTATATAGCCTTCTGCGCAGTGAAATAATCTATGGTCCCCCCCATTTTTGCAACACTGATTTTTGACTAATGGTGGGCTTG
>JAUHTP010000127.1:0-1022 GCA_031332935.1 Candidatus Pantoea bathycoeliae | reverse complement strand
TGTAAAAACTCGGTTTTTGCAGTATCTGAGTACTATCCCCAGTCAGGGATGCAAGATATTCCTGATATTGGCTGTATTCGCAGTGATTTGTATGTAGAGGAAAAACGAGGCTTTGTGGCTTACTATGGAGTGCTAATGGCTTGTTATTAGGGGTTAAAGCGGCCACTGCCGCTAGTTGCATTGTTCTCGCAGCTTAATGGCCAATCCTTCGGTACCCCAGATGGACATCATCCTTTTCAGATTATAAGCCTGTACATGCAGACTGATTTCTGTGCTGACGTTTTTAAACCGTTGCGTCAGGAAGTGAGCCGCTCCCATCCACATTTTAATTGTCCCGAACGGATGCTCTACCGTTTGCTTTCGCACGACTGCTGTTTGTGGCGATGCGTTAAGCCTGGCTTGCATGTCTTCCATTTCTTCTTCATGAACCCAGCGCCTTATACGTCTTGGATCGCGTTTTGATGTGGTGCACCTTGACCGCTGACTGTAATCACGACAGGCAATATTGTTAAACTACATTTGCTGCTCTAAACCATCCTCAACCACCGTAAACCGGTTCTGAAGCTCGCTACCCATCGGGCAAATATAAATATCTTTATCCTGGTCATATTTGAACAATGAACGATTGAAAAGACCTTTGCGGTCAGCGCCAGAGGTATCGCCTTTTGGTATTAAGGCTACGGCACCTAAGTCCTGCGTTGATTTAATATCACCCCGGCTGTAATAACCTTTATCAGCCAGTACGGTAATATCCGCTTTGCCAACAGCGTCCTGCGCTAATTTTGTCACCGAAGTTAGCTGCCCACGGTCTGGTGTATTCGTTACTTCATGCGCAACAATCAGGTGATATTTAGCATCAACGGCAGTCTGAACGTTATAGCTAACCTGGCGGCTAACATTGTTTATCTTCATTAGCCGGGAATCAGGATCTGTCAGTGACAGCTGCTTATCAGGGTGCTGCACAACAGCCTGCTGGATTTTCCTGAGTTCTTTCAGAACGTTTTTGCAGCCATGCCAGTTTT
>JAUHTP010000126.1:0-1046 GCA_031332935.1 Candidatus Pantoea bathycoeliae | reverse complement strand
GCAAAGCGCTGCAATACGATCATGCTGAAGGTTCATGCCTGTACCTCCAGTAAAGCCTGATACGTTGCCAGAGGATGTTGCAGGCTCTCGGTCGGTATCGGTCGCTGGCTTTTCGTCGGCACTGGCGGAGGTAATGACAGCGTGACCTTCGGTCACGGCAGTAATGCTGCCCGTTCCCGCAGCATACGCTGTTCAGGGAGTACGCCTGTGGTGCCATGGACGCGCGCGTTCGCAACGGTAATCAGCCACTCGCCAATACGTGCGTTGGCTGCGGGAACATCCAGTATCAGCCCCGCTTGCCGAAAGGTGGCGGTGAGGGGGACAATAAAGCTGTTCTTGAGGTAATGGTTGAATCGTTCAACTTTGCCCTTGGTCTTGGCCCGGTAGGGCCGGCAGACCTTGGGGGTAAAGGCATATTTCTCAGCCAGTTGCATCAACTGCGGGTTCCAGCGATGCTTGCCGGGACCGTAGACATCGCGCTCAATGATGATGGTGTTGGCGTTGTCGAACAGCAGCTGACGTGGCGTCCCACCAAAGAACTTAAAGGCAGACTCAATGCCGTCAAACCAGGCGGCGGAATCCTGGTTGCTGTAGAACTTAACGAAAGTAGCCCGGCTCCAACCCAGTGTAGCGACAAAGGCCAGTAATGGGTTATGGCCGAGCCTGACTATGGTGAAATCAACTTGCATCTGTACGCCTGGCTCGGTCTCAAACCGCGTTACCGCCTCTGTAAGGGGCTGCTTCATGGGGTGTAGGAATGCGGTAAGCATGCTATAGCCCCCATCGTAACCACGCTGACGGATCTCACGCAACAACACGCTGGCGGGTATCCAGTGTGGTCGCGCAGCGGCCACACGGTCAAGGATATAAGGCTTGAACGGGTCAAGCTTGCAAGGCCTCGGTGCGCGAGGCTTATAACGCATATCAGCTACGGGCAGAGGGCTACGGATATAGCGGCGAACGGTCTCACGGGAACATGAAAGTTGACGCGCGATGGCGCGGATCGACATGCCCTGACGGTGTAGAACGTGAATCTCCACTCTGGT
>JAUHTP010000125.1:0-1055 GCA_031332935.1 Candidatus Pantoea bathycoeliae | reverse complement strand
GGCTTTGTTGAATAAATCGAACTTTTAGGAGATTGAGGGATCTGATCGCTACAGTCGTTTCATCATCGGGTCCCTATGGCAAAGCAAAAGTTTAAAATCACCAACTGGTCTGCATACAACAAAGCACTCAGGCAGCGCGGGGCTCTCACGGTATGGCTTGATGAGTCAGCCGTTGCTGCATGGACTGACAGTGCACAGCCAGAAGGTCGTGGCCGACCGCTCCACTATACCGATATGGCTATCACCACTGTTCTGATGATGAAGCGAGTGTTTAACCTGTCGCTTCGGGTATTACAGGGCTTCGTTGACTCGATTTTTAAGCTGATGGGGCTGTCGTTGCTCTGCCCGGATTACTCTCTGGTCAGCAGACGAGCAAAGACCGTTAAAATCAGCATAAAGACGCCAACCCGTGGTGAAATCTCACATCTGGTCATTGACAGCACTGGCCTGAAAGTCTTCGGCGAAGGTGAATGGAAAGTCAGGCAACATGGCGCTGACAGGCGCAGAGTGTGGCGTAAGCTTCACCTTGCAGCAGACAGTGCAACGCATGAAATTATCTGCGCCGATTTATCGCTCAGCGGAACGACGGATGCGCAGGCACTGCCGGGGCTGATTAACCAGACGCACCGGAAAATCCAGGAAGCGTCGGCAGATGGAGCTTACGATACCCGTTACTGCCATGATGCTCTGCTGAGGAAAAAAATCAGGCCGCTTATCCCACCGAGAAAAGGTGGACAGTATTGGCCCGACAAATACCATGAACGCAACCATGCCGTGGCGAATCAGTATCTGAGCGGTAACAATGACGTCTGGAAGAAAAAAACAGGTTATCACCGGCGTTCAGTGGCTGAAACGGCGATGTTCCGCATCAAAACCTTGCTGGGCGGTCATCTGAGCCTGCGAGACTATGACGCTCAGGTAGGTGAGGCAATGGCAATGGTTAAGGCGCTGAACCGCATGACGCGGCTGGGCATGCCGAACAGCATTCGCATTGCATAATGGGAGTACCGGCGGGAGTCATCCTGTCCGCTACCTCTGATTTATTCAACAAAGCC
>JAUHTP010000124.1:0-1137 GCA_031332935.1 Candidatus Pantoea bathycoeliae | reverse complement strand
AGGTGAGAATATCACCTCCGATCAGGTGGCCAGTATCAGTGTGCCACTACATTTCGACGTACTGGACTCTCACCACGATGATGAGAGCGGTTATCGTCGAGAGCAAAAGACCGGCCACTATCATCCGCCAGCCGAGAGCTGTATTCATCGTGCAGCACTCTTGCGTTTCGGCTGATACTTACTTGCCCACACCTTGGCAATATGCAGGCAGTCGTCAAACATCTTGCCCCTGGCACTGGCGGAGGCACTGCGGCGGTAGTGGTCTACCGCCCTGTCTGCCCCCTTCAGGGCGACCGATTGCTCATAGCCCTGTTTCACCAGTTCAGCGACCACATGCTTTTCAATGAATGGCGTGTAGTCCTTCATGCTGCCTCAGGATCCTCGTCGGTATCGGGAAAGCCACCCAAATCTGGGATGGCTATTTGCGTCAATTGAAGAGCGAGTTTGGTCGCTTCCTTAATCGTCTTGATGTCACGTTTGCGTTGGGCGAGTAACCCGCTGCCTTTTTGTCCGCGATGCTTGAATGACTTTTTGTCAAATGCCGCTATCACATCGTGGAGCTTTTGCCCTGCAAGCTGAGTGAGATTGCTAACTTCAAGGCAGCCGACTTCAATGCCTGATTCTTTTTCAGACAAATCCAACAGCCAGATACGAAAGTCTTTGGCTACTGGTGTGCGAGACACCATGCCAATGAGGTGAGCACCGCGAGGAGAAAACAGGCGAACTTCTTTTGAGAGTCCTCCGTAAGTCATTGATTTATCCGAGACCGTCACTTTGGTCGTCATATTCTCGGTAAATTCATCCTTATGGCGGTGAAAAATCTTGTTTACCTGCTTTACATCCTTGTACTCAAGCAAATCAGCAAGGTGTTAAGCAGTAAACCAGATTTTCCCGTCACCGTTGTCGAACGGTACCACAGAGTGATTTTTGAACGTTAATGCTTTCATTGGTGTTTACCTTCAAAAAAGAGACCTCAGATCACACGAACAGCCAGCCCCTGAGCACACCAATTACTGGCGTTCTCCAAGGTCGCTTTTGTGAAGAGTCTCAGGGTTGTGTTGATATGCGCGTGTGAAGCGCAGGCGAAAAAAAGCCCCGGACGATGCCGAGGCTTACCAAGCTCTAAATATTATTTGG
>JAUHTP010000123.1:0-1138 GCA_031332935.1 Candidatus Pantoea bathycoeliae | reverse complement strand
CTTTAAAGGTTTTGCTAAAAATGCCATTTACACAGATTATTTTACAGCCTCTATTGGCGTGCCAACTCATCCAACTCTTGGTCGGACAGGCCAGTAGATAGCTTAACAATTGAGCGCTCGACACCGTTAGCGAGGAACTTTCGCGCAAGTTCAGTGGTCGTTTCTTGGCGACCTTCTTGGCGACCTTCTTGGCGACCTTCTTGGCGACCGAGGGCTATTCCCTGCTGGATGCCTTGCTCGCGGCCTTTCTCTCTCAACTGTTCTGCAATCGTCATGGCGTCCTCCCGATAGCGCGGCGTTTTTTCTGCCAGCGCACGAATGAATTTTTTCCCCTTCAACGGTGTTTCCCGCCTCGGCCAGATAGTACAGTAAGCTGCGAAACTGCTCTTTGGGGTAGGCCCATTGTTCGAGTAATCCGGCCAGTTCGTTAACCAGTTCCAGCATATCACGGGTCCGGATGTGCTTCTGCACCAGTTCCAGCAGCGCCACGCGCCGATGGGTGAGGATTTCGTCATCCGGTATCGCGGTGATATCAACCAGCGGGAATGCTTTCCTGTAGACTGATTCTGCCAGTTCAGGGTCAGTAAAGCAATCGAGCCATTGCGTGCTGTAGGGATAGGGCGATGTGGTGCCGTGGTAGAACAACAGAGGAATCACCACAGGCAAAGAATCATTGCCCTGCTCAAGATGCCGCTGCATCGCGGCGACCGCATACCTCAATAGCCTGAACGCCATCAGTTTTTCCGGTCGGCTCTGGTGCTCGACAAGGCAGTAGACGTAGCCATCATGGCCCGTCGTAGTTTTCATCGAGTAGAGCATATCCGAGCATTGGCCCTTGAGGTCGTCTTCGATGAAGCTGCCAGACTCCATCGCTAGCGTGCTGAAATCGCAGCGCTCCTGCAGATGCTGTGGCAGATGAATTTCCAGAAAGTCTCGAGCTACAGCAATGTCTCCGAGGAACTTTTTGAACAGGGCGTCGTGTTGGGAAAGTGAGGATTTTGTCATCGGCGCAGTATACCTTGGTCAGGTGACGTTACGCCATCGAAATCCCCAGCCCAACGAGCCGGGGCGGCCATCAGTGCTTCTGCGCGAACTGGCCGAGTTCGGACTTATGCCAGCGGGTCAGCGTATCGGTGAG
>JAUHTP010000122.1:0-1153 GCA_031332935.1 Candidatus Pantoea bathycoeliae | reverse complement strand
GGGAGTACCGGCGGGAGTCATCCTGTCCGCTACCTCTGATTTATTCAACAAAGCCCGGGATAGGATGAATATCAATCGGTTTATCCATGCGATAAAAATAAATATCGGTTTCACTGCATCCGATACATCCCTGCTTGACCTGATAGTCAATGACCCCTTTTGCGCCATGCGTTATTAGCCAGCGTTTGGCATTAAAATAGCCTTCCGATGTTTGACTTAATACCACAATTTGATTGGCATGAGTGACAGCAAAGTAATCATCGGGAAGATAATTTCCTTTTTCTCCATCAAAAGCATAAATTGCTTTTGCCCAGTGACCCATGATGACGGGGGAGGGGATGACCACATTATTTTCTTTCCAGTCCGGCATTGTACTATTGATTTCAATAGCAGTGCCTGACCAGTTTACCGGCGGAGGTGGCGGCGGTGAAGAACAACCGGCCAGCATCATTCCGCCAACGGTTAGCACGATAAATTTCATGATGCATTTCCAGATACATTGATAATATTTCGGATGAGATAATTAAAACAGTTCTGCTTCAAGTTCCCCCAATGATAGCATCTCTTCTTTGGGGGGATATTTAAGCCCTTTTTTAACCATTGATGACCCCTTGTTCATGCTGAATCACCCCGGATAAATTAGAGGCTATACTTTAAAAGTAAAGGTCTCTATGACAACGACCAAACGTTACTCTCCGGAAGTCCGTGAACGGGCAGTTAATCTGGTGCTGGAAACTCAGCATGAGCATGCTTCGCAATGGAAAGCGATCCAGTCCATTGCACCAAAAATTGGCTGCATACCCGAGACGCTGCGTCTGTGGATCAAACAACATGAACAGCGGCTGACGGTGAAAAACAGCCTCAGCGCGGATGAACGTCAGCGGCTTAAGGAGCTGGAGCGCGAGAACCGTGAGCTTCGCCGCAGCAACGATATTCTACGACAGGCGTCAGCATAGGCGGAGCTCGACCGCCACTGCAAGAAATAGCGTCGTTAACGGTGCCGCTGATGGAACAGCATGGGGTCGAGCCGGTATGTCAGGAACTGCATATTGCCCCAGCAACGTATTACTGGCAGCGAAAGCGACAGCAGAACCCGGAATTACGTAGCGTCCGCCAGCGCCGTGATGAAGAGCTTGGCCGGGAGATTGAACGC
>JAUHTP010000121.1:0-1177 GCA_031332935.1 Candidatus Pantoea bathycoeliae | reverse complement strand
ATGGCGAAAGAGCAATTTCAACGTAACAAACTGCATGTAAACGTGGGCACCATCGGTCACGTTGACCACGGTAAAACCACCCTGACTGCAGCTATCACCACCGTTCTGGCTAAAACCTTTGGTGGCCAGGCTCGTGCGTTCGACCAGATCGATAACGCGCCGGAAGAGAAGGCTCGTGGTATCACCATCAACACCTCACACGTTGAGTATGAAACCCCGACTCGTCACTACGCGCACGTTGACTGCCCGGGCCACGCCGACTACGTGAAAAACATGATCACTGGTGCTGCTCAGATGGACGGTGCTATCTTGGTTGTTGCTGCGACTGACGGCCCGATGCCGCAGACCCGTGAGCACATCCTGCTGGGTCGTCAGGTTGGCGTTCCTTACATCATCGTGTTCCTGAACAAGTGCGATATGGTTGATGACGAAGAGCTGCTGGAACTGGTTGAGATGGAAATGCGTGACCTGCTGTCACAGTACGACTTCCCGGGCGATGACACCCCGATCGTTCGCGGTTCTGCGCTGAAAGCACTGGAAGGCGACGCTGAGTGGGAAGCGAAGATCGTTGAGCTGACTGGTCACCTGGATACCTACATCCCAGAGCCGGTTCGTGCTATCGACCTGCCGTTCCTGCTGCCGATCGAAGACGTATTCTCAATCTCTGGCCGTGGTACCGTTGTGACCGGTCGTGTTGAGCGCGGCATAGTGAAAGTGGGCGACGAAGTTGAAATCGTGGGCATCAAAGACACCGCGAAATCAACCTGTACCGGAGTTGAAATGTTCCGCAAACTGCTGGATCAGGGTCAGGCTGGTGAGAACGTGGGCGTTTTGCTGCGTGGTATCAAGCGTGAAGAGATCGAGCGTGGCCAGGTTCTGGCTAAGCCGGGTTCGATCAAGCCGCACACCAAGTTCGTATCAGAAGTGTACGTGCTGTCTAAAGAAGAAGGTGGTCGTCATACTCCGTTCTTCAAAGGCTACCGTCCGCAGTTCTACTTCCGTACCACTGACGTGACTGGCAACATCGAACTGCCGGAAGGCGTAGAGATGGTAATGCCGGGCGACAACATCAAAATGACCGTTACTCTGATCCATCCGATCGCGATGGACCAGGGTCTGCGCTTCGCAATCCGCGAAGGCGGCCGTACCGTTGGCGCGGGCGTTGTTGCTGAAGTTA
>JAUHTP010000120.1:0-1199 GCA_031332935.1 Candidatus Pantoea bathycoeliae | reverse complement strand
TATTTTCTTTGTTGTGAAAATTTGTCTCAAAGCTTCCAATTTTGTCTTCACCAATTTATAATATACTTTTATTATAAAAATCTGTAAATGTTTACTACCAGTTAAAATAGGCACAACCTTTTTTTCTAAACTTTATGACTTAGGATCAAAATGCCTATGTAATAACATAGTTCTTATCGTTATAGTCCTCTAAACAATGATCCATTACTTTTGTTTATTGCATGTGATTATTTATTATTACTATTATAATTCTGAACTTCACACATTTTATTTATTGTTGTAAAATTGCTATTTTGTTTTTGTAGAAATATATTTTAATAATAATTAGTAAATTTTTACTAGAAAATTGTTGTCAAAAGTCACCCAGGAATGATATTGTATGATTTATTTGATTATAGCACAATATTATTGTATTGTATTTTTCGACATTGTAATTATAATAATTAATATAGATACCGAAGGTCTTCCAGGTGATATAGGACTATCTTTTCTGTGCCTTATCTCAAGTTAATAATATATTTTCTTCTTTATTGTGGTCTGATTTATTTCGTAGTTATTTTTTTTATAATTGATGTGTTCTATAACAAAATATAAAAAATAATACTTTTAAGTGGTTTTGGATATATTTAAATAGATTATTATATTATTTAAATATAAAACCTTTTTATTTGATTTTCATGAAGGAACCAAGTTGCTTGATGAAATTAAAAAAGATGTATAGCATTAGACTTTAATTTTTAATTGTAATTATTGTAAATATGTTATATTTTTTAAGTAATGCATTTAAGCTGCAAGCATTCCATTAATTTTATATATTTATTGTTACGATTTATATATTTGATTTTATAAATTATATAATTTTATTAATTTTATCATTTAATAAACCTTTTATTTAAAATGCTTTATGTATATATTTTGTAATTTAATTATTAATAAGATCTTGACTAACAAAGGGTTCAACTTGCTTTTCCTAAATAAAATCTGTACTATATATAATACGGTAAGAACGATCCCTTTTTCGGCTCTCAGGAGCGATGGATTTTGACGAATGAGGTATCAAACGAAAGGAAATTTCAAGGAGCAGTGACGAATGACAATCTCGAAACACGAAATCTTTCTACAACTAAAATAAAAGTTAGTGAAAAACTGGGAGGTTTCAGGCCTCAAGATGGTTTTGAAAGTAAACCGATCGAGATGAA
>JAUHTP010000012.1:47860-73996 GCA_031332935.1 Candidatus Pantoea bathycoeliae | reverse complement strand
ACACCCTGCCGGCGTACCGCTCACTGAGCGGGGGGGACCATCTCATTAGCCACGGAACAGACGTTCCGGGGCCTTTGCGTGGCTATAGCAAAACTTATTCAGCCGGTTTGGTACGGATCAGGTAATCAAAGGCGCTCAGCGAGGCTTTTGCGCCTTCGCCGCTGGCGATGATGATCTGCTTGTACGGTACCGTAGTGCAGTCGCCCGCCGCGAACACGCCTTTCAGGCTGGTTTCGCATTTGGCGTCGATCAGGATCTCACCCACGTTATTGCGCTCAACCGCGCCTTCCAGCCAAGTGGTGTTCGGCAGCAGACCAATCTGCACGAAGATACCGCTCAGCGCGATGGCATGCGCCGTCTGGTCAGTACGATCGATATAGGCAAGACCGGTAACTTTGCTGCCGTCGCCTTTCACTTCAGTAGTCTGCGCGTTGAGGATGACGTCAACGTTTTTCAGGCTGCGCAGTTTGTTCTGCAGCACTTAGTCAGCGCGCATTTCGCCCGCGAACTCCAGCAGCGTAACGTGTTCAACAATATCCGCCAGGTCGATAGCCGCTTCCACGCCGGAGTTACCGCCGCCGATGACCGCCACGCGCTTGCCTTTAAACAGCGGGCCATCGCAGTGCGGGCAGTAGGTCACGCCTTTGGTGCGATACTGGTCTTCGCCAGGCACGCCCATGTTGCGCCAGCGCGCGCCGGTCGCAATGATAATGCTGCGTGATTTCAGCACTGCGCCAGAGGCGGTTTCTACTGCGTGCAGGCCGCCCTCTTTTGCCGCCGAGATCAGCTTGATCGCGCTCTGGGTATCGATCACATCTACATCGTAGTCATCAACGTGGGCGCGCAGTGAGCCAGCCAGCTTTGCACCTTCGGTTTTCTGCACGGAGATGTAGTTTTCAATGTCCACGGTGTCGAGCACCTAGCCACCGAAACGCTCGTCCATCAGGCCAGTGCGGATGCCTTTACGCGCCGAGTAGATGGCCTCTGTCGCGCCCGCCGGGCCGCTGCCAACGATCAGCACTTCATAGGCTTCGCGCTTGTTCAGCTCTTCCGCCGCGCGTTTGTCCGCGTTGGTATCGACCTTGCCGACGATCTCAGCCAGGCTCATGCGGCCCTGATCGAACTCTTTGCCGTTCAGGTAAACCGCCGGCACGCCCATCACGTTACGCTCGGTTATCTCATTCTGGAACATGCCGCCGTCAATCGCCGTGTGCGAGACGCGCGGGTTGATAATCGCCATCAGGTTCAGCGCCTGCACCACGTCAGGGCAGTTGTGGCATGACAGCGAGTAGTAAGTTTCGAAATGCATGTCGCTATCCAGCGACGCTACCTAGTCCAGCAGGCTCTGCGTCTCTTTCGACGGATGGCCGCTGGTTTGCAGTAGTGCCAGCACCAGTGAGGTAAATTCATGACCCATCGGCGAACCGGCAAAGCGCGGACCGCTGTGCGAGCCAAGGTTGGTTATCAGGAAAGAGGGTTTACGTACCGGACGATCGTTCTCTTCGTGGAAGCTGACTTTTTCAGACAGGCTTGCGATATCCGTCGGCAAATTGCGAATTTCCGCTGATTTGGTACCATCGTCCAGGGTGGCGATCAACTCAACAGGCTTGGTTAATTTCTCAAGCTAAGCCTTGAGCTGGGTTTTTAAGTTAGTGTCGAGCATAGTGAGTTCCTGTCAGAAGAAATCGGGTGCCGCAACACCCGATAGAGAAAGATCGAAAAGCCGGTAGGAAATTAGATTTTGCCAACCAAGTCCAGAGACGGAGCCAGCGTTGCGTCGCCTTCTTTCCATTTAGCCGGGCAGACTTCGCCTGGGTGAGAAGCAACGTACTGTGCTGCTTTCACTTTACGCACCAAGTCAGAGGCGTCACGGCCAATGCCTTCAGCGGTGATTTCGATTGCCTGGATGATGCCTTCCGGGTCAACGATGAACGTACCGCGATCGGCCAGACCTTCTGCTTCACGCATGATTTCGAAGTTGCGGGTCAGCGCGCCAGTCGGGTCGCCGATCATCGCATACTGGATCTTCGCGATGGTTTCAGAAGAACCGTGCCAGGCTTTGTGGGTAAAGTGGGTGTCGGTAGAAACAGAGTAGATATCTACGCCCAGTTTCTGGAATTCTTCGTAGTTTTCAGCCACGTCGCCCAACTCGGTCGGGCAAACGAAGGTGAAGTCAGCTGGATAAAAGAAGAAAACACTCCATTTACCTTCAACGTCTTTCTCAGTTACGTCGATGAATTCGCCGTTTTTAAACGCAGCGTTTTTGAACGGTTTAATTTTGGTGTTAATGATAGACATCTGAAGTCCTCCGCTAAAAGATATGATGCAAGTTACATAATTTTCGGGCCAACTTCTAATACGCAGTCGTTATCAATCAGATAAACGAAAGCTATCAAACGCGGCAAGCCGCACCGCTAGTGACACCGCACGGGCATTCTACACGCAAAGCACCTTGATTTAACGCGGTTTATCGTTTCTCGCCAGAGCTGTTTATTTTGTAGGAAAGAGGATGTGGGAGTTTATCCGTGCTAATACGATCTTTTACCAAGGCCGATCGCCCGTTTCTGAGAACGCTGTTTCTGGCGGTGCGTCGTCATAACTGGCGCTGGCTCGAAGACAGTCACTGGCAGCTGGAAGATTTTGACAACGTCATTTTGGGAGAAACCGTCTGGGTAGCAGAACTTGACGGGCACCGTGTCGGTTTTGCTGGCGTGCTGGAGAATGACAAGTTTCTGCACAGCCTTTATGTCGATCCCGCTGATCAGGGACGCGGCGTCGGCGGCGCGCTGCTGGAGAAGGTGCAAAGTCGGTTCAGCAGCACCGGCGCGCTGAAGTGCCTGTTAATGAACAAGGCAGCGCAGGCGTTCTATCTGAAGCATGGCTGGAAAATCATTGCGCAGGGCGAGAGCGAGCAGGGAAAATATGTGCTAATTCACTTTCCGCTGGCGTCCTGATGCGACGCTAGCGATGCACAGGCTTACAGCGCGCGGAAGGCGATGTCGCTAGGGATGACTTCGCCCTGCCAGTAGAGTCGCGCCGCCACGCGGCCCGCCAGCTGGCGATAGAGCGCAGTAAACTCGCTATCCGGACGGCGGATTACCGTCGGTTCGCCATCGTCCAGATCTTCACGCAGATTGATGTGCAGAGGCAGCTGCGCCAGCAGCTGCGTCTGATAATCCGCCACCAGCTTCTCCGCGCCGCCCGTGCCAAAGATCGGCTCGTGGAAACCACAGTGGCTGCAAATATGCAGGCTCATGTTTTCCACCACGCCCAGCACCGGCACGTTCACTTTTTCAAACATCACCATGCCTTTGCGCGCGTCGATCAGCGCAATATCCTGCGGCGTGGTGACAACGATGGCACCGGTTACCGGCACGCTCTGCGCCAGCGTCAGCTGAATATCGCCGGTGCCCGGCGGCATATCGAGCACCAGATAGTCGAGATCGGGCCATAGCGTTTCGCTGAGCAGCTGCATCAGCGCTTTGCTCGCCATCGGCCCACGCCACACCATCGCATTATCGTCCGTCACCAGATAGCCGATGGAATTCGTTGCCAGCCCGTGCGCCATAATCGGAGCCATATGGGTGCCGTCCGGCGAGGTCGGACGCTCGTGCTCGGTGCCCAGCATGTTTGGCACCGACGGACCGTAAATATCTGCATCGAGAATGCCGACGCGCGCCCCTTCTGCTGCCAGCGCCAGTGCCATATTGACGGCGGTGCTCGATTTACCCACGCCGCCTTTGCCTGAGCTGACAGCAATGATGTTTTTCACACCGTTAATGCCCGGCTGGCCTTTTACGCGCTTCAGCGTGGCGATATCGTGACGCAGCCGCCAATCGATCGCCTCGGTGCCGGTCAGGCTCAGCAGCTCGGCGCTGGCCTGCGTCTTCAGCTCGTCAAACCCGCTCGCCCAAGCGAACGGCATTGAAAGTTCGATATGCAGCTTGCCGTCCAGCAGCGCCACGTGATGCAGCGCTTTCAGCGCGGTGAGATTGCGTTCGAGGGTCGAATGCCGAAAGCCGCTGAGCACGCCCATAACCATGGCGCGTAAGGCTTCCGGTGAATATGATGTCCGTGATTGTGCTGTCATCCCCACTCCTTGTTATTTTCTCTGTCGCTGGGTTCAGCGGTAACATAACAATCATATCAGATGTCGTCGCGGTCGACGCCAGGCCGCCCTTATGTTTACGCCCGCCAGGACATGAGTTACCATCTAAGCTCGTTTTTTCAATCAACACAAAGCTACGCAAACTATGACTCAAGTCGCTAAAAAAATAATGGTAACGTGCGCCCTGCCGTACGCGAACGGATTAATCCATCTCGGCCACATGCTCGAGCATATCCAGGCAGATATTTGGGTGCGTTACCAGCGAATGCGTGGCAATCAGATTTTCTTCATCTGCGCCGACGACGCGCACGGTACGCCGATCATGCTGAAAGCGCAGCAGTTAGGCATTTCACCGGAGCAGATGATTACTGAAATGAGTCAGGAACATCAGGTTGATTTCGCCGGATTCAACATCAGTTACGACAACTACCACTCGACGCACAGCGACGAGAACCGCGTGCTGTCTGAGCTGATCTACTCTCGTCTGAAAGAGAACGGCTTTATTAAAAACCGCACCATCTCTCAGCTATACGATCCGGAAAAAAGGATGTTCCTGCCGGACCGTTTTGTGAAAGGCACCTGTCCGGAATGTAAGTCGCCGGACCAGTATGGTGACAACTGCGAAGTGTGCGGCGCGATTTATAGCCCGACTGAACTGATTGAGCCGAAGTCTGTGGTGTCCGGCGCGACGCCGGAAATGCGCGACTCCGAGCACTTCTTCTTCGATCTGCCGCCGTTCAGCGCCATGCTGCAGGCCTGGACGCGTTCTGGTGCGCTTCAGGAGGAGGTCGCGAATAAAATGCAGGAGTGGTTCGAGTCTGGCCTGCAGCAGTGGGATATTTCCCGCGACGCGCCCTACTTCGGCTTTGAGATCCCTGACGCGCCGGGCAAGTATTTTTACGTCTGGCTGGACGCGCCGATTGGCTATATGGGCGCGTTTAAGAACCTATGCGACAAGCGCGGCAACCTCGATTTTGACGATTTCTGGAAGAACGATTCCACTACCGAGCTTTATCACTTTATCGGCAAAGACATTGTCTATTTCCATAGCCTGTTCTGGCCAGCGATGCTGGAAGGCAGCCAGTTCCGCAAGCCGAACAACCTGTTTGTTCACGGCTATGTGACGGTGAACGGTGCCAAGATGTCGAAATCGCGCGGCACCTTTATTAAGGCCAGCACCTGGTTGCAGCACCTAGATGCCGACAGTCTGCGTTACTACTACGCCGCCAAGCTCTCTTCGCGCATCGACGATATTGACCTGAACCTGGAAGATTTCGTGCAGCGCGTAAATGCTGACATCGTCAATAAAGTAGTGAACCTGGCGTCGCGCAACGCGGGCTTCCTGACCAAGCGTTTTGATGGCCAGCTGTCGGCCGAACTGGCGGATCCGGCGCTGTACCAGACCTTTGTTGACGCTTCTGAGAAGATCGGCGAAGCTTGGGCCAGCCGCGAGTTCAGCCGCGCGATCCGCGAGATTATGGCGCTGGCCGATCTGGCTAACCGCTATGTGGATGAGCAGGCTCCCTGGGTGGTGGCGAAGCAAGAAGGCCGTGACGCCGATTTGCACGCCATTTGCTCAATGGGTATTAACCTGTTCCGCGTGCTGATGACCTGGCTGAAGCCGGTACTGCCGAGCCTGAGCGAGCGCACCGAGGCGTTCCTCAACAGCGAACTGAGCTGGGATGCGATTGCCCAGCCGCTGCTCAGCCATCAGGTTTCGCCGTTTAAAGCCCTTTATGGACGTATTGAAATGACCAAAGTGAATGCACTGATCGAAGCGTCGAAAGAAGATGCGGCCGCAGCCAATAAACCGGCGACCGGCCCGCTAGCGGATGCACCGATTGGCGATACCATTAATTGACGACTTTGCGAAGGTCGATATGCGCGTGGCGCTGATCGAAAACGCTGAGCTGGTGGAAGGTTCTGACAAGCTGCTGCGTTTGCAGCTCGATCTGGGCGGCGAGAAGCGCCAGATCTTCTCAGGTATTCGTGCAGCCTATCCGGATCCGTCGGTGCTGATCGGCAAGATGACGATTATCGTTGCCAACCTTGCGCCGCGTAAGATGCTTTTCTGCGTGTCGGAAGGCATGCTGCTGTCAGCTGGTCCTGGCGGGAAAGATCTGTTTGTGCTTTCCGTCGACAGCGGCGCGCAGCCAAGTATGCCGGTTAAGTAAAGGTAACAGGCGATCGCCTTGACGGCCGCACTCAAAGCCGCAGAGCGGGTGACCTGGACCGAAGAGCAAAGCGTCCCGCGACAAGGACAAAAACGCCGGGAGCGTTTTTGAACAACGCAGTGCGTTGGCCCGTTTACGGGCGCACCTCAAGGATGAGGTGCGTATCTACGCGGGCCGAGCGAGCATGGATGCCTTGAGCGACTTTTCGATCCGGCCTAGTCACCCGCGACGGGCACGTAGTTAACACCCCAGGGCGACAGCAATGTTGCTCTTTTTTATGCATGTCGCGTATAATGCGATGAAGTAGAAACAGTAGCCTGCTATGCCCACCGTGCTGGCGCTACGTGCGCGCTTTCGTCATCATCTATCTCTGCCTCTACGTAGGCAACGCCATCGCTGTGCTGCTGCCTATTACCATTCTCGGCATTCTGACCCTGTTCGCGCTGCTGGCAACGCAAATCTTGCTGTTCACTGGGTAAAACCGGGCTGCCATTTGCTTATCCGCTAATGGCGCTGCTGTTTGTGCCCATCAGCGTAGGCATCATGAACTACACCGACATCCTCAGCCCGCAGTTCGGCCCGATTGTGGTCTCTATCGTGGTGAGTACCTTTCTGGTGCTGACGATTGTCGACTGGAGCCCCCATAAGATACATACCCGCACCGCGCAGGAGAAGTCCAGTGAGTGACATCTGGTGGTCACTGCCGCTCAGCGTCAGCGTTTTTCTACTGGCGCGACGGTTGCGGTTGGCCGCAAAGCTTAAACTCTCCATCATCAACCCACTGCTGGTAGCGATGGCCATCATCATCCTGCTGATGCTGGTACTGCAAAAAATCCCCTACACGCGCTATTTTGCTGGCAGCCATATCCTGAATCAGCTGCTGCAACCCGCCGTGGTGGCGCTGGCGCTACCGCTCTATGAGCAGATGCACCAAATTCGCGCGCGCTGGAAGTCACTGATTGGCGTCAGCATAATCGGCAGCCTGACGGCAATGACCTCTGGCACGGCAATCGCGCTGTGGATGGACGCAACGCCGGAAATCGCCGCCATCATTCTGCCTAAATCGGTGACGACACCTATTGCAATGGCGGTTTCCGCCTCGCTGCACGGCATTCGCGCCATCAGCGCTATTTGCGTTCTGATTGCGGGCGTGCTCGGCGCGGTATTTGGTCATATGGTGTTGAACCTGCTGGGCGTAAAAACCCGCGCGGCGCGCGGGCTGGCGATCCGCAACGCCTCACATGCGCTTGGCACGGCGCGCGCGGCAGAAGTCGACTATCAGGAAGGGGCGTTCAGCTCACTGGTGCTGATGCTGATGCTGATGCTGATGCTGATGCTGATGCTGATGCTGTACGGCATTATCACCTCGCTGCTGGCACCCTTTATTTTCCTCTGCTGCTGCACGCGCTGGGTTAAAACTTGCGAGATCTCGCAAAGTTGAAACGAAGCAAATTTGTTGCATTGTGATAGCGATACAGATCACATATAAACCCTCTGGCGGCAATCAGCCGCCCGATCTTAACGAGACTATCATGCATCCACGTTTCACCTCCGCCTTCGACGCGCTGCCCGCTAGCCTGCAAAGCGCGCTGCGTCCGGTTTTCGACGACGCACAGTTTCAGGCGGCGCTGACGCCAGAGCAGGTCGCATCACTGATGCAGCAGACCCAACTGGATGCTGACACGCTGGCGCTGGCATTACTGCCGCTGGCGGCGGCCTGCGCGGTTGCGCCGGTTTCCCACTTCAATGTCGGTGCCGTTGCGCGCGGCGTTAGCGGCCACTGGTATTTTGGTGCCAATATGGAATTTACCGGCGTCGCGCTACAGCAAACGGTGCACGCCGAGCAGAGCGCTATTGCGCACGCCTGGTTGCGCGGCGAACGCCGCCTGAAGGCGGTGACCGTCAACTACACACCGTGCGGCCACTGCCGCCAGTTTATGAATGAGCTTAACAGCTGCACTAATCTGCGCATCAGTCTGCCTGGCCGCAGCGTCACAACCCTAGCTGACTACCTGCCGGACGCTTTTGGCCCGCGCGATCTGGATATCACCACTCTGCTATTGGATAAAGTCGATCACGGCTATCTGGCACAGGGCGATGCGCTGGCTCAGGCGGCAATAGCGGCTGCCAATGAGAGCCACGCACCTTATAGCGGTTCGCACAGCGGCATCGCGCTGCGTACCCACGCTGGCGCGCTGGTCACCGGACGCTACGCAGAGAATGCCGCCTTTAACCCCAGCCTTCCACCGCTGCAAGCCGCGCTGATCCTGCTGAATATGCAGGGCGAAGCCTGCGATAATATCGCCGCGGCCGCGCTGGCCGAAGTAGAGAATGCCACGCTGGATCAGTTTGCCGCCACGCAGGCGACGCTGGCCGCGCTGGGATGCACACAGCTGACACGCGTTACGCTGCATAAAGCCTGAGCCACGGCACGCTTTTCAGCACTTACGATATCTTTTATTTACAAAAGCTGTACATCAGCGAGAAATTTCATAGGATCGTGCGCCAGCAACACAAAAAAGAACGACTGGCGTCTGAGTTTTTGCCAGACAACATTGCAACCGGAGCATCAATTCATGGAACACGAGTACGAAAGTAAACGTCCACTGTACATCCCCTACGCTGGCCCGATCCTGCTGGAATTTCCCCTGCTGAACAAAGGCAGCGCCTTCTCACTGGAAGAGCGTAACGAATTTAACCTCAACGGCCTGCTGCCTGAAGCGGTCGAGAGTATTGAAGAGCAGACAGAGCGCGCCTGGCGCCAGTTCCAGGACTTCAAAAACAATAACGACAAACACGTCTACCTGCGCAACATTCAGGACACCAACGAAACCCTGTTTTACCGCCTGCTCGACAACCATCTCGAAGAGATGATGCCGATCATCTATACCCCGACCGTTGGCGCGGCCTGTGAACACTTTTCCGAGATCTATCGTCGCGCGCGCGGCGTTTTTATCTCCTACCCGAACCGCGCCCACATCGAAGATATGCTGCAAAACGCCACCAAGCAGAACGTGAAGGTGATTGTGGTCACCGACGGCGAGCGTATTCTCGGCCTCGGCGATTTAGGTATCGGTGGCATGGGCATTCCAATCGGCAAACTGTCGCTCTATACCGCCTGTGGCGGCATCTCTCCGGCCTATACTCTGCCGGTAGTGCTGGACGCCGGTACGAACAACCAGCAGCTGCTGAACGATCCGCTCTATATGGGCTGGCGTCATCCGCGTATCACTGGCGAAGAGTACGAAGCCTTCGTTAACGACTTTATCCAGGCGGTAAAACGCCGCTGGCCGAACGTGCTGTTGCAGTTTGAAGACTTCGCGCAGAAAAACGCCATGCCGCTGCTACAGCGCTACCGCGATGAGATTTGCTGCTTTAACGATGATATTCAGGGCACCGCGGCTGTCACCGTCGGTACGCTGATCGCCGCCAGCCGCGCCGCAGGCAGCCGCCTGTGCCAGCAAAAGGTGGTCTTCCTTGGCGCAGGATCTGCCGGCTGCGGCATCGCTGAGCAGATTATTTCGCAGATGAAGTCGGAAGGGTTGAGCGACGAAGAAGCGCTCGCCCGCGTGCTGATGGTCGACCGCTTTGGCCTGCTGACCGATAAGCTGCCCAACCTGCTCGACTTCCAGAGCAAGCTGGTGCAGAAGAGCGAGAACCTGAAAGAGTGGGATACCGCCAGCGATTCTATCTCGCTGCTGGACGTGGTGCGCAACGCGCGTCCCGATATTCTGATTGGCGTGTCCGGCCAGCCGGGGCTCTTTACCGAAGAGATTATCCGCGAGATGCACAAGCACTGTCCGCGTCCGATCGTGATGCCGCTCTCGAACCCGACCTCGCGTGTAGAAGCGACACCCGCAGGTATTATCGCCTGGACCGACGGCGCGGCGCTGGTTGCGACCGGCAGCCCCTTCTCGCCGGTGAGCTGGAAAGGAAAAACCTATCCGATTGCGCAGTGCAACAACTCCTATATATTCCCCGGCATCGGCTTGGGCGTAATTGCCGCTGGCGCGACGCGCGTCACCGACTCGATGCTGATGACGGCAAGCCGCGCACTGGCCGACTGTTCACCGCTGGTAAACGAAGGCGAAGGTCCGGTGCTGCCGGAAATCAAAGATATTCAGGGCGTATCGAAAATTATCGCCATGGAAGTCGGCAAAGCCGCGCAGCTGGCAGGCGTGGCGGTCGTGACGTCGGAAGATGTGCTGTCACAGGCTGTTGCCAATAACTTCTGGCTGCCACAGTATCGCCACTATCGCCGTACCTCAATCTGACAGATTGTCGCCGGGCCGCTTCAAGCACGGCTGTTGCGCAAAAAACCATCAGCCAGCCGGCGTTAACTTGCTTCAACGCAGGTCCTCAAGTAGCCTTGATGCACCAGTTTTCCCCTACGTCGAGCACTCACGCGTATGTTAAAATGCGTCTTTATTGGTCTTTTATTCATCATCTTACTGATGGTGGCGACCGCGCTCGGCCTGGATCGCTGGATCAGCTGGAAAACCGCCCCGTTTATCTATGAAGACGTTGCCTCATTGCCGCATCGCCAGGTTGGCGTGGTGCTGGGCACGGCGAAGTATTACCGCACCGGCGTCTATAACCAGTATTACCTTTATCGCATTCAGGGCGCGCTGAACGCCTATAACAGCGGCAAGGTTAACTATCTGCTGCTGAGCGGCGATAACGCCATGAGCAGCTATAACGAGCCGATGACCATGCGCCGCGATCTGATTAAAGCTGGCGTTGATCCTCAGAATATCGTGCTGGACTATGCCGGTTTCCGCACCCTCGATTCGATTGTGCGCACGCGCAAGGTGTTCGACACCAATGATTTCATCATTATTACCCAGCGTTTTCACTGCGAGCGCGCGCTGTTTATCGCCCTGCATATGGTGATTCAGGCGCAGTGTTTCGCCGTGCCGTCACCAAAAAATATGCTGAGCGTGCGTTTCCGCGAGGTGGGCGCGCGCCTCGGGGCGCTGGTCGATCTCTATGTGATGAAGCGCGAGCCGCGCTTCCTCGGCCCGCTGGTGCCGATCCCGGCGGTGCATGAAGTGCCGGAAGATGCGCAGAGCTATCCGGCAGTGACGCCGGAGCAACTGTTGGAGAGCGAGCAGAAAGCCCGGAAATAGAAAGAGCGGCGTGCTTTATCATTCAGGCGGCACAAAAACCTGCCAAAGTGGGCGACAGGGGCTGTGGAGCAAAGCATCCCGCGCTATCCCTGCGCTATCCCTGCTCGCTCGGCCCGCGCAGATACGCACCTCATCCTTGAGGTTCGCCCGTATCGGGCCAACGCGCTGCGTTGTTCAAAAACGCTCCCGGCGTTTTTGTCCGTAGCTTAAGCGACTTTGCGTAACAGCCCCTGTCGCCACGCCGCATCTGATCTTACAACACAGCGAGCGCCCGACAAACACAAAAAGCGCCCCAAAGGTCGCTCTTCTTCAACAACTTTTCATCCTTACTTCTTACGCGAATACTTCAGCGAATCCAGCGCTACGGCGAAGATAATAATGCCGCCCTTAATAATGTACTGCCAGTAAGGATTCACGCCGATATAGGTCAGGCCGTAGTTGATAACGGTGAAGATAATAACACCGGTCACCACGCCCGCTACCGTACCTACGCCGCCCGCAAAGGAAACGCCGCCGACCACGCACGCTGCGATAGCGTCCAGCTCATACATAAAGCCGAGGTTGTTGGTGGCGCTGCCAATACGGCCCGCTTCCAGCATGCCGCCGAAGGCATAAAACACACCAGAAAGCGCATAGACCAGAATCAGGTTGAAGTTAACGTTCACACCCGAGACTTTCGCCGCTTCAGGGTTACCGCCGATAGCAAAAATATTCTTGCCGAAGCGAGTCCTGTTCCACAGGATCCAGACGAACACGATGGCGATAATGGCGTAGAACGTGATAAATGACAGCTTAAAATCACCAAAGCGGAAGAAGCCCTGAGCGAATTTAGAAAAGCCGCTGTCGAAACCCGCAATCGGCGATGCGCCAACAAAGTCATAATAGAGCGAGTTAATACCGTAAACAATAATCATGGTGCCGAGCGTGGTAATAAACGGCGTTACCTTGAGATAGGCGATAATGACGCCGTTCAGCAGGCCGATAATGCCACCAATTACGCATGCCACCAGAATCACCAGCGGAATCGGCATGGTATACAGCGTCGGGAACACCTTGTTGGAGTTCTCCATCGACTGTAGCAGCGTTGCCACTACCACCGCAGCCAGCCCAACCTGACGACCTGCCGAGAGATCGGTCCCCTGGGTGACGATCAGTCCCGCTACGCCAAGCGCGATGATAATACGTACTGATGACTGGGTCAGAATATTACTCAGGTTCATCAGGCTTAAAAATGTCGGATCTTGGAAAATAATAATTGCCAGTAAAACCAGCAGAACGACATAAATACCGCCCTCTTTCAGCCAGGTTAGCGCATTCTTTTTAGTAGTCGCTTTCATGTTAACAGCCCTTGCTTCATTAAAGGTGTAATGACGCTAAACGCAATATTTCGTTCTGCGTGGTTGTCTTGGTATCTACAATGCCCGCTACCTGACCGTTGCTCATCACCAGAATACGATCGGTAACGCCCAACAGCTCCGGCATTTCGGACGAAATAATAATGATGCCCTTCTCTTTTTTCGCCAGCTCAGCAATCAGCTGGTAAATTTCGAATTTTGCCCCGACGTCAATACCGCGCGTCGGTTCATCAAGCATCAATATTTCAGGCTGAGTTAATAACCAGCGGCCAATAATCACTTTCTGCTGGTTACCGCCAGACAGCGATCCGATTTGCGTATGGTGTCCCGGAGTTTTAACTCGCATGGCGTCAATAACCCACTGGGTATCACTCTTCATCCGCTTATTATCCAGCAGCCCCATGCTGTTTTTATATTTATTAATATTGGAGATTAACGAGTTAAATCCAATATCCAGAAACGCATAGATGCCGGTTGAGCGTCGCTCCTCCGTTACCAGCGCAAAACCATGGTTAATCGCTTCGTTGGCGCTGTGATTATTAATCGCTTTGCCATGCAGCTTAATCGTGCCGCTCACCTTCTCGCGAATACCAAACAGGGTCTCGACAATATCGGTACGTTTAGCGCCCACCAGCCCGGCAATCCCCAGAATCTCCCCTTTATGCAAATCGAACGAAACGTCACGAATCGACGGCTGACGCAGCGACGTTAAATTACTCACTTCCAGAATGGTTTCGCCCGGCACGTTGGTTTTGTCTGGGAAACGCTGGTTGAGGGAACGACCAACCATCATTGCGATGATCTTATCCAGATCCAGCCCTTCCAGCGGCTGGGTGGCGATCCACTTACCGTCGCGCAGAATCGTAATCTCATCGCACAGCTGGAAAATCTCTTCCATCTTGTGCGAGATATAAACAATGCCGCAGCCGCGATCTTTCAGCTTACGAATAATGGTGAACAGATGGTTCACCTCTTTTTCGGTCAGCGAAGAGGTCGGCTCGTCCATAATGACGATTATAGCATCATAGGAAAACGCTTTGGCAATTTCTATCATCTGCATCTGCGACACAGAAAGCTGCGCCACTTTGTCGCGCGGATCGATATCGATATCCAGCTCTTCAAATATCGCTTTGGTATCGCGATACATTTTATCCTGATCGACAAACTGCCCTTTGCGCGGGTAGCGGCCCAGCCACATATTGTCCATAACAGTGCGCTGTAATACTAGGTTTAGCTCCTGGTGCACCATTGAAACGCCATTTTCCAGCGCCTCTTTTGAACTTTTAAAATCGATATCTTCACCCTGAAACAGGATGCTCCCCGTATCTTTTTTATAAATACCAAACAGGCATTTTAATAATGTTGATTTACCTGCGCCGTTTTCACCCATCAATGCATGAACGGAGTGAGGCCGCACTTTTAAATTCACATTATCTAAGGCTTTAACCCCTGGAAATGATTTTGACACATTCGTCATTTCCAGCAGATATTCACGCTGCGCGGTCGGATTATCACTGGCCATAATTCACCTGGCTAAAAAAAGCGTTGGTCACGTTAAAACAGGGCGCAGTTCAGCCGCGCCCGGACAGGATTATTTCTGGAACTGAGACAGGTTCTCTTTATCCACGGCAACGTAAGGCACGCGGAAAATTTTGTCGCTGATTTTGAAGCTGGTGCCTTCGGTCGCGGCTTTGCCGTCCGCCAGGTTTTTCGCCATATCCAGCGTTGCTTTCGCCTGGTTCTCAGCATCGTTCAGCACGGTACCGGCCAGCGCGCCTGATTTCACCAGCGCCAGCGCTTCCGGCAGTGCATCGACGCCGAATACTGGAATAGAGGTTTTGTTATGCGCTTTCAGCGCTTCAACCGCACCCATTGCCATGGCGTCGTTGTTGGCGATGACCACTTCGATTTTGTTGGCGTTCGGGCCAGAGAGCCACGCGTCCATCTTGTCTTTAGCCTGCGCGGTATCCCACATTGCGGTATCCATCGCCAGCTGCTGCGTTTTCAGGCCGTCCTGGTTCAGAGTATCAATCACATATTTTGTACGCGCTTCCGCATCCGCATGGCCCGGCTCGCCTTTCAGCAGCACGAACTGAATCTGACCGTCTTTGTTCAGGTCCCAGTTTGGTGAGGCTTTCCAGTGCTTCTCAATCAGTTTGCCCTGAATAATGCCGGACTCTTTAGAGTCGGTGCCGACATAGTAGGCTTTGTCATAGCTGGCCAGCACTTTCGCGTTCGGCTCTTTATTGAAGAACACAATCGGCACGTCGTTGCCGCGCGCTTTGTCGATCACCACTGCTGCCGCAGCCGGATCCACCAAGTTAATCGCCAGCGCTTTCACGCCTTTCGCCATCAGCACGTCGATCTGGTCATTCTGTTTTGACTGGTCATTCTGCGAGTCATTCATCAGCAGCTGTACGCCGCCAATGCTTTTCGCTTCTTTCTCAATGTCCTTGCGCACCATCGACATGAAGTTGTCGTCATATTTGTAGATGGTCACGCCGATACGCGTGTCCGCTGGTTGTGCCGTTGCGCCGAACATCATGCTGGCAACCAAGGCTGTGAGAGTGAAAACCTTCTTATTCATGGTATCTCCGGTTTTTTGCAGGGTAGTGCCTGGCTCAGCCGCGACTGAGCTTTCGGTAAAAAAAGATTTGGCGACCCAATGAGAAGCGGGAGATCTCACGCTACGTCGCTGAACCGCCGTCCTAAACCTGACTTCCCTGTGCGACAACGCGTCCTGAAGATGTTGTGAACCTTTTTAACTGCTTACTGAAACGACGCCCTCCGGGGTTACTGTGGCGTTACATAATGTTTCAGTCCGGTAAGACGATGCCATCATAGTGAGCGCAATGTTAATTAACTGTGAATATAATCACAGATTGAAAACGGTTACATCGAGGTATCGTCTGAATTAGTGACCGACTCCACATTTTGCCGCTGCGCCACAGAATGACGGCGAACCAGGGTAGGCATAAAGATATGTTGCGCGCTGGGATCCAGCTCACCTGCCGCGCCGCTCAGCGCCAGCTCCGTTGCCACTTTCGCCATAGAAACAATGGGATAGCGCACAGTGGTCAGCTGAGGATCGGTGTAACGCGACATGGGGATATCGTCAAAGCCAATGATGGAGAAGTGCTGCGGCACCTGAATGCCGTTGTCTTTCAGCGCGGTAAGCGCGCCAGCCGCCATGCCGTCGTTATAGGCAAAAATCGCGCTGAGATGCACATTGCGCCCAAGCAGCTCTACCATAGCCGCTTCACCGCCCTGCATATCGGGTTCGGCACTGGCGATCCAGCTCTCCTGCGGCCGGATGCCCTGCTCTGCCAGCGCCTGCTGCCAGCCGTCGCGCCGCTGCTGTACATCCTCAATTTGATGACCCGAGCAGAGATAGCCAATCCGGCTATGTCCCTGTTGCATCAGCATTCGGGTTGCCATTAGTGCGCCCGCCACGTTGTCCAGACTGACGCAGCGATGGGCAAAACCCGGTACGATGCGGTTTACCATCACTATGCCCGGCACCTGCTGCATAAAACCCGCCAGCTCACTGTCTGAAAGCGTTTTCGCGTGCACCACCAGCGCATTGCAGCACTGACGGATCAGCACCTCAATGGCGTGACGCTCTTTATCTTCCTGGTGCCAAGAGTTGCTGATCAGAACATGTTTATGCAGGCGCTGCGCAACGGTATCAACCGCTTTTACCAGCGCGCCAAAGAAGGGATCGGAGACGTCCATTACCACGACGCCAATGGTGTCGCTCACCTGCGTTGCCAGCGCCTGCGCGTTGGCATTGGGGCGGTAGCCCAGTGATTCCACGGCCTGTGACACCGCATCGCGTGTGTCAGCAGTGACGGCGCTGCTGTTGTTAAGCACGCGTGAGACGGTCGCCACCGACACGCCAGCCAGACGGGCAACATCACGAATCGTTATCATGCAGCAGTTCCACAGAGGAAAAAAAGGCATCACGCCAGGAAGTAAACCCGGCGCTATTCTGTCAGGCGCTGCAAGGCAGCAGCGTGAATTACGTCACACCGATGAAAACGGTTACATACAATGATGTAACCTTTGTGATGAATATCATTATCTGAGCGAGGAACGATGCGACGATTTGCTTGCGGCCAGACGCGTCAGGCGACGCCACAGCCATTCAAGCGGGCCCTGTGGGAAAAAGCGTAGCCAGATCGTTGAGAAGAGAATATTGACGAGCCAGACTGCCGGGACAAACGCCAGCAGCTGCAGGCGATCGAAGCGCATAAAGAGGTCAAAGCGGTAGAACAGCGTGGTGCAGATCAGCGTCTGCAACAGATAGTTGCTTAGCGCCATGCGCCCCACGAACTGGACAGCATAGCTAATGCGCCAGCGGGCTAGCTGCGGCCAGAAACCGAGAATCAGCGCCGCATAGCCCAGACTGATAAAGGGGCTGGCTAGGTCGCGCGGCACCTGCAAATAGAAACCGCTCCAGCGGAACGACCAGTGCAGCATCCACTGCGAGACCACGCCGGACAGAGCAATCGCATAGCCCATCGCCAGCAGCAGCGCAGCGCAGCGGCGATAGTGTCGCGTGCTGTATTCACCGGTTAGCCAGCCGCAGCGCAGCAGCGCCGCACCCATCATCATCAGACCCGCCAGCTGCCAGCCATACTGCGACGCCAGCGCCATCAGGCTGGAGGAGAGATGGTCAAGCCGGTTATGCACCGCTTCCCAGCCGCCCGCGAGTTTCCAGAAACGTTCATACTCCAGATCGGCCGTGCCAGGCAGCCATGAACGGCTGGGTTCAGGATCGGAGATAGAGCCAAAAATCAGCAGCACGCCGCAGCCCATTAAATAGAGCAATGCACCGGTATGAAACAGGCTGCGCGTTGAGGGGACGTCGCGCAGCATGCGCCAGACGGTCAGGCCAACGATGGCGTAATCAAGCAGGATATCCCCTTCCCACATCGCAATGGCGTGGAACAGGCCGATCAGCGCCAGCCATGTCAGGCGCGCCGACAGCCAGCGGCTTCCGCGTGGCAGCTGCATCTGCAAACCCGCGCCAAACAGCAGGGCAAACAAGGTGAGGAATTTTAGCTGTGCCAATGTATCGAGCATCGCCCATGTCCAGACTTCGCCAGCGCCAGGCTCGCCATGCCAGGCGGGATTGAGATAAGCTGCGGAAGGTAAGGCAAAACCGACAATATTAAGCAACAGAATGCCAAGAATGGCGCAGCCACGAATGAAATCCAGCACATGATAGCGTTGCATATCGGTCCCTGTTGAGCTGGTGCACAGCCGCCTGTGTCACAGGCGGCTGCTAAGGCTAACAGTAACGTTTAGATGTGACGCACCGCGCGCAGGAACTCCTGGCGGGTATTCTGGCTCGACTTAAACAGGCCGCCCAGAGAAGTCGTGGTGGTGGCGCTAGTGGCATCTTTCACGCCGCGCGCTTTGACACAGTAGTGCACCGCCTCGATGGAGACCGCGACGTTATTGGTGCCAAGCAGGGTTTGCAGCGCCACCAGCACCTGCTCGGTCAGACGCTCCTGCACCTGTGGACGCTGGGCAAAGAACTGCACGATGCGGTTGATCTTCGACAGACCAATCACCTTATCTTTCGGGATATAGGCGACCGTGGCTTTGCCGTCGATAATCACAACGTGGTGCTCACAGGTGCTGGTCAGCGTGATGTCACGCACCGTCACCATCTCATCCACTTTCATCTTATTTTCGATGACGGTGATTTTCGGGAAGTTGGCATAATCCAGGCCGGAAAAGACTTCATCTACATACATTTTGGCGATGCGATGCGGCGTATCCATCAGGCTGTCATCCTCAAGATCCAGATTCAACAGCTGCATGACTTCGGTTATGTGGCCAGCGATCAGGCGCTTACGGGTTTCATCATCCATCTCACGCGTTGGCGCGCGTAACGGCGTTTCCAGGCCTCGCGCCAGCAGCGCTTCGTGAACCAGGATAGCTTCCTGACTAAGGGTGCTCATCGTACTAATCTCCGCAGGTGTAACGTCCACCGGAGAGACCGGCGGGTTCAATTCTGAGCGAGTATTGTGAAGCTTTCCGTTGGGGTAATCCAGTAATCAATCCAATCGGCGATGAAAGCTTTTCACGATGATCGACGCCAGACCAGCAGGCCGCCTGCGGCCAGGCCTAGCGCGGCAATCCACAGCGCAGGCTCCAGCCGATGCAGCAGTGCAGTCGAGAGCGACGACAGCACCGGCACAACCAGCTGCCCAACCGCATAGCCGGTGGCCAGCAGCCCTGCCATATAGCGTGTATGCTGCGGTGCAAGTTAGCGCGCGCAGGCCAGCGACAGCTGCACCATGCAGAGAAACCCGCCGCCTACCAGCAGCGCGCCGATCAGCAAACCGCTGAAGCCCGGCAGCCACGCGTCAGAATGCCCAGCGCGATGCCCACCATTGCTGCGCCGCCAAAAATCGGCCAGACGAACTGGGCGAACGCGCCGTCAGGAAAGCGCTCCACCGCCATCTGCGACATAAAAGGTGGCGGGCAGAATATAGCCGAAGTCCGCCAGGCTATAGCTGAGCACCAGCCGCCGCAGATTGCCGGTCAGCACCAGCGGAGCCTGTTCGGGACGATGCAGGTCGCCCGCGCGACGCGGCAGATTACGTGCGATTGCCGCGATCAACAACAGTGCCAGCATGCCATAGGCAGCCCATGCCAGCGCAACAGAGGCCTGGAGCGTATGCAGCTGCACCGCCAGTAAGCCGCTAATAAAAATCCCCGCGCCGGGCCCTGCAAATACCGCCGCCGACAGGCCGGGCCGACCGTGATGATTCAGCTGTTCGCTGCTCCAGGCGGCCACCAGCACCAGCGCCACGCCGCTCGCCCAGCCGATAAGAAAGCGCACCGCGCCGTGCAGCCAAGGGCCGCTGACGCAGGCCGAAAGCAGCGTCAGGATCACCGCACCCCAGACGCCGAGCTGTAAGCGCAGCTCGACGTGACGCCGCGCGCGCATCGCATCAAAGGAGCCGCACAGCGCACAGATAGCCGAGCATAGTTGAGCGCTGCCACCACGCTGCTGGTCAGCGTCAGCTGGCCGCCCAATACCGCGACACCGCGACCTGGCTGATGTGGCGTCGCGACGCCTTCATGCCCAACGTCGAAGCCCTGAAATATTTAATTATTGATATGTTTGATGACCGTCCGCAGGACGACCAGCTGCTTCATCCGCTGCGGGTCGCAGACTAATTGCGCATTTACGCGCTATTTTTATTGATATCACGACCAACGGACGCGACCGCACCGGCGGCGTCCCCATCTGACTGCAAGAGAGATTGCATGAACATGATTAAAACCCGTGCCGCCGTTGCCTAGGCCGCTGGCGAACCGCTGAAAATCGAAGAAGTAGATTTGATGCCGCCACAGAAAGGCGAAGTGCTGGTGCGCATCGTCGCGACCGGCGTCTGCCATACCGATGCCTATACCCTGTCGGGCAAAGATCCGGAAGGCGTACTCCCGGCGCTCCTGGGCCACGAAGGCGGCGGCGTTGTGGAAGCCGTGGGTGAAGGCGTGACCAGTGTTGAAGTGGGCGACCATGTGATCCCGCTGTACACCCCGGAATGTGGCAAGTGCAAATTCTGTCTGTCAGGCAAAACCAACCTGTGCCAAGCGATTCGCACCACCCAGGGCAAAGGCCTGATGCCGGACGGCACGACCCGCTTCTTTAAAGACGTCAAGCCGATTTTCCACTACATGGGCACCTCGACTTTCTCTGAGTACACCGTCGTACCGGAGATTTCGCTGGCGAAAATTAGCAAAAAAGAAGCACCGCTGGAAGAAGTTTGCCTGCTGGGCTGCGGCGTGACCATCGGCATGGGCGCGGTGATGAACACTGCCAAAGTGAAAGAAGGCGATACCGTGGCGATCTTTGGTCTGGGCGGCATCGGCCTGTCGGCGATTATCGGCGCGAAGATGGCAAAAGCCGGACGCATCATCGGTATCGACACCAATACCAGCAAGTTCGACCTGGCGCGCAAGCTAGGCGCAACCGACCTAGTGAACCCGAAAGATTATGAGAAGCCCATTCAGGAAGTGAGCGTCGAGATGACCGACGGCGGCGTGGACTTCTCTTTTGAGTGCATCGGCAATTTGAACGTGATGCGTTCTGTGCTGGAGTGCTGCCATTAAGGGTTGGGGCGAATCGGTTATTATCGGCGTGGCCGGTGCAGGTGAAGAGATTGCTACGTTTCCGTTCCAGCTGGTTACCGGTCTCGTCTGGCGCGGTTCCGCCTTTGGTGGCGTGAAGTGCAGCTCACAGCTGCCGGGCATTGTGCAGGATTACCTCGACGGTAAATTTGCACTAAACGACTTTATTACCCACACCATGCCGCTGGAAGAGATCAACGACGCTTTCGACCTGATGCATGAAGGAAAATCGATCCGTTCAGTGGTGCACTTTAACAAGTAATTTGGAGGCAATATGGCATCGCTGGAACTGCTGGAAGAACACCGGATGTTTGGCGGCTGGCAGCAACGCTGGCGACATCAATCAGCCGTGCTGAGTTGCCCGATGACCTTCAGCATCTTTTTGCCCAATCCGAAAGGCGACACGCCGCCTGCGGTCTGGTTCCTGGCAGGGCTGACCTGTACGGATGAGAACTTCACCACCAAAGCCGGGGCGCAGCGCGTTGCGGCGGAGCTGGGTCTGGTGCTGATTATGCCGGACACCAGCCCGCGCGGCGAGGACGTTGCCAACGACGACGGCTACGATCTGGGCCAGGGCGCGGGATTCTATCTCAACGCGACCCAAGCTCCCTGATCAGCGCACTACCGCATGTTTGACTACCTCAGCCAAGAGTTGCCTGCGCTGGTCGCCGGTAATTTTAATATCAGCGAGCGGCAGTCGATCATGGGGCATTCGATGGGTGGGCACGGCGCGCTGATGCTTGCGCTGCGTCTCTGCAACCGCTTTGCCTCTGCGTCGCGTTTGCGCCCATCGTGAACCCTAGCGACGTTCCGTGGGGCCAGAAAGCGTTCAGCGCCTATCAGGGAGAGGATCGCGCGGCCTAGCGCGCCTATGACAGCTGCGTGTTAATGCGTGAGGTGCAGGAGCGCCTGCAGATCCTGATCGATCAGGGCGACAGCGATCAGTTCCCAGCGGATCAGCTTCAGCCGGAGCGGCTGGATGTGGTGGCAAAATAGATGGGGTTCCCGCTGACGCTGCGCGTGCAGCCGGGCTATGACCACAGCGACTACTTCATCGCGACCTTTGTTGAGGATCATCTGCGCTTCCATGCGCAGCATCTGCTGGTGTAGTGAATCAGGGTCGCACTGCGGCCTACAGACGGCTCCCTGCCACCCGCGACGGCACATTGCCGATAATCTCAGGGCCGCACTGCGGCCCTTTTTCTTACACCATCGCCGAGCCGACCAGCCCGTCGATCATTACCTGCGGCATCCCCTGCTAGCAGTGCTCAATGCGCCCTTTCACACCGTACACCTGCGCCAGCGTTTCCGGCGTGACCACCTTATCCGGCTCGCCATCGGCGATCAGCGCGCCCTCTTTCAACATCAGCGCATGGTGCGCATGGCGTAACGCGATATTAATGTCATGCACCACAACAACGGTGACGATATTGCGCTGCGCCGTTTCGCGCCGCACCAGATCCATTACGTGGAACTGATAGTTAAGCTCCAGTGCGCTCAGCGGCTCATCGAGCAGCAGCAGCTCCGGGCGACGGATCAGCGACTGCGGCAGGTAGACCACGCGCTGGGCGCGGCTGGAAAACGGCTGCTGCATCAGCTCTTCGCCATTCAGCCACAGCTCGCCCTGCCCTTTATTCAGTCCGGCCAGCGCGCGCAGCAGCGTCGCGAGGCGCAGACGGCGCACGTCGATACCAAAACTCACCGCGCGATCTTCACCGAGGCACGCGCGGTCAGCTTCCTGCTACTGAGCAGCGAGAACGGCAGCAGCAGGGCAAAAGCGGCGCTCAATACACCCAGCGTCTCCCACGAGGCGTGCGCCACGCTGCCCATGGTCCAGAACACCAGGCCCTGCATGGTATCTTCGCTGGCGATAAACTGCATCATTGACACTAGAGCGTTAAAGGTGAACACCAGCGCAATGCCGAACAGCAAGAGGTCGAGACCCGCGTCCAGCGCGTCACGCCGTCCAGCATCAGCGCGGCAAACAGCGCAAAGACAAAGGCATTGACTGAAATTAGCCACTGATCCGGTACGCCGGGAATGCCGATGCCGAGGATAATTGCCAGCGCCGCGCCAAAGGCTGCGGCCGAGCCAAGGGTAAAGTCCAGCACCAGTGAGGCCACAATCGCCAGCACCAGTACAGCAATCATCAGCATGCGGCGACGCAGTACCTGATGATAGCGGCCCATAGCGCCCTGTGCGGGCAGAGTAGAGTCCGTCATAAAAAGCCTGTTCAAGGAGTTTGGTCGAAAACGCTGCCACAATAGAGCAGATGATAATAATCATCAATTTCTCAACCTAAACAAAACGGTACACCCATAAAAAAAGCGCGGCCAAGCCGCGCTTTTCACTGTTTTCGCCGCTTACTCTTTATGCGTAGGGAATTCCATATCGCTGTATTTCACAAAACGGGTGCCGCGCGTCAGCTTGTAACCCATCCAGATAAGCAAAAACAGCGGGATACCGATATAGGTTGCAGCCACGCCGTACCAGTCGATGCTGTCATTCAGGAAGGCCTGGTAGTTCTGGCCCAGCGTGATGATCAGACAGAGCACGAAAGCCAAAATCGGGCCAATCGTGAAAAAGCCTGAACGTATGGCAGATCGCTAAGGCTATGGCCCTGTGCAATATAGCCGCGACGGAAACGGTAGTGGCTAATGGCAATACCGAGCCAGGCGATGAAGCCGGTCATGCCCGAAGTATTCAGCAGCCACAGATAGACTTCCTAGTTACCGAATTTCGAGGTCAGGAAGCAAAGTCCCACAACCACTGTCGTTGCCCACAGCGCGTTGCGCGGCACGCCGCCTTTTGACAGCTTCTTGACAGCTTCGCGAACATGCGCAGGGCTTTGCCTTTGCTCGCCAAGTTGTAGAGCATACGCGTCGAGGCGTACATACCGGAGTTGCCCGCTGACAGCACTGCCGTCAGGATTACCGCATTCATCACCGCTGCGGCCGACAGCAGGCCAGCGTTCTGGAATACCAGCGTAAACGGACTGACGCTGATGTCCGTTACATCGTTATGCAGCAGCTGTAGATCGGTATAGGGCAGGATCAGGCTGATAATCAGAATGGCGAAGATATAGAACAGCAGAATACGCCAGAAAACCTGGCGCACCGCGCGCGGAATGTTTTTTGCCTGATCTTCCGACTCGCCCGCCGCGATACCGATAAGCTCAGTCCCCTGGAAAGAGAAGCCGACAATAATTGCCACACCAATCATTGCGGCAAAACCACCTGCGAATGGCGCATCGCCTACCTGCCAGTTATGCCAGCCAGCGTGTTCACCGCCGCGCAAAATGCCGAGGATCATCAGCACGCCGACCACGATAAAGATAATGACGGTGGCGACTTTAATCAGCGAGAACCAGTACTCCGCTTCGCCGAAGCCTTTCACGGAAATATAGTTAAGCAGGAACATCAGGCCGAGGAGCAGTGCGCTCCAGATCCAGCCTGGTGTATCGGGGAACCAGTAATTCATTACCAGCTGCGAGGCAACCAGATCGACGGCGATGGTGACCGCCCAGTTGTACCAGTAGTTCCAGCCGAGGGCAAAACCGAAACCCTCTTCCACATATTTTGAACCGTAGGTGGCGAAGGAGCCGGATACCAGCATGAAAGCCGCCAGCTCGCCGAGGCTGTTCATCAGGAAGTAGACCATCAGGCCAATCAGCGCGTAGGAGAGCAGCGCGCCGCCCGGTCCCGCCTGAGAAATAGTGGCGCCTGAGGCCACGAAAAGGCCGGTGCCGATAGATCCGCCAATGGCGATCATCGTCAGGTGACGCGCCTTTAACTCGCGTCGTAACGCAGGTTGTTATGTTGTATTTGTGTCGTTATGCATGTGTAAACACTAGGTTCGCTTAAAATTAGGCGCGATTGTAGCAATTTACCCTGCTCTGTATAGCACTGACGCCCTGTTATTAGTTACCTTCATGATCGCCGCTGAATTATAAGCAAATACCTGTTGCGGCTACTCCCGGCAGTAGGAAAGAAAGCGGGTGAGCGCCTTTGAAAGGTGCTTCTGGCGGTGATGGATGTGATAAAGCAGGCGCGGCAGCGGAATGCTCAGTTCTACTAACGTACCCGCCTCCAGCAGATCGGCGATCACGCGACGCAACAGGAAGCTGATGCCCATATTGTGCCGCACCGCATGTTTGATCGCTTCTGAGTTGCCCAGTTCCATGCCCAGCTGAAAAGTAGGCAGATACGCGAGCAGCAGATAGTCGACAATTTCACGCGTGCCGGAGCCGCACTCACGCAGGATCCAGGGCGCGTTGCCCAAACTCTCCAGCGTCACTGGCTGGCGCAGAATTTCGGCGTCCGGCGCGGCAAACACCACCAGCTCATCCTCCAGCCAGGCTTCGCTCACCAGTTCGGTCATATGGCATGGCCCTTCGATCAGGCCAACATCAACGCGGAAATCAGCAACGGCATTAATAGCATCCTGGCTGTTGCCGACGCTCAGCTCCAGCGGCAAGCCGGGAAAGTCGCGGCGGTAGGCGGCTATCATGCCCGGCAGCAGATAGTTGCCGATGGTGCTGCTGGCATAGATGCGGATGGCACCCTTGTCCTCTTTGAACAGCTGCTCGATTTCGCCCGCCTGCTCAAGCAGGCCAATGGCGCGCGGGTAGAGCAGACGTCGTGCTCATTCAGCACCAGCCGCTTGCCGACGCGGTCAAACAGCTGCACGCCGAGCTGGTTTTCCAGATCCGCCAGCGCGGCGCTCACCGCAGACTGCGAGAGCGACAGCACCTGAGAGGCCTGTGTGGTCGAGCCGCTTTTCAGCACCTCAGTAAACACTTCGATCTGACGTAGCGTGATATGCACAAACTCTCCCTACATTGCGTAGCGCTTCACAAGATAAAAGAAGACGGCCAGCCAGATCAGCACCATCAGGAACAGGCCAAAGCCGCTGACCACTTTTTTACCGCGCGCGCTGCACCTCGGCGCTGCTGATGTGCACATCACGCGGCAGCAGACGCAGCAGGATCAGCACACCGGGCGGGATAATGATCGCATCATCCAGCAGTAGGCCGATGATGGGAATAAAATCGGGAATAAGATCGATGGGGCTCAGCGCATAGGCGACCAGCCCAAACGCCAGCAGCTTAAACCACCAGGGCGTGCGCGGATCGCGGCAGGCGAACCACAGCGTTAACACATCTTTTTTAATCAGGTTGGCCCAACGCGCAAACGGGCAAACGGGCAAAC
>JAUHTP010000012.1:25083-47760 GCA_031332935.1 Candidatus Pantoea bathycoeliae | reverse complement strand
GGCAAACGGGCAAACAGGCAAACAGGCAAACAGGCAAACGGGCAAACGGGCAAACGGGAAATAACATCTTGTAGCCTTATCGTTTTATCTGGTTAATTATAAATAAATTATCAATTTCACTTTTGAGCAAGCGCGGCGCATGCTTCTCATATCAGGAGGAGCATGTTATGACAGAGCTGAGTTTTCCCAGATTTCCCCTTTTTGTTCAACACCGTTTTGCCGGTCTGCTGCTGACGGCGGCGATTGCCGGTGGCGCAGCCTGGCTGGCGCAGCGGCCCCAGCTTAGCGGCTTAGGGCTGGGCGCGCTGACGCTGGCGATTATGCTGGGCATCGTCGTCGGCAATAGCCTCTACCCTGCGCTGGCGGCACAGTGCGACGCGGGCGTGCTGCTGGCGAAGCAGAAACTGCTGCGGCTTGGCATTATTCTGTTCGGCTTTCGCATCACGGTACAGCAGATCGCCGATGTTGGTCTGAGTGGCGTGTTGATTGATATTTTAACGCTCAGCAGCACGTTCATTATGACCTGTCTGCTGGGCATCCGGCTGTTGAAACTCGATCGCGAAACAGTATGGCTGATCGGCGCAGGCAGCAGCATCTGCGGTGCTGGCTACCGAACCGGTAGTGAAAGCCGCACCGTCAAAGGTGGCGGTCGCCGTGGCAACGGTGGTGCTGTTCGGCACGCTGGCGATTGTGATTTATCCCCTTCTCTGGCCGCTGGCGCAGGCTTATTTCCCACAGCTTAGCGTTGCGCAGTTTGGCATTTTTACCGGTTCGACGATTCATGAGGTGGCGCAGGTGGTGGTGGCTGGCCATGGCATCGGCGCAGAGGCTGAAAACAGCGCGGTGATCGCTAAAATGCTGCGTGTGATGATGCTCGCGCCCTTTCTGCTCTGCCTGAGCGGCTGGCTGCGACGCGCGCCGCAGCAGACGCCGCGTCAGGGTCTCACTTTTCCCTGGTTCGCGCTGGGTTTTATCCTGGTAGCACTGTTTAATTCGTTTCATTCACTTCCCGCCGCGTGGATTGCCGGGCTTAACCAGCTGGCAAATCTGCTGCTGGCGATGGCGATGGCAGCGCTCGGCCTGACCACGCGCTTTGGTGCACTGCGCCAAGCAGGCGTGAAACCGCTGCTGCTGGGACTGATGGGGTTTGTCTGGCTGATCGTCGGCGGTGGCGCGATCAATCTGCTGGTACAGCATTTCACGCGTTAGGTGCATCGGGTATGATGCGGGCTTCTTTAGTTAGCCCTTTTCAGGAGAAGCGGCATGAAATATATCGGCGCACACGTCAGCGCGGCTGGCGGGGTAGATCAGGCAGTGATTCGTGCCCATGAACTGGAAGCCACCGCATTCGCCCTGTTCACCAAGAACCAACGGCAGTGGAAGGCCGCGCCGCTTTCAACTGCCACTATTGATGCGTTTAAAGCAGCCTGCGAAAAGTACAATTTCGGTCCGCATCAGCTCCTGCCGCACGACAGTTTTCTGATTAACCTTGGCCATCCGGTGATGGATGCGCTGGAAAAATCGCGCGAAGCCTTTGTTGATGAGATGCACCGCGCCGAACAGCTGGGCCTGACGCTGCTTAACTTCCATCCGGGCAGCCACCTCAACCAGATTGAAGAAGAGGCGTGCCTGAAGCGTATCGCCGAGTCGGTTAATTACGCGCTGGACAAGACCTCGCAGGTGGTGGCGGTGATTGAGAATACCGCCGGTCAGGGCAGCAACCTTGGCTTCCGCTTTGAGCATCTGGCAACCATTATTGAGCATGTTGAAGACAAGTCGCGCGTCGGCGTCTGTATTGATACCTGCCACGCGTTTGCGGGCGGCTACGATCTGCGTACCGAAGCGGCCTGTGAAGAGACTTTTGCCGCCTTTGAGCGCATCGTTGGCTTTCAGTATCTGCGCGGTATGCACCTCAACGACGCGAAAAGCGCCTTTGCCAGCCGAGTCGATCGTCACCATAGCCTGGGCGAAGGCAATATCGGCAAGACGGTGTTTAGCTGGCTGATGAAGGATGCGCGCTTCGATGGTATTCCGCTGATCCTGGAAACCATTAATCCGGATATCTGGAAGGATGAGATCGCCTGGCTGAAATCAGAGCAGAAGAATTAAAAAAGGGAGCCAGTTGGCTCCCTTATAGTTGTTCATTCAGTGCTAATCGCAGTTAACAGGGCCCGATCGCAAAGACGCAATAGACGGTATCCTTGCCAGCTCGGCCCGCGACATCCATGTCGCGGGACGCTTTGCTCTTCGGCCCTGTTACCTGCTTTATAAACTATTCAGCTGCGGTCAGGAGCCCACAGACTCCCTCGCTTATCGTGCCAAGGATCAGGCTTTCGCCAGCTCCTCTTCCGGACGTTTCAGAACAGCATAACCCAGTCCCGCTACCGCCGTGCCGACGAGAATCGCTACCAGATAACCCAGCACCTGCGTAATCGCGCCATGGATCAGCAGCACGAACAGCCCGCCGTGCGGTGCCATCAGTTTCGCACCGATATACATGGAGATCGCACCGGTAAGCGCGCCGCCGACAATACAGCACGGCAGAACGCGCATGGGGTCACGCGCCGCAAACGGAATCGCGCCCTCAGAGATAAAGCACAGGCCAAGAACCAGCGCCGCTTTACCGCCCTCTTGCTGACCTTTATTAAACTTACGACGCGCGACCAGTGTGGCAATACCCATCGCCAGCGGTGGCACCATGCCCGCCGCCATAATGGCCGCCATCGGCCCATAAGTTTGCGAACTCAGTAAACCCACGCCAAAGGCGTATTCCACCTTGTTGACCGGGACGCCCATGTCAGTACACATCATGCCGCCCAAGAAGCCTGCTGTTAATGCTGGTAGCGATCATCAGTCCCGGCGTCAGACCCGGACGATCTGCTATAGAGAAGGCGATAAAGCCCGCAAGCACAGGCACCATCAGCGCAAAGGCGCTGCTGCCGCCGATCTGCATTAGCGCCACCGCCAGGGGTTCCCGGCTCTTTGAACGCAGTGATACCAAAGGCGAAGGAGAGTGCGATGCTCAGGCCCCCTGCGACCACCATCGGCAGCATGTAGGAAACACCGGTCAGCAGATGACGGTAAGCGCCCGCTTTTTCTTACTTATCGCCCTGTGACTCGCTGTTCTGCGCGCCTGTGGCTTTATAAGGTTTGGCTTCGGCTACCGCTTTATCCAGCTCCTGCGCGGTCTTCTTCAGCGCCAGGCCGGTTGAGGTGCGGTACATCGGCTTACCGGCAAACTTCGCCAGATCCACTTCGATGTCTGCCGCCACAATCACTAGATCGGCCGCTGCCACTTCTTCCGGGGTAATCGCGTTGCCCGCGCCCACTAAACCGCGCGTTTCAACCTTCACCCACCAGCCGCGCTTAGTCGCTTCTGCCTGAATAGCCTCGGCAGCCATAAAAGGTGTGCGCCACGCCCGTTGGGCAGGCCGTTACGGCAACCACGCGTTTTTGACCGCCAGACTGTGCGGCCGCAGGGGTTGCAGCCACGGCGGCTGGCTGCCAGGGTTTGGCTTCCGCTTTTGCCTGTGCGAGGAACTGCTCCGGTGCACGCACCGCCTACTGTACATCGCCCAGCCAGATATTTTTGCCATTCAACGCGGCATCGTTCGGTAGCTCACGGCCAGCGACCAGCACCAGTTCCGCTTCTGCGGGATTGTCCGTCAGGGTTAAACCAGCCTGCGCCGCAACGGCGGTAAGGCGTTGCAGCGCTATATATGCAGAGGCCAGCCCAATGGAAGGATCTTTTATCAGCAGCGTTTTCATTATCGCTCTCCTGCTGTCAGTTAACGGGTTGTAAGTCGACGCGCGCCATCATCGCGGCCAACTGGGTACGATCGGTCACGCCAACGTTGCTCTGGCTGACGGCCATTGCCGCCACCACCGTAGCAAGACGCAGCGTATGCTCGCTGGATTCGCGCATCAGCAGGCCATAAATCAGGCCGCCGACCATGGAGTCGCCTGCGCCCACGGTGCTTACCACTTCACACACCGGCGGTTTGGCGAGCCATTCGCCCGAGGCATTCACCCACAGCGCGCCTTCTGCGCCCAGCGAAATCACTACGTGGGCGATACCCTGCTCGCGCAATTCATGCGCTGCGCCAATCACATCCTGCAGCGTTGTCAGCTTGCGGCCAGCCCAAATTTCCAGCTCGCGGCGGTTTGGCTTCACCAGCCAGGGCGCGGCTTTCAGGCCCGCCACCAACGCTTCACGGCTGCTGTCGAAAATAATGCACGGGCAATGGGTGCGCAGTTCGCTCATCCAGCAGGTAAAGGCTTCTGGCTGTACGCCTGACGGCAGGCTGCCGCTGACGCACACCATGTCGAACTGGCCCAGCCAAGTGAGTGAGTCGCTGGTAAAGCGATCCCAGTCCTGCTGGTTGACCTCAAAGCCGGAGAAATTGAGATCGGTGACGTCATTGTTCTGCTCGGTGAGCTTGACGTTAATGCGCGTACGGCCGGGCACCACCTGAAAACGGTTTGCGATACCCAGCTCGCTGAACAGCTGCTGAAAGCCATCCTGATTCTCTTTGCCGAGGAAGCCACCCACCGTGACATCGATAGCAAGATCTTTCAGCACCTTCGCGACGTTAATGCCTTTACCTGCGGCGTGCAGGCCGGTGGTTTTCACTAGGTTAACTTCACCGCGCTCGATTTCCGGGGTAAATCCCACCAGATCGTAGGCGGGGTTCAGCGTAATAGTTGCGACGCGTCTGCTCATGCTACCCCCTCACCCAGGCCGGAATTGATCGCTTCTTCAATAGCGTTTAGCGCCTGCTGCGCATCTTCACCGCTGGCGGTAAAGCGCAGGCGATGGCCCTTCTTGACACCTAACACCACCTTCATCAGGCTGCGGCCGTTTGCCGGTTTGCCGCTGCCGTCAAGATTGGTTACGGTAATGTCGCTGTTGAACTGCTTGATAACGGTGACCAGCGCCGTGCCTGGACGCGCATGCAGTCCGTGCTCGTTCCGAATGGTGAATTCCGCTCTCAGCACGTCGGCCTGCTCATCCACTTTGCTGGTCAGCAGCGCATAGACGCCCGCCGCGTCCGCTTTCAGCAGGCGATCCGCCTTGCCGTTAAGCAGCAGCGTACTGAGGTAGCTCAGCACTTCCAGCGGACGGTCGTCAGTAGCCGATACCGTCACCAGCAGCGAGACTTTCTCACCGTCCTGCTCGCCTGCCGTGGCAGCACGGCTGACCGCGACGGCGCTGAGCAGATTGCCGCGGCTACTTGTCGCTCAGCCAGATGCCCTGCCCGAGGCTGAGCGGTGCTGAGGCCATGACGTCAGCGACAAAGCTGGCATCCACCGCGCCTGCTGCCTGAAGGCGACCGACATTCAGTGCCTGAAGCGTAATCAGGTCGCTGGCTGCCACATCTAAGGTAATCAGCGAGGTGTCGAAGCTAAATTCAGCAGCCTGTTTTTCACCTATCAGCAGCGCACGCAGATCTTCCGCCGAGGCGGTTTTCAGCTGCTCGGCCACACTGTCGTCGCTCAGCACATGAGTCAGCTGGTGGAGCAGCGCTAGGTGTTCGTCAGATTTCGCGGCGATGCCGACCGCCACGTAAGCGATCTGGAACATATTTCTCCTCACTTACTGAAATTGAATCGTTTCAGCCTAGTGGCCGTTAAAAGCGCTGCGGGTGGGCGCGAGGCGCGATTCTGCAACGCTGAAACGTTTCAATGAGTCTGGTACAGCGCATCGGGCCATGCAAGAAATTGCGTGAAATGCGTAGCAGATTTTTGATGTTACGCACATTTCAATTGGTACGGAGAAACTTATTCGGTGGCGGGCTGAACGCCGTGCTGTAAAGAGAGGCGGATCCGCGCTAAAAACATCAGCTGACTCAGGGCGCGGTATCCGCTTCCAGCTGTAACAGATAGGTCATCGCATCATGACGCGTTGCACCGCACATCTCGCGTGACGGCTGCAAACCAGCATAGACGGTGGGTCGCAGGGGCGAGCCAAATAGCTTGCAGCGTTGGTCGGCATCAAGCTGAACGCAGGGTGTATTGGCTGGCTTGCCGTTGGGCATGCCGGGAATGGGCGAAGAGATAGAAGGCGTGGTACAGGAGGCGCCGCACTGACTACGGCATTGCATGATGCGCTCCAGCGAGAAAGGAGACGCGACAATAGCAGTCCGCGTCCGCGAAAGCCACGGCTGCGTAACAGCACGCATTTTTTCCGGACGCATATTGCCTGTTTACCCCGGCGCGAGTAACGTGGCGCGCATCGGAATTTTCCTTATAAGCGAGAACTGCAATGCCAAGAGCGAATGAGATCAAAAAAGGGATGGCGTAAACTGGAACGGCAAGTTGCTACTGGTCAAAGATATCGATATCCAGAGCCCGAGCGCGCACTGTGCAGTCACGTTGTACAAGATGCGCTTCACTGATATCCGCACTGGCCTGAAGGTGGAAGAGCGTTTCAAAGGTGACGATATCCTCGATGTCATTCAGCTCAGCCGCCGCAGCCTGACCTTCTCCTACATCGACGGCGATGAGTTCGTTTTTATGGATGACGAAGACTACACGCCTTACACCTTTAAATAGGATCAAATCGAAGAGGAATTGCTGTTTATTCCTGAAGGTGGCATTCCCGGTATTCAGGTGCTGACAATGGATGGCCAGGTACTGGCGCTTGAGCTGCCGCAGACCGTGGATATGGAAATTTTTGATACCGCGCTAGGTATTAAAGGCGCATTCGCCAGTGCCCGTACTAAACCGGCAGGCATGAGCACCGGGCTGAGCATTCAGGTGCCGGAATACCTGAGCAACGGCGACCGCATCCGCATTCATATCGCTGAACGTCGCTATATGGGCCGCGCCGACTGAAATACGCCGCATGTGTTATAAAGTAACATTAATGGCTGCCCTCGCGGCCATTCTCATTTTAAAGAGGTATAAATATGACGCGTGTAAACCTTATCACCGGCTTTCTCGGCAGCGGTAAAACCACCATGCTGCAGCATCTGCTTGCCCGTAAACCGCAGCATGAAAAATGGGCGATTCTGGTCAATGAGTTCGGTGAAAGTGGAATTGACGGGGCGCTGCTGCGCGAGCAAGGTGCGGCGCTCAAGGAAATTCCCGTCGGCTGTATGTGCTGCGTCAATGGTCTGCCCATGCAGGTGGGATTGAACATGCTGCTGAAGCAGAATCTTCCTGACCGCCTGTTGATCGAACCCACTGGCCTTGGCCATCCGCGTCAGCTGCTGGAGATGCTGAGTGCTCCGGTCTATCAGACGCATCTGCAACTTAACGCGACCCTGACGCTGCTGGATGCACGCCAGCTTGCCGACCCGCGCGTAACGGCCAATGAAAACTTTCGCGATCAGCTGGCGGCGGCCGATGTGATTATCGGCAACAAAAGTGACCGCTGGGAGAGCAGCGACCGCCAGCACCTGCAACAGTGGCAGGACACTGCGCTTAACGGCCGACCCTTTATTACCACGCAGTTTGGCGCTATCGACCCTGCCCTGCTCGATGTGCCGCGCACAAATACGCAAGCGCTGCCGCTGCCTGCACATCATCATGCACACCGTCTACACGACAGTGGTATTGCGGCGCGGCGCCTTGACGGCCAGACACGCTGGCGGCGCGCGTTAAACCAGGGCTAGGGCTATGTTGCCTGAGGCTGGATCTTTGACGGCGAAACGTTTTTCGACCGCGAAGCGCTGCTGGCCTGAGCGCGTCTTGTGCAGGTTGAGCGCATCAAAGGCGTGCTACGGACGCCGGCTGGTACGCTGCGTATCAATGGTCAGGCGGGAGATTTACACATTGAAGCACTGACAACGGTTCCGTCTGATAGCCGTATTGAACTGATCCACTCGCAGCCTGTTGACTGGAATCGCTTACAGTCTCAGTTGTTGAAGGTTCATTTAAACTAGCCAAGTTAGCTTCTGCCGTTATTTTTTATTTGGTGAATAAGATGCGCGCAATTCGTCTTGTCCCAATTCTGCTGCTCAACGCGCTTGGCGTTGTTCTGTTTCTCTCCTGGTGTCTGCAGCCCGATCACGGTTTTTGGGCGGGTATCGATAAAGGTATCTTCTTCAGCTTCAACGACCAGATGGTGGATCATCCCGGTTTTGCCCTGCTGGTGGCGATCACTAATTTTCGCGGTTTTGATCTGGCGTCGCTGCTGGCCATGGGTGCGCTCTATCTTTGCTACTGGCGTCGCGAAACCCCGCCTGGCCGCCGTCATATGCTGGCAATCGGCATCACCATGCTGCTCAGCGCAGTGATCCTTAATCAGCTTGGCCATCTGCTGCCGGTGCAGCATAAAAGCCCGACGCTGTTTTTTGACAATGCGCACCGCGTTAGCGAGCTGACCGGTATTCCGGCTAAAGATGCCTCAACCAACAGCTTCCCGGGCGATCACGGCATGATGCTGATGATTTTTGCCTGCTTTATGTGGCGCTACTTCGGCTTACGCGCGTTTGTTACTGGCGTAGCTATCGTGGTGATTTTCGCGCTACCGCGCGTGATGGCTGGGGCGCACTGGTTTACTGATATTGCCGTTGGCTCACTTTCAGTGCTGCTGATAGGGTTAAGCTGGGTGCTGCTGACGCCGCTGAGCGACGCTATTGTTAACTTCTTCTACCGCAAACTACCGGGTAAACATAAACCTTTAGCGAGCGGCCAAGCCTGAGGGCAAACTTAATAGATAAGCGCGGATAAAATAATGGCCATATTCTTATGACTCCGGGCTTAATAAAATCCTGCCAACACTATTAGCAAGCTAACCATATTACTTGATTAAGAAAATAATATGGTGTTTTGGGCTGATAAAGTGTTATTTCCCTTCGCTGTCTAGCTAGCGCCAGTGCTCCTAAAAATCTGTCTAAGAGAAGAATTGGCCTCATTTGAGGCCCTTATTTTCGGGTTAATTTCAGAAAATTGCGGATAAAGTAACCAGTGTGTTACAGACTGATTTCACATCAAAAAAACTATTAATAATTACACAAAACCACTCGCCACGGCGTCTGTAATCAGTTAACCTCCATTGCGTTGAGGCTTTTGCAGCAGAAAATTTGGTTCTTTTGTTTACAAAAACGTGTTTGTTAACACATTTTAGTAATTAAGGAATTGTCTTACGGCGCGGTGCTTATTAATCTCAATCCGTTTTGTCATCTGGCTGGCGACATTCTGTAGTAAGGACATTGAAGGAATATTCGAACAATGGTCAAATCTCAACCAATACTGAGATATATCTGGCGGATTGTGCCTGCAATAGCACTGGCAACACTCCTCTCGGCATGCAGCAGTACCGGTCAACACGCAAAAAACGAGAATCATGAAGTTAACAACCAGAATGGTTTGTTACTTCAGGCGTCTCAAGATGAATTTGAAGAAATGGTGCGAAGCGTAGACGTTAAGTATCGCATCATGGAGCAATATGCCAGCTGGAAAGGCGTGCGTTACCGCCTCGGCGGCGATACAAAACGCGGCATCGACTGTTCTGCCTTTGTGCAGCGCACCTTCCGCGATCAGTTTAGTTTAGAACTGCCGCGCTCAACGTCTGAACAGCAGTGTAGTGGCAGTGAGATTTCACGTAGTAAGCTACGCCCGGGCGATCTGGTGCTGTTCCGTGCCGGTTCAACCGGTCGGCATGTGGGTATCTACCTCGGCAATGACAATTTTGTTCATGCGTCCACCAGCAGTGGTGTCATGATTTCCAGCCTGAATGACAGCTACTGGAAAAAACGTTACCGCGAAGGCCGTCGGGTATTAAGCCGTAATCCCAGCTAGCCCCTGACTTCGATTGTTTCTCAGTCAGAGAAAAATGAAACGCTGCTTAGGCAGCGTTTTTTTCGTCCCGACGCCGAGTAAATGCATAGTAATAGCGTAAAAGTGTGTTTATCAGAAGAATAACAAGACTTTTCCTGCCGTCTCGTTATATTCTCATGACGTTTGCACTGTGGCTACGCAACCCACAAAGCTGCAGTCCGGCGTGCTGGCAACGGTGAACCGCAATCTGGTGCCCTATCAGCTGCTGGCATCTTATCATCCTGAAATTTCTGGCATGGCGCTGGTGGCGCAGAACACAGCGCTAACCAGCTGGCAGCAGAGCGTGGTTGCCAATAGCGAACTGCTGCCGCAGCTGCTGATGACATTGCCGCTGGAGGGTTACCCACTTCAGTTCGTCCTCTATTGCAATACGCTGTCGCTGTGCGATATCCATCTAATTGTCCTGAGCGGCATTTTGCTGTCGCTGCTGGTTGCGGCGAGTTTCACGTTGAGTACCAGCCGCTAATCAGCACTCTTAGCGGCCGTGCCTACGGGCTGGAAGCGCTGCTGCGCTGGAAACATCCCAGTGAAGGCATGATTCCGCCAGATATTTTTATCAGCTATGCGGAGTCGCTGAACCTGATTATTCCGCTGACGCGCCACCTGTTTGAACTGGTAGCGCGTGATGCCCACCGGCTCAATCCTTACGTGCCTGAGGGCACCCATATGAGCCTGAACCTGTCGCCGCTGCACCTGGCGTCAGAGAGTTTCCAGCAGGATGTGCTGCGCTGGACGCCTCCATGCCGGATAATCATTTCTCTTACGTTTTTGAAGTGACTGAACGCACCATGGTGCGGGATAAAAATGCCGGGGAGCTCTTCGCCTGGCTGCATCAGCACGATATCCAGATTGCGATCGAAGATTTGGCACGGGCCACAGCGCGCTGATCCACCTGGAAAAATATCCTTTTGACTACCTGAAAATCGATCGTGGGTTTGTACAGAGCATTGGGACGCAAACGCTGAACTCCCCGGTGCTGGATGCCGTGCTGCATCTGGCGAAAAAACTGGAACTAAAAACCGTGGCTGAAGGCGTTGAAACCGGTGAACAAGCAGCGTGGCTGGTCAAACACGGCGTCAGCCATATGCAGGGCTATCTTTTTAGCCGCCCGCTTAAGCCCGACCGGCTGATCGACTATTACCGCAGCCGTAGCCTAGCGACGTTGACCGGATAACTGGCCGCGAGGCGGCAAATACTGCTACGCTTGCCTGCGGATTACCACAGGAGACCGCGAATCTTATGCTGTTTCGCCTGATCGTTCTGCTGCTGCTCAGCGCCCCGCTGCATGCTGAAACCGTGCGTGAGAGTCGCACCTTCGCCACGCTGGGCGAGCCGAAATACGCGGCCAGCTTCAGCCATTTCGACTACGCCGATCCCGCTGCGCCCAAAGGCGGCAAACTCACCATGGCGGTCGTAGGTACCTGGGACAACTTCAACCGCTACGCCTCGCGCGGCAATCCCGGCGCAGGCACGGAAACCCTGTATGACCGGCTCTTTACCAGCTCAGACGACGAGCCCGGCAGCTTCTATCCGCTGCTCGCCGAGTCGGCACGCTACAGCGATGATTTTCGCTGGATAGAGATCCATCTCAACCCACACGCGCAGTTTCATGACGGCACACCAGTAGCCGCGCAGGATGTCGCTTTTACCTTCGATAAATTTATGCGTGAAGGCGTGCCGCAGTTTCGCGTGGTCTATCGCGGCGTGACGTTCACAGTGCTTAATCCTGCCACGGTGCGTATCCAGCTGCCGAAAGCAGACAGAGACTTGATGCTGGGGCTGCTGAAGCTGCCGGTGCTGTCGCAAAAATTCTGGCAGGACAAAAAATTCAACGAGCCGCTAAGCTCGCCGCCGCTCTCCAGCGGCCCTTATCGCATCAGCCGTTACAAGCTCGGGCAGTATATTGAGTACAGCCTGGTGAAAAATTACTGGGCAGCGGATCTGCCCGTGAATCGCGGCAGGTTCAACTTCGATACCCTGCGCTATGACTACTATCTTGACGATAACGTCGCCTTCGAGGCATTTAAGGCCGGGGCCTTTGACCTGCGTGAAGAGAGCTCAGCGAAAAAATGGGCGACCCAGTATCGCGGCCGCAACTTCGACAATCAGCAGATCGTCAAAGAGACGTCGCCCAATACGGTTTCGACCAATACCACCTGGCTTGCCATCAACAATGAAAAACCGCTGTTTCAAGATCGCCGCGTGCGCCAGGCGCTGACGCTGGCGTTTGACTTCGACTGGATGAACAAGGCGCTGTTTTATGGCGCGTATAAGCGGGTAAACAGTTACTCCCAGAATACCGACTATGCGGCGCAAGGCGTGCCAGATGCCGCGCAGCAGGCGCTGCTGGCCCCTGTTAAAGACCAGCTGCCGCCCGAGCTGTTCAGCAGCGCCTACGCGCCGCCGCACACCGACGGCAGCGGCTATGACAGGGAAAATCTCCTTAATGCGCTCAACCTGTTGCAGGAGGCGGGCTGGCGGGTCAAAAACCGCCAGCTGGTCAATTGCAAAACCGGCCAACCGATGCGTATTGAGCTGCTGTTGCGCAGCGGTGCCAGCAACGACTGGGCGCTGCCTTACCAGCACAGCCTGTCGCGGCTCGGCATTACCCTGACGTTGCGCGTGGTGGATGCCTCTCAGTATTTGCGTCGGCTGCGGGAAGGCGACTACGATATGATCGCCCGACTCTACCCGGCGATGCCGATTCCCAGTTCAGACCTGCAGGTCAGCTGGCAGTCCGATTACATCGAATCCTCCTGGAACAGCGCACGCCTGAAAGATCCGCTGGTTGACCACTTCGTCAAAGCGATTGTGGCGCATCAGGGCGATAAAGCCGCCTTGCTGCCGCTCGGCCAAGTGCTGGACCGTATCCTGCTGTGGAATGCGTATATGATCCCGATGTGGTACAACGCGGAAGACCGCACGGCTTACTGGGATAAATTCGCCCATCCCGCGGTGAAGCCTGCCTACGCCAGCGGGCTGGAAAACTGGTGGTATGACGTAAACAAAGCCGCGCGTTTGCCAGCGGAACGACGCTAAGGAGCCTAAGTTGGCCACCTATTTTTTGCGCAGAATGCTGTTAATTATTCCCACGCTGTGGGCGATTATCACGCTGAACTTTTTTATCGTGCAGATCGCGCCCGGCGGTCCGGTCGATCAGGCGCTGGCTAACATTGAGTTCGGCCAGACCACCGGTTTACCCGGCGGTGGCGGTGAGAGCGGCGCGCGCGCATCCCTTAACCGGGCCACGCCTGGCGACAACCAGTATCGCGGCGCGCGCGGCCTCGATCCTGAGGTGATCGCCGAGATTAAAAAGCGCTACGGTTTCGATAAGCCGATGTGGCAGCGCTACGTCGAAATGCTCTGGAACTATGTGCGTTTTGATTTTGGCGACAGCCTGTTCCGCAGCGCGTCGGTGCTGCAGCTGATTAAAGAGAGCCTGCCGGTTTCCATCAGCCTGGGATTGTGGAGCACGCTGATTATTTACCTGGTGTCGATTCCGCTGGGCATCAAAAAAGCGGTGCGCAACGGCAGCGCTTTCGACGTCTGGAGCAGCACTTTTATTATCATCGGCTATTCGGTGCCCGCCTTTCTGTTCGGCATCATACTGATTGTGCTGTTTGCTGGCGGCAGCTATCTCGACTGGTTTCCGCTGCGCGGCCTCACTTCGCCGCAGTTTGATACGCTACCCTGGTATGGCAAAGCGCTGGATTACCTGTGGCATATCAGCCTGCCAGTGCTGGCTACGGTGATTGGCGGTTTCGCTACGCTGACCATGCTGACCAAAAACAGCTTCCTTGATGAGATCCGTAAGCAGTATGTGGTGACGGCGCGCGCCAAAGGGCTGGGCGAGCGGCGCATCCTTTACCATCACGTCTTCCGCAACGCCATGCTGCTGGTGATCGCCAGCTTTCCTGCCACCTTTATCAGCATGTTTTTTACCAGCTCGGTGCTCATCGAGGTGATGTTCTCGCTGAACGGCCTGGGGTTACTGGGCTATGACGCCACTATTCAGCGCGACTATCCGGTGATGTTCGGCACGCTCTATATTTTTACCCTGATCGGCCTGCTGATGAATATCGTCAGCGACCTGAACTACACGCTGGTCGATCCCCGTATCGATTTTGAGGGCCGCTGATGCGCTTGTTTCCCATTAATCAGCAGCGCTGGCTGCTCTTTCGCCACAACCGACGCGGCTACTGGTCGCTGTGGATTTTTCTGGTCGTATTTGTGCTTTCGCTCGCTGCCGACCTGCTGGCGAATGAGAAGCCGCTGCTGGTGCACTATCAGCAGCGCTGGTATGTGCCGCTGCTAGTCAGCTACAGCGAAAGTGATTTTGGCGGCGCGCTGCCGACCGCGGCAGATTATCAGGATCCCTGGCTGCAACAGCAGCTGAAAGAAAAAGGCTGGGCGCTATGGGCGCCGATCCGCTTTAGCGACAGCACTATTAACTTCGCCACCTCACAGCCCTTCCCTTCCCCTCCCTCAGCGCAGAACTGGCTGGGCACCGACGCCAGCGGCGGCGATGTGCTGGCACGCCTGCTGTACGGTACACGCATTTCGTTGCTGTTTGGCATCCTGCTGACGCTTTTTTCCAGCGTCATCGGTATTGTCGTCGGGGCCGTGCAGGGCTATTTCGGTGGCCGTGTCGATCTGATTGGCCAGCGCGTGATCGAGGTCTGGTCCGGGATGCCCGTGCTCTTTCTGCTGATCCTGCTCTCCAGCGTTATCCAGCCCAACTTCTGGTGGCTGCTGCTGGTGACGGTGGTTTTCGGCTGGATGGGGCTGGTTAGCGTGGTGCGCGCCGAGTTTCTGCGCACGCGCAATTTCGACTATATTCGCGCCGCGCAGGCGCTGGGCGTCAGCGACGGGCGCATTATGCTGCGGCATATGCTGCCCAACGCGATGGTTGCGACACTCACCTTTCTGCCGTTTATCCTGTGCGGCTCGATCGCGACGCTGACCTCGCTCGATTTTCTCGGTTTTGGCCTGCCGGTGGGTTCACCGTCGCTGGGCGAGCTATTGCTGCAAGGCAAGAATAACTTGCAGGCACCCTGGCTGGGTCTGGCGGGCTTTTTTACGCTGGCGATCCTGCTGTCGCTGCTGATTTTTATTGGCGAAGCGGTACGCGACGCCTTCTATCTGGCTAAGGGAGTCTGACAATGGCGCTGCTTGATATCCGTCATCTTTCCGTCGTTTTTGCGCGCGGCGGCATGGCGCGTAACGTGGTTGAGGAGGTATCGCTCAGCGTTGACGCCGGGGAAACCCTGGCGCTGGTGGGCGAATCGGGTTCTGGTAAGAGCGTGACCGCGCTGTCGGTGATGCAGCTACCCGCGCCGCCGGTGAGCTATCCCGGTGGTGAGATCCTGTTTAACGGCGAAGATCTGCTGCGCGCCAGCGAGCGCAGGCTGCGCGGCATTCGCGGCAATCAGATCGCGATGATCTTCCAGGAGCCGATGGTGTCGCTTAACCCGCTGCACACCATCGAAAAGCAGCTCTATGAAGTGCTGTCGCTGCATCGCGGTATGCGACGCGAAGCGGCGCGCGGCGAAATCCTCGGCTGCCTTGACCGGGTTGGCATCCGCAATGCGGCTTCACGGCTGAATGATTTTCCCCATCAGCTTTCTGGCGGCGAGCGCCAGCGGGTGATGATCGCCATGGCGCTGCTGACCGAGCCTGCGCTGCTGATTGCCGATGAGCCGACCACCGCGCTCGACGTCACCGTGCAGGCGCAAATCCTGCGGCTGCTGCGCGAACTCCAGCGCGAGCGCAACATGGGTATGCTGTTTATTACCCATGACTTGGGTATAGTGCGGCAGCTGGCGGACAGCGTGAGCGTGATGCGCCAGGGCAGGATCGTCGAGCATAACGCTTGCCGCACGCTGTTCAGCGCGCCGCAGCATGCCTATACGCAGCAGCTGCTGGCGGCGGAACCAGAAGACCGCGCCGTCCCGCTGCAGGGTGATGTGCCACTGCTGTTGCAGGTGCGCAACCTGCGCGTCGGCTTCCCGGTACGGCGCGGCCTGTTTAAGCGGCAGGTGGCGGAGAAGATAGCGGTTAATAATCTCAGCTTAACGCTGCGGCGCGGCGAAAGCCTTGGGCTGGTGGGCGAATCGGGTTCCGGAAAAAGCACCACCGGGCTGGCCCTGCTGCGGCTGCTCAGCGCGCAGGGCGAAATCTGGTTCGACGGCCAGCCACTACATGACCTGACGCGCAAAGCGCTGCTGCCGCTGCGACGTCGCATTCAGGTGGTGTTTCAAGATCCCAACTCGTCGTTAAACCCGCGCATGACGGTGCAGCAGATTATTGCCGAAGGGCTGGCGGTGCATCGCCCCGAGCTTGACGCCGCTCAGCAGGAAGCGCGCGTAATCGCGGTGATGGAGGAAGTAGGATTAGAGGCGGAGAGTCGCCATCGCTACGCAGCGGAGTTTTCCGGCGGTCAGCGGCAGCGTATCGCTATTGCACGCGCGCTGGTGCTGGAACCGCAGCTGATGGTGCTGGATGAACCGACCTCATCGCTGGATCGCTCAGTGCAGAAGCAGATCTTGACGCTGTTACGCCGGCTCCAGCAGCAGCACCAGCTGGCTTACCTGTTTATCAGCCACGATTTGCAGGTGGTGCGTGCGCTGTGCCATCAGCTGATCGTGCTGCGCCAAGGTGAAGTCGTGGAGCAAGGTGACTGCGCAACGCTGTTTACCGCGCCCGGCGCAGACTATACGCGCGAGCTGCTGGCCTCTGCGCAGCTCAGTGGCCGATGAAGGTTTCGGCGATCGCCACGCCCTGGTTTTTCAGGCAGCAGTTGGGGCGCTTTCGTCGCTGTGCAGGATAAACAGGCAGGGCGAGCCTTCGCACTCTGCGACTTTACACTCGACCTGAATGGCCGCCAGCGCATCCTGCAACTGATGCATGATCTCCCAGGCGGGATGACCGTCGTGGCTGATCAGGCGCAGCGCAATGAGATCCTGCTCATTGGCGACTCCCTCTTCCGCCACGATGGCGCTATGAAGCTCGCTGGCCCAGCGAAAACGCTGCGGCAGGCGATGCACGATGGAAAGTTGCAGCATAGTTAATTTGTATCCCCAGAGCAGTTAACCCTATTTGCGATAAACGACAGAGTGCTTTCCGTTACTTACCCGCAGAAAACGTACGTCAAGGCCAGCCTTCTCGTTTCCAAAAACATGGCGCGCTGTATAGTTGTAATTTGCGAGTCGGCTCGCATTTGGGCCTATTAGCACCGCGTTCATCGGCAGTTAACAATCATTTTAGACGCAATATCGTTACTTTCTTAATCATTAATATTCACAACTAAGAAACATATTGGGTTTGGTTGCCTGGAGCGAAGCGGGGAAACTGGCGCAGTTCGACAGCGCTTTTTCGCTGGTGATCGTCGATGAATGTCACCGCATCAGCGATGATGATAACAGCCAGTATCAGCAGGTCTTTAACGATCTGCGCCAGCACAATCCGCAGCTGGGCCTGACGGCGACGCCCTTCCGCCTCGGCAAGGGCTGGATTTATCACTTCCACTATCACGGCATGGTGCGCGGTGATGAGAAAGCGCTGTTCCGCGACTGCATCTACGAGCTACCGCTGCGCTATATGATCAGGCATGGCTTTCTCGTGCCGCCGGAGCAGCTCGATATGCCGGTGGTGCAGTACGATTTCAGCCGCCTGACAGCGCAGGCCAACGAGCTGTTCAGCGAGGCGGATCTCAACCGCGAGCCAAAACAGCAGCAGCGCGTTACGCCGCATATCATCAGCCAGATAATTTAGTTCGCCGAGGATCGGCGCGGCGTGATGGTGTTTGCCGCCACGGTGGAACACGCGCGCGAGATCCTGACGCTGCTGCCCGACAACAGCGCGCTGATTTCGGCGAAGACGCCAGCAAAAGAGCGCGATGCGACTATCGCCGCCTTTAAAGCGCAGCAGCTGAAGTTTCTGGTTAACGTGGCGCTCCTGACCACCGGTTTTCATGCGCCCCATGTCGATCTGATCGCCATTCTGCGCCCTACCGAATCGGTCAGCCTCTATCAGCAAATTGTTGGCCGCGGGCTGCGCCTTTCGCCGGGCAAAACCGACTGCCTGATTCTGGACTATGCGGGCAATCCGCACGATCTCTTTACGCCGGAAGTGGATGCGCCAAAAGGCGCCAGCGACAATGATCCGGTGCAGGTCTTCTGTCCCGCCTGCGGTTTTGCCAACACCTTCTGGGGTAAAACCACGGCCGACGGTATGATCATTGAGCACTTTGGCCGCTGCTGTCAGGGCGTGCTGGAGGATGACGAAGGCAACCGCGAACAGTGCGACTTCCGCTTCCGTTTTAAAAGCTGCCCGGACTGCGGCGCGGAGAATGACATTGCCGCGCGCCGCTGCCATCAGTGTGACAAGATACTGGTCGACCCGGATGATACGTTAAAAATTGAAAGACGCGCTGGTGCTGCGCTGCGGCGGCATGACGCTGACGCACGGCCGCGATGATAAAGGCGAATGGCTGAAGGCCACCTACTTCGACGAGGACGGTACCAGCGTTGATGAGCGTTTCCGCCTGAAGTCGCCTGCACAGCGCAAGGCGTTTGAGCAGCTGTTTATGCGCACGCATCAGCGCGTCCCCGGCTGGCAAAACGCCGCCGATGTGGTGGCGCTACAGCCGCTGCTGCGCTACCCGGACTTTGTGGTGGCGCGCGCCAAAGAACAGTTCTGGCAGGTGCGTGATAAGCTTTCGACTACCAGGGCCGTTTCCGCCGCGCCAACGAGCTGCGCTAAGCGGCGGAATCATTTGCCCGCCCTGCCCATTGCGGCTATAATTCCGCCCGCTTTTGCATCCGCATTAGCCTTTTAACAACCCTCCTGTTGCTGGGTCGCCTGTAGCAGGAAATATTAAAGAGACATTATGATGTTTACTATCAACGCAGAAGTACGTAAAGAGCAGGGTAAGGGTGCGAGCCGCCGCCTGCGCACAGCGAACAAATTCCCGGCCATCATCTATGGTGGTAATGAAGCCGCTGTTTCTATCGAACTAGATCACGACTCAGTAATGAACATGCAGGCTAAGCCTGGCTTCTACACTGATGCGCTGACCCTGGTTGTCGATGGTAAAGAAATCAATGTTAAAGTGCAGGCAGTTCAGCGTCACCCGTTCAAGCCTAAACTGCACCACATCGACTTCGTACGCGCGTAAGTCACTGCGAATCGACATAAAAACGCCGCTTAATGCGGCGTTTTTTTATTTGTTACTGGCACGGCGCTGTAGCTGATCGCGCAGGTTGGGCGGCGTGCCCTTGATGGTCAACGTATCAGTCGCGGGATCCCAGAAGATGCGCTCGCCCAGCAGCGTGGCATCAAAATTGAGCGTCAGGCCACCGCCGCTACCGGCAAATTTAGTTAGCTGACGCAGCGTGCTGGGATCCGCCGGGAAGTGCTCTTCCAGCTCATAGCCCTGCTCCTGAGTAAACGCCTGAAAGGATTTCTCACCGAGCGACGGCAGCTCTTTCGATAACTCTTCCAGCGCAATCTCCTCGCCCGCCTGTAGCTGCTCGTTGCAGTAGCTGTAGACCTGATGGCGATAGTTTTGCCGCTCGCTCTTATCGAGCTCCGATTCTGCGCAGTAGTCATCGACCGCCTGAAGCAGACCGCGGTTTTGCGCCCTAGCATCCAAGCCGACGCTGGCACCGAGGAAGTCCATAAAGAAATCGGCCACTTTGCGCCCTACCCGGCCGCGCAGGAAAGTCAGATAGCGGGTAGAATCTGGCGTCAGCTCCCATTCGGTCAGATCGATGCGCGCCACGATGTCTGCATGGTTGATGTCGAGATAGTGGGTGCTGCTGATATCCAGCTGCTCGTTAACGCGCATGCTGTTCTGGCTGTTCAGCACCGCCACCAGCAGATACTCAACGGCCAGATAGCGATACTGGACAAACAGCACCACACCGCCTTCCGCGAAGGGGTATTTAGCCAGCTCGTCGCGCAGGCGACCCGTCGCGTCGCGGCTGAAGGCGAGGAAGTCATCATTGCCCTTCCGGCAGTTGCGCAGCGCCTCCGCCAGTTCACTCTCTTCATTAAACAGACCGTAGGCTTTATTTTTTGCGCTGTAGACGCGGTGCAGCTCTTCTACCATCGCTTCCACAGTGGCGTTGGCGGGCAGCAGCGTATCGCGCAGTACCAGCTCAAGCTGGTTCTCATCGCGTTTGATTAGCTGATGCAGTGCAATCTGGTCGATATCCAGACTCATGATAGACTCTCCTTTTGGTTTAGGCGCGTATTCAAACACCGCCCGCATCGGCTTTTAACTCCGTGCGATTGCCGATCGATGCGCTTTCGATAAAATTGCAGTAAAAACCCTGTTGTTACGGTACTATATCGCCTTTTGAAACGAGATTAGTCGACGATATGCCACAATCATCCCGCTGCCGCGACGAGCGCGTGGAAAAACTCCTCGCGCAACTGGCCCAGGTGCTGCAGAAAGACAACGCGCCTACCGACTTTTCCCTGATGGTACTGGGGAATATGGTGACCAATGTGATCAACAGCGATGTGGCTCCGGCTCAGCGCCGTTCACTGGCCGGATCTTTCGCGGAAGCCCTTCAGGCCTCCGTGCGCGACGACAACACCCATTAATTAGCTGATTTGAATACATAATATGGTAACCAACCGGCAGCGCTACCGCGAAAAAGTGTCCCAGATGATTAGCTGGGGGCACTGGTTTGCTCTGTTTAATATTTTCTTCGCGTTGATTTTAGGCAGCCGCTACCTGTTGGTCGCCGACTGGCCCGCCTCGCTTGCTGGACGCATTTACGCCTTCAGCAGCTGGATCGGCCACTTCAGCTTTATTGTCTTCGCCGTTTATTTGCTGGCGATCTTCCCTCTGACCTTTGTGGTGATGTCGCAGCGGCTGCTGCGCGTGCTGTCGGCGATTATCGCTACCGTCGGGCTGACGCTGATCATGGTGGACAGCGCGGTATTCAACCGCTTCCACCGGCATCTTAATCCCGTTGTGTGGGAGCTAGTGATCAACCCCGACCAGAGCGAGATGGCGCGCGACTGGCAGCTGATGTTTATCAGCGTGCCGCTGATTTTTCTGGTGGAGATGCTGTTTGCCACATGGAGCTGGCAGAAGCTGCGCAGCCTCAACCGGCGATCCTTTGGCAAGCCGCTGGCGGCGCTGTTTATCTGCCCCTTCTTCGCCAGCCATCTGCTCTACATCTGGGCAGACGCCAACTTCTATCGGCCGATTACCATGCAGCGCGCTAATCTGCCGCTCTCCTATCCGATGACCGCGCGACGCTTCCTTGAGCGTCACGGTTTGCTGGATGCGCAGGCTTATCAGCAGCGCTTAATCCAGCATGGCGATCCGGAAGCGGTATCGGTACAGTATCCGCTCAGCGATATTACTTTCCGCGACGGCTGCACGCGCAATAACCTGCTGGTCATTACTGTAAAAGGCCTGAACGGCAATGATATGGCGAAGACATTGCCGCAGCTCAGTCAGTTCGCCAGCGAAAACGTGCGCTTCACCCAGCATTACAGCGCAAGCGATATCTCGAAAAAAGGCCTGTTTGGTCTGTTTTACGGCATTTCCGCCAGCTATATGGACGGCGTGCTGGCCGCGCGTATGCCGTCAGCGTTGCTTGGCGCGCTGAGTTCGCAGGGCTACCAGTTTGGCCTCTTTTCCTCGGAGGGCTTTAACCAGCCGCTTTATAGTCAGGCGCTGCTGACCGACTACACGCTGCCTGCAACCGATCGCCAGCCCAACGCCAGCACCGTCACGCAGTGGCAAAGCTGGGTTAACGGGCAGAAAAGCGACAGGAATCCGTGGTTCTCTTGGCTGGCTCTAGATGGTGTCGAGCTGAATGGCACGACGGCGAAAACGCGCCAGCGCAGCTATCAGCGTCAGGCTTCGGCAATCGACGAGCAAATTCATAATGTGCTCGCCACGCTGGAACAGCGCGATCTGCTGAAAAACACCGTGGTCGTGATTACCGCGCAGCAGGGCTTAGCGCTGAACGGCAACGTCGATAGCATGGGTAACCGTGAAAACCTGCGGGTTCCGCTGGTGATCCACTGGCCGGATACGCCTGCGCAAACCATCGACCGCCTGACCGACCATCAGGATGTGATGGCAACGTTGATGCAACGTTTGCTGCATGTACGCACTAGCCCGGTGAACTACTCGCAAGGGGAAGACCTGTTCGCTGCACAACGCCGCCACGACTGGGTCGCAAGCAGCGATGATAACCGTCTGGTAGTGACAACGCCGCAGGTGACACTGGTGCTCAACAGTAACGGCAGCTATCACGCTTATGATGCGCAGGGCAACACCCTGAAAGATCACAAGCCGCAGCTGGCGTTACTGCTACAGGTGTTGACGGAACAAAAGCGCTTTATCGCTAACTGATTATTTATGAGGCAGTTAGACGCCAGCAGCTTGCATTCCGTCGAAGAAACAGTAGACTAAGCCCCACTGTTCGGCACGTAGCGCAGCCTGGTAGCGCACTGTCATGGGGTGTCAGGGGTCGGAGGTTCAAATCCTCTCGTGCCGACCAAAATTCCCAACTAAAGCAGCCTGTTAGGGCTGCTTTTTTATGCCTAGATGTTACTGCCGCTATGCCCTTCTTCACACGCAACGCTTTTCTTTTACTTATGCGCCTGAACAACCATGCTCTAAGCCAGCGGTTTTTATCGGGAGCGAAGGATGCTGACATTTTCTTTAATGGCGGTATCACTGCTGGTCACCGGATTAATCCTCGTGACGCTTTACCTTAAAAAGAGAGATAAAAGCTACCTGGTACCCGGCTTCGTTCTGCTTGCTGCGGGCATTGGTTAATGCCGTGCTGAGCCTGAGCCTGAGCCTGAGCCTGAGCCTGAGCCTGAGCCTGAGCCTGAGCCTGAGCC
>JAUHTP010000012.1:3188-24983 GCA_031332935.1 Candidatus Pantoea bathycoeliae | reverse complement strand
TACACTAGCGCTCTCTGCTATCAAGCAAAAACATTGTCTATAATTACTTCCGTGTAGGTAAAAAGAAGAGAGTTCATGCATTTTACTGAACGCTGTAAAGCCGTAAAATCAGATTTTCGCCAGACCAGTTTAATATGTCTAATCGCTTCAGTCGCTTACTTCGTGCAACCAACCCCGATCTGCCTCACAAAAAATGCAACCCGCTGCGTTTTTTCACCTTACTGAAACAAAACCGTTATAAAAAATCATTAATCTGGATGCCTCTGATTTTCCGATGGGTATAAACATGGTCATCAAAGCGAAGAGCCTGCAGGATGCGGAAGAACTTTTTCCGTCTGGCGTCACGCTGGTGCGATCGCGGCGCGCGTATTACCAAAGGCCACAACCAGTTTGTCGTTTCTGTGAAAGGTTTTACCATTCCGCCTAACGACTAAGCGATTGCCCCAGCCACTGCGGGCTGCTTTAATGCCCTTTTGCGCTGCTGCGGAAACGCATGAATTTTGTGACAACTTCCCTGCAGCCTCCTGAAGGCGACTTTATTATTGCCCCGCTTATTCGCCACGGCGAACTGCTACTGACGCAGACGCGCTTCGACCTTAAGCAGTATGACGAACAGCTCAGCGCAAACTGGCATCTGCCGGTTCCGCCCTCTTTACAGCAGGCTGTGAAAAAGCGTCGCGCCAAGTTCCTTGCCAGCCGCTGGCTGGCGCGTGAAACCCTGCGCATGTATGGCATTCCCGATTTTCTGCTACAGAATCACAGCGACCGCTCGCCTGTCTGGCCATCGGGCATTCAGGCGTCGCTGTCGCATACTGGCGGCGCGGTGGCGCTGACCGTTACCCGTCAGCCGCTCTACGTTGGCGTCGATATCGAAATGATCATGAGCGAGCGCACGGCGGAAGAAACCGCTTCGGTGCTGATGAGTGACGAGGAGAATGCGCGGCTGCGCGCGCTGCCGCTGGCGTTTCCCCAAGCCGCAACGCTGCTGTTTTCGTTGAAAGAGAGCCTGTATAAAGCGCTCTGGCCGCAGCTGCACCAGCCGATGGATTTTCATCAGGCTAGCCTGCTGGAGATTAATTTAAAAACCCACCGGGCCGTGCTTTGTTTGAACCAGACTTTTAGCCCTGCCTTTCCAGCCAATACGCGGCTGGAAGCCAAATTTCAACTGGAAGCAGATCGGGTGCTGACGCTACTGAGCCATCCGATTGCGGGCAATAAAAAACCGGCTTAGCAAGTGTGGCTAAGCCGGTATAAACACAAGACGACAGAAAATTCCAGGGAGGCAAAAACTGCTGTTTTTGCTGAGATTCATCTTAACGCCCGCTCTGGCGCTGCGGCCAATAATCCTTTCGCTAAGCTTTCTCATCGCACATCGGTGCGCTGTACCGCATCCAGCGTCACCATTTCACGCTCACGTCCGGTCAGCTCGCTGAGTTTACCTTCGCGCATCTCAAGCAGACGGTCGGCATGAGTAAAGTAGTGATCGTCGTGGCTGATGGAGAAGACAGTTTTGCCCGACGCCTGTAGCCAGGGCAGCAGCTCGCGGTATAAAACGCGGCGAAAATGCGGGTCCTGATCTGCCGCCCACTCATCCAGCAACAGAACATTGAGTTCTTCCGCCGCCATTAGCAGCGCCACCTGCTTACTCTGCCCTTTTGACAGCTGCAGATTAAAGATTTTATTGCCCTCAATTTAGCTTGTGCTGCATCTTCAGGCGCTCCAGCCACGCCTGCACCAGCTTAGGATTGGCCGGTACACCTTCCCGGCCAATCAGCCGATCAAACAGGTGGACGTCGGTAAACACGGCGGAAAAATGCTTGCGCAGTGTTCGAGTCCTCCAGTGCCGATCGGCTTGCCGTCCAGCAACAGCGTGCCGGAATGCGGCTGATAAAGCCCGGTCAGCAGCATGGCGTTACCGATCTGCTCCAGCCGCTCAATGCGGGTATCGAGAATACGCTTGATGAATTCGCCGCGCAGCCGCCAGACAAACTGGTGCCCCAGCAGCGTCAGCGCCAGCGCCAGCGCCAGCTGCGAGGAAAGCGTTAACTCCATCAGCAGCACCAGCTGTAACAGGAAGCCGGGCAAAACAGATAATGAGGTATTGATAGCCGAAATCATTTCGCTGTTGATATAAGCAATCATGGCGATGCCGAGCACGGCACTGAGCAGCGTCAGCAGGATGACGCCAATAAAAGGCCAGCGAAACTGGCGAAAAACAACGTTGAGCAACGCCATAGCAGAGTCCAGCAGTCAGGAAAGCAGCCAGCAGTTTAAAGCGATGCGGAATGATAGCAATAGTTATTCGCAGTCGCGCCGCGCCTTCAGCCATCGGTTCTTGCCAAGGTGCTTCATCACTAAACAGATCCAGCATGGTTGCTCCTTACTTCGCTTTATCATCAATAAGGAAAGCGGAAAACTGCGGTGACATCCAGTAGACGAACTTATCGCCCTCTTTACTGATCAGGTAGACCGCCAGATGCTGCTGTTGCGCCAGCGCCTTCGCCTTCTCGCTGCCCAGTACCATCAGCCCGGTATCCCAGCCGTCCGCTTCCAGCGCCGTGGTGGCGATCACCGTGGCGGAGACCAGCTTGTGCTCGATTGGTCGGCCGGTCACCGGATCGATTACGTGCAAAATGCGCTTGCCATCCAGTTCATAATAGTTGCGATAGCTGCCTGATGTGCTGATGCCGTGCCCCTGTAAATCGACGCGCGCCTGTACGGCGTTTTCGCTGTCGGTAGGTTTCTGGATCGCCACGCGCCAGCCATTGCCCTGTGCATTTTGCCCACGGCTCAGTACCGCGCCGCCCACCGATACCAGATAGTTGTTAATACCCTCGCGCTCCATCAGGCGCGCCAGGTGATCTGTGGCATAGCCTTCGCCCATTGTGGAAAGATCGACATAAAGTCCAGGTAGATCTTTTTGCAGCCACTGACCTTCTACCGTTTCAATGACGCGCAGATGTTGCAAACCGGTTTGCGCTTTCGCTGCGGCGATCTCAGCATCAGTTGGGCTGTGCGCTAGCTGCTTCGCCGGCCCGAAGCCCCACAGGTTCACCAGCGGGCCCACGGTAATATCCATTGCGCCATCCGTTTTTGCGCCAATACGCAGCGCTTCGGTCACGGTATCCGCCATATCGGCACTTACTGGCTGCGGCTCATTGCCCTGGTGGCGGTTGAACTGAGACAGGACTGAATCGGGTTTCCAGGTAGAGAGCGTCTGGTCGTCAGCGTCAAGCTGCTGCTGGATCGCCTGCTGTAGCGGCTCTTTCCGTGCGGCGTCAACGCCAGCCAGTGTCACGCGCCACACCGTGCCCATGGTTTTACCTTCCAGCACCATCGCCTGTGCTGGCGTCGCGTTATTGCAGGCGCTTAAGCCACAAGCTGCGGCTATCAGCAGCTGAATATTCCAGTATCTCATTCTTCCCTCATCTATAACGCTTTATTCCAGCCTGAAACAAAGCATAAATAGTCAGTAAAGTAACCAAAACAGGGTTGTATCTGTTATCGAGCTTCCACAATATCTAACGCTGTTGCGGCTGATAAAAGGAGGCTTCATTGATCTATCTGATTCTTGCCATCATTAGCGGGTTATTTATTTTTAACATTGGCAAAGTGCTGCAACAGCGGCGGCATAAGCGGCTGGCTTATGGCCCGACGCGCCAGCGTTGAGCACGCCTGCACCAAAATGCAGCGGCAGTGTAGCAAAGTATCACTGAAATCCGTGGCTGTGAGAGCCATCGGGCTGGCATGAATGCTGCACGATTCAACCCGGGTTTATTTCCGGGAAGTGCAGCATGGTTAAGAGATCATCAGGATTGAGCCACTGGCAGCAGTGGCTGAGCTTTTACGCGTTTACTTTGGCTGGCATGGGATTCGAGGGCAGCGTGCCGCCGCAGACACAGGCAAAGCCTGCGCCGCACGCTGCGCAAAAGGCTACAGTCCCAGCTCGCTAAGCCCCGGATGCTCATCCGGGCATCTGCCCTCGCGGCCAGTGGAAAAGGCGTTCGCTGACAGCAATCGGTAAGTCATTAATGCAGGTGAAACGTTCGGTCATCAGGCCGCCCGCGCCAAAGCGCCAGTTTTCATTACCATAGCTCCGGAACCAGTTGCCACTGTAATCATGCCATTCATAGGCAAAACGCACCGCCAGCCGGTCGTTGTGCCACGCCCATAGCTCTTTGATCAGCCGGTAGTCCAGCTCTTTCACCCACTTGCGGCTCAGGAAAGCGACGGCCGCATCACGCCCGTGCACGCTTTCGCTGCGGTTGCGCCAGCATGTGTCCAGACTGTAAACCTGCGACACCCGCTGTGGATCGCGGCTATTCTAGGCATCTTCCGCCATACGCACTTTCTGTATCGAACTCTGTTCATCAAACGGAGGAAGCAGCATTGTTATCTCCCGAAGTCAGGCATCAGGTAGACAGAATTGTCTACTTGCTTTACTCTGAGGCATGTAGACAACTCTGTCTACCAAAATAAACACAGGCCTGATTATGCTCGCTCCTCTTCTCTTTAATCCTGACGCCTCTGCCCGCGACCGACTCCTTACTACCGCACAGCGGCTGTTCTATCAGCAGGGCATCCGGGCTACCGGCATCGACAGCGTTATCGCGGAGGCTCGCATCACTAAAGTCACGTTTTATCGCCACTTTCCAACAAAGAACCAGCTTATTATTGCGGTGCTGGAGCAGCGGCATCAGCGCTGGATGCAGGGTTTCCAGCAGGCGCTCCAGCAAACAGAACAATTAACGGATACCCTGCCTGCCGCGCTAAAAAGCTGGTTTGAAGAGGTAGACTATCGCGGCTGCGCCTTTATCAACGCCAGCGCCGAGCTGGGCGATAGCCTGCCAGAGACAGGTGAGCTGATCAGACGGCATAAGCAAGAGATGGCAGCCGCCATTGCACAGAAGCTGACAGACGCAGCGCGCGGGAAAACCGGGCAGATTATGTTGCTGGCAGAAGGATCTATCGTGCGGGTGCAGCTAGGGGAAAAGGCAGAAACGGTCGTTGAGGATCTTTGCAACGCGCTGGCGGCGGTACTGCAAACCGGAGCGTAGCCCGCAGGCTACGCTCCTTGCTGGCTAGAACTCATAAACCAGACCCAGCGCCACGGTGTCGTCGGTGTCGTCGGTGTCGTCGGTGTCGTCGGTGTCGCCACCGAATTCTGGCAGGACGTCGGTCCATGCGCCGATGTCGTACGCCACACCGTAGTTACGGCCGTAGTCGAACGAGCCTGCATCGCCGAATTTAACACCGACGAAGCCTACGCCGGTGAAGCTGTTGGCGGTGCCTTCGCTTTCTGCGGTGTTCAGCGCAGCCTGATATTCCCACTGGCCGTAACCGGTCAGCTGATCGACGATCTGGGTTTCACCTTTGAAGCCCAAACGCAGGTATGACTGGTCGCCATCATTACCGTCGTTGTCAGAGACATAGTGCAGACCGTCCACTTTACCGAACAGGTCTAATTTGTTGTAAATTTCCGCTGCGCTTGCAGAACCTGCTGCAACCAGCAGCGCAGGGATCATCAGGGAGAGAACGCGACGTTTCATTTTATTACCCTCTGTTTGTTATGTGCCTTATTTTGCCACTGCGAACTGAACGATTAAAAATTCAGCCGGCACGCCATTGTTATTTTATAAAGGGCAATAAGCCATCACGAAAATGCGACGAAACTTCCAAAACTATTTCAGAATATGGAACAGTTATTTCCCAATGTAAATCTTGCGGAACTAATAACCAGCACGCATCGATAAAAATTATCATACAAAATATCAAATTACTCTTTAAATATTTAATTTCATCAGTTTACAATGACAACATTCTCAGCACTGAATGATAAAACATATTTGTCACCCATGAATACAATAAATCCCGCTATCATCATTTATTTCATTATTACCTTCATTCACCCCGAATGAGATGTTTACCCTAATTCCCGCCGGACCTGTATGTCCGGCATTTTTTGCCCTGAATTTCCCCTTCGTTTATCACCTGACATGAAGCTGATTCAACGACTCAAAATAACATTGTCTGCTACGAGCATTTAGTGCTAATAATCGCACCTCAGGTTAATTAACCTAATAAATAGCACACCATTTAATTTATCACCGTAATAAAGCTCCTGCATTTTTAGCGTCAGGCTTATTGCATATTCGCGTTCCGCTTATTATTTACCTGTCAACGCGAAATGCATTTACCATACATTACCTTACCCTTCTTCTGAGACTGGACTATATCGGGATAAAGCGCGTCATCTTGCTTGATTGCCCAATCCGTTAACGCTGCCAACGTCTCAGCAGCCTTTCTGGAAATTTGACTTAAGTGATAAGCAGCTTTTTAGATAAAGTCCAGGAAAGTTCCGGAAAAGCATCCACGCCACGTAAAAGTCGCTAAAATGCGCGCTTTAATGGCGATTTAGCTGCCACTGACGCCCAATGGCAGCGCGTGTGGCTTCGGCTTTAATACTCATGAATATCACTCATGACTGCACTGGACGCCACCTCACCCAGAAAACTGCACAGCCGTGTCAGTCTGGGAACTGGCATCATATTTATCATTGCCTGCCTCGACATGTCATCCTGAGCCCCTCAAGTTCCCTTCGCTAGCCAGCGGCTATAACTGGATGGCGCGTCGCTGGGTGGCCTTCTGCTCTGCCTGGGTATGGGTTCGCTGGCGGCGATGCCGGTGACCGGATCGCTGGTGGCCCGCTTTGGCTGCTGCCGCGTGATATTCGGCTCTACGCTGGTTATCCTGGCGATGCTGCCACTGCTGGCAAAGTTGAATGAGATGTGGACGATGGCCGCGACGTTGATGGTGTTTGGTGCCGGGCTGGGAATACTTGACGTGGCGATGAACGTGCAGGCGGTCGAGTTCGAGAAAGCGACGGGCAAACCGATGATCTCGGGCTTTCACGGCTTCTTTAGCCTCGGCGGTATTCTCGGCGCGGGCGCAATTAGCCTGTTACTCAGCATCGGCCTGTCACCGCTGAAGTCGGTCGCGCTGGTGCTGGTGCTGATGCTTTTATTATGGGGGCTGCCAACGCTGATGAATGAGCGCCTGCACCAGCCCGACCAGCCGTGGCTGGTGATGCCGCGCTGCTTCGTCGCCTTTCTTGGCCTGCTCTGCTTTATTCTGTTTCTCGCGGAAGGAGCGGTGCTCAACTGGGGCGCGCTGCTGTTCAAAGCCCCGCTATGTTAACTGCGCACGCCGGGCTTGGCTACGCGCTGTTCTCCGTGGATATGACTATTGGCCGCCTGACCTGTGACAAAATCATTCACCGTTTGGGCCGTTTTACAGTCATGCTGACGGGCGCGTTGACAGCGTCAGCGGGCCTAGCGCTGGCGGTATTTCTGCCTTGGCCGCAGATGGCCCTGCTCGCCTTCCTGCTGGTGGGCTTTGGTTTATTCAACACGGTGCCGATGTTGTTCAATACCGTCGGTAATCAACAGGATATGCCTTCGAACCTAGCGATTTCCGCCATGACAACGCTGGGATATGCGGGTATTCTCTCAGGTCCGGCCTTAATCGGATTTATTTCTCAATGGCTGAGCCTCAGCGGTGCCTTCTTGCTCATCGCGCTGCTGCTGGCTGTGGCCGCCAGTGCCCGACTGGTCGCGCGATGATTTCAGGTGCCTGAGACGCTATGTTATATAAGTTTCCGGTGACATCCGGCAATGTCACCCGCTTTTTTGTGATTTTTAATCTGGTGCTGCTGCTAGCGCTGGGCTTTATGGTGCACAACTCAGTCAACGCCTGGCTGACGGAAAAGCGCTATGCCATGACCGATCTGGCGCGAGCGACGCAAAAACGCATCGACGCCTACCGTTTCGCCACTTGGCAAATCTATGAGAATCTCGCCACCAGCGCGGCGGGCAGCTCGCCTAACAGCAGCCTGCAAGAGACGCGGCTACGCCCGGACGTCTACTATCTTGAAAAAAACCGCCGCAAAACGGAAGCGCTGATTTTCGGTTCGCACGATAGCAGCACGCTCGATGTGACGATGCGCATGTCGAACTACCTCGATACGCTGTGGGGGGCGGAAAATCCTACCTGGTCGATGTATTTCCTCAATGGCCAGGACAATAGCCTGATTATGATTTCGACGCTGCCGCTGAAAGATATGGCGACGCGCTATAAAGAGAGCGCCATTAGTTCGCTGGTGGATGGCCGTCGCGCCGAAATGCTGCAACAGGCGAACGCGCTGGACGAGCGTGAAAGCTTCTCACTGCTGCACCATTTAGCTTTCCAGAATGACCACTATTTCACGCTGCGTACCACGTTCAACCAGCCGGGCCATCTGGCAACGGTGGTGGCATTTGATCTGCCGATCAACGATTTGATCCCGCAGAACATGCCGGTTGAGAACTTCCAGCTGCGTCAGGACGCCGCGCTGCTTGCCACTAACGATCAGGAAGAGAGCGAAAGCACGCAGATTGCCATCGTCAATCCCAACCTGGAGATTGCCGCTACGCTACCGAGCACTCCGCTGCAGCTGGTTTATCGCGTGCCGCTGACCAGCCTGGTGATAGATACGCTGCATAATCTGCTGTGGCCGCTGCTGGTCAACCTGCTGCTGTTCCTGCTCTCTTTCGCTGGCATGACGCTGCTGCGCCAGCAGTCGCTGCGCCCGAGCGAGAACCAGAGCGCAGAGCTGGATTCGCTGCGCGTGCTGAACGAAGAGATCGTCGCCAGCTTGCCGGTTGGCCTGCTGGTATATGACTTCGCCAGTAACCGCACCATTCTCAGCAACAAAATTGCCGAACATCTTCTGCCACATCTGAATCTACAAAAGATCATTAATATGTCCGACCAGCATCAGGGCGTATTGCAGGCAACGATTAACAACGAAGTGTATGAGATTCGCCACACGCGCAGCGTGCTGTCGCCGCACACCCAGCTGTTTTTAATGCGCGATCAGGATCGAGAACTGCTGGTGAATAAAAAGCTGCAAAAGGCTCAGCAGGTGCTGGATCGCAACCATCAGATGCGGCAACAGCTGCTGCAAAATCTCGGCCACGCGCTGAACCGTCCGCTAGAGAAAGTCGTGGCGCAGCTGGTGCAGCTTAGCCAGCGCAATGAGGATGAAACCGTGCTTGACGCGCTGGATGAGAGCCAGAGCCTGGCGCGGCTGGTGGACGATATCGTGCTGCTTAACCGGCTGGAAGCCCATGACTGGTCGCCCGACACCAGCGTTTTCAATTTGCAGGAGCTGCTGGATGAGATCGCCCTTGAAAGCCTGCCGCTGATGCGCCGCAAAGGGCTGTCACTGGTGGTAAATAACCAGCAGCCCAACGATGAGCAGCGTTTCGGCGACCGTCGGGCACTGCGTAAAGTGCTCGCCACGCTGATGCACTATGCGCTGACCACCACGCGCTGGGGCAAGATTTCGCTTACGGTGAGCGCTGACGAGGCGCGCCCGGAGCGCCTGCTCATCCAGCTGGTTGATACCGGCGCAGGTTTGACCGTCGACGAGCTGGCCAACGCAGATTTTCCTTTCCTCGGCGAAACCAGCCAAGATCGCTACGGCCAGGCGTCGGGCATAGCCTTTTTCCTCTGCAAACAGCTGTGTAAACAGATGGGCGTTAGTCTGGAAATCATTGCCAAACCCGATATCGGCACGCGCTATAACATCCAGCTTCCACTGGCACTGCAGCCTAAGCCAGAAGAGGAAGAGGAGAAGTTGCTAAACGGGGTGACGGCGCTTATCGACATCGCCATGGAAGACGTGCACAAAATTGTTTGCCGCCATCTCGAGAACTGGGGGGCGCGCTGCCTGACACCTGAAGAGCGGCTGTCAGGCCAGGAACATGACGTTATGGTAACCGACGATCCTGCAAGGCTGAGCGGCTGGGCGCTGCTGCTGGCAGAGGATGAACTGGGTCACCATGCGCTAAACGATCGGCAATACCGGGTGAATTTCAATCTCAGCAATGCGCTTCAGGATGCGCTGCTGGCCCTGATTGAGAAACAACTGGCTCATGATTTAATGGAGGAGTTTACAGAAGACGAGGAATTACCCCCGCTGCTCAGCGGCGGCTATTTCCAGCTGTTTACCGAGACAGTACCGCCTGATGTAAAGAGACTGTATACTGAGTCGGCGGAAAAGGACTATGCCATGCTTGCTCAGACAGCGCATCGCCTGAAAGGCGTGTTTGCTATGCTTAACCTGACGCCGGGTAAACAGCTTTGTGAAGAGTTAGAACTGCACATCAAAACATGTGACGATTCAAACATTACAAATACCACCAGTGACATTGACGCTTACGTCAATGAACTGCTGCTGCAAGGTAATCAATAAGATGAATAACTTAAATGTAATTATTGCCGATGACCATCCAATTGTTCTTTTCGGTATCCGAAAGTCTCTGGAACAGATTGAATGGGTCAACGTTGTAGGTGAGTTCGAAGACTCAACAGCACTGATTAACAGCCTGTCAAAACTCGATGCCAACGTTCTGATCACCGATCTGTCCATGCCTGGCGAGAAATATGGCGATGGCATTACGCTTATCAAGTACATCAAACGTCACTATCCGGATCTGTCGATTATTGTTCTGACCATGAACAACAACCCGGCAATTCTCAGCGCCGTGCTGGACCTGGATATTGAAGGCATCGTGCTGAAACAGGGCGCGCCGACCGACCTGCGGAAAGCGCTGGCCGCACTACAAAAAGGCAAGAAGTACAAGCCAGAAAGCGTGGCGAAACTGCTGGAAAAAATCAGTGCCGGTGGTTACGGTGACAAGCGTCTGTCGCCGAAAGAGAGCGAAGTGCTGCGCCTGTTTGCAGAAGGCTTCCTAGTAACGGAAATTGCCAAGAAACTGAACCGCAGCATCAAAACTATCAGTAGCCAGAAAAAATCGGCGATGATGAAGCTGGGCGTCGATAACGACATCGCTCTGCTGAACTACCTTTCTTCTGTTAGCGCTACCCAGGTCGATAAAGAGTAATATTCTGACAGGAGGCGCATTCGCGCGACCTCTCTTCTGCACTAACCTTCCCGCGCTTTTCTTACCCGCTCCGCGTAGACCGCCAGCGTGGTTTTCAGCACGTCCAGCGTTACCGGCTTCGACAGGCAGTTATCCATGCCCGCTTCCATACAGCGCTGCTTCTCTTCTGCCAGCGCATTGGCGGTGACATCCACCACAGGGAAAGCGTGACCAAGCTGGCGCAGACGCTGCGTCAGGCGATAGCCATCCATATTCGGCATATTTACGTCGCTCAGCACAATATCGATCTGGCTGCGGCTGATAACATTCAGAGCATCGACACCGTCCTGCGCAGTTTTCACCTGATAGCCCAGCGTGCCGAGCTGTTCCGACAGCAGCATACGGTTAATAGGATGATCATCGACAATCAGGATCATGATGTCGTCGTTGCTGATCACCTCTTCCGTCGGCGCAGCCAAAGCCAGGCTCGCCGCCGTGTCGCTCTGGATGTCGATGCGGTAGATGCGCGCCAGTAGCGTCGCCAGCTCATGTGGCGTGGCGGTGCTGTGCACCCAGCGACCCGGCGTGGTTTCACGCGGCATATCAATATGCGCGCCGCTGAAGGTAATCACCGCGCGCAGCGGTAACTCGATTTCCGGGTCATAGTCAGTCAGTAATATGTCGTCGCTGCCTGCCCTGCCGTTATAGGGGTGGATTTGCATGCCCTGCTGGTGCAAATTGCGCTTAATAAAACTGGCGAGATAGTCATTGCGCATATCTATCCACAGCGTTTTTTCGTGCAGCCCGTCGAGCAGCGGCGGCGCAGGATGCTGGCCGTTGTAGATGGGAATACGCACGATAAACTGGCTGCCCATGCCCGGCTCAGATTCCACTTCGATATCACCGTCCATCATATTGGTCAGCTTTTCACAAATGGCGAGGCCCAGCCCGGTGCCCTGGAAATTGCGCTGCACGCCGTTGCCCACCTGGAAGAAAGGATCGAACAGCCGCATAACCTCTTTACCCGGAATACCGACGCCGGTATCGCGGATGCGGAACGCCAGGTAGCCCTCTTTAACATAGGCATGCAGGATGATGCAGCCGGTATGGGTGAACTTGATGGCGTTATTCAGCAGGTTGGAAATTACCTGCTGTAGCCGCAGCGGATCGCCATCCAACGCCAGCGGCACGTCATGCTCAATAAAGCAGTAGAGCGTGAGCCGCTTTTTCATCACTAGCGACAAGTAGTTACCCGCGATATGGGTAATCACCTCGCGCGGCGAGAATGGACGCGCCTCAATTTTGAGCTGCTCAGATTCAATTTTCGAGAAGTCGAGAATGTCGCTGATGATCTTCAGCAGCAGGCTCGATGAGTTGTTCATTGCCGTAACCAGCGAATCGACCTCGTTCGGCAGCTTCTTAGTCTGTAGCAGATCGAGGTTGCCGATAATGCCGTACAGCGGCGTACGCAGCTCGTGGCTGACGGTGGCGAGGAACATCGATTTCGACTGGCTGGCCTGTTCCGCCGCCTGCACCATCTCCTGAAGCGACTGCTCCATACGCACGCGCGCTGACACGTCAACCAGCACGCAGATCGCCACGTTCTCGTTGCGATAGCGCGAATGGACAAAGCTGATTTGCATGGTGCCGGTCAGCACATCAACGAAATTGACCTGCTGGCCGCCGATAATCTCATTCAGCCGCTGGCGATCTTCCTGCGTCAGTAGCGTCAGATAGTTGTGCGCCAGTTCGTTGCTGAGAATATTGGTGCCGTCGCGGGTACGCAGGATGCAGATGCCCACCGGCGCTGAGGCGACAATTTTACGGTTGAACTGCTCATGCTCTTCCAGCCGGTGCGCATTCTCTTCCGCCGGTAGAAACATGCGGCGCTCGAACAGCCATGCCAGGGTAAACAGTACGATCGCGCTCAGCACATTCAGCAACAGCGCATTGATAATCATCAGCTTGAGCTGATCGACCAGCACGCTAGTTGAGACCGACCAGACGACGTTAAGATCGGAAGGCGGCAGCGGCTTTTTCAGCACCAGCTGACGGTAACCGTCCAGATAGCCGAACCAGGTTTTGTCGTCTGGCAGAGCCGCCAGCGAGAAACCGGCACCGCCGCGCCGCGACGTCAGCAGCGGCCGGTAGTTTTCATCGGTGATGGTGGTAACCACCGGCAGGCTGCCCGGCTGGATAAACGCATCCAGCCGGATATTCTGCTCGACGCCCAGCAGCGCCTGGAGCTTATTCGCCACGTAAACCGGCACCATCATATAAAAGGTGCCGACGCCAGGCTGCACACTGGCATTGACCCAGTAAAGCGGGTTGCGGCGCTCTTCGTCGTTGCCGTTGCGGTAGCGCAATACGCGCTCACGCAGCGCTTTCAGACTGGCATTGACCCAGTAAAGCGGGTTGCGGCGCTCTTCGTCGTTGCCGTTGCGGTAGCGCAATACGCGCTCACGCAGCGCTTTCAGGCTGCGCTCGCGGTCGACGTTGCTGCTGCCGATAGTAAAGTCCGCCAGGCACTGGCTTTCGCCGCCAATAAAAAACACGCGGTTCAGCTCGTAGGCCGAGGCGAAATTGCTTTTCCAGTAGTTGATATAATAGCTGAGCGAATCCAGCGAATTGCGCCAGGTGTTGCTCATCGAAGAGCAGTCGCCGTCTGAGAACAGCGGCGTAAACTGTGGCAGCGTTGATTTACCCGGCAGCACGACGTTCAGCATATCGAGGCCGCTGCTGAAGCTGGTCAGGCGGTTTTCGGTGATGTACTTCAGCTCACGCATCACATCGGCGGAGTGCCGCACATACCATTCGGCCTGGCCGTAGTTGCTGGCGAACTCTTGCCGGACGCGGCTCTCTTTGTCATGCAGCACGCTGATGATAAAAAACGTGGTCAATACCGCGCCCAGTGTCCACAGCAGCAGCGCCAGCGCACGAAACAGGTAGCGTGAGATACGCAGCATAGTTCGGAAAGAGACCAGATATTTCAAGGGAAACTCACTACGGCAAGGTTAAGGACGGGCTCGCTTCACAATGCTCATAACACTAGCTTTATCAGGCAAGAAAAGCCAGTCGGCTTCTGTGCTTAGCGAGCAGGGCCGCAAAAAGTAACGGCAGGTCGGGTTGCCCTTTCCTGCCGTAAAAATCAGTGCCGCCTTCCGTGGCGGCGTTGGCGTGAAGCTCCGAAGAATTACTCTTCTTTGTCAGCTTCCGGCGCGTCGTCTTCAGCATCAACTTCCGGCGCGATATCCTCTTCGCCTTCCGCTACGCTGCCGTCGATGGCATCGAGTTCTTCCTCCTCCAATGGCTCAGCGACGCGTTGCAGACCTACAACGTTCTCGTCCTCAGCGGTACGGATCAGGATAACACCCTGGGTGTTACGACCGACGATGCTCACCTCAGAGACGCGGGTACGCACCAGCGTGCCTGCATCGGTAATCATCATGATCTGATCGCTGTCGACCACCTGCACTGCGCCAATCACCGGGCCATTACGCTCGGTCACTTTGATCGAGATAACGCCCTGCGTTGCACGCGAACGGGTTGGATACTCGCTAATCGCGGTGCGCTTGCCGTAACCATTTTGCGTTACGGTAAGGATGGCACCCTCTTCGCGCGGCACGATCAGTGACACCACGCGGTCGCCTTCCGCCAGCTTGATGCCACGCACGCCTGACGCCGTACGGCCCATGGCGCGCACGGCGCTTTCGGCAAAGCGCACCACTTTACCAGCCTGAGAGAAGAGCATAGCTTCGTCATTGCCGTTGGTCAGCGCCACGCCGATCAGCTCATCATCGTCATGCAGGTTCACCGCGATGATGCCCGCGCTGCGCGGACGACTGAACTCCTGCAGCGTCGTTTTCTTCACGGTACCGCTGGCGGTCGCCATAAAGATGTTGAAGCCTTCCGTGTATTCACGCACCGGCAGAATGGCGGTGATACGCTCGTCAGGCTGCAACGGCAGCAGGTTCACGATCGGACGGCCACGCGCGCCACGGCTCGCTTCCGGCAGCTGGTAGACCTTCATCCAGTAGAGGCGGCCACGGCTGGAGAAGCAGAGGATCGTGTCGTGGGTGTTGGCCACCAGCAGACGATCTATAAAGTCCTCTTCTTTGATGCGCGCTGCTGATTTACCTTTACCGCCGCGACGCTGCGCTTCGTAATCCGACAGTGGCTGATACTTGACGTAACCCTGATGCGACAGCATGACGACCACATCTTCCTGGTTGATCAGGTCTTCGATATTGATGTCGGCGCTGTTGGCGGTGATCTCTGTACGGCGTTCGTCGCCGAACTGGTCGCGCATGGCAATCAGCTCTTCACGGATCACTTCCATCAGACGCTCGGCGTTCATCAGGATATTCAGCAGCTCGGCAATCTGCTCCAGCAGCTCTTTGTACTCGTCGAGTAGCTTTTCATGCTCAAGGCCGGTGAGCTTTTGCAGACGCAGGTCGAGAATTGCCTGTGCCTGCTGTTCGGTCAGGTAGTACTGGCCGTCACGGATGCCAAACTCTTCATCCAGCCACTCTGGACGCGCGGCGTCGTTGCCCGCGCGCTCCAGCATAGCGGAAACTTTGCCCAGCGCCCACGGCTGCGCGATCAAACCGGCTTTCGCTTCGGTCGGGTTCGGCGCGCGGCGGATCAGCTCAATAATCGGATCGATGTTGGCCAGCGCAATCGCTAGGCTTTCAAGTATATGTGCGCGGTCGCGTGCTTTGCGCAGTTCGAAAATCGTGCGGCGCGTGACGACTTCACGACGGTGACGGACGAAGGCTTCCAGAATCTCCTTCAGCGTCATGATTTTCGGCTGGCCCTGGTGCAGCGCCACCATGTTGATGCCGAAGGAAACCTGCAGCTGCGTCAGCGAGTAGAGGATGTTAAGTACCACTTCGCCAACCGCATCGCGCTTCACTTCAATGACAATGCGCATACCGTCTTTGTCAGACTCGTCGCGCAGCGCGCTAATGCCTTCAACGCGCTTCTCTTTCACCAGCTCGGCGATTTTCTCAATCAGGCGCGCTTTGTTGACCTGATAAGGGATCTGGTGCACCACGATGGTTTCGCGGCCGGTTTTGGCGTCGGTTTCCACTTCACCGCGCGCGCGGATGTAGATCTTGCCGCGCCCGGTGCGGTACGCCTGTTCAATGCCGCGACGGCCGTTAATGATGGCAGCGGTCGGGAAATCAGGTCCCGGAATGTGCTCCATCAATCCTTCGACGCTGATATCTTCATCGTCGATATAGGCGAGGCAGCCGTTGAGCACTTCCGTCAGGTTGTGCGGCGGGATATTGGTGGCCATCCCGACGGCGATACCGGAGGAACCGTTCACCAGCAGGTTAGGGATTTTGGTCGGCAGAACTTCAGGGATCTGCTCGGTGCCGTCATAGTTCGGGACGAAGTCGACGGTCTTTTTTTCCAGGTCAGCCAGCAGATCATGAGCGATATGTGACATACGCACTTCGGTATAACGCATCGCCGCGGCGGAGTCACCGTCAACGGAGCCGAAGTTGCCCTGTCCGTCCACCAGCATGTAACGCAGGGAGAAAGGCTGAGCCATGCGGACGATGGTGTCGTAAACGGCAGAATCCCCGTGCGGGTGATATTTACCGATAACGTCACCGACCACACGGGCGGATTTCTTATAGGGTTTGTTCCAGTCGTTACCCAGTTCGCTCATCGCGTAGAGTACGCGGCGATGGACAGGCTTCAGGCCGTCACGAACATCTGGTAAGGCTCGGCCAACGATGACCGACATGGCGTAATCGAGGTAGGAGCTTTTTAACTCTTCTTCGATATTGACCGGTGTAATTTCTCTTGCAAGGTCGCTCATGGAGCCGCTTTCCCTCTACACTCTAAATATGCCCGGATTTTAAAGGTGCAACAGTATATCACACCCCAGCCCGTTGGTGAATGTTAACCACCGTTTTCACGCGCTTTTCCTCTTGCCTGATAAGGTGCGTCCAGGCGCAATAAGCGTTTATACTCAGTCAACATTTTTTCTGGAGTAATGATTCAATGAATGCACAACCTCAGGAAACGCAGCCTAACGTCGATGCGCAGGAAATCGCTAAGTTTGAGGCCGTTGCCTCGCGCTGGTGGGATCTGGAAGGGAAATTTAAACCTCTGCACCGCATTAACCCGCTGCGTCTGGGCTTTATCGCGCAACACAGCAACGGTCTGTTTGGCAAAAAAGTGCTGGACGTCGGCTGCGGCGGCGGCATCCTGGCGGAGAGTATGGCGCGTGAAGGCGCAGTAGTGACCGGGCTGGATATGGGTGCCGAGCCGTTACAGGTGGCGCGCCTGCATGCGCTGGAGAACGGCGTTAAGCTCGACTACGTCCAGCAGACGGTGGAAGATCACGCCGAGGAATTCGCCGGTCAGTATGACGTGGTGACCTGCATGGAGATGCTGGAGCATGTGCCAGATCCGCGTTCCGTGGTACACGCCTGCGCGCGTCTGGTGAAGCCAGGCGGCCAGGTGTTTTTCTCTACCATCAACCGCAACCCGAAAGCTTGGCTGATGGCGGTGTTTGGTGCCGAGTATGTGCTGCGCATGGTGCCGCGCGGCACGCACGACGTGAAGAAGTTTATCCGTCCTTCCGAGCTGCTGGGCTGGGTGGATGAAACCACGCTGCGCGAACAGCATATTACTGGCCTGCACTACAACCCGCTGACCAATAAATTCCGCCTGGGTCGCGGCGTCGATGTGAACTACATGGTGCATACGCGCCACGTCAAAAAGTAATCTCCCGGCGCGCATCTTCATTGCGCGCCTGCTATCCCACTGCCACTACTTTTTGTGACTCCGCCGCTTCGTCGCTAGACGGTTGTCGGGAAAAAACACAGCGATGTGCGAAAAATCAGCGGTCGATCAAAATCTCGATTTTTTTACCCTGGCAGTTGACAAGCCATTGGGCCTTATAAGTCGCGGGGTTAAGAAATTTCGCACAAAATACAAGCCCTGCAGCCATCATTTTTCTGTCTTGTTATCTGGCGGCAGGTCACTAGAATAACCTCCATATTGTTACCAAAACTCTCCCAACCCCCAACATATAGTGTTTATCCACAGAATTATTCACATTGAATAACCCTGTGAATAAATAGGGGACTCTTTTTCACTTATGGATGGTATATGAATCAAAGTCTGCTCGTTACTAAACGCGATGGCCGCCAGGAACGCATTGATCTCGATAAGATTCACCGGGTACTCGACTGGGCCGCTGAAGGACTGAATAACGTCTCTGTGTCTCAGGTTGAACTGCGTTCCCATATTCAGTTCTACGATGACATCAGAACCTCAGACATTCATGAGACCATCATTAAGGCTGCGGCAGACCTGATCTCGCGCGACGCGCCGGACTATCAATACCTCGCTGCCCGCTTGGCGATCTTCCATCTGCGTAAAAAGGCTTACGGCCAGTTTGAGCCGCCGAAGCTGTACGATCAGGTGGTACGCATGGTGGAGATGGGCAAATATGACCGCCATCTGCTGGAAGATTACTCCGTAGAAGAGTTCGAGCAGATGGACGATTTTATCGACCACTGGCGCGATATGAACTTCTCCTATGCGGCAGTGAAGCAGCTGGAGGGGAAATACCTGGCGCAGAACCGTGTGACCGGCGATATCTACGAGAGCGCGCAGTTCCTCTATATCCTCGTGGCGGCCTGCCTGTTCTCTAGCTATCCGCGCAACACGCGCATGGACTATATCAAGCGCTTCTACGACGCGATTTCGACCTTTAAAATTTCGCTGCCAACGCCGATCATGTCTGGCGTGCGTACCCCAACGCGCCAGTTCAGCTCCTGCGTGCTAATTGAGTGTGGCGACAGCCTCGACTCTATTAATGCCACTTCCAGCGCCATCGTGAAGTATGTGTCGCAGCGTGCCGGTATCGGCATCAACGCAGGCCGTATTCGTGCGCTGGGCAGCCCGATCCGTGGCGGCGAAGCGTTCCACACCGGCTGTATCCCGTTCTACAAACATTTCCAGACCGCGGTGAAGTCCTGCTCGCAGGGCGGCGTTCGCGGCGGCGCAGCCACGCTGTTCTACCCGATGTGGCATCTGGAAGTGGAAAGCCTGCTGGTGCTGAAAAACAACCGTGGCGTGGAAGGCAACCGCGTACGCCATATGGACTACGGCGTGCAGATCAACAAGCTGATGTATCAGCGTCTGCTGAAGGGCGAAGAGATCACCCTGTTCAGCCCGTCTGACGTGCCTAGCCTTTACGACGCCTTCTTTGAGAATCAGGAAGAGTTTGAGCGCCTGTACACCAAATATGAGAAAGACGACAGCATCCGCAAACAGCGCGTGAAAGCGGTCGACCTCTTCTCGCTGATGATGCAGGAACGCGCCTCTACCGGCCGTATCTACATTCAGAACGTTGACCACTGCAACACCCACAGCCCGTTCGACGCCAGCATTGCGCCGGTACGCCAGTCTAACCTCTGCCTGGAGATTGCGCTGCCGACCAAACCGCTGGACGACGTTAACGACGAGAACGGCGAAATCGCCCTCTGTACGCTTTCGGCGTTCAACCTCGGTGCGATTGAGAGCCTGGACGATCTGGAAGAGCTGGCAACCCTGGCGGTCCGCGCGCTCGACGCCCTGCTCGACTATCAGGACTACCCGATCCCGGCCGCGAAACGCGGTGCGATGGGCCGTCGTACCCTGGGTATAGGCGTCATCAACTTCGCTTACTATCTGGCGAAAAACGGCGTGCGCTACTCCGACGGCAGCGCCAACAACCTGACGCACAAAACCTTTGAGGCGATTAAGTATTACCTGCTGAAAGCTTCTAACGAGCTGGCGAAAGAGCAAGGTGCCTGCCCGTGGTTCAACGAAACCACCTACTCGCAGGGCATTATGCCAATCGACACCTATAAAAAGGATCTCGACAGCATCTGCAACGAGCCGCTGCACCTTGACTGGGACGGCCTGCGCGAATCGATCAAGACGCACGGCCTGCGCAACTCAACACTCTCTGCGCTGATGCCTTCGGAGACTTCGTCGCAGATCTCCAATGCCACCAACGGCATTGAGCCGCCGCGCGGCCACATCAGCATCAAAGCTTCGAAAGACGGCATTCTGCGTCAGGTGGTGCCGGAGTATGAGCGTCTGAAAGATCAGTACGAGCTGCTGTGGGAAATGCCGTCAAACGATGGTTATCTGCAGCTGGTCGGCGTGATGCAGAAGTTTATCGACCAAGCGATTTCATCTAACACCAACTACGATCCGTCACGCTTCGCCAACGGCAAGGTGCCGATGAAGCAGCTGCTGAAAGATCTGCTGACCGCGTATAAGTTCGGCGTGAAAACGCTTTACTATCAAAACACCCGCGACGGTGCGGAAGATGCACAGGACGATCTGGCTCCTTCTATCCAGGATGACGGTTGCGAAAGCGGCGCTTGTAAGATTTAAGGTTGGGCGGGAGCGCGTCTCCCGCCTGCGTTATTTCACCGGGCCGCGCTGCGCCCCGTCTACATTTGGACAGTTTGTATGGCTTACACTACCTTCTCACAGAATAAAAATGATCAGCTAAAAGAGCCGATGTTCTTCGGTCAGTCCGTCAACGTGGCGCGCTTCGACCAGCAGAAGTATGACATCTTTGAAAAGCTGATCGAAAAACAGCTTTCGTTTTTCTGGCGTCCGGAAGAAGTTGACGTCTCACGCGACCGCATCGACTATCAGGCGCTGCCGGAGCATGAGAAGCACATCTTTATCAGCAACCTGAAATACCAGACGCTGCTCGACTCCATTCAGGGCCGTAGCCCGAACGTTGCGCTGCTGCCGCTGATCTCTATCCCCGAGCTGGAAACCTGGGTTGAGACCTGGGCGTTCTCCGAGACCATCCACTCGCGCTCCTACACCCATATTATCCGTAATATCGTTAACGATCCGTCGCTGGTGTTTGACGACATCGTTACCAACGAGCAGATCCTCGCGCGCGCGCAAGATATCTCGAAGTATTACGACTACCTGATTGAAATGACCAATTACTGGCATCTGCTGGGCGAAGGCACCCATCAGGTTAACGGCAAGAGCGTGAACGTGAGCGTGCGTGCGCTGAAAAAACAGCTCTATATCTGCCTGATGAGCGTTAACGCGCTGGAAGCGATCCGCTTCTACGTCAGCTTCGCCTGCTCTTTTGCCTTTGCCGAGCGCGAGCTGATGGAAGGCAACGCCAAGATTATCCGCCTGATTGCGCGCGACGAAGCGCTGCACCTGACCGGTACCCAGCATATGCTGAACCTGATGCGCAGCGGGGAAGACGACCCAGAGATGAAAGAGATCGCTGCGGAGTGTCGTGAAGAGTGCTTCGATCTGTTCAAGAAAGCGGCCGAGCAGGAGACAGAGTGGGCAGAATATCTTTTCAGCGGCGGTTCAATGATCGGCCTGAATAAAGGCATTCTTTGCCAGTACATTGAGTACATCACCAATATCCGTATGCAGGCTGTCGGCCTCGATCTGCCGTTCCACACGCGTTCTAACCCGATTCCGTGGATCAACTCCTGGCTGGTGTCCGACAACGTGCAGGTTGCGCCGCAGGAAGTCGAAGTCAGCTCCTATCTGGTGGGTCAGATTGACTCGGAAGTGGGCGAAGACGACTTCAACGACTTCCAGCTGTAAGCATGAGCCGTGCCGTTGTTATTCTGCGCAGCTCTGGCCAGCGGCTGTGGAGTGCGCAGATCATCACCCTAACCTGCTGACGACGCTGGAAGCGCATAATTTGTGCGTAGAGTATCAATGCCGCGAAGGCTACTGCGGCTCGTGCCGCACGCGTCTGGTAAAGGGTGAAGTGCACTATGCCGAAAGGCTACTGCGGCTCGTGCCGCACGCGTCTGGTAAAGGGTGAAGTGCACTATGC
>JAUHTP010000012.1:0-3088 GCA_031332935.1 Candidatus Pantoea bathycoeliae | reverse complement strand
CGAAACGCCGCTGGCGTTTGTGCAGCAGGGTGAGATTTTACCCTGCTGCTTGGCGAAAGGCGAGATTGAACGAGCTGTAGCAAGTTTTGTTGCCTGCGATAACGGTGCCAACGCGGCTGTCATGGCCCGAGGAGCAAAGCGTCCTGCGCTAGGGAGGGCGCGGGCCGAGCTGGCAGGGATGCCGCTTTTTGCGTCTTTGCGATCGGGCCATGACAGCCGCGTTTGAGCTTTTTTGCGCTCTGTTAGCGCTACCTGTACTCCTTGTACAGCTTCACCGACTCCAGCACATCAATCCAGCCGTGGCCGGTGCTGACTTCGCTGCCGTGCAGCCAGCGGCGCAGCATATTCATCGCCATCATCGCCACCACCTTTTGCCGCGTCTCCAGATAGTGCACTCCGCCAGCAGCAGGCGCACCTGTTGCCAGGCCTGCTCCATCGCCACGCGCTGGCTGGCCGGTCCGGTGAGCTTGATATCAATAATCGGCATTGACGAGCGATAGCCCATGGCAGCGCCAGCGGCTCCAGCTCGGCGGTAATATCACTCTCAACCCGGCCAAAGGTTGTCAGACGCAGACAGAGCTGCGGTTCCTGCAGCTCAAACTGCTGCTTGAGGCGCGGCAGAATCTGCTGCTCCACCATAACCTTAAACTCCGACGGCACGCCAGGCGTGAAAAAAATCCAGCAGCGGTTCAGCCGCAGCGCAAAGCCACACGCAGTGCCGACTCGATTGTCGAGCATCTCTGCATTAGCGGGGATTTCTGTCTGTTTGCGGTTGCTGGCGGCCATCGTGCGGCCACTGCTGGCGAACCTGGCTTCCATATTTTCCAGCTACGCCTGATGCAGCACCAGCTCAACACCGCTCGTTTTTGCCGCCGCCAGCGCGCTGAGATCTTCGCTGGTGGGGCCAAGCCCGCCGTTGACAATAAGTACGTCTGCCATCTGACTGCGTGCCTGCAACGTCTCCACCAGTGACGACAGCGAATCCCCTATCGTGCTGCGGCTAGTCATCGGCAGCCCTTGCTGGAACAGCACGTCTTACAGCCAAGCCGCATTGGTATAACGATTTGGCCGTGCAGCACCTCATCCCCTGTAGACAGCATCTTGACTCTAATCACGATTTCATCTCCTTTTGTCCGTTGACCTACTGTAGGAAGCACGCAGGGTAAACTCAACACAATCCTGTGCCTTTCGCTTATGCATGTCGAATATGTTGGGCAGTTAACGGGAAGAGAGCAAACGTAAAAGATACAAAAACAAACGGCGGGAGATTCCCGCCGTTTTAAGTAGTTCACGCCTTAGCGACGCGCCAGCAGCAGACCGAGCACCAGGCCAGCAGCTGCGCCGATGCCAATGCCCTGCCAAGGTTTTTCATGCACGTAATCATCTGCGCGGTAGGCTACATTTTTAGCGCGATAATAATAGCTGTCAGAGGCCTGGCTAACGCGAGATTTCACATCTTCCAGCGCCTGTTCCGCTTTGGTTTTCAGCTCAATATATTTCTGGTCGGCCGGATCGCCTGACGACTTCAACACTTCTTCCAGCGTTCCCGTCAACAGCGCCAAATCATCATCCAGATTGGTGTCAAAAGCTTCTGTCTCTCTAGACATCTCTTCCTCCGTGTTACTTGCAAAGCAGTTCATTAACTATAGCGTCAAAATTGCCGTTTGCAGGATTCTTTCACCAGGATTCCCCTGGGTTTCCGTCAGCGCAACTCTGTACGAAAGTCGTCAGGCTTTTTGATAAATCGGATAAATTTAATGGGACTGAATTTTTCACATACCAGACTGTCGTGTACCCTGCTCTTATCTGCGCTTTTGGGTCACGTTCGCGCAGAACCGAACAGTCACAACACACTCGAACGCTAAAAAATAATTTCTGGCATGAATCGAAGAATGTTTATGAAAGCGTCAATGGCCTTTTCCGCCGTCAGCGGCATGACCGGCCTGTCAACGCTGTTTGCGCAATCCGCCTAGGCAGAAGATGGTATTGCAGACGGGACCGCCGTTCGCTTCGATTTCGATGTACTTAAAAAGAAAGCCGCCGCGCTGGCCAAACCGCCCTGTGGCGGTGCGCCGGGCGCGCTGCCGGAGACGCTGGCAACGCTGACGCCGCAGGCGTACAACGAAATTCAGTACGACGCCGGTCACTCGCTGTGGAACAACATCCCTGACCGTGAACTCGACGTACATTCTTCTACGTTGGAATGGGCTTTAAGCGCCGCATCCGCATGTTCTCCGTGGACGCCGACAGCTGCGAGGCGCGTGAAATTAATTTCCGTCCCGAGCTGTTCAACTACAACAACGCAAAGGTCGATACCCAGCAGCTGGTTGGCAAAAACGATCTCGGCTTCGCCGGTTTCCGTGCCTTTAAAAAACCCGAGCTGGCGCGTCGCGATATCGTCTCCTTCTTGGGTGCCAGCTACTTCCGCGCCGTAGACGATACTTATCAGTACAGCCTTTCTGCCCGCGGCGTGGCGGTTAATACCTTCAGCAACGGCAGCGAAGAGTTTCCAGACTTCACCGCGTTCTGGTTCGAAACGCCGAAAGGCGACGAGACTACCTTTGTTGTCTATGCCCTGCTGGACGGCGCAAGCCTGACCGCTGCCTACAAATTCACTATCCATTGCGAGGCGAACCGCGTGGTGATGGAGGTGGAAAACCACCTTTATGCGCGCAAAGAGATCCGCCAGCTTGGCATCGCCCCGATGACCAGTATGTTCAGCTGCGGCACCAATGAGCGCCGAATCTGCAACACTTACCATCCGCAAATCCATGACTCTGACCGTCTTGCGATGTGGATCGGCAGCGGCGAATGGATTGCCCGCCCGCTGAATAACCCTCAGAAGCTGCAGTTCAATGCCTATCAGGATGAGAACCCGCGCGGGTTCGGCCTGTTGCAGCTTAACCACGATTTCAAAGATTATCAGGATGTTATTGGCTGGTACGATAAGCGCCCAAGCCGGTGGGTAAATGGGGCAAAGGCGCCATCAACCTGATGGAGATCCCAACGATCGGGGAGACGCTGGATAATATTGTCTGCTTCTGGCACAGGCTGTGTGAAAACGGCTGATCACTTTTTGGTCTAAGCA
>JAUHTP010000119.1:0-1200 GCA_031332935.1 Candidatus Pantoea bathycoeliae | reverse complement strand
TACAGCATGAAGTGCTGCACCTCAGATACGCTACCGACGATGGCTTTATGGGGCGCTCGCCCATTACCCAATGCCGGGAAACGCTGGGGCTTGGACTGGCCCAACAGCGCCACGGTGCCAGCATCATGAAAGACGGGATGATGGCAGCCGGGATTATTAAATCTGGTGACTGGCTCGACGGCGTGAAAGGCGTCAAGGCGCTTGAGGCACTCGAGCGTTACAAGGGCGCGAGGAATGCGGGCAAGACGCCCATTCTAGAAGGCAACATGCAGTACGAAAAGCTGGGGATGAGCAATCAAGATGCGGAATGGCTTGCCTCACGCCGCATGACGATTGAGGACGTAGGCAGGATGTTCAATGTAAGTCCTATCTTCCTGCAAGAGTACAGCAACAGCACCTACAGCAATTTCAGCGAGGCGAGTCGGGCCTTTCTGACCATGACCATTCGCCCTTGGTTGACCAACTTTGAGCAGCAAATCAAGGCGGCGTTACTGGTGGAGTTCAGCATACCGGGTGTGCGCTATCAGATGGAATTTGATTCCGCTGACCTGCTGCGCTCGAACCCACAAGAACGCTTCCAAAGCTACGAGACCGCGATTAAGTCCGGGGTGATGAGTCCCAATGAGGCCCGTGAGCGTGAAGGGTTATCGCCTCGTGAAGGGGGTGACGAGTTTAGTCAGGCTTGGAAGCAGCATATCCAAATCAGCAAAGCGCCGGGGGATGCAGTATGAGAGCGGGACAATTGCGCCACCGGGTCAGGCTGCAACACGCTCACGAAACCAAAGGCAAATACGGTGATGTCATCAAGGATTGGTATGACGCTGCGACGATCTGGGCAGAAGTCCGAGGGATTAGTGGTAAAGAGATGATGGCAGCAAGCGCATTGTTTTCAAAAGCCACAGTAAGAATGTGGATACGTTACCGCTCGGACATTACGACGGAGAACAGCCGCTTTATCTATCAGATGCCCGGCTTCTATGGCGATATTTACGAGCCCGTTGCTGTTATTCCAGACACACGGCACACCCTGCTTGAAATTCTTTGCGAAGGGGGAATACGTCGTGCATGAACAGATTGAATTGAAAGAGATAAAGCAGCACTGCCGGATAGAGCAGGAATTCAAGGACGATGACGCCTTGCTGACTGCCTATGCCGAGGCCGCCATAGATGCTTGCCAACGACATATCGGTAAGCAGTTCA
>JAUHTP010000118.1:0-1206 GCA_031332935.1 Candidatus Pantoea bathycoeliae | reverse complement strand
GGTGTAGTAGAGAGCCATCCTGTCGGCTAATTCTGATTTATTCAACAAAGCCCCTGTCCCTGATTATGTTGAAAAACCCGTATCTGCGGCAACACGTAGCCAGCACCTCTCTTTTATGCGAGGTCTCTTAAAGATAGCGGCTGACGAATGGAAGTGGCTTGAAAAAGCACCCGTGATCAAAGTCAGGAAACCTGTTAGTCGGCGGATCCGCTGGTTAACGCAGGATGAGGCATCCACGCTAATTAAATGTATGCCCGAAAGTTTTCGGCACATCGTCATATTCGCTCTGGCTACTGGGCTACGCCGTTCAAATATCATCGTTCTTGAGTGGTCACAAGTGGACATGCAACGGAAGGTTGCCTGGATACACCCGGAAAATGCCAAAGCAGGGAGAGCAATAGGCATTGCACTGAATGATACCGCCTGCAAGGTGCTTAGAGATCAGATAGGCCGTCACAACCGCTATGTCTTTGTCCATACTAAAGCAAAACATAAAGCAGGAGGAGGAAAAACGCCAGAGGTCAGGAAACTGCGCGTGGATGATAACTCAGCCTGGAAGACTGGCCTAAAGCGCTCAGGGATAAAAAATTTCAGATTTCATGATCTGCGTCACACCTGGGCAAGTTGGCTAGTACAGGCAGGAGTACCATTGTCCGCTTTACAAGAAATGGGCGGCTGGGAATCCATCGAAATGGTGCGCCGCTACGCACACCTTTCGCCCAGCCACCTAACCGAGCATGCAAGAAAAATTGACGATGCGCTGGCGAGCGATGTCACTAATCTGGCACTTTTGGATAACGCTACAGGAAACAAAACGGCGTAACCTATTGATTTAAATGGCACGCCCTACAGGATTCGAACCAGTGACCTACGGCTTAGAAGGCCACGATCAAGTTTTTTCAGCCAGTTTCACACTGTTCCATATAAAAATATCTATTTTTTTATAAGGACTTAATTGCATTGCAATGTTGCATTGAGTTACATACTATTGCGTCACAACTTGACCCGTAACTTGACCCGCAAATAATGGCTAGCTCACTACTCACAGACAGTAAGATTCGAGGGTTAAAACCCAAACAATCGGCGTACTATGCTTGGCAAGCATCCTCTGCTAGAGGTACCGGGCGTCTCGGTGTAAAAGTGTACCCATCAGGGGCGTTGTTGAATAAATAGATGCGCAGCCATAAAGGCTGCGGATTCTCTTAA
>JAUHTP010000117.1:0-1222 GCA_031332935.1 Candidatus Pantoea bathycoeliae | reverse complement strand
ATGATGCCGATGGTGTGATGTGAAGTTGGGGTATTTAAATTCAAAGAGTTATAATCAATCGATCGAAATTACTCGAAATTCGATCGAAATAATTATATCTCTATCCACTCTGAACCTCTGGTGTCGCGGTACTTATCGGTCATTGTAGATGACTTGTGACCTAACAGTTTTTGAGCATAGTCCTTACCTTTTTCCTCGGTATACAGGCGTGCCGCAAGACTTCTGATTTCGTGGAATGAGGGCGGGGTGCCTTTCCATGCCAACCCGGATGCCTGCCGAGCTTTGGTAAATGCACCAGATATCGTGTTATTTTCAAACTTCTGGTGCCTTTTGTCGGCTACAATATGGGCGTCTCCGTCACTTAAACCCCGAAACTGGAGCAATACATCAGCAAGGCGAAGATTGAGGCATTTGAGTTGGGTTGTTTCGCTGAACGCCAGCATCATTCCGGTTTTTTGCTGTTTGACGTACAGTTTTTCAGCCCTGTAGTCTTCCCATAGTAGTGCCTGTATATCGCCCAAGCGTTGACCGGTGACAAGAGCGAGGTCAAGGCAGGGGCCAACCCATGCAGGTAATTTCTCTGCCGCCTTGCGGATGACCTTCCACTCCTCCAGAGTTATTCGTTCGCGCAGAACCTCCGCGCGTTGATTGCGGGTAGCTTCTACAGGATTGCTTTTAATGACCCCCTCAGCGATAGCTTCGCGAAACAGGTCAAGCAGAAATGTCCTGATGAGATTTGCCGTTGTCGTCTTTCCTGCTTTTACCCACTGGCTCAGGAAGGCGGCAATGTCTTTGGTTTCTACTTTCTGAATAGCAAACTCGCCTAAATTGGCGTTAACTGCTTTCAGGTATTTATTGTACTCGCTCATCGTTTTCGGCTTAAGCTTACGTCCCTCCAGTATCGTCAGATAACGTGTAGTCCATTCACTAACTGTGATCGCCTGTGTGCCGCTAATGCGGTCAACGAGTGGAGATTGCTTTGATGAGCCATAAATGGCCATATTAGCCGCGATGGCTTGCGTAATAGCCTCTCGACGATTGCGTCCGAGGCCATATTCCTTCCCTGTGCGTGGGTCACGATAGCAGAAATAGCCGCCATTGCGGGGTTGCAGGTTTGGCGGCAAATCGCGGTTTTTATGGCTTCTCCGGCGTGCCATATTTTATCCTCGATAGTAATGCTGGGTGAACAGTTCTGGATGGGCTGAAGGTATTGTTCCGGGTA
>JAUHTP010000116.1:0-1223 GCA_031332935.1 Candidatus Pantoea bathycoeliae | reverse complement strand
ACTGCCCGTTCACGGACTTCCGGAGAGTAACGTTTGGTCGTTGTCATAGAGACCTCCACTTTTAAAGTATAGCCTCTAATTTATCCGGGGTGATTCAGTAAATGTCTGCAGGAGTGAGATCATCAACTTCCCGCAATAACCGCAGCAAAGCCAGCCCCGAGAGTAATAGCAAATATGGCAACAAGTACCACTGCGGTAGCAACAGCCCCAGCTCCTACGGCGGCGGCTGTTTTACCTTTGGAAATATCTTTTCGCTCAAGTAAGACCATATCCTTGTATGGGATAAGCTGTCCTGAGCTCGTGATCAGCCCTTGGGGCTTGGTACCTTGGACAGTTATAGTATCTTGACTGCCATTTTTGAGTTTGTATTGAACGACATCGCCTGCATAAAGAGGCGGATCAAGCTGATAGTATGTGTAGCTATTATTTAAATGCTGCTGACGCAGCTGTACCGGATCATAAGAAGTACATCCGGTCATGATGATAGTTGACGCAACTAATACTCCTGCAATCCAGTTCATGTTTTTCATTTTGTACCATTCTTATTGTGAACCTGAATAACTCTAGCCAATATATTAGCAGTTATTTACTAAGTAATATAAAAAATCCGTAAGCGTAAAGCCAATGCTGACCGTGCGATTAAACGTAGTCTCGTCAGTGAAGTCTGAAACGCCAGCGCCGGTTCTGCTGGTGCCAGAAGTATCGCCACGATGGTGAGCGTTAAGGGCGTAAAACTCGGGCGATGGCTGGCCCGCCGACTGATGAAGGAACTCAGTATCAGCAGCTGTCAGGTGCCGGCGCATAAATACAAACGCGGAGGCAGTGAGCATGTTGAAATCCCGAATCTTCTGGCCCGGCAGTTCGCCGTCACAGAACCGGACCATATGTGGTATGGCGACGTGACCTACATCTGGACAGGAAAACGGTGGGCTTACCTGGCGGTGGTGCTTGATCTGTTCGCCCGTAAGCCGGTGGGCTGGGCTCTGTCATATTCACCGGACTCAAACCTCACCATCAAAGCGCCTCAGATGGCGTGGGAGCTACGTGGGTGAATAACCCCGAGTTTATTAGAGAGTAATTTTGGCAATACTACGCCGCTTCCTCTGATGCTAATTGCGAAGCGTAATAGTTCATTTCGGCTTCAGTAGGAGGGATGTAACCCAGCCGCCCGGAGGCTGTAAAATAATCTGTGTAAATGGCATTTTTAGCAAAACCTTTAAAGG
>JAUHTP010000115.1:0-1355 GCA_031332935.1 Candidatus Pantoea bathycoeliae | reverse complement strand
CAAAACCACGCAAGTGCTTTATGTCAGAAGACCCGGGATACACCTGCTACCTGTGCTAATTGCAAAGGAGAACATCCAGCGAACTATAGAGGATGCCAGACCTTGAAGGCACTCAGAACTGCCCGAAATTCCCGACACCAACCTCCGACCTCTGCACCATGCCAACCAGCCGTACCCTCTGGACCGCAAGATTTTCCTCCACTGCAGCAACCTTCTCAGCTTTACTTAGGAACAGGACCAGCTCTCCAGCCGCAGTTATCACCACCCGTCCAGCCAGCATCACAAAGAACACCACAGCAGCACACAGGCATGTCAGGTATGAGGCAGGGCATTGCTCAGCCGGTACAACCTGCTGAAAATGTCACTCCTCAACTTTTTAATTTGTTAAACGGACTAAATAATCTTATCCAGCCACTTTTCACCCTTCTACAACAACTTTCACAAGTTACACAAGTCTACTGCCCAGTTTATGGACCATAAATGTTTAACAGTGGGTTCTTTGTCCATCCTTCTGTGGAATACTAACGGAATACTTCAACATAAAACCGAACTTGACATATACTTACATGAAAAACGAACTGACGTTGCCCTGATAACTGAAACACATTTAACCTCTCGTAATAAGATATACATACCTGACTATACCATTTATAGAACCGACCACCCGGATAATACGTCACATGGTGGAACAGCCATCATTATAAAATCATCATTAAAACACCACTCGATACATTTACCAATTACACCTTACATTCAAGCTACTGCTATCACATTGTACACTACACAAAACGCAATTACATTAGCAGCGGTGTATTGCCCTCCTCGGTATGCACTTACTCCTAGCATGTTTAGCAATTTCTTTGTAAACCTGGGTAGATGTTTTATTGCAGGGGGTGACTACAATGCTAAACATCAGGAATGGGGCTCACGATTATGTACACCAAGAGGGAAAAACTTGCTTACTACTATCCGACAACTCTCACTAAACACCATATCGCCTAACTCACCGACTTACTGGCCTACATCGCGACAGAAGACACCAGACTTACTTGACTTCTTCGTTACCAAAGGACTGCAGACCATACCTCACACCATTAAGTCTAGCTGTGATCTTTGCTCTGATCATTCTCTTATACACTTAGTCCTCTTTGATACACCAAGTCAAAAGGAAAAACGCCCTACGCTTATCCAAGGGAAAATAGATTGGGAATTATACCAAGAAAGCTTAAATAAAAAGCTTTCAATACCCATCTCATTAAAAAACGAAAAAGAAATTGAAGATGCCGTGGAAGTTTTAACAAAGAGTATTCAGGAATCTGCATTAGAATCATCAATACCAAAAACCAACAGAAGTA
>JAUHTP010000114.1:202-1378 GCA_031332935.1 Candidatus Pantoea bathycoeliae | reverse complement strand
ACTGTTCTACATACAGTCTAATGCGGTGGCCAGTATTAGTTGACCACTACAGTATCAGTGTGCCACTACACAGTGATGGTTTTCCAATAATCCCGTATAACCTGTTCTTTCTGATCTATTTCTTCTTTCAGTAGATTTATTTCACCCTGCATGCTCTCACGCACTTTTTCTTGCCATTCAAGCATGTTTACCTGTTGACGGTCATTTGCAGACAGAGTTTTGTTAATACTTAATTGACGACCAAAAGCCATAAGGCCGACTGCTCCCGTAGCGATAGCAGTACCAAAACCCGTCGCAATTGATGTCCAGTCAAAGGCCATAGAATCCACCGGCTGTTATCCGGTTGTACCGGTGCGTGTGAGAAAAAGCAGGCGCCGAACCTGAAGCAGGCAGGGAATCATCGGCGCGCTGAAAATGTTGACTTATCCACCTGAGGATGTATACTATGACTATACAGCATACGGGATGCAACTATGATTAAGTCATTTAAACACAAAGGATTAGAAAAGTTTTTCAAAACGGGGTCGACCGCAGGAATTCAAGCTAAGCATTCCGTCAAATTGCAAATCCAGTTAACCGCCCTGAACGCCGCTACCCGCCCGGAAGATATGGGTGCTCCCGGATGGAAGTTACACCCGCTGAAAGGTGCTGACTTAGCGGGACATTGGGCTATCTCAGTTAATGGTAACTGGAGACTGACATTTAGATTTGAAGGCGAGAATGCAATTCTCGTTGATTATCAAGACTATCATTGAGGGCAACATTATGACCAGAATGCATAACCCCGCCCATCCGGGCGCTGTATTACGTGAATATCTCGGTGAGGTTTCCGTTACCGACGCAGCTAGCGCATTAGGCGTTACTCGCGCGGCTTTATCTCGCATTCTCAACGGCAGTACCGGCATTTCTGCCGACATGGCTCTACGCCTTGAAGCTGCTTTAGGCACAAGCGCGGAAATGTGGACCGCGATGCAGTCGCAATATGAGTTGTGGATTGCGTCTCAGAATGATAGACCAGCGATTAGGCCGCTAATGCAGCATGCTTAAAATTGCCACCGCCAGCCAGTATGCAGGTCCTAAATATTGCCTGCGGCCGGGGGCGGTGGACTTTGACATCACGGCATCACGGCATCACGGCATCACGGCATCACGGCATCACGGCATCACGGCATCACG
>JAUHTP010000114.1:0-102 GCA_031332935.1 Candidatus Pantoea bathycoeliae | reverse complement strand
GCCGTAGCCTGCATGTGCATGTCTTCATGCCCGTCATGCGGGTATCATGCTAAATAGCTGCGCAGAATAGTAGATCACTTTAAGGGAACTCAGCGCGGATTG
>JAUHTP010000113.1:0-1388 GCA_031332935.1 Candidatus Pantoea bathycoeliae | reverse complement strand
CCCGTTATCAGCGGCAAACTGATGCTGCCGGGCAGCAGCCTGAGCCTGACGGGCCCCGTGACGCCGGAGCTGCTGCCCGCGCTGGTCAGTGAACTCCGGGAGAGTGAACCATGATTCGCTTTCCGGCAGGCGCACGCATCTGGCTGGTTGCAGGCGTGACAGACATGTGCTGCAGCTTCAACGGGCTGGCGGCGAAGGTGCAGAACACGCTGCGTGCCGACCCGCTCAGCGGCCACCTGTTTATCTTCCGCGGCCGGCGCGGCGATATGGTAAAAATCCTCTGGGCCGATGCAGACGGCCTTTGCCTGTTAACCAAACGGCTGGAACGGGGCCCTTTCGTCTGGCCGGTGAACCGGGACGGCAGGGTCCACCTGACGCAGGCTGCGCGACAGACGCCCCTCCACGCCCGTTTTCAGCTCGGCGACGTTCCGGCTCCCCCGCGCATCATCCGTTTCTCCGTTCATTCGCACGCCGTACACCTGTGTATTGTGCAGCCAGTTAACTTCCACGAACGGCTGGAACTCGCGCACGGTCTGCTGGTCCGCCCGGCTTTTCCCGTTCAGGTAAGCTCTGAGTCCGAGGCAGGTGGTGACGCCGTCATTTCCCGTACCCTGCACGCGGGTGCCGCCCGACTCGGTGTGGTCATCTGCCCTGATACCGGACCAGACGGCCTGCGCGTGCGGTTCAAGGAACAGACGGTTCTCCGTCCCGCTGCTGCTCTGCCAGCTTCCCGACAGCCAGGCATAGCCTCCCTCAAGCGACGCTTTTATTCCCTGACTGTTGTAATGTTCCGCCGACACCGAGACGTTTCCTTTGCGCAGTCTGTAGTCATATGCACCGGCCACCACGCGGTTACCCAGCGAGAACACGGCGTCAGAGCGCCCTCCCACGCTGATGAGCTGAATGCCGTCCAGCGTCTGGGCACCGCCGCCGTTCTCGTTGGTCACGAAGAGGGGGCTGGCACCGCTCGTGTTGCCGGTCACCACCAGACGATCGGTCAGCGAGTCATCGCCGGCCAGCACGCTGCCGAGCGAGACTGAACTGCCGGGTAGTCCGGTGTCACCGTTGACGGTCAGGGTGCTGCCCGTGCGGTCGGTGTGGGGTTCAGCACGAGACTTCCGCGGTTGGTGAGACTGGCATTTATGGTGGAGGAGGCCATTTTTTCCATGCTGAAAAGCAGCGTGCCGTTTGGTGACAGGGGCCGTCAAGAATGCTGCCGCTTTCCAGCGTCAGGGTGCCGTTATTGACTGTGCCGCTGAAGGCGGCCCAGCGTGCCGACGGTGAGCGAGTGAGCGAGCTGCGGGAAGTCACGACAATGCTGTCGACGCTGACGTTATTCGTGGCGGTGAAGGTCGCGGTCGTGTTTTGTCCCCCACAAACACAGTAGA
>JAUHTP010000112.1:0-1398 GCA_031332935.1 Candidatus Pantoea bathycoeliae | reverse complement strand
TAATCCTGATTCCCCCAACAGGTCCTGAGGGGAGTGGCAATCCTGGAGCAATTGGGCAATAAGATCGTTGCTGATAGGCATTTTGTAGTTCTTTAAAGGTTTTGCTAAAAATGCCATTTACACAGATTATTTTACAGCCTCCCTTCAGGCCAAGAACTGTCAGTCCATGCAGCGATGGCCGACTCATCAAGCCAGACCGTCAGGGAACCGCGTTGTCTGAGTGCTTTGTTGTACGTGGGCCAGTTGGTGATTTTAAACTTTTGCTTTGCCATGGGGACCTGATGTTGAAACGAATTTAGCGCTCAGATCCGCCAATCACCTAAAAGTTCGATTTATTCAACAAAGTCCCTTATATTCATCAATACTCCAGATTTTCTTTGATACGTTTCAATGAAGATTCAATCTCAGCAAGGGAGAGCATGGTATCGATATCATTAGAATTTATACTTAGCTCGAAATCATTATATTTCTCAGCTCGGTCAGAGATATCTACGGGATAAAAAGTATTGGTTTCATCATCATATAAGACATTATGTGGTGAAATATCACCGTGCCAGATTTCTTTTCTGTCCAATTTAACTATCATCTCCCAGAATTTTTCCGGTGCGTTAAATCTAAATCCCCCTTTAGGAATTTCATCCATTCTTTTCCCTGGTATTTTTAGCATCTCTATATAAACATCATTATCAGTGAAAATGACTTTAGCGGTATTTTCACCATAATATTTTCTAAAATAGTTTGCCTCTTTTTTAGCTTCTTCAATCAAACGACTTATAGGCCTGAAAAATTCAGATTCCTGATTAACAGGTATATTCCTATCGCTGCTACTCTCATTCGAGCTACCACTCGAACTAAACATACTTACTGAGTTTTTCATTTTTTTTACTACTAAATGTTCATTTTCTGGATGTTCATAAACCACCCCAAAACTTCCGCTATCAATTCTTTTTCCTGTTGGAAATTCATCTCTTTTTATTACCTCTGTGGGATAAATAGCGTGATTAATTTCTTCTTCTGATATCGCATGATAGATATCAGAAAGTTTTTTAATATCAATATTAAAATTATGAATAAAGTTTTCGTATTCTGAATCATTTAATCCTATAATATTTTGTAAAATCTTAGTCACGTCGTTTAACTGATTGGAGCTTGTTGTATTAGAGGTATTTGTATAGGACGATACCCCAAAAGAACAGTTATTTGTCATCATAGTGATAATTATCCAATGTATAAGAAATTAATACCAAAAATGGTTACTAATTAATCTGCATTATAATGAAATGATTTTTTAACGTCTAGGAATTTCAAAGATTCTGAGGCTTTGTTGAATAATAGGTAATCATGCTGTTTTTCTATGCCAGTTTTGGTAGAAAATGCTTGTCATCTTAGGTGTACAGT
>JAUHTP010000110.1:0-1550 GCA_031332935.1 Candidatus Pantoea bathycoeliae | reverse complement strand
GTGTAGTAGAGAGCCATCCTGTCGGCTAATTCTGATTTATTCAACAAAGCCCATATGAACGCGGTCTAGTTAAAGGAAATCCGTGCAAAGGTGTGCGTCAATTTAAAGAATCCGCACGTACGCGATATGTAACCCACGCTGAGTATGAGGCAGTCTACGAAATAGCCCCTACCTTAGTGAAAGTTGCCATGGAGTTAGCATATCTTTGTTGCGCGCGCCAAGCCGATATTCTTTCATTAAAGAAAAATCAATTAATCAGCAAAGGAATATTGATTCAGCAAAGTAAAACAGGCGTAGCACAAATAAAAGCATGGTCTCAAAGACTTGAACAGGCCATAGCTATGAGTACAGAACTGACATTAAATGAAGGCATGAGTAGCATCTATGTTCTACATCAACCGTCTGGCGCGAGATATACACGCGACGGTTTCAATACTCGATGGCTAAAAACAAAAAACGAAGCTAAAAAACAGTTTCCAGAGCTTGATTTAGACTTCACATTCCATGACTTAAAAGCCAAGGGGGTTTCTGATTTAGAAGGTAGCTTGTACGAAAAACAATCCATATCCGGGCATAAAAATGTAGGTCAAACCGCAAGATATGATAGAAAAATTCAAGTTGTTCCCGTCGTAGGTGGTCAGCAGGACAACAAAAATATTACGAAATGGTATTACGAAAGGGGTTTCAAGGCGAAAAAAAACCGCCTTGACGACGGTGACTAATATAGGACATCTTATTGATTATTATTATTTTTTCTGTATGGTACCCGGGACGAGACTTGAACTCGTACAGCCAAAGGCCGAGGGATTTTAAATCCCTTGTGTCTACCGATTCCACCACCCGGGCGTCGGGAAATCAAAACTGGAGGCGCGTCCCGGAGTCGAACCGAGGTGAACGGATTTGCAATCCGCTGCATGGCCACTCTGCCAACGCGCCTAATCTCATCCCTTGTCTTTGTCCTGCAGCGGGCTTTATCGGCGAATTGCCGAATCACTACCATGCAACTAACTGATCATAAAGACAATTCGTTCATTCCGTGTTTTGGAATGGACGCAATTATGGCTTGCCTGAGCAGCGATGGCAAGCCTTTTTTGGCTGGGGACGTTTAGATGGTTACATCACAGCCAACCGGGCACCGCCATAAGAATTGCCGTCTTTTCCTTACCTCGGACAAACCTCAAAGGTGGACCAGTGCGACAACAAATAATCCCTCCGCTGGCCAAGCGCACGAACGACTGGCTTTATTCCATCGCCAATAAGATAAGTAATAGCTGTTGATGAGAGATCGTCCCTTGCCGATACCGCTTATGTTTAACCAGAGCGACCCCCTCCCCCGCCGGAGTCGCCCCGCCAGCGGTCTGACGCCTAGCGACCTCTCGCCGAGGTCGGCGCGGCCAAACGGCAAGGGCATGGGCGAGATGCCATGGACGCGAAGCTGGATACAAGACGCGAGATACCACATGCTGGATACTGGATACCGATTGCCAGGTGCCAGATGCTAAATAGCTGCGCAGAATAGTAGATCACTTTAAGGGAACTCAGCCCGGATT
>JAUHTP010000011.1:76752-78473 GCA_031332935.1 Candidatus Pantoea bathycoeliae | reverse complement strand
ACAGATTTGAGCAAGCCCACCATTAGTCAAAAATCAGTGTTGCAAAAATGGGGGGACCATCGATTCTTTCGTTTATGGGCTTCCGGTTTTTCCACTTCGTTTGAGGTGCTCCCATGAAGCGTAACCTTATTCGCATCGTCCATACCGTCAAGTCGCGGCTCGGCTGGGATGATGAAACCTATCGCGGCGTACTGGCGCAGCTGACCGGGCAGCAAGTGGTGACCTACTATGCGCACCGTGGGCTTTACGCGTTCTGCGTCGTATGGCCGCCGTCCGCGCGTGCCGTCGTGCCGTAAGGCATGCTCTCTAAGATTGAGGCGCTGCTGGCCGAAGCGGGTCGTCCGTGGAGCTATCTGGATGGCGTGATCGCGCAGATGCTGGGCGAGAAAAAGCCCATTGAGTGGCTCAACGACGATAAGGTACGTAAGGTGATGCAAATGCTGATTGTTGACGCGAAACGTCGCGGGAGGCTGTAATGCGCGAGTTCAGTCTGGAGGCAATGGCGTCCCTGCTGCCCGATTGGTGAGGAAAACACCCAGAAGATGATGCAGCAATTTTGGTGGCGACAGTACGCTGGTCATTCCCCGCTGCGCCACGGCGCTACGTGAATACCGCAACCGCTGCTTTTACAGCGACGTCGACTCGCTGGTGAATGAGGATTAGTCGCTCAGTATTGCCCTGATGCTGACCGCGCCCCGCTACGGGTTCGGCGACAGCTGGGCGTGGCACCTGCTGGCCGAGCGCAGCAAGCCCGACGAGCCGCAGGTGCAACAGCGCCTGTTTTGAGTGGCTGCCACTCCACCCCTGTAAGTACGGCCCCCGCTGTCATCCCCGCACAATAACCCTCACAGCAACGTGATGTTTTTTTATGTCTCTTTCCATGAAGAACAGCGTGCGCGGTCAGGCGCTGATTAAGCATTTTGAAGGGTGCTGGCTGACGGCCTATCAGGATGACGCGGGGATCTGGACCATCGGATGGGGCCGGTCGCGCTTGAGCATTCCACGCTGCTGACAAAGCTGAATGCCGGTGCGGCGGCAGAGTTCAACCGCTGGGTTTAATATCGGCAAGAGACCTTCCGATGGTCTGATCCGTCGCCGTGCGGCTGAGAAAGCGCTTTTTATGGAGGTTCCGGCATGAGTGGTTATCTCAGAGCCTGCTGGAAGGGCTGGATTGAGATGTGGCTTCTGGACCGGGCTGTTCAGTCTTTACCTTGCTCATGTGGCATTTTGCTTCCGGTTTCAGCTGGTCAGTTTCATTTCTGGCGCTGGTAGCCCTGCTTGTGTACGTGACATTCATTCCAGAGGCGCTTTGCCGCTTGGCTCACGGTCTGAGGCGCTGATGTGGCGCGGGATCATAGCAATGAGCTTCCTTAAACGCCTGCCGGAGCTGGTCTCCAACCGTCAGGGGCAGCTGTCGACGACCGATGCCATACTGACGGCCCTGCTGGTCAGTTCGGCGGTGGTGCTCATGTGTGCCTACTGGAATCATGCGCCGGTGGATGCGCTGGCGGTCTATGTCGGTGCGTGGGTGGCACATGCCGGGGTCCAGAAATATCACGACAGCAAGGCAGACGGCGATCCGCCTGATGCGGGAAAGCCGGGAGGTAAGCCTGATGGGCGCGGCGCTGATTATAAGTGGGGGTTAACGCGGGTTCTGCCGGGCGTGCTTTTTTTCCGGCTCAAGACGCTGCATGGCGCGATTGCGGAGCTTCGTAAAGAGA
>JAUHTP010000011.1:57369-76652 GCA_031332935.1 Candidatus Pantoea bathycoeliae | reverse complement strand
CTTTTTTTCCGGCTCAAGACGCTGCATGGCGCGATTGCGGAGCTTCGTAAAGAGAATATCCGCATGCGCGAGCTGTATCAGCTCAAATCTGACGCGGTACGCGATCAGGAGCAGATTATGAAGATGCTGGCAGAGATTAAGCAGTCTATGGAGCGCACGACTGAGCGCATCGACAGGCTTATCAGCGGTCCGGGTGGTCACTGATGACGCGTCAGATAGTGACACGGGAGGAAGCCGTGCTACGCGGTGTGCTTTGTGGGATATTCAGCTGACGCTTGAAAGCATCGATGCGCGTCTGAGCGTGATCGAAGACAGCGGCATGAAGCATGGCGCTGTGTCCGGGGCGCTCAGCGGTGCGCTGTCCGGGGCGGTGGTATCGGTTGGTATGGCGCTGGTTCGCGCCTCAGCGGGGGTATAAATGGCGCATCCGCGTGAAACCCGCGAAGCCCTGAGGCTAGCCTATATCTTCAGCAATCAGTCTCTGGAGCTGTTGGCCGCTCAGCAGGGGGTGAGCTTCTCGACCGCCATGCACTGGAAAAAAGTGTCGGCCGACGAGGGCGACAGCTGGGACACCCTGCGGGCGGAGAATCAGCTCGCCAGCGGCCCGCCGGAGGATATCGCCCGCGCCATCCTGAACAGCCTGATGGTACAGCTTCAGACCACCCTGGAGAAGGTCAGTTCAGCAGATGACATTCCGGCACAGGAGCGCGTGCCGCTGCTGGCCTCCCTGTCCGATGCGTACACCAAAGCGATAGCGGCCAGTAAAAAGGTGCTGCCGGAGACCGACCGCGTGGCCACGGCCATCGGCACCATTACCGCGCTGTCGCAGTTTATTCAGACGAAGTATCCACAGCACCTTGCGGCTTTCGTGGAGATTATCGAAGCCTTTACCGCGGAACTGGAGAAAACACATGGCCGGTAAGTTAGTGGAAATTCATCCTGAAGTGGGCATTCGTGCCAGCCAGATCGATATGGCTTTTTTAAATGACCGTGACCAGTTCCGGAAGATATCGCCAGCCGTATTAATGCGGTTATGCGTGAGCGTCGTAGTGGTCTGGCAGCCATTTAAACAGGGTTTTAGGTGATTTATGAAAGACGCTGCTGCAGAATGGGAGTAAAGGCAGGAAAGAGTTGAGCGTATCGTGAAGCTGCTGAGTTCAGAGCTGGATTAAAAATATGCACACCCTGATTTTTTTGAAAATTTCTGGCTTGCCCTGCAGATGATATACGGCCCAGGCTGGGCGGTAGAGTTCATGAGGCGGTTTCAAAGTTCCCGATGACGGCGGACTCAACCAGCCGAAAAAGATGGTTAAACAGCAAAGATATTTTTACCAGCTCCTTATTGGCTGTATCGGCTTTGTTATTTGCGATGAGTCTGAGCAGGTAATCAATATTCTGCTCTTGATTAAGTTTGATGGGCAAACTTTCAGGAAAAGGTCTGCTGCCATTTTTGCCACTTCGATCTTCTGATCGACAGTGAGTTTTTCATTTTTCTGTGTCATTAAAGCCTCTTTATTTGTGTTGTTACCGGGTGCGCCGGTATCCTGGCATAAAGAGGCTTCTTTTTTAAGAGGCTGATATGTTATTAAAAACAAGCCTGCGCGAGCTGCGTCAGGCCATGACCGAGCTGGCGGCGGGCCTGCGTCGCACGATAGAGGCTGAATGTACCGGCTTTTTTACCGATGGCCGCGCCATCGCTGAGCGTCGCGCAGCCGTCAGCGCTCCGGTGAGCGGATACCGTTATTTTGTTAAGACCTACTTTTCCTACTATGTGCGCCACGCTGACCCCAGCGAACTGCACGTTTACCTCTTCAGCCGGTTGCCGCAAATCGTGGCCAGCACCAGAGGCTGTAACAATGCCATCGCCACCCCGCGTGGTGAGGCTAAATCGACGCTGGTGAGTCAGCTGTTTGTGCTGTGGTGCATCATTCGCGGCATCAAGCGTTACCCGGTGATCGTCATGGACTCTATAGACCAGGCCTATCCGATGCTGAAGGCCATCAAGGCCGAGCTGGTCTATAACCCGCGCCTGCAGGCGGATTATCCCGACGTCTGCGGTCAGGGCCGAGTCTAGCAGATGGGCACCATCCTCACCCGCAACGACATTAAGGTGCAGGTGGCGGGCAGCGGTAAAAAACTGCGCGGCCTGCGACACGGCCCGTACCGTCCGGATCTGGTTGTGCTGGATGATATCGAGAACGACGAGAACGTGCGCAAACCCGAGCAGCGCAACAAGCTGGAGGGCTGCCTGAAGAAAACCGTGCTGCCGCTCGTTCAGGCAGGCGGCAAGCTCGACGTGGTTTATATCGGCACCATCCTGCACTATGACTCGGTGCAGTCGCGCACGCTGAATAATAAGCTGTGGCGCACCGCACGCTTTAAGGCGATGCGCCGGTGGCCGGACGACCGCAAGCTGTGGGATGAGTGAGAAGGCCTTCTGCGCAACGAGGGGTAAGATGCTGCCACCGCATTCTATGAGGCACACCGCGCTGAGATGGATGCCGGTGCGATTGTCTCCTGGACGGCCCGCCCGCTGCTTGCCCTGATGACGATCCGCGCTCGCGACGGGCACGGCACCTTCGACTCGGAATACCAGAATTATCCGGTCGCGGGCGACGATGCGCTATTTGCGGGCAAAGACGAGCGCGGCAACGACATTATCAAGTTCTGGGTGCACCGCATGCGCGAGTGGATCTACTTCGAGGCCGTCGACCCCAGCCTCGGCAAAGCCGGAGCCAGCCGCTACCCGTCCGCCATTCTGGTGGGCGGCTACGACCGCCTGAATGGCGTGCTCGACGTGGTCGAGACGCAGATACGCAAGCGCCTGCCGGACAAAATCATCAGTGACGTCATCGAGCTGCAGAAGACCTATAACTGCCTGGTCTGGGGCGTTGAGGCGGTGCAGTTCCAGGAGTTCCTGCGCACCGAGCTAGTCAAGCGGGCGCAGCTGCTGGGCATCCCTGTTCCGGCGCGCGCCATCGTGCCGCACGCGGACAAGCTGCTGCGCATCGAGTCCCTGCAGCCGCACATGGCGAACGGGCGCATTCGCCTGCATGCCGACCAGACCACGCTGCTGGAGCAGCTGTGCCACTTCCCTAAAGCGGATCATGACGACGGGCCGGATGCGCTGCATATGCTGTGGACGCTGGCGGTGAGCAGCACGCAAAAAATTTTCGCCGGTCGAGATTGCCTGGTGGCGTCAGGATGCACTGTGGTTTCCGAAGCAGTTCTTCAAGCGCCCCAAGCGCTGGTTTCAGACCCCGCTGTTCGATGGCGAAGACATCCGACTCATTGACGGCACCACGGACGGCGCGCCCCTCTGGCCTTTTGGCTGGGTGCTGCACTGCCACAAGGCAAAGTGCGGCGGCTACCCGGAGGCGGGACTGTTTTGCGTGCTTGCGCACCATGTTAATGGCGGCAGACGGGTTGCCCGGCCCGGTCAGCAGTCCGGTTGCGCCGCGCACCACTTCGATACGCCATAAAGCGCCGTATCGGACTGAGCATCGCCCAGGTTCCAGTGCGAGGCAAAGGTCGTCGGGATGCGGTCGACCATAAAATTGTCGATAGCGAAGCCACGGGAGTAATAGGTGGTGCGATCCATATAGCTGCTAACACCGGTGATGCCCATCGTGTTATGCAGCACGTCATTCAGGGACTGGAGCTGCTGGTCTTCCATGCGCTGCTTGCTGACCACGGTGACAGACTGCGGAATATCGCGCGTGGTCAGTGCCATTTTGGTGCCCGCGCGGGTAATCGGCACGCTGTAGTCCTGTGCGGCCTGCTGTGCAGCGTCGCCCGCACTGGCACTGCCGTCTACGGTAAGCGTCTGCTCACTGGCAGGCGTCTCAGCAGCCTGAGCGCTATGCGCCACGCTGGCGGCGATCAGGACAGCCAGCAGTGAACGCTGTAAAGGTTGTTTAACGGTGCTGGCTGACTCGCCTGCGCGGTTTTCCCCGACGCGCTGAACATCAAAAGACATCACTATTGTCAGGTTTTCACGCTTCGCCATTTCGGTCATCAGCTTGACGCGGCTCTGATTGCCTTCACCCAGCGGCACTTCTGGTACCGTGCCATCGAGCGGAAAGGCTGACATATCCATACCAAAGCGCAGAGAAAGCTGTTTGATACCGTTGTCGATATCCACCAGCGTGTTCAGCTCTTTCCACAGCGTTTTCGCCTCCTCGCGCGCGCGGCCAACAATCGGCATCACGCCAGGCATGATCACAACGTGATCCGGGTTGCGGCCTGCGGCTTCAACCTGCGCTTTCTGCGACTGGTAAAAGGTCTGTGCCTCTTCCAGCCTGGCCACCGCGGTAAATACCACTTCGGCCGTTTCGGCAGCAAGCTTCTCGCCGTCAGTCAAGGAGCCCGCTTCGATAATGACAGGACGGCCCTGCGGTGAGCGCGTGATATTCAGCGGGCCCTGCACCTGGAAATGCTCGCCAGCGTGGTTAATCGGGTTGATTTTGTCGTTGACGAAATTTTCCTGATTTTATTCTCTGAGGAAGCGTGAAAATGATTCAGACAGCTTTTTATTCTGCGGATGCTGCCGCACCCCGACTGGGCGTCAGCCCTCTCTCCTGGGTTAATGAAGTTCTCCACCATCTGAGCGCAGGCACCAGCGCCGAACGCTGCCTGCGCGAGGCGGCGCAGGCCGGTTATCAGGGCGTAGAGCTGAGCCGGATCTTTCCGCATGACGCATGACGCCGGTACGTTCAGGCTGGTACGACGGTTTTCTTACCGAACGCAGCGTAGAAGCGGAGCTGGAAGCTGTGCATCAGCACGCTTTACTGCTTGGCCGCTGCGGGGCAAACGTCATGGTCTACGGCGAATGCGGCTGGATGGCAGAGCACGCGCTCGATGTTCCGCTGCGCCAGCGCCGCCTGTTTCTCGCTAATGAGATTGAGGCTTATGCCGAACGGCTGTCGCGCTTTGCCGCAGCGCTTTCTGCGCGCTATGGACTGCAGCTCGCCTATCACTATCACCTGATGATGGTAGCTGAGACCTTTGATGAGATAGCGCGTCTGCTGAACAGCTTTCCGCTTCGGCCTGGAGAACCAGCGCATCATTGATGCGATGGTGCGTTCATCTGCCACTGGCGAGCGCGTAAGGATCGCGGATTTATCCAGATGAAAGCGCGGGGAGTTATGATGCGGGCGCAGGCGATCCATGCGTTATTAGCCGTTGCTGCGCCCTTGCGAGAAAAAGCAGAAGATGCACAGGCACGGGTTTCGACGCCAGGCTACGCTGAATAAACCCGTTATTAAGGAGAGTTAAGCCCGTGAAATTTGAAAATCAGGATGCGTTTAAACTGGCGGTCGCCTATATGGAGCGAAAAGAGAATGTCACCGGCATTACCGTCTATTTCAAATCTTTCATTGAAACTTATCAGAAATTTGACCGCTGGCTGAGCGCTGCCGATCCTGTACAGGCCGTTGAAGATGAGAAAAAAGCGGCGAAAGCCAACCCAGATTCACTGCTCTGACGTGCCCGACGTCGTGATAAGATACCTCGATTGATGCCCGGCCTTCACAGCCTGTCTGACTATACTTTCGCCCGGCTCTGTCTGGGCGTTATCTGTTTGCGTATGGCGCTTCTGGCGCATTCGTCGCTTATCATCCATCTCTGATTTATGCTTAACTTTCGCTCTACATTTTCCTGTATGTGGTAAAAATGCACTATTTCAACGAATTAATTGGCTTTATTGAGGGGAACGTCGCGCTTTCTGCTACCTAAAGACGTCAGGATTTCGGAGAAGCTCTCTAATTTCATTCCCGTAATCACCGTCTATTATCTGTTGCAGTTTATGCCGGAGCTGCCTGAACATTGCAGATCGCCATTAAAACCCTGTGCGGCATTCTGTTTTTTGTCTATTTATCGCTGTTCTTCAATGAAGTGCTGGAGATCGTTAATAACTCCTATTCGAAAAAGTCAAAGCGTAAAAATCACTCGATTATATGATCCTGGCGATCATGTCGAATCAATCACCGGTGATTATTATTTCCAGCCTGGGCGCGGCCGCGGCGGTGTTAATGCTGGTATTTCAGCATACGCTGCTGTCGCTGGTGGCAAATATTCAGGTCTCATCCAACGATGTGCTGCAACTGGGTGACTGGATCGAGATGCCGGATAAAAATCTCAGCGGCGAAGTCACGGATATTGCGCTGCATACCATCACGATTCGCAACTGGGATAATACGATTTCCCGTATTCCGACCAAGAACTTTTTGACGAAACCTATACCAACTGGCAGGCGATGTTCTCGTCTGGCGCGCGGCGTTAGTGAACCGCAACTACCTTACGGCGTGGCTGTCGCAGCGAGAGGATATCCGCAAGGATATGTATATTGTTGTGCGAGCCCTTAAACCGTCGCCGGATGGGCTGCCGATTGAAGTTTACTGCTTTACCTCCTCAACGCTGTGGGCGGCTTATGAAAACTCACAGTTGGAGATTTTTGAATATATCTACGCTGTGGCAGGCTATTTTTATCCCTCTGGCGCTGATTTCTGGCGTTTGTCGCGCGACCGCGCCCAGTCATCCCGGGAAAATAACGCCCCTTTCGCCTGAACGCCTTACGTTTGCTTCACCTTCACCTTCACCTTCACCTTCACCTGTTTGCCGCTGTATGCAGCGGCATATCAAGCGCTTGTTTGATAACCATCCGAAAAAGCTCACTTTTTATCTTTACCAGTCACTTGCGTAGACGCAACGGCGGACTACGCTTTAGGGTGACTAGCTAGTCCTTTTATCTCATGGAACACTGATAGGAGTTCTATCTATGACACAACAGAAGTACAGAGGTGGTGCCGGTAATTTTGCTAACGATCCAGATCGCGCAAAAGAAGCAGGTAGCGCAGGAGGCAAAGCCAGCGGAGGCAATTTCAGGAACAACCCTGAAAGAGCTAGGGAAGCGGGACGGAAAGGCGGCAAAAAAAGTCGGCGTCCGCCGGGTAATTCTGAGTAAGGCTGCCTTAGGAAGTAGTTCGCCATGGATTGGCGGCTTTCAACCAACCTCCGTAGCACCGACGTAAAAAAGGCCGCCCTGAGGCGACCTGATGGAATACGCGTGCCCCACCCGGCGCTTATCTCCGGCAGTCGTAGTGGCTTAGCTCTTGAACTAGTATTATACCTACTAACTGAAGGTTCAGCCGTGTAACGCCGCTATCGCTGTCTTACCTCTCTCATCGCCCCATTTATAGCTACACTAAGTCAATCATCGGCGGTTTTTTCTCCGCTGCTGCATCTAACTGCAGCGGCAATGGGCGTCTCCGTTGCCGACATTGTGGATGTGGCCAGCCGTCCGCCGTGCACATTATCCAGCCCGCTGAAATGCCCGTGCTCTGGCAGGGTGAACATGGCGGCAGTGCCCGGCGGCTGGCAGGCACCAGCGGCCCGAACATGGTTGAACTGTGGCACTGGCAGCTTTTTCCGGGCGAGATGTTTTCCTCACCAGGCCATCCGCGGGAGACAATAGAACTGCTTCACGTCACGGCAGGGACCCTGCTGTTCAAAATTAACGACGACCTTTTTAGAAGCGGGCTGTTATAATATATCGCAGTCACATTTCTGATGACGTCCCCGTCAAATCGCTTCCAGCGATGGTCGATAAGGCCAGCCAGCTCAATGCTTCACACCAGGTTACAGGCATCCTGCTGTTTAACGGCACCCATTTTTTCCAGCTTCTGGAAGGGCCGGAAGCAGGCGTGCTGGCAATTTATGACAACATTTGCGCTGAAAAACGCCACCATAACGTCGTGGAACTGATGCGTGACTATTCGCCGTCGCGCCGCTTCGGCAACTCGGGCATGGAGCTTGAGCATGAGCGTTCAAGCGTGCTACAGGCGCTACTGGATAAGGGCACGTCCCGTTATCAGCTGACCTACGATGACCGGGGCCTGCAATTTTTACGCACCTTTGTCGAGTCGCGCGAAAAAGAGAACTATTTCGAAGTGTCTCCTGTTGAGTACTGGGACTTTATTGCTGACCAGACCGGCACGTCTGATGCCTTGCTGACCAATCCTGGTGTCACCTTTCACCCGGTCATCGATCTGCTCGGTCGACAGGTAACTGCCATCGAGGCGATCGCCGCAGTTGATTTTGAACCAGCTTAGAAGCTGCCCGACAGGCGTTTGCCTAGGCGGGACGAGCCTGCCCGGAAGGCATGGCGCTCTACGTCAGCATCCTGCCTATATTGATGCAGGCATTATCCGCGACGTGCATCGCAGCGGGCCAAAGCAGGCCGTGGTACAGGCGATCATCAAGTGCTGTTCTGCACTGGAAATTACCGTTATTGCCGCTGGTATCGAGCGTCCGGAAGAGTGGATGTTGCTGGAAGCAGCAGGCGTGCTCAATTTCTAGGGCCGCCTTTTTACCAATACTGGCGCAGCTGTCGCCTGGCCTGAATACCGCGAAGCCATCTAATCTTCTTTTCATCACGGGCAAGGATCGCTCGTTCGATGTCTCCCCTCCTCTGTCATACAACCTGCAAAATCAGCTATGCTGCTGCTCAGCGTTCACCCTTTAAGGAGCTGCATGTGACCGAAAGAATTTATTACACCCGCGACGCACTAAACATGGAGACCGACGTACTCAGCTGCACGCGTCAGGAGGACGAACGCTTTCATGTCGTTCTGTGCGCCACGCTGTTTCATCCCCAGGGTGGCTGGCAGCCTTCCGACAAGCGCACCATCAACGGTGTCAATATGCTTCAGGCAATACAGGAGGGGCGATAGGCTCATCCATATTACGGATGGGCCGTTGCAGGTGGGCCCGGCGCATCTGCAGGTCAATGCCAATCTGCGTAACCTCCATAGCCGCTACCACTCAGCGGGCCATATCATTGGCATGGCGGGAGAAAAATATGGCTGGCTGGGCGTGAAAGGCAACCACAAGCCGGGCGAAGGGCCCATTGTGTTTGAAGCTCTGGCCTCTCCCGCGCCGGTCACGCTGGAAGAGTTAGCCGCTGAGGTGACGGCGCTGGTTCAGCGTGGGTGAACCGAGGATTATCACCGAGGCCGAAGGCAAACGGCTGGTGACGTGGGGAGAGTTAAAGCCCTATGCCTGCGGCGGCACGCATGTGCAAAATACGGCGGACATCGGTGAAATCCGCCTTCTGAAAGTGAAAGAGAAGAAAGGCCAGCTCTCTGTTCAGTACGAGCTGGATGCCTGATAGCCTACTGCCGCGCCTAGGCCGCCGAGCCATTATCCTTCTCTTCACCTGCGCGATCCTGATAAAGCTCATCCGTCCCCAGCCGCTTGACGGCGCGCTGCCAGTGCGGATGCTGGCAATAGCGGCACACCGCGCCTGGCTTCTGTCCATCGTTGACTACATAGCCGCACCGTGCGCAGGCATAACTCTCCTCTACCAGAATGCGCTTATCAGACTCCTTACTTTGATCCGGTAAGATCCACAACCCGGCGCGCGGCTGGCGATAGCGCAGCAGGCTGACTCGGCCAGACGGCTCCAGCCAGGCGCGCTGCAGCTCACCTAGATGCTGGATATCCAGCGCACGCAGTTCGGAGAAAATCCGCGCGCGGGAAAGCTCTGCATGGCGCAGATGTTCCAGCGCCAGTCGCCCATTTTTAACCAGCATGGTCGCGTCGCCCTGGCTAAGGATCTCCATCTGGTGCGAACGAAAGGTAAACCACGAAAGCAGCCGGAAACAGGCCAGCAGCGTCAGCAGCAGCACTGTCGGTAAAATCCCTTTTTCAGGCGTTTGTAAGGGTGGCCCAATGGCAGCGCCGAGCATAACCATAATCGCCAGCTCAACGATGCTGAGTTGACTGGCAAAGCGTCGTCCCATCAGCCGCAACACAATCAGCAGCACCAGATAAATAACCAGAAAACGCAGCAGCACTTCAATGGCGAACTGCCAGGGTGCGTCACCCATCAAGCCCTGTTGAACCCACTCCATCATCCGTTAATCCTCCAGCGCAACGGACGCGGGGGTCCAGCTTGTGGAGTGGCAGGCGCGACTGGGCCTTTCTCAAGCTGGCCACAGCGCATGCAGACGCGGTGATCGCCGTCGCGCATCGCCTTCAGCAGTTCGCTATCGCTGGCCGGAACAATCGCCAGCCCCGCGCGGGGCGTATCGCTCCACACCAGCGTCAGGGCACCTGACGGCTCAATATAAACGCGGCTGAACTGCGCAAGCTGCTGCACCCCGCGCCCGCGCAGCAGCGAAAAAAGCTTTTCCCGCGATAAGGCTGCGGACTGGAGGGTTGAGATCGAAAGGCGGGCATCATCCAGCGCGACGCTTGCTTGTCCAGTTAACAACCGGTCCAGCCGGCGGTTGTGCACCCTGAGTATGCCGAGCAGGTGCTGTAGCGCGACAATGCCGCCCACAATGATCAGCGGTGGCAGCAAGCCGCGCTTCGCGTCCAGTATAAGGTACGCCGATGGTTCCGGCCAGAGCGATCACGGCAGAAAGCTCAATCAGTGTATATTGCGAGGCAACACGTCGGCCCAGCAGACGCATCGCGAGAATAATTAACACGAAAAAACCAGCGCCCGCGCAACCACTTCCAGCAAGAAGATCGGGGGCGTCTCGCCTAATAAGATTCGCGTCAGATCAGATAAAAAGAGGTGGTCCTGTTTCATCAAAAGCGATCCTCAGCAGGCCTGTAGCGTAATGAGTATATGCCCTATTTTTAACTCTGCTGCGAACCCGTCCGGGCTCAAAACCTCGTCCTCTTCACCATGACATGCCTGTCGCTGCGCTAGTATATTATTGAGGTAACGCACAGCAACGTGTTGCCTACGAAATCAAAAATCTAAATCAAAAATCTAAAGACACTCTCTGTTGCCCGCGTTGCGCGGGCTTTTTTGTTTTCAGGGTAAAGCTTTCACACAGGCAACATAATCAGCCTGACCGCTGCAGGCGATATGTTGGGTAACACGCGCCATCATGTCGTCAAAGAAAGGATTCGAGGTTGCGCGCATAAAGGCTTCTGTCCCTACGTTAAGGCTGGCGCTTTCACCGCGTAGCGCCATCGCGCCCAGCGAGATGCCGAAGCTACCAGGCTCGGCAGGCTGGAGGCCATAGAGCGAATCGTTAACCGGAAAAGGCACGGCAATATGCGACAGGGAGAACATATCCTGCGGCCATGACAAGGCGAGAGGCTGGGTTTTCACTGCGGAAGTGACGCGCGCCACCACGCGCTGATATTCGCTGCCTGGTTAATATTGAAGATCACCAGCCTGCTGCCGTTAACCGGCAGATAGCGATACAGCGCATTCACGACAGCTGGCGTGCTCACCGTCGCATCCGTTACCGACTGAAAAGTCAGTACGGGAGGCATCGCGGCCAGTTTTCCACTGCGTGACAGCTGCACGATTTGCGACTGCAATGCCTGAGTCAGCTGCCAGGACTGTCGGGCAACATTGACGGGAAAAGAGTTGTACTTAAACAACGGGTTATATTCGGGCAATACGTTCAGCTAGGCAGTCAGGGCGAAGGCCGGGAACTAGGCTGGCCAGCCCGCAATACCGGCAAAACGGGCATAGCCGTTGACGCCCACCATCGGCGACAGCAGGACAATCTGCTGCGGCCTGGTCAGTGCGCTGCCGCCCAGGCTCTCCAGCGCGTACTTCATTGCCAGCGCGCCGCCGTTGGAATAGCCCACCATATGCAGCGGAAGTGGGGAGCCCGCCAGGCGCATCGCCAGCCGGGTGGTCGCCATCCAGCTCCCCCAGTTAACGGCGGTCAGGGAGCCGGGCGCCGTGCCGTGACCAGGCAAACGCGGAACAACCATGATAAAGCCTTTCTGCCTGTAGTCTTCAGCGAGATAGCACACACTATAGGGGAGTCTGTGAGCCTATGCAGCAGCACCGCAGCACCCACCGTTTTCTCGTCGGGCAGCAGGATAAACGAGCGGTTCCAGTCGGGCTTAAAGCACGCCGGATAAACCTGGCTTTGCGCGCTATAGCGGTTCATCGCGGTTTTTTCATCCGCGCGCAGCGTGCCGTTGAGGTTGGCTTTCATGTCACGGAAAATAGCCTCCTCTCGCGACAGATAATCCGCAAAGCTGGCGTGGTCAATCTCATCGGGCGACATCTCATCGGCAGTCCAGGTGTGCCAGCGGTGCAGCGGCGCACCCTGGTAGATGCGCCCAATAAAAAAACAGAGCGCCAGAACGACCAAGGTTAAAACCGTTTTTTTTACCAGCGCAAAGAGAGTGAGATGGCGCACGATGTCTTTATCCTTTTTCCGACCAGAGTCGATTTTAGGATCAGAAAGCCAAACGCAGCCACACCAGAAAGCCAGTTTGCGTATTTCCCGTGACGTTACCTGTGCGTTTTAATACCGAGCAGAACCAACACACCTCCCAGCACCAGACCTGCTGCGGCCAGTAGCAGCGCCGGCTGCAATGAATGAAACAGCGTTACGCTCAGCAATGAAACCAGCGGCCCAACCAGCTGGCCGGTGGCATAGCCGGAGGTTAACACCGCTACCGTCCGCGCCACTGCGCCAGTAGAGACTTCACGGGCGAGGTGCATGGAAAGCTGCATAATCGAGAGAAAGCCGAGCACTGTTAGCAGCGTAGCGATCAGTAATCCCTTTATATCAGGCAGCATCACCACGCAGGCCACGCCAGCGCCCTGCACCACCATCGCTGTCGCCAGCACAGACTGGATATTCAGGCGTGATGCGAAGGCGATGACCAGCAGCACACCCGCAACCGCCGAAAGCCCAAACAACGGCCAGAACAGCGCTGCCTGATAACCGGTGGTGAAGAATCCGTGCGCCATTTGCGACAGAAAGGTCGCAGGCAAAATGTCGCCAAAGCCCGCCAGCGTATAGGCCACCAGCAAATATTTCAGGTTGCGGTTCAGTGGCTCCGCCCTGGCCGAGCGAGCAGAAGAAAGCAAACTCGTTGGCAACCGCTTATAAAGCGTCAGCGCCGCAGCCGCCGCGACCAACCCATAGACATACCAGGCCTGCGAAGCGTGCAGGCCATAACCGGAGATGACCCACGCCAGCACGCCGGTTAAGGTGATGCCAACGCCTGGCCCGGTAAAGACCGCCGCGGAGAGTTTCGGAGACTGATGCGTTGCCAGCGTCGGTTAAGGTGATGCCAACGCCTGGCCCGGTAAAGACCGCCGCGGAGAGTTTCGGAGACTGATGCGTTGCCAGCGTCAGCTGCGTCCATGAGGTGATAATAATCAGCGCCCATGCGCCGCCAGCGCCGGAAGTAATCTTGCGGCCAGTGTAAGTCTGGCCGGCTGAACGAAAAATAGGGTAAATTATCCTGTGATTACAGGTCATACCTAGGAGTACAAATGACGCGCAACGAGAATGTGAAAAACTTTTTGATTCAGCATCGCTCGCGCGTAAATGCAGAAGATTATGGCTTCAGCAATCGCCATCGGCGCGTGCCGGGCCTGCGCCGTGAAGAGGTTGCCCAAGCGTCAGCTGGTATACTTGGCTGGAACAGGGCCGTGATATCCGTATTTCTCCTGCGGCACTACAGCGTATCGGGCAGGTACTCAGGCTTACAGCCACCGAGCAGGATTACCTAGATACGCTTATTTTGGGTACGAAAAACCGGCCAGCGCAGCAGGCGACCATTCCACAGGAGGTGATTGCGATGGTGGATGCCCTGTCGCCGCACCCTGCTTTTTTCTTTTATGCGGCTGTCAGGCGACTCCGCAGGAAGCCCGAATCTTAAGGTGTATGACATTCCCGCTTTCTTTAACATCCTGGCGCACTACGGTTATGCGATATGCCAGCCGTCGGCTCTGCCGCTGGGTAACTTTCTGCGTTCAGAAACCGCGCAGATGTTGTTTCAGCAGCATGGCGTAACGCATTTTCATTCTCTCTCTTCCTAGGTTCGACACTGGCTAAGTGTGGCTGGCAATGCGCTAAACGTCTTTATACGGCACGCAAAAGTAACCAGAAGTCACACTTCATCCTGCCTGAAACAAAGGGTTCACATTTTCACAAGCGCACCACAACGGTGCGCGCTGGCCTTGATACTGCACGCTAATGCGCTCTCTTCCGTTTGGTTCATGCCTAACAGCCGCGCTATCCGTGCCTGTCACCATTGGTACAAAAGTTGCAAACACAAATATATCGACAAGGAGAAGAGATGAAAGCGATAGTGATTGGCGGCGGCATTGGCGGAATGAGCGCGGCTATCGCGCTGGAAAAAGCGGGCCTTGCGCCCGCTTGGTGTTAGTCAGCAAGGCTGCGATTTTTCAGCATCGGTTCCAGCTGCGGCTCGCCGCCGCGCCAGATATGCTGAAAATAGCTGGAACGGTAGCGTGGCGGCACCGCTGCCAGCGCGAGGTTATCGCTTTGCAGCGCCTGCTGTTCAAAGCCCTCTACGGACTGCGGCGCATCCCCTGCGGCAATGCTGTGCCAGTGCAGATCGAGCAGCGCGGCAGCCAGCAGTTCGCTCATGTCATAGCCCTTGTTGAACCGGCTGGCGCGCACGATTTTCTGATGGAGCACTTCTGGCATTGCCTCGCCCCTCTGGTAGTGGCGCGCATAGTTCAGAAATACCAGCGGCTCGCTCGCCCAGTGCTCAGCTCTGCGCGCGGGCAGTGTCGCGCAACCACACCGCGCGGCCGTTGACCCAGGTTTGGGCAATATTGCGATCGTCGCCCAGCGTCATCAGCATAAAAAGCTGTTCCCAGATATATTTACTGTTACCGAGGCGCCGCTGCTGTAAAGGCGAGACTACCGGGTCGATGACGACAAAATCAGCCTCTTTGCCAACCATGAAGTTACCGATGTGGTCATCGCCCAGCGTCTGCAACATATTGAAGGTGGTTCCCGCGCAGACGTCCGTCCCGATACCGACCTTTACGCCCTGCTGCCAGCTGCGCTTCAGGTTAATAGCCTGCTGCCGAGAAACAGGTTTGATGTCGGGCAAAAAGCGATGGCGGAATCGGTATCGTGCAGGCATTGCCATTCGCGATCCTCCAAATGCAGACAGTGCGCGAACAGGCTGCGTCGTCCGGTCAGCTGATGGTGATGGTAGACAGCGAGATAGCCTTCATGCTGCGGAAACAACTCTTTGACCTAGGCGACCTCCTGCGGGTTTTCGCTTAAATGGGTATGCAGCAGACATCAGGAAACTCCTGCCGCAGCTGCTGGACCTTATCAAGCAGCGCGCGGCTTGAGGTTGGCGCAAAGCGTGGCGTCAGCGCATAGCTGAGACGTCCGCGCCCGTGCCAGCGCGCAATCAGCGCGCGTATCCGCATAGCTCTGCTCAGGCGTTTCCAGCAGGGCGTCAGGCGCATGGCGATCCATCATTACCTGCCGGCAATCATGCGCATATTGATGGCGTCGGCGGCGCTGAACAGCGCGTCAACCGACTGCGGATGGACGGTGCCGTTCGCCAGCAGCTGTTGCAGGAAAAAAGCGGACATGGCGGCGGCGTGATCCGCGCAATGATAATGGCACTCAACCGGGAAAGTATAGTGGTTAAGCCACTCAAGCAGTTGCTCGCCGTAGGCGCCGATCGACACGCGCAACCTGCGTAAGAAGGTGAATTCACGCGTTGAGAAAGAGTTCGACAAAGCCGACACCGCTACCGGCTGCTATAGTCAGTAAGGTTCACTACACAAAAGGAAAAGATGATGAAGAAACAGACTGGAATGTTACTCGCGACTTTACTGGCACTGCCAATGCTGGCACACGCCTCCTGCGAATCGGTCAAGGCGGATATCAGCCAGAAAATTATTCAGAATGGCGTACCGGAGTCAGGTTTTTCGCTGGATATCGTGCCTAACGATCAGGCTGGCGGCCAGGTAGTGGGCCACTGCGAAAACGACACACAGAAAATTGTTTATAAGCTTGTAGGACGCGGCGATGACAGCAGCGTACCCGATAGCGCGGGCAGCTCGCAGGATACCTCTGCTCACTAACCTTTAAGGGCACACTGTCGCCCTTTTCTATTCCTGTTCCGCATGTCCCGGCCGCTGACGCGGCATCATCCACGCCACACCCAGCGCAAACAACGCAATCACCAGCGCCACGACAAACACCCAGTGCAGCGAGGCGGCAATCGCCAGCACCATATGGTGCAGCGTTTCGCTGGAAAGCGCGTCGCGCGACTGTGAAGACATAATTTGCTGCACCGGATCTTGCGCCTGCGGCAGCCGCTGCGCCAAGTTCAGGTTCAGCACCGCACCCATTAACGCAGTACCAATCGCCGAGCCCATCATGCGGCTAAACATGATTGAGGCGGTGCAAATACCGCGAATGTCGTAGTGCGCATGGTTCTGCACCGATACCAGAAAAGTGGTGCTGGTCATCCCCATGCCGGTACCGATAACAAACGCGGTGGCGCCCGCCTGAAACAGCGAACTGTCGGCACGCAGCAGCAGCAGTAACGCACTGCCGACAATCAGCAGCAGCGCGCCAAGCTGCGCGGTGAAACGGTACGAAGTGTGTAGCATCAGACGGCCGCTCAGGGTGCTAGCGAGCGGCCAGCCAATCGACATCATCGACAGCGCGCTGCCCGCCTGCAACGGCGTGCCGACGGTAATCCCCTGAATCCAGGTCGGCAAAAAGGCGCTGATGCCCATCATTGCGGCACCGATAATCAGGTTGCCGGCATTGCCCGCGATAATCAGACGGCTGCGCCAGATCTCCAGCGGAAACAGCGGCGCATCGGCGCGCAGCTCGTGCTTTTTCAACTGCCAGCCAGCGAACAGCGCTAGCAGCAGAAAGGCGATCAGCCAGTATCCCAGCCACTCCGCCTGTAGCAGCGCCATCAGCAGCGCGCTGACGCACAGCATCAGCCAGACGCTGCCCGTGACGTTAAGCGGCTGTGGCTTCTCTTCCGCGCTGTGTGCGGGCAGAAAGCGCGCCAGCATCGCCATGCTGATCAACCCTATCGGCAGGTTCACCCAGAAAATCAGCGACCAGCTAAAGTGTTCCACCAGCCAGGCGCCAGTAAGGGGGCCAATTATCGCCGCCACGCCCCAGACGCTAGAGAGCCAGCCCTGCACGCTGGCGCGTTCGCGCGGTGAATAAATATCGGCCACGATGGTAGAGCTAAGCGGCATGATTGCGCCCGCGCCCAGCCCCTGAAAGGCGCGGAACAGGATCAGCCAGAGCATACTGTGGGCAAAGCCGCACAGTACTGAGCCGACAAGAAACAGCGAGGTGCCGATAAAAAACATTTTGCGTCGGCCCCACATATCTGCCAGTCGGCCATAGAGCGGCACGCTTACCGCCTGCGTCAGCAGATAGACAGAGAAAACCCAGCCGAACTGCGAAAAGCCGCCCAGGTCAGCAATGATAGTTGGCATCGCCGTTGCCACGATGGTGACCTCAATGGCAGCCATAAACATGGCGAGCATGCAGGCAAACAGGATCCAGCCTCGGTGGCTAACGTGCAGGTGTGCGCTCTCAGTCATACATCTCCCTTTTGTTATTCAGCAAGGCTAGCCTAAATTTGCTCCGCTGGTGTGCCTGACGTGCGCAGCTTTTGTGACAATGTCACATTTGCAGACCTAAAATAATTAATTACCTGTGTAAACCAGATGCCATAATAAAAAACTGTGCTGTTATCCATTCGCTCTGGTAACTAATAACAGGGAGACACACCCTATGCAAAATGCTTCGCTGGCCAGACGCGCCGGACTCGCGCTGCTGGTCTGGGTGCTGTAAGGAATGCAGATGGCTGGCAGCTTGCGTTAGCGCAAAGTTCAGTCGTGCTTAACCTTGCAACAATTTGACCAGCAGATAGCCGCTGTAGAGCGCGTCTTTGATCAGTGCCGCTGCCCCAAGCGTGCCGGGCTCGCGAAATTCGGTGGGTGCGAGCTGAATGGTCTCGCTGTAGGCGGGCAGCCCCTGCTGGCGGATAGTGCTGCTGACGGCGGGAAACAGCACGTCGGCGGCCTGATTAAGGGGGGAGCCGATTAAAATATGCTGCGGGTTGAAGATATTGACCATCATCGCCAGCATGCGGCCGACGTGGTGGCCAACGCCTGCGATGGCGTCGCGCGCCAGCCAATCCCCTTGCTGCGCCGCGAGACAAAGCGACTCAAGCGACAGGGGCTGCTGGTGCAATATGCTGTCCGGCTGCGCGGCCAGACGCTGTGCCGCCAGGGCCAGCAGGCTACCAGTGCTGGCAACGGTCTCCAGGCAGCCGTGGTTGCCGCAGTAACACTGCTGTCCATAGGGATCGATCTGCGTATGGCCAATCTCCACCAGCGCGCTGCCGCTTTTGTGCAGCAGTTGGCCGCCGCTGATCACACCTGCACCAATGGTATCATCTATGACAATCTGAATGACATCCTGTGCGCCGCGCGACGCGCCGAACAGCGACTCCGCCAGCGTCCAGGCGGAGATATCGTGCTGAACGAAAACCGGTACGCCAGTGCGCTGCGCCAGCGTATCGCCAAGCGGCATCTCGCGCACGCTGTAGCCTGGAAGACGATGCACCACGCCCGAGGCGGCGTTAATCAGGCCCTGCAAAGTGATGGCAATGGCCGTCAGCCGCTCCAGCCTGTGTTGATGGCGCATAAAGAAAGCATCCACCTGCTCAATCAGCGAGGTAAGCAGCGGCTGCTGTGCTTCTTCCGGCAGCGGCAGCGATTCTTCCACCAGCACGCGGCTGCTGAGATCGCGTAGCGTGAGGGTCAGCGTGCCGCGATGCAGACGTACCGCAAGATAGTGCCAGGGCAGCGTGTCGAGAACCAAGCCAATTGCCGGTCGTCCGCGCGAGCCCGGATCCTGAAATTCGGTCTCCTGCACCAGATGGGCATCAAGTATTTCCCGCACGATTTTAGTGATGCTGGCAGGCGCGAGCTGCGCCAGTCTAGAGAGTTCAATACGCGAGATGGGCCCGTAGAGATCGATCAGGCGGTAAACGACGCCTGCATTGGTCTGTTTGATCTGGTCAATATGGCCAAGCTGACTGTCCAGATTCACGCCCTGCTCCCGGTTATTTTCGCGCTTCTAAATAAACAGCGACTATGGTGATGCAGATTGTGTCTTAGCGTCAAATATTTGATTTGAAATGTGATTTACAGCACATAAAAACCGGACTTTGGTTAAGGTCTGGTCCTTATTTGTGCGCTGCGGGCTAGAGAAGCTGCATCATATTACGCATCTGCATCGAAGGTTCTCGTTCGCCGGACCTCGCCGGACCACACCAGCCAGACTTTCGACAGCGCATCTTTTACGGCAGCCATACCATATCGGCCAAGCGCACGCGGGCAAAATTGATACACCCAGTCGCGTTGCCACAAGGCCAAGAATGGTCATCGCCTCGCCAACCTCCTGCATGATGTAAGGCTTTAATGCGCAATGCTGAGA
>JAUHTP010000011.1:55378-57269 GCA_031332935.1 Candidatus Pantoea bathycoeliae | reverse complement strand
TCATCGCCTCGCCAACCTCCTGCATGATGTAAGGCTTTAATGCGCAATGCTGAGAAATTGCTGGCTGAGCGGCGGCTGGGATATGTTGAGCCTTTGCGCCGCGCGGCCAAAATGCAGTTCTTCCGCTACTGCTAAGAAATAGCGCAGATGTCGCAGTTCGATATTCATATTTTAACGTATCAATTGAGATTATTAATATATTAGACAACAAACGGTGTTGCCGCCGTGGGTATGACTTACCTCAGCGAAGAGATCCATCCCAGCGTGATCGCGTTTTCTATGGGGCTGTATATCAGCGGCAACTCCATCGGCGGGATGAGTGGCCGTTTGTTAAGTGGCGTCCTGACCGACTTACGGCCTTCAGCGCGGTGTGGTTAATTTTTCTGGGAATTGATGTTTACCGCCGGTTTTTTTGCTGCACACTCGGTTGCCAGCGGCTGGATTGGCCCGCGGGCGCGGCGCGCTAAAGGCCAGGCCTCTTCGCTCTATCTTTACGTGGGCTCCAGCGTGGCCGGTACGCTTGGCGGTCTGTTCTGGCACAGCTTCGGCTGGACAGGCATCACTCCCTTTATTGCTGCGCTGTTAATGCTGGCTCTGCTGGTTGGCTGGCGTTTACAACAGAAGAAACTCTGAACGTTTTAAAAAAACCTGACCATTCAGAATAGTGTGGCACTAAAACATATCGCCTGACTCTGATTATGCTGGCCTGCCCGCCTGTGTCAGGCTGCTGTTTTTTGCCGTTGCGCCAGTTTGTTAAAATCACGCATAATTTTCCGGTATGGTAGATATCTATTCTGGCTGACGTTCCTGTTGGTTGCGCTGGCCTATGCCACAATCGAGCTGCGCGGCTCCTGGCAGGGTTATGCCATGATTATTACCCACTTCAGCGCAGGCTTTATCGTCATGCTGCTGATGCTGGCGCGTCTGTTCTTGCGCACACGCCACTACAGCCCGGCGATTGCGCCACCTGCCGCGCGCTGGCAAACCGGTCTTGCACATCTGGTGCACACGCTGATTTATGCCCTGTTTATTACCCTGCCCATCCTCGGCGTGGTTATCTGCGCGGACGCGACTGGTGGCCGTTCGGTATTCCGATGCCGGTGGCGAGCGAGCAAATTTTGATCTTTCCGATAGCCTGATCGACTTGCACGAGACGCTGGACCCGATGGGATACTGGCTAATAGGGCTGCATGCTGTTGCCGCGCTGTTTCACCACTATTTTCTTAAAGACGATACGCTTCCTCCACAATAGTCGATAATTTGTGACGCAAATCACTTTCGTGGGTGCTAACGCTGCACCCGTTTGTTGTTCTGACTGACTTGACTGACATGCAATCGACTACTGTTGTTTCCCGTAAAACGGCATGGCTACGCGTGGTGGTGCTGGCTATCGCTGCGTTCAATGCTGTTCCGCCGCCCGGCGCTGGTGAGCATGTATCTAGCTGGTGACGCTTGTCGTTACCGCGCATTACATTGCCTATAGCTATCTCTAACCCTTTATGCAGTTTGTCCCAGTGCTGATGAGAACTTCACTACGCTGCTGCTGTTTGGTTGTGCCGGTATTATCGGCAGCCTGCTGTTCAGCTCGCTGGGGAATAAATTCCCGTCTGCGCTGCTGATTGCCGCTATCGCCATCATTACGCTCTGTATGGGGTAGCTCGTTTTTGCCGCGGTTCGACCGGCGGCGATCTCGACGCTCTGTATCCTATGGGGTATGGCGATGATGATGATTGGTCTGGCAATGCAGGTACGTGTGCTGTCGCTGGCCCCGGATGCGACCAATGTGGCCATGTCGCTGATGTCAGGTATCTATAACATCGGCATTGGTGCAGGCGCGCTGTTGGGCAATCAGGTCAGTACCCATCTCAGCATGGCGGATATGGGTAATATT
>JAUHTP010000011.1:160-55278 GCA_031332935.1 Candidatus Pantoea bathycoeliae | reverse complement strand
GCTGTTGGGCAATCAGGTCAGTACCCATCTCAGCATGGCGGATATGGGTAATATTTCCAAGTCCGAACCGCCATGTGCGGAGATGGTTCCCACTGCGGTTTGATGCAGCGGATCGTTGTTGACTTGGTCTGCAGCAAATGCGCCAAAGGTCAGGATGCTAAGGGCCAGAGCGCCAAGGTCAGTTTGATGTTTTTCATGGTATCTGCTCTCTTACTCAGGTTTTTAAAAGGTGTCGTTAAGTTAATTAACGATCGCTAATTAAATGGTGGAGCATAACAGGACACGGCGTCAATGTTTTTTTATCGATCGTCATTTTAATGCGGAAGTGGCGTGATTATGGGTGCCCGTGCCCCTTTCAACTTGATCGGTAATTTATTGGGATGTTTTTCAGAAGTGAGGATCTATGAGCCAGCAATATGATGAGGCCCTAAAAAAATGTCGCGGTCGGCCTAAAACCTTTAATCGTGATGCTGCACTGGATAAAGCCCTGACGCTGTTCTGGACGCACGGCTATGAAGGAACCTCACTTTCTGATCTGGTGGCCGCAACTGGGGCAAAAGCGCCTACGCTCTATGCCGAGTTTGTCAATAAAGAAGGTCTGTTCCGCGCGGCGATGGAGCGCCATATCCTTACAAGCCGCCAGGAACGTGGCGACATTGCAGCGCAGACCGATATTACTTCTCTGGCGCGCTATCTTGCCTGTCTGCTTCAGGGCATGTCGGTGCGGGCGCGTGAAGGCGCACCGCAGGCTGATCTGGATAATATCATCGATACGCTGATGGCGATGTGGCAGGTATTGACCGGTCAGTGCCGGAAGCAGAATTGAATATTTTTTCGCTACGAAGAAAACCATGGCGGAAAATTTCCGCCATGGCCGCGACTGCCGCTATTCGAGGAACAACACCGGGCTTAGCTGCTGGCTAACCGGGCTGTTATCGGGATTGCTCGGCATCAGATCCTTCATGGACGCCCACCAGCGCTGGCACACTTCCGTTTGCGCTACGGCGTTCCAGCGCTCCTCAGACTCAATCTCCACGCTGGCGAACAGCAAATTACGCTCGGCATCCAGCCAGATAGTGTAGTTGTACGCGCCGTGCGCCTTTAGCGTCTCTGCCAGCTCTGGCCAGATGGGTGAATGGCGGCGCTCATAACTCCGCATGACAGTCCGCATTCACCTGCATCACAAAGGCTTTACGAAGCATTGGCTGGCACGAGCTACCTGCCATGGCTTAACGTTAAAGCGTTTGCCCAACGCCACCAGCTGTTCAGTGGTAATACTCTGGCGGATACCGCCCATCGACAGCACTTTCACTATCACTTCTGACGACTTCTCTGCGGTGTCGATCAGGCCGAAGGTTTCATCCAGTGTTGGGCAGGGACCGAAGATGCAGTGGAACGGCCACATCACAATGCTGTGCGACGCCATCTTATCTGCGGTTGCCTGGCCGATTTAATCCGTGCCCGGCACCATCCACGGTAGGATACCAACGCCATCCGGGAAGACCACTAGACATTCAGTACTGCCCTCTCATAACAGGCGGGTAAAGCGCGCTGAATCCAGCTCTACCACATAGCTCAGCGACACAAAGTTTGTGGCATGGCAGTGCATAATCACGCGGTCCGCGCCGTTAGTGGCCTTTTTACGCACGCTGTGAGACTGGAAATGCGCCGCCAGCTCAGAGGTCGGCAAGCCGCCGTTGCTCAGCCCCCAGTGAATTTTATAGGAGAGCCCTTTCTCATCGACCTTCAGCAGCGCCAAGCAATCAGCTGGATCGATCTGCACGTTGCGGACAAATTTGCCGGAACCGGTCACAAGGAACCAGCAATTCGCCAGCTCCGGTGCGGGTTTAGTTAGCTCAACACAGCGCGGTTCAGTATAAAAATCGCTGGCAAAAGGCTTAACCTCTTCCTCCAGCAAACGCAGCGTGACGTTGCCGCCGTTACGCTCATCCCAGCCCTTCAACCACATATCGCTGGTGGCTTTAACCATTCCCTGTACAAACTAGGAAGAAAGAATGCTTTGCATAGTGACCCCTTAACGTTGATTCAGAATTTGTTGTTAGTAATGACGGAAGCACATTTACTAAACCATCGTGCTACAGACGTAGCCCGATTTTTTTTTAAGCCAGCTTAACCTTCAAACCTTTTGCTTCCAGTAATTGCTTGAGCAAGTCGCGCTTATCGCCCTGAATCTCAAGCACGCCCTCTTTTACTGAGCCGCCGCAGCCACACTTTTTCTTCAGCTCCGCGCCGAGTTTATTTAGCGCCTCGTCATCCAGATCTAGCCCGGTGATCAGGCAAACACCTTTGCCTTTGCGGCCGCTGGTCTGCCGCTGAATGCGCACAATGCCGTTGCCTTTAGGGCGTTCGGCTTTTTCTTTCGGCTGCTCAATGCGGTCTGAATCGGTGGAGTAGACTAGCGGGTTATCGCGGCTCATAAGGGATCCTCAAGGCTGGTTAAAATAGCTGACAACGTGGCGGCCGGATCGGCTGACTGGGTAATGGGACGTCCGATAACCATATAGTCTACGCCCGCCTGTTTTGCCTGCTGCGGTGTCATAATGCGGCGCTGATCACCGGCATCGCTGCCCGCCGGGCGAATCCCTGGCGTGACGAGTTTGAAATCAGTGCCGATGGCCTTTTTAAAACGCGTCGCTTCATGTGCTGAACAGACCACGCCATCCAGACCGCACTCATGTGTGAGTTTCGCCAGGTGCTCTGCCTGCTCAGCGGGTGACAAGGTAATGCCTAAGCCGCGCAGATCCTCTGCGTCCATGCTGGTCAACACCGTGACTGCAATTAGCAGCGGCGCATCCTTACCAAAAGGAATCAGCGCTTCACGCGCGGCATTCATCATGCGTGCCCCACCGCTGGCGTGCACGTTAACCATCCACACGCCAAGATCGGCCGCTGCCGCAACCGCATGGGCGGTGGTGTTGGGAATATCGTGAAATTTAAGGTCGAGGAACACCTCAAAACCGCGCTGCTGTAAATCCTTTACCAGTGATGGACCAAACAGCGTGAACATCTCTTTGCCCACTTTCAGTCGGCAACTCTGTGGGTCAATGTGGTTGACAAAACGCAATGCGCTGTTGAGATCCTGATAATCAAGCGCCACGAGAATGGGCGAAGCGGTCACTGTTGGCGATAAAGGCATGGTATTTCCTTGTAGTTGATGGTAACGGAAGAGTTAATAGCATGTTGTAACTATAGCGGGGCATTCAATAAAGCATAACGGCCAGTTACTGGCCGTCGAGCCCGCGAATAGGTTTGACTGAGGACCAGGTCCGGCAAGATGGGCAGTGCCAGTAGAGCGCATGGGCGGTAAATCCGCATTTCTGGCAGCGATAGCGCGGCTTGGTGCGTATCTGCTCACCAACCATATCGCGCAGCACCATCAGGCTCTCTTTGGCGCGTCCGTCTTCCGCCTCGTGCAGGTGGAAGTCCATCAGGCGATGGAAAACACGCATGGTTGGGTGGCGTTGCAGCTGGCGGTTAATATAGAGCTGAGCGGACTCCGAGCCTTCCTGACGTTCCAGAATATCGGACATATAAAGCTCTGCCGACGCGCCGGTGTTCTCTTCGACACAACGCTGGAGAAATGCTGCCCAGGCGTCGGGTTGATTAAGCCGCTGGTAGCACGTCTCCAGCATCGGCAGGGTTTCGCTTACCAGCTCTTTATCCTGGTCCAGCACGCGCTGAAGATGCTCGATAGCCCGAGCATATTCGCCTTTCTCTATCAGGATACGCCCCATCATGATTGAGATGCGCGCGTTCTGCCGATCGGCAGCTTCGCCTTTTTTCAGCAGGCTCATCGCGCGTTCGAGGTCGTCGCTGCTCATCGCCTGCAGCGCCAGCTCACAGTAAAAGTGGGCAATTTCGCCCTTTTGCTTGTCTTTGCCCAGTTTAACCAGCAGCTCGGCAACCTCAATCGCCTGTTGCCAGTCGCTGGTTGCCTGATGGATTAACAATAGCTGTTGCAGTGCGCTGATGCGGAAGTCAGTTTCGTCCGTCAGCTGTTTGAACATATCTTCGGCGCGATCATAAAGCCCGGCGGCCATATAGTCGCGGCCCAGCTGCTGGACCGCCAGCAGGCGCTGGTCGTAGGTTAGCGAGGCGCTCTCCATCAGCGACTGGTGGATACGTATAGCGCGATCCACTTCGCCTCGTGAGCGGAAAAGGTTGCCTAGCGTCAGGTGCGCCTCAACCGTGCCGCTGTCCTCTTTCAACATGTCAAGAAAGAGGTCTACCGCCTTGTCCTGCTGGTTTGACAGCAGGAAGTTAACGCCTGCAACGTAATCCCGCGACAGGCGACTCGCTTCCTGTTGCTTATCCTGTTGCGCGCTGCGTCGCCCCATATACCAGCCGTAAGCCGCTGCGACAGGCAGTAACAGAAACAGCAATTCGAGCATGGAATGTTATTCCTGACTCGTTACGGCAGTTGATGTGGTCGCTAGCTGATTGCTTTTGTCCAGCTGCGTCTGCATACGTTTAATTTTGCGCTGGGCATGCACCAGTGAAACGCGGACGCCCAGCCAGAAGAGACCACAGATTGCCCAGCCCAGTACAAAACCTGCGCCAAACAGTGAAGCAAGCAGCGTAGAGATGCGGAATTCGCCCTGCGCCAGCAAATAGTTAAAGGTGATGACCTGGTCGTTATGCGCGCCTAACGTGACGGAAATAATGAAAATGACCAATACCACTAAGAAAATCAGCAAATATTTCACAGTGCATCCTGTTGTGAGGTTCTCCGGTAGAAGTATGCCCAAAAAGCGGCAACAATGCTGCTCCCTGCAGCGCCAAGTAAATGGCTTTTACACAAGCGCATCAATAATATGGGGAGAATCCGCCGAATTACAATCCACTTTTCCTTTGTGCCACCTCCTTTCGCTCTTCCGGCGGTAACGTTAACGGGCCGCAGAAGCGCTGCGCCAGCCAGGTGGCAAACGAGACTAACAGCCAGGAGAGCAGCACCGCCATCGCCAGATCGCCCGGCCAGTGCATACCCAGCATCAGACGGCTGGCCATGACCGCGCCTGCCCAGACGCACACTACCGCAATAGTGATATAGCGGCAGCGCGGCCAGAGCAGGCCAAGGGCCAGCAATGCCCAGCTGGCCGCAAATAAAGTGTGGCCTGAGGGGAAAGCAAATCCCGTTTCAAACGCCCAGTGCCGCTTCAGCCAGCCGGGCAAAAGCTGGTCGCTGGCAAGCAGTTCATCTACGCGCTGGCTGCGTTCCTTGCGCGTCATGCTGTAAAACTCGCGATCATCCAGTCCACGGTTGTGCTCAAGCCAGACCAAATAGGGCCGCGGCTCGTGCACCTGATCTTTAATGTAAGACTTGGTGTACTGGCCGGTCAGAATGGTGGCGTTCATGATCAACAGCAGCAACAGCGCAGGCTTCAGGCGAAAACGCAAGCACCATAGTACCCACAGGCTAAGTAGCGTGCTGGTGAGGATTCCCCAGGGACGCGTAACAGTTTCTGTCATCCAGTAGAGAAAACGCAGCAGCGCATTACTCTCATCAGGTTGCCATTGCCAGCCGGAAAGCCAGACCGCTACCGGTATCATCATCAGCAGCAACATACCTGCCGTGGTGCGAGGTAAAATTTCCAGCATCCTTTCTCCTTCATTCCGACACTTGTGCGCGGCATGCTAATAACTTTATCTTAAAAAATAATAACATAACCTGTTGCGCATTGGATAATTGTGCTTTATCACTACAATCGCTCTGACAAATTACCAGCCCAACTTCACGTTGTGGCACAATATTGTCAATTTTGTCAGGCCATACTGGCCTGTGCGCTGTTTTAGAATAGCGCATCCTCTGAAGGTTCTGGAGAGTCACATGCAGCTTAAACGGGTGGCAGAAGCCAAACTGCCCACGCCCTGGGGCGATTTCCTCATGGTTGGTTTTGAAGAACTGGCAACCGGTCACGATCACGTCGCGCTTGTTTACGGCGACATCAGCGATAACACGCCCGTGCTGGCGCGCGTCCATTCGGAATGTTTGACCGGTGACGCGTTGTTCAGTTTACGCTGCGATTGTGGTTTTCAACTGGAAGCGGCGCTGAACGCCATTGCCGAAGAGGGCCGCGGCGTGCTGCTTTATCATCGTCAGGAAGGCCGTAATATCGGCTTGCTGAATAAGATTCGCGCCTATGCGTTGCAGGATAAGGGCTACGATACCGTCGAAGCCAACCACCAGCTCGGTTTTGCCGCTGACGAGCGCAATTTTACGCTGTGCGCCGATATGTTTAAGCTGCTGGGCGTGAACGAAGTGCGTTTGCTGACCAATAACCCACGAAAGGTTGAGATCCTGAGCGAAGCGGGCATTAATATTGTTGAGCGCGTGCCGCTCATCGTTGGCCGCAACCCGAAAAACGCGCATTACCTTGATACTAAAGCGGAAAAGATGGGTCATCTGCTGCCAAAATCGGAATAGTGGCGCGCGCTCAGTCAACTCAAATGCTGAGCCTTGCCACCCGTGTTAGCACATGACTACAAACGTAACGCCGGGTTTCCCCGGCGTTATTTTTTAGCTCAGAATGTTGCGGATCACGTCGTGCAAAATGCCGTCGTTACGGTAATAGGTCAGCTCATTACCCGTATCAATACGGCAGCGTGTTTCCAGCTTCTCCTGCGTGCCGTTCGGTCGCGTCATCGTCACGTTCACCGTACAGCCGGGCTGCAACTGCGACAGATTTTCAACGTCGAAGAGTTCCTCACCCGTTAGCTGCAATGTTTTACGCGTCACGCCTGGCGCGAACTCCTGCGGCAGAATGCCCATGCCAATTAGGTTAGAACGGTGGATAAGCTCGAAGGATTCTGCAATGACCACGCGCACGCCCTGCAACCGCGGGCCTTTCGCTGCCCAGTCGCGGCTGGAGCCGGAGCCATACTCTTTCCCCGCAATCACCGCCAGCGGAGTCCCCTTTTCCTGATAATTCATTGCCGCATCGTAGATCGCCAGCTGCTCGCCGCTAGGAATATGACGCGTATAGCCACCTTCAACCCCTGGCACCATCTCATTGCGGATACGAATATTGGCAAACGTACCGCGCATCATCACTTTATGGTTGCCGCGCCTTGAACCGTAGAGTTAAAGTCGGCGCGATCGACGCCGTGCGCCTGAAGGTAAGGTCCTGCCGTGCTGTCTGCTTTGATGCTGCCTGCCGGTGAAATATGGTCGGTAGTCACGGAATCACCGAGCATCGCCAGCACGCGCGCGCCTTAATATCCTGCACAAGCTTCGGCTCATGCTCCATATCATCAAAGAATGGTGACAGACCAATATAAGTTGATCCCTAATCCCACGCATAGGTTGCTGCTTCAGTCACTTTGATCTGCTGCCACTCCTGCGTGCCGTAGAACACCTCAGCATACTCTTTGTGGAACATGTCGCTGGTCACCTGCTGCACCGCCGTAGCGATCTCTTCCGGCGATGGCCAAATGTCCTTCAGGAAAACATCATTGCCCTAACGATCCTGACCCAGCGGCTCGGCTTACAGATTCACCTTCATATTGCCCGCCAGCGCATAGGCCACCACCAGCGGCGGCGATGCCAGCCAGTTAGTTTTCACCAGCGGATGGATACGGCCCTCAAAGTTACGGTTGCCGGACAGCACAGCACCAACGGTAATATCGCCTGCTTTGATGGCGGCTTCGATCTCATCGGGCAGTGGCCCGGAGTTGCCGATACAGGTGGTGCAACCATATGCCACCAGGTTAAAGCCGAGCTTGTCGAGATAAGGTGTTAGCTGGGCGACTGCTAGATAATCGGATACGACTTTAGAACCCGGTGCCAGCGAGGCTTTCACCCAAGCAAGGCTGGCGTTTCAGCCCGCGCTCAACCGCTTTTTTTCGCCAGCAGTCCAGCCGCCATCAGCACGCTTGGGTTGAGGTATTGGTACAGGAGGTAATTGCGCTAATCACCACCGCGCCATCTTCCAGCTCATGGCTCAGGCCCGTTTCGCTGTCAGTATAGGTGACCGTTTTGTGCGCCTGCTGGCTATGATTCACATCCAACTCATTACTGGCATTAAACGCCGCGGGTACATCGCCAAGCGACACGCGATCCTATGGACGTTTAGGCCCGGCAATGCTAGACTCTACTTCGTGCATGTCCAGCGCCAGCGAGCTGGTGAAGATCGGCTCATCGCCGGAATTACGCCACAGGCCCTGAGTTTTCGCATAGGCTTCGACAAGCGCAACCTGCTCGGCATCGCGACCTGTCAGCGTGAGGTACAGCGTGACGTCGTCAACCGGGAAAAAGCCGCAGGTTGCGCCATCAGGCTGTCGCCGTAGAATTCGACAAACTTGCCGACGCCGCCATGCTTACGCAGCATCTGTGTCACCGTCAGCACTAAGTCGGTTGCGGTAATGCCTAGCCGTAGCTTGCCTGTCAGTTTGAAACCCACCACATCCGGGATCAGCATGGAAACCGGTTGGCCGAGCATGGCGGCTTCGGCTTCGATACCACCGACGCCCAGCCCAGCACGCCCAGCGCGTTAATCATTGTGGTATGGGAGTCCGTCCCGACCAACGTATCTGACCAGGCGAACTGCTTGCCATCAATCTTTTCATGCCAGACAGACTTACCTAAATACTCCAGGTTCACCTGATGGTGAATGCCGGTTCCCGTGGCACCACGCGGAATTAGTTAAAGGCTTTCTGGCCCCAGCGCAAAAAGACGTAACGTTCATGGTTACGCTCCATCTCCAGCTGTACGTTTTCTTCAAAAGCGCTGTAATCGCCGAAACGATCGACAGTCACCGAGTGGTCAATAACCAGATCAACGGGCGACAGCGGATTCACTTTCGCCACATCGCTGCACAGCCATTTTACGGCCTCGCGCATTGCCGCCAGATCCACAACGGCCGGCACGTCGGTAAAATCCTGCATCAATACGCGTGCAGGCCGATAGGCGATTTCCCGATCGGCGTGCGCGTTGTTCTGCTAGGCCACCAGCGCGTGAATATCTTCTTCTGTAACAGAATGGCCGTCCTGCAAGCGGAGGAGATTGTCTTAACGGTATCAGGTTATACGGCGATCCACATGGCAGCAGCCCAGAATGCAAATGAGAATGCATACGCGCTAAGCCAAGACATCTTGATCATATTCATACGTCACTCCTCCCGAAAACGGGCGTAAAAAGTCCTGCTGTCAGCATTATTGCGATGACACCCTTTTATAATGCTGAGTGTGAAGAGTAGGCTTTTAATTTGCCCGCTGGAAACCCGTAAAGAAGAGTATTGCTGGTTCAGCCAGAAAACGGCGACACCTTATTTTGCTTTCGGGTCCATGAAAGACTCGATGAAGAGACGCTGATTGTCACTCAGTTCCCAGCTGTCGGGGATTTACACTTTTTGTTCAGTCACGCTGCTCTCTTTACCTTTAAAGGCCGGAGCTTTTATCTGAGGCGCGGATAACAATTGTTTACGGCTGAGTGTGTTTGCCAACATGGTTTAACCCCATATACGCCAGATCATCAATGCTACTACCACCCAGAACAGCACAGAAGCAGCTATCACGATTAACCAAGCCTTGCGACGGATGTTACCAGAGCGCGCAACCTTGGTGATTTTTGCCCGGAAGTCGGGTTGTACAGTCAGTCTCGTAGCCATAGTTTTTGATAATCTCTATCAACAAAACGATTGTTAACACCGATTAAGATTTAAGAGGAATCCTAAACGCATTAAGGCCGAAAATACAGTTATTTTTATTGAGCAAAACGATTAACGCTATTTATCAAAACGGTTAAATTACTTAAGTAATAATGAACCGCTACACATTTCCTTAATTAAATTATTACATTGCAAATTTGAGTTAACTTAAGGAAGCCTAATTGAGAGAGGCTTAACCTCATATCTTAACTGGAGTATGGGAATAATCCTGGCAGGGCGCAAAGCGGCAGAGTTAAATTTGTGTACTATTTCTCATTTAAGAAACCTAAACAGAAAAAAGAAAAACATGTGACCGGTGTTTCATTTACAAAAAAATAATAAACATTTTCAACATTAAGGTGGCGCTAACCGCTAGCAAAAAAAACGGCCGCCGAGGCAGCCTTTAACAACGCTTACAAATTTACCACCTACTTAAAAGGCAGCTTTATATCCTTGAACATCGCTTCAATATCCTCATTCGAACGCAGTGCCACCACCGCATCAACCACGTCGCGGGTAAGATGAGGGGCAAATCGCTGAATGAAATCATACATATAGCTGCGCAGGAAGGTGCTGCGCCTGAAACCGATTTTCGTGGTGCTGTTGGTAAAAATTTCTGCAGCTTCAATGCGTACCATGTCAGGATCGGCCACCGGATCAACCGCCATGCTGGCGATAACACCGACCCCCAGCCCTAACCTGACATAAGTTTTGATAACGTCAGCGTCGGTTGCCGTGAAAACAATGCGCGGTGTCAGACCTGCACGATTGAAAGCCGTATCCAGTTCGGAACGGCCGGTGAAGCCAAAGGTGTAGGTTACCAGCGGATATTCAGCTAGCTCCTGAATAGAAACCTGCCCTTTGCCAGCCAGTGGATGATCGGGCGTGACGACAATCGCCCGGTTCCAGTGATAGCAAGGCAGCATAATCAGGTCGTCATATAGATGTAGCGCTTCAGTGGCAATAGCAAAATCCGCGTTGCCTTTAGAGACCGCCTCGGCAATTTGCGTTGGTGAACCCTGATGCATATGTAATGAGACGCGCGGATAGCGCTCAATAAAGCCTTTGATTACGCCCGGCAAGGCGTAGCGCGCCTGCGTGTGCGTTGTAGCCACATAGAGCGAGCCTTTATCCGGCCAAGTGTGTTCGCCTGCGACTGACTTGATCGCGTCGACTTTAGACAACACCTCGCGAGCGATACGGATAATCTCTTCGCCTGCGGGCGTCACCTGCGTTAAATGTTTGCCGCTGCGCGAAAAAATCTGCACGCCCAGTTCATCCTCTAGCATGCGCACCTGCTTACTGATGCCTGGCTGAGAAGTATAAAGTCCTTCTGCTGTCGAAGAGACATTAAGGTTGTGATTAACCACTTCGACGATATAGCGCAATTGCTGCAATTTCATATCTGTTCCATCCCAGTAAGCTACAGAGCGGCATCCCCGATTGACGTTTTTTTGCCGGATCGGTGAGACATAATGCAAAGCATCGGAGCATGTCGGAAATGCTATAACCACTATATCATCGTAAGAAGGAATGTAGAACGTTTTGATATAAGGCTAAGAAAAAAGGCCAGCACTGCTGGCCTTCTATAAAGGAGAGGGAATTACTTTCTCGCTTCCTGCCACTTACCGTCAATAAAGAATGCTGACCAGCCAGTCGCTTTGCCCTCTTTCTCAGAGGCAACATATTGCTGCTTCGTCTTGCGGCTGAAACGAACCATGGTTTTATTGCCATCTGGATCGGTTGCCGGAGCATCGGCCAGATAACGCAGTTTTTTCGGCAGACGATCTTTAAAGCGCTGTATCTCTTCCACTAACGGCGCGCGGGTTTCACGCGATTTCGGGAAAGTATTCGCGGCGAGGAACACACCAGCCGCACCGTCACGCAGCACGAAATAGGCGTCTGATTTCTCGCACGGTAGCTCCGGCAGCGTCACCGGGTCTTCCTTCGGCGGTGCCACTTCGCCGTTACGCAGAATTTTGCGCGTATTCTTACAATCGTCGTTGGTGCACGCCATGTACTTGCCGAAGCGCCCCATTTTCAGATGCATTTCGGAGCCACACTTCTCGCACTCAACGATCGGGCCGTCGTAGCCTTTCATACGGAACTCGCCCTGCTCAATCTCGTAGCCGTCGCACTCCGGGTTATTACCGCAGACGTGCAGCTTACGCTGCGGATCGATCAGGTAGCTGTCCATCGCCGTACCGCACTTCTGGCAGCGGCGACGCGCGCGCAACGCGTTGGTCTCGGCATCATCGCCTTCCAGCACGTTCAGCACTTCGTTTTCAGGAATCAGGTTAATGGTGTGCTTGCAGCGCTCTTTCGGCGGCAGCGCATAGCCTGAACAGCCGAGGAACACACCGGTGCTGGCGGTACGGATGCCCATTTTGCGTCCGCAGGTCGGGCAGTCGATAGTGGTGAGCACCATCTGGTTCGGCTGCATGCCGCCCTCTTCAGGATCTTTCTCTGCCTTGTCCAGCTGCTGAGTAAAGTCGCTAAAGAAGTTGTCCAGCACGCCTTTCCACTCAGCCTGGTTATTGGCGACCTGATCGAGGCTGTTTTCCATCGTCGCGGTGAAGTCATAGTTCATCAGATCGCGGAAGTTTTCTTCCAGACGATCGGTGACGATTTCACCCATTTTCTCCGCGTAGAAGCGGTGGTTTTCCACCCGCACATAACCGCGATCCTGGATAGTCGAGATAATAGCAGCGTAGGTAGATGGACGACCAATACCGCGCTTTTCCAGTTCACGCACCAGCGAGGCTTCGCTGAAGCGTGCAGGCGGTTTAGTAAAGTGCTGGCTGGGGGTCAACTGCTGAAGATCCAGCGTCTCGCCTTTCTCTACCGGCGGCAGCGTGCGGTCTTCGTCATTTTTACGCAGCGCAGCCATCACGCGTGTCCAGCCGTCGAAGCGCAGCGTACGGCCTTTTGCCTTCAGCTTGAATCCGGCGGCGGCAACGGTCAGCGTCGTAGAGTCATACTGTGCAGGCACCATCTGACAGGCAACAAACTGACGCCAGATCAGCTGATAGAGCTTTTGCGCGCCCGCTTCCATATCCTTGAGCTTCTCCGCGACCACATTGACGTCAGAAGGACGAATAGCTTCGTGCGCTTCCTGGGAGTTCTCTTTGCTAGCGTAGGAATTGGCTGTTTCCGGCAGATATTTTTTGCCGAAGCTTTCTTCGATATAGCCGCGCGCCATGGTCAGCGCATCCTGACTCAGATTCGTCGAGTCGGTACGCATATAGGTGATGTGGCCCGCTTCATACAGGCGCTGCGCCATCATCATGGTTTTCTTCACGCCGAAGCAGAGTCGCGTACTGGCCGCCTGCTGGAGCGTTGAGGTAATAAAAGGTGCGCTAGGCTTGCTGCTGGTCGGCTTATCTTCACGTTCGACAACTTCGTAGCTCGCCTTTTCCAGCAGCGCGACAGCAGCCTGCGTCTGTTCGCCATTGACCGGACGGAACGGGCTGTCATTCTGGTGCGTTACCAACATAGCAAGGAGATCGCCTTTCGCCGTATTCAAATCGGCGTTCAGCTCCCAGTACTCTTCCGGCACAAAGGCTTTGATTTCGCGTTCGCGCTCAACCACCAGACGCACCGCAACGGACTGGACGCGACCGGCGGATAAACCACGCGCGATCTTCTTCCACAGCAGCGGCGACACCATGTAGCCCACCACGCGGTCCATAAAGCGACGCGCCTGCTGCGCATTAACGCGGTCGATATTCAGTTCGCCCGGCGTGTCAAACGCCTGACGAATCGCATTTTTAGTGATTTCGTTAAACACTACGCGGCTAAAGCGCTTGTCGTCGCCACCGATAACTTCCCGCAGATGCCAGGCGATGGCTTCCCCTTCGCGGTCAAGGTCGGTTGCGAGATAAATGTGGTCAGCATTGGCTGCCAGCGCTTTCAGTTCGGAGACCACTTTCTCCTTACCGGGCAGGATTTGATAATCAGCTTTCCAGCCATGGTAGGGGTCAACGCCCATTCTGCTAACCAGCGCGGCTTTTTCGTCTTTTTTAACCTTTTTGGTCTTTTTGTCGCCTGCCCCGTCAGCACTGTTTTTTGCGGTTGAACCACTGGTCGGCAGATCACGGATATGACCGACGCTGGATTTCACCACGTAGTCACTACCGAGGTATTTATTGATTGTTTTTGCCTTTGCCGGGGACTCTACGATTACGAGTGCTTTACCCATATGTACCTTTACCTAATGAAAACGTCCTGATAAACGGGAGAGGATTTGATGCCCTGAAACTCATTGTGTTCAATATTGCTACGCCTTTTCTGCTTTTCAAGGCTGCGGGGGCAATCTCAGATCAGATTGCATATGCTTATGCAACGTTATGAATAAGAGCGAGTTTTTCATCTGACGCAATCACACTTCCCGGTTTAATCTCCCTGAAATCTTAATCGCCCACACTCTACCTGATAAAATTCGTTACGCAACTTAATTAGCGCTCTGTTTAATTTTGCGCCAGCTTTTGCCGCATTTTGCTGATTTGCCGCGCAGCGGTTTTGGCAAAGTAATATAGAAAGGATTTGTTGCATGTCAAAAAGGAGATATTCAATGCAGAAAACAACTCAGGCCATTTCACACCAGGCCTTACTGGAAAAAGCCAATATGCTGGTCAAAGAGCATGATGATTATTTTGCTGGAATGGAAGCCAGTGAAGTGATCCAACAAGGAGACGTGCTGGTGTTCCGTGGGCTTTTTTTCTCGACGAGGAAGGCTTGCCGACGGCAAAAACCATAGCAGTATTTAACGTATTTAAGTACCTAGCGCTCACGCTCTCATCACGCTATCACCTGGCGTAAAGAACCCGGCAGGTGCCGGGTTAGTCAGAACAAATATCCGCGAACGAATGACGTCCAGAAGTGCCCGGCGCGCTCCCTACAGCAGCTGCTTCTCGCCGCGCTGCCACCATCTCATCAGCAGGCGTTCCGCCACGGAACCTGCGCTGTGAGTAACGCGGTCAATCATCTTGCGCCGACGAGCGTAATGCACGCCCAGCACATTAAACAGCTCCATCTGGTTGATGATCAGCTCATCGCTGGTGCTGATGTCATCAATGAGGTTTAAATCCAGCGCCTGACGGCCATACCAGTGTTCACCGGTTGCGACTTTGTCGATATCGAGCGATGGGCGCATCTGATGCACAAAGTCTTTGAACAGCAGGTGGGTTTCGTTGAGATCTTCCTGAAACTTCTCGCGCCCTTCATCGGTGTTTTCACCGAACAGCGTCAGGGTACGTTTATACTGGCCAGCGGTGTGCAGTTCTACGTCAATGTCGTTGCGCTTAAGCAGACGATTGAAGTTAGGGATTTGTGCCACTACACCGATTGAGCCGAGAATGGCAAAAGGCGCGGCAACAATGCGATCCGCAACGCAGGCCATCATATAACCGCCGCTGGCTGCCACTTTATCAACTGCCGCCGTCACGCGCAGGCCGCGATCGCGCAGACGCTGGAGCTGAGACGCCGCCAAGCCATAGCCGTGCACCACACCGCCTAGACTTTCCAGTCGCAACAGCACTTCATCGCCTTTCTCCGCCACCGCCAGCACGGCGGAAATTTCTTCGCGCAGCGCGGTCACTTCGCTGGCATCCATGCTGCCTTTAAAGTCGATAACGTAAAGGGTTGGTTTTGGGCTCTCTTTTATGCCCTGCTTCGCGGCGCGCTTCTCCGCTTTCGCCTTCTGCTTTTCTTCTTTTTTATGCTGCTTCTGCCACACTTTTTGCACCTGCGGCTTCATTTTAGCCAGCTGCAAATCTTCCTTCATTTGCTGGTAGTCATCGCCCAGGTGCGTCAAACACAGCTGTCCGCCCGCCTGGCTGCGCTTGCGCAGCGCCGCATTTACAATAATGGCCACTATCGCAGCTACGGCGACCACCACCGTGACCGCTTTGGCCAGAAAGAATCCATAACTTGAGAGTAAATCCATTCTGCAGCCTTATTAAACAGAGAATTAGCACTAATCAGAGAGTTTACCTGGTAAAATGCCTCGCGTCGCCTAAAATGCCAGCGGCCGGTACAGAAAGCGCCTGTGGATGATTGCACCCTCCGGCGAATTGAGGCATAAAGCCAAAAAACCGTTTACGCGCTCAAGGATATCGTCGTGCACTATCAACCGAAAAGCGACCTGCTGCAAAACCGCATTATTCTCGTTACCGGCGCTTCAGACGGCATTGGCCGCGAAGCCGCCATCACCTATGCGCGCTACGGTGCGGAAGTTATTCTGCTCGGCCGCAATCTGCCGCGGCTGGAGCAAACCCAGCAGGCCATTGCCCAGTTGGGCCTGCGCCCGGCGCATAGCCTGGTGTTCGATCTGGCACAGGCGACGCCTGAGTCATGTCAGCAGCTGGCTGAGCAGCTCTCGCAGCAGTTCCCGCGCCTCGATGGCGTGCTGCATAACGCCGGGATCCTGGGCGAAATCGTGCCGCTGGCCGAGCTGGATCCGCAGGTCTGGCAGCAGGTAATGAAGATTAACCTCGACGCCACCTTTTTCCTGACCCAAGCCTTGCTGCCGCTGCTGCTGAAATCCAGTGCCGGTTCGCTGTTGTTCACTACCTCCAGCGTCGGACGCACCGGGCGCGCGGGCTGGGGCGCTTACGCGGTATCAAAATTTGCAACCGAAGGCATGATGCAGGTGCTGGCAGATGAGTTTAAAAACCAGTCGCTGCGCGTTAACTGCATTAACCCAAGCGGCACACGTACCAAAATGCGCGCTTCCGCGTTTCCGCAGGAAGATGCCAACAATCTCAAAACGCCAGCCGATCTGATGCCGCTCTACCTTTATGTTATGGGCGACGACAGCCGCCGTAAAACCGGCATCAGCTTTGATGCGCAGCCTGGCCGCAAGCCGGGGCGGTAGAGTAATGAGCGACGATCGCCACCAGCAGCGGCTGAAAGAACAGGTCGATGCGCGCATTACCGCTGCGACTGAAACGCGCGGCATCCTGATGGTCTTTACCGGCAACGGCAAAGGTAAAACCACCGCCGCCTTTGGCAAAGCGCTGCGCGCGGTCGGGCACAACAAAAAGGCAGCGGTGATCCAGTTTATCAAAGGGGAATGGCCCAACGGCGAGCGCAACCTGCTGTCGCAGCACGGCGTAGAATTTCAGGTGATGGCGACCGGCTTTACCTGGGAGAAGCAAAACCGCGCGACCGATACGGCCGCTTGCCTGGCGGTATGGGCAACACGCCAGACGCATGCTGGCGGATGCCAGCCTAGATTTGGTGCTGCTGGATGAGATCACTTATATTGTGAGCATGGATTATCTGCCGCTGGAAGAGCTGGAGCGGGCGTTGCGTGAGCGCCCTGCTCATCAGAGCGTTATATTGACCGGGCGCGGCGCCACCGCGCGCTAATAGATATGGCGGATACCGTTACCGAAATGCGGCCGGTAAAGCCTGCTTTCGATGCAGGGATTCAGGCACAGCAAGGCATAGACTGGTAAGCCCAAAAACGCAGCCCGAGAGCTGCGTTTTTTATTAGCTGAGTTTGCTGCTGTTGCGTCGGCCGTTGCCACTAACCTGGGTGTTGCGCTTAACCGCACGGCGAATCTGATTCGCTTTAGTACGGCGGCGATCTTTTTCTACCGCCAGTTTGGTGACCGTTTCGTCATCCATACCAACCAGCGAACGCAAATAGTTAACCGCCGCCAGATCCATTTCCATCCAGCCACCGCGCGGCAAACCTTTCGGCAGGTTAATGTCGCCATAGCGTACGCGCATCAGGCGGCTCACCTGCACGCCAACTGCTTCCCACAGACGACGCACTTCGCGGTTACGCCCTTCGGTCAGCGTCACGTTGTACCACTGGTTGAACCCTTCACCACCGGCGAAACGCAGCGTTTTAAATGCTGCCGGGCCATCTTCCAGCTGCACACCTTTGCTCAGCTGACGGATTTTATCGTCATCCACCTGAACAAAAACGCGTACAGCATATTCGCGCTCTACTTCACGGCTGGGATGCATCAAGCGGTTTGCCAGTTCGCCATCGGTGGTAAACAGCAGCAGGCCGCAGGTATTGACGTCAAGACGCTCGACTGCAATCCAGCGCGATCCGTGCATACGTGGCAGACGATCAAACACCGTCGGGCGGCCTTCTGGATCGCTGCGGGTGCAGAGCTCGCCTTCAGGTTTGTAGTAGGCAAGCACACGACACACTTCGGTCGCAGATTCAGCGATGGAAACCAGGTGGCCGTCGATGCGGATTTTCAGGGATTTGTCATTTTCGATGCGGTCGCCCAGCGTGGCGAGTTTGCCGTCGACGCTGACGCGACCGGCGGCGATTTTTGCTTCGATCTCACGGCGTGAACCGTGGCCTGCGCGTGCCAGGACTTTCTGTAATTTTTCGCTCATAGCGGCCTCGTTGCCGCCTTCCCAAGCGTCATTTAGATTAGCATCTTTTAAAACCAATTATTATACCTTTAATTCACTGAATTGTAATCTGCTTTATCAGAATAAGCGCAGGCGCGACATCCCAAATAAGACTTTATCTGTTTGCCTGGTTTAGGACCGACTACTTATTCAGCAACTGTGATCATGTTCTCAACACAACCTGACGCATACTTGTATGGTACACCAGTCTCTGATTATGTGAGTATAACTATGATGACTACTGTTACGACATCCTCTTCCATTGCAACTTCTACAGTCACCGACAATAATCGTCTTATTGGCCGGGTAGCCAGCGCTTCTGCTATCGTCACCGCTGCAGAATATTATGACTTCTTCGCCTATGGCACAGCGGCAGTGCTGTTTTTTGGACACCTCTTTTTTCCCAGCGATGATCCGCTGGTCAGTACGCTGGCCGCTTTCGCCACTTACGCTGTTGGCTTTCTGGCGCGTCCGGTTGGCGGAATTATCTTTGGTCATATCGACGATAAGGTCGGGCGCAAAAAAGCGCTGGTCGCGACGATCCTGATTGTCGGTCTGGGCACCTTCTGCATCGGCCTGTTGCCGACTTAGCCACCATTGGTATCTGGGCACCGGTCTCCTTAATTGTCATTCGTTTGCTACAGGGATTTGGCGTTGGCGGCGAACAGGCGGTTGCGGTGCTGATGACCGCAGAATATGCCCAGCCCGCACGGCGTGGTTTTTTCGCCAGCTCGGTGCAGATTGGCGCGCCGACCGGCTTTCTATTGCCGCTGGCGCTATTCGCCATCCTGAATGCATTCCTGACAGCCGATCAGATGATGAGCTAGGGCTGGCGCGTGCCTTTTCTGTTGAGTGCACTGCTGGTGATCGTTTGCTTGTTTATCCGCCTGCGTATTCGATGAGTCGCCGGTATTCGCTGAGATTCGCGCGACCAAAGCCGCAGAGTCGCGGCCGTTAAAGGAGGTGATCCAAGCGCATCCAAAACTGGTGGTAAACGGCGTGGCCGCGAAACTCATCGAAGCCTGTGCTTTTGCTCTGTTTACGGTGATTATTCTGGCCTAGGGTAAGGCGAATCAGCTTGATAACAATATCCTGATGGAGAGCATGATCGTTGCCGTAATCCTGGAAATTTTCGCCATTCCGCTAATGGGGGCGCTTTCCGATCGCATTGGCCGTAAGCCCGTCTATCTGATGGGCGCCCTGCTTATCGTACTGTCGATTGTGCCCTTTTTCCTTGCACTGCAACAGAACAGCTACTGGCTCACCCAGATTGCAATGATCGTGGCGCTGACGCTGGGCCACAGTATGTGTTACGCGCCGCAGGCTTCCTAGTTCCCAGAACTATTCCCTACCCATATTCGTTGCAGCGGCATCGCCGTGATTTGGCAAATTGGCTCTTTAATTGGTAGCTGTATCTTAGGGCTGGTGGCGGTAAAAGTTTTGCAGGTGACAAACGGGCACTGGTATCGCCTAGCAATCTATGTTGGCGTGCTGTGCGTTATCTCGCTGGCGGGTCTGGCACGTTTGCCGGAGACCGCGCCGGGACAGCGTAACGAGGAATACCAACGCTGGCAAGGACGTTAAATTTTTACTGCTCCTCAGTCTCTCTGATTGCCGCCGCGTCAGGTGGCAATGATTAATCCGTTACGTAACTCAATAATTACTGATAGCTCGTTCAGCGCCTCCAGCAGCGCCAGCGCAATCGGATTAGACGGCACGCGCAGCCCCATGGTTTTTCGTTTGTCGTTCATCAGACGGCGCGGCACTTCTTTGGTCGCTTTCAGGATAAAGGTGTAGCTGCCCGGCGTGTTGTTCTTCAACAGGCGAAACGCGCTGTTGTCGACCTGAGAGTAATTAGATATCTCCGACAGATCGCAGCACATCAGCGTGAAGTTATGGTTGCCGTCCAGCTGTCGGATACGGCAGATGCGCTCCAGCGCGTTTTTCTCTTTCAGTCGAAAGCCCAGCGCATAGCCAGAATCGGTCGGATAGACAATCCCGCCACCCTTAATTGAGATAGTCAACCGCCTGGGAGATCAGGCGCGGCTGCGGATTGTCTGGATGAATGTGAAACAGTTGACTAATAAAAACCTCGTATCACCTTTCCGCGTCAGAGTCTGTAGGGGCCAGTGCCGGAAAACGCTCCCACAGGGGTTCAACACCAGCAGGAAGCCAGAGTTTGCGGCCCAGCTCGATCCACGGACAGGGTTGATGAAAATCGGAACCTTGTGATGCAGCCAGATGGTAGTCGCGGGCGTACTGCGCCAGCTGTGTGCGTTCATTAGGTGCCTGCTGGCACTGCGCGACCTCCATCGCATCGCCACCCGCCTCGCGGAAATGTGCGATGAGCCGCTTCAGCCATTTTGCCGACAAACCATAGCGGCCAGGATGCGCCAGCACCGCACAGCCACCAGAATGGTGAATCGCATCAATAGCTTGTTTAATTGTACACCATTGCGGTGGAACATAGCCGGTTTTGCCGCATGCCAGGTAGCTTTTGAAAACCTGCGCCACCGTGTCGGCTTTGCCCTGCTCAATCAGAAATCGGGCAAAATGGCCGCGGGTAATGACGCCACCGTCCGCCAGCCGGGCAGCGCCCGCCAGTGCGCCAGGAATGCGCGCCTTGTCGAGCCGCTCGGCAATCAGCTCTGCCCGCGCTTGACGGCAGCGATACTGTTCCGCCAGAAAGGCCGTTATCGCCGGATGGTGAATATCAATATTCAGCCCGACAATATGGATTTCATGGTTTTCCCACAGCGTTGAGGCTTCTACGCCTGCCAGCACCTTTAAAGGCAATGCCTGCTCAGCGACAGCGCGCTGCGCCGCTTCTACCCCCGCGACGCTATCGTGATCGGTAATAGCCAGCACGCCGACGCGCATAGTAACAGCGCGCTCTACCAGCGCTTCAGGTGTGAGTAATCCATCCGATGCGCGTGTATGGCTGTGTAAATCATAAAGAGGAAACCGGGCAATCTCTTTCAAATGTCACTCCCGCTGCATGTTGAAGCGGCCAGCATAATAACGATTATACCTGCTGGTGAAAAAGGTATTGACTTTTTCGCTACGAACCCGTTAACTAGTACACAAGTTCACCACTAAACGGGTAACTCCTCATGGTGAAGATTTTTATGCTTTCTGCAGGCTGGTGGCGCAATGTTTCCCGGAACGTGCAATGTCGAGTACCTCTTGCGTAACGCTGTGCAGAGACCCGAGCCCGCTAAGAAGCGGGCTTTTTTTAGGCGAATTTTAGAGAATCCACCATGCCAAATGCGAAACCTACAGTGAAGTTGATTACCGGCACCGCGCCTTATCGCGAAGATCCGGCCGCAGTGTTTCATCAGTTATGCGGCACACGTCCGGCTACCCTGCTGCTTGAATCAGCAGACATTGACAGCAAACAGAACCTGAAAAGCCTGCTGATTGTCGACAGCGCGCTGCGCGTCAGCGCGCTGGGCGCCTGCGTTACCCTTCAGGCGCCGTCGGAGAATGGCCGTGCGCTGCTGCCGTTGCTGGATGCGGCACTGCCTGCCAGCGTGAGAGTTGAGGCGCGTCCCGACGGCCGCGAGCTGCATTTTCCCTCGGTTGATGCGGTGCAGGATGAAGATTCCCGTCTCCAGGCGCTGTCAGTGTTCGATGCGCTGCGCCTGATCCCCCAGCTGGTTAACTCGCCTGCTGACGAGCGCGAAGCCGTGCTGATGGGGGGCCTGTTTGCCTACGACCTAGTGGCAGGATTCGAAGATCTGCCCGCGCTGGAAAATCAGCAGCGCTGCCCCGAATACTGCTTTTATCTGGCCGAAACGCTGCTGGTACTGGATCACCAGACGCGCAGCGCCACCCTACAGGCCAGCCTGTTCTGCCCGTCTACCAGCGAGTTTCAGCGCCTGCAAAGCCGTATCGAACAACTGCACGGCCAGATGCTCCAGCCTGCACCTGCGCTACCGGTACAGACCGTGGCTCAGATGATGCTGAGCGTCAGCCAGAGCGACGAAGCCTATTGCGATACCGTGCGCCAGATGCAGGAAGCGATTCGCATCGGCGAGATTTTCCAGGTGGTGACGTCGCGCCGCTTCTTACTGCCCTGCCCGTCGCCGCTTGCCGCCTATGAGACGCTGAAAAACAGCAACCCCAGCCCTTACATGTTCTTTATGCAGGATCGGGATTTCTCGCTGTTCGGCGCCTCGCCGGAAAGCTCGCTGAAATATGACGCGACCTCGCGCCAGATCGAGATCTATCCGATTGCCGGTACGCGTCCGCGCGGCCGTCACGCTGATGGCTCACTGGACCGCGATCTCGACAGCCGCATTGAACTGGAGATGCGCACCGATCATAAAGAGCTGGCCGAACACCTGATGCTGGTCGATCTGGCGCGCAACGACCTGGCGCGCATCTGCGTGCCGGGCAGCCGCTATGTTGCCGATCTGACCAAAGTCGATCGCTACTCCTTCGTGATGCACCTGGTATCACGCGTGGTCGGTACGCTGCGCGAAGACCTCGACGTGCTGCACGCCTACCGTGCCTGCATGAATATGGGCACCCTGAGCGGCGCGCCAAAAGTACGCGCCATGCAGCTGATTGCCTCCGCAGAAGGCACGCGCCGCGGCAGCTACGGCGGCGCTGTAGGATATTTCACAGCAAACGGCGATCTCGATACCTGCATCGTCATCCGCTCGGCATGGGTTGAAGAGGGTGTGGCCACCGTTCAGGCTGGCGCAGGCGTCGTGCTTGACTCTAACCCGCAGGCCGAAGCAGACGAAAGCCGCAATAAAGCGCGTGCGGTGCTGCGCGCTATCGCCACCGCCCATCACTGCAAGGAGATTTTCTGATGGCCGATATCTTGCTGCTCGATAACATCGACTCCTTTACCTATAACCTCGTTGATCAGCTGCGCTCCTTGGGCTACAACGTGTTGATTTACCGTAATAACGTGCCTGCCTCGCTGCTGATCGAACATCTTCAGCGTATGGAAAAACCGGTGCTGATGCTTTCTCCGGGTCCGGGCGCGCCAAAAGATGCAGGCTGTATGCCTGAGCTGCTGCAAACCCTGCGCGGACGGCTGCCGATTATTGGCGTCTGCCTTGGCCATCAGGCGATTGTCGAAGCCTACGGTGGCCATATAGGTCAGGCAGGAGAGATCCTGCACGGCAAAGCCTCCGCCGTGAATCACGATGGCGAAGCGATGTTTGCCGGGTTGAGCAATCCGCTGCCGGTGGCGCGCTACCACTCGCTGGTAGGCAGCAACACGCCAGCAGAGCTGGCGGTTAACGCCAGCTTCAACGGTATGGTGATGGCAGTGCGTCACGACGCCGATCGCGTCTGCGGCTTCCAGTTCCATCCGGAATCTATCCTGACCACTCAGGGCGCGCGTCTGCTGGAACAGACGCTGGCCTGGGCGCTGGCGACATCAGAGGGAGAATGATCATGCATGCCATTCTGGAAAAACTTTATCAGGCGCAGACGCTGACGCAAGGCGAAAGCCAGCAGCTGTTTAGCGCCATTATTACCGGCCAGCTCGAACCGACCCAGCTCGCCGCCGCGCTGATTGCCATGAAGGTGCGCGGCGAATCGCCGCAGGAGATCGCGGGCGCAGCCAGCGCGCTGCTGGAGGACGCGAAGCCTTTCCCTCGTCCCTGCTACGTCTTTGCCGATATCGTGGGCACCGGCGGCGACGGCAGCAACAGCATAAATATCTCCACCGCCAGCGCGTTTGTGGCTGCCACCTGCGGGCTGAAAGTAGCGAAGCACGGCAACCGCAGCGTGTCGAGCAAGTCAGGTTCTTCCGATCTGCTGGCGGCGTTCGGCATCAATCTGGATATGCCTGCCGAGCAGGCACGCGCGGCGCTGGACGACCTCAACGTCTGTTTCCTGTTCGCGCAGCAGTATCACACCGGCTTTCGCCATGCGATGCCGGTACGCCGTCAGCTGAAAACGCGCACCCTGTTCAATGTGCTCGGCCCGTTGATCAACCCGGCACGACCGCCGCTAGCGGTGATTGGCGTCTACAGCCCGGAACTGGTGCTGCCGATCGCCCAGACGCTGAAGGTGCTGGACTACCAGCGCGCCGCGGTAGTGCACGGCGGCGGCATGGATGAGGTAGCGTTGCACAGTGAAACCCATATCGCCGAGCTGCGCGACGGCGAGATTACCCGCTATCAGCTGACGCCAGAAGACTTCGGTTTTGGCTTCCATTCCAAAGAGGCGCTGGCCGGCTGCACGCCGGAAGAAAACCGTGACATTCTTACCCGATTACTCCAGGGTAATGGCGAGCAGGCCCATGAGGAAGCGGTCGCCGTCAATGTGGCAATGTTGCTGAAAGTATTTGGTCATGAAGATTTGCGTGAAAACGCGCAGCGTGCGCTCCTGGCCATCCGCAGCGGACAAGCCTACGAGCGCGTTATCGCTCTGGCAGCAAGAGGGTGACCATGCAAGGTACGATTTTAGACAAAATTGTTCAGGATAAAGCGCAGTGGGTCGAGGCGCATAAGGCGCAGCAGCCGCTGGCCACTTTTCAGGATGCAGTACAGCCCGCTGGCCGTAACTTTTATCATGCGCTGCAGGGTGCACGCACCGTGTTTATTCTTGAGTGCAAAAAGGCTTCGCCTTCTAAAGGGCTGATCCGCGAAGACTTCGATCTGGCAACCATCGCGGGCATCTATCGCCACCACGCGTCTGCCGTTTCCGTCCTGACCGATGAGAAATATTTCCAGGGCAGCTTCGATTTTCTGCCCATCGTCAGCGCGGCGCTCACCCAGCCGGTGCTGTGCAAAGATTTTATTATTGATCCCTATCAGATCTATCTGGCGCGCCACTATCAGGCTGATGCCATCCTGCTGATGCTGTCGGTGCTGGATGATGAACAGTATCGCCAGCTGGCCGCCGTGGCGCACAACCTGAAGATGGGCGTGCTGACCGAGGTGAGCAACGAGTCGGAGCTGGAGCGCGCCATTGCGCTGGAGGCAAAAGTCGTCGGCATCAATAACCGCGATCTGCGCGATATGTCGATCGATCTGGACCGCACGCGCCAGCTGGCACCGCGCCTGTCGCACAGCGTGACTGTCATCAGCGAGTCCGGCATTCATAACTACGCGCAGGTGCGCGAACTGAGCCATTTCGCCAATGGCTTCCTGATTGGCTCTGTGCTGATGGAAGAACAGGATCTGGCTGGCGCGGTACGCCGCGTTCTGCTGGGTGACAATAAGGTGTGCGGCCTGACGCGCGCGCAAGATGCCCGTGCCGCGCACGAAGCCGGCGCAATCTACGGCGGTTTGATTTTTGCCGAGGGTTCACCGCGTCAGATTGACGTGCAACAGGCGCAACAGGTAATGGCCGGCGCGCGGCTGCGCTATGTCGGTGTGTTCCGCAATAATGCCGTAAGTGACGTTGTCACTAAAGCCACTGCGCTGAATCTTGCTGCAGTACAGCTGCACGGTGATGAAGACCCAGCTTACGTGACTGAATTGCACGCTGCGCTGCCAGCCGGAGTCGCTATCTGGAAGGCACTCAGCATCAAAACGTCATTGCCCGCGCGTGACTGGTCGTACGTCGATCGCTACGTGTTTGACAACGGCAACGGCGGCAGCGGTGAGCGTTTCGACTGGTCGCTGCTGCAAGACCAGGAGTTAAGCACCGTGCTGCTCGCTGGTGGCCTGAGCTCGGATAACTGCGTGGAAGCGGCACGCCTCTGCTGCGCGGGCCTCGACTTTAACTCCGGCGTTGAAAGTGCTCCAGGCATCAAAGACGCGAGCAAAATTGCGGCGGTTTTCCGCACGCTGCGCGCCTACTGATTTAGCAGGTCCGCTGCGGCGGGCCTTAAAAGGAAGATGAAATAATGACACTACTGAATCCCTATTTTGGTGACTTTGGCGGTATGTATGTGCCGCAAATCCTGATGCCTGCGCTGCGCCAGCTGGAAGCCTCCTTTGTCGACGCGCAAAAAGATCCCGATTTCCAGGCCGAATTTACAGACCTGCTGAAAAACTATGCCGGTCGCCCGACTGCGATGACGCTGTGCAGCAACCTGACTAAAGGCAGCAAAACGCGCCTCTATCTGAAGCGTGAAGATCTCCTGCACGGCGGCGCGCATAAAACCAACCAGGTGCTTGGCCAGGCGCTGCTGGCAAAACGCATGGGCAAAAGTGAAATCATTGCAGAAACCGGCGCGGGTCAGCATGGCGTGGCATCGGCGCTGGCCTGCGCGCTGCTCGGCATGAAGTGCCGCATCTATATGGGCGCGAAAGATGTTGAGCGCCAGTCGCCAAACGTGTTCCGCATGCGCCTGATGGGCGCGGAAATGATTCCGGTGCACAGCGGCTCCGCCACGCTGAAAGACGCCTGTAACGAGGCGCTGCGCGACTGGTCCGGCAGCTATGAAACCGCGCACTATATGCTGGGTACCGCCGCAGGCCCGCACCCTTATCCGACCATTGTACGTGAGTTCCAGCGCATTATTGGTGAAGAGACCAAAGCGCAGATTCTGGAAAGAGAAGGACGCTTGCCGGATGCGGTGATCGCCTGCGTTGGCGGCGGGTCGAACGCGATCGGCATGTTTGCCGATTTTATTAATGATGAAAACGTCGGTTTGATCGGTGTTGAACCTGCGGGCCACGGTATTGAAACCGGCGAGCACGGTGCGCCGCTGAAGCATGGCCGCGTCGGCATCTACTTCGGCATGAAAGCGCCGATGATGCAGACCGAAGAGGGCCAGATTGAAGAGTCCTACTCGATCTCTGCCGGACTTGATTTCCCATCCGTTGGACCACAGCATGCGCACCTTAACAGTATTGGCCGCGCCGACTATGTCTCCATTACCGACAACGAAGCACTGGCCGCGTTTAAAGAGCTGTGCCGTGCAGAAGGCATTATCCCGGCACTGGAGTCTTCACACGCCCTCGCCCATGCGTTGAAGATGATCCGCGAGAATCCGGAAAAAGAGCAGCTGCTGGTGGTCAACCTGTCAGGCCGTGGCGACAAAGACATCTTTACCGTTCACGATATTCTGACTGCGCAGGGAAAGATCTGATGGAGCGTTATCAACAGCTGTTTAAACGTTTACAGGCGAATAAAGAAGGCGCATTTGTTCCTTTCGTCACGCTGGGCGATCCCACGCCGGAGCTATCGCTGAAGATTATTGACGCGCTGGTTGCAGGCGGTGCAGACGCGCTGGAGCTGGGCATTCCCTTCTCCGATCCGCTGGCGGACGGCCCGACGATCCAGAACGCTACGCTGCGGGCCTTTGCGTCTGGCACTACGACCGCACACTGTTTTGAGATCCTCGCCACCGTACGCAACAAATATCCGGAGCTGCCGATTGGCCTGCTGATGTATGCCAATCTGGTGTTCACTAACGGCGTTGATACTTTCTATGCGCGCTGCGCCGAAATAGGTGTTGACTCGGTGCTGGTAGCGAATGTGCCGGTTGAGGAGTCTGCGCCTTTCCGCCAGGCCGCGCTGCGTCATGGTATCGCCCCAATCTTCATCTGCCCGCCAAACGCCAGCGACGACCTGCTGCGCGAGATTGCCTCGTATGGCCGTGGTTACACCTATCTGCTGTCGCGCGCGGGCGTGACCGGTGCAGAAAACCGCGCCAGCAGCCTGCCATTGCAGCATCTGATCAACAAGTTGGGCGAGTACAACGCCGCACCACCGTTGCAGGGATTTGGTATTTCCGAACCGGCGCAGGTGAAAGAGGCGATTGGTGCTGGCGCGGCTGGCGCTATCTCCGGCTCGGCTATTGTGAAAATCATTGAGCAGTACCATGCGCAGCCAGAAGAGATGCTTGCGAAACTGACCGCGTTCGTCAGCAGCCTGAAAGCCGCCACCCGTTGATCCTTTCATGCCTTATCCAATAAGGCATGATTTTTCACTCTTTTTTACATCATCACGTTGCCGCTTTCGCTTTTCCCGCCCACACTTATTTTGCGCCGTTATGGTAACGGCGCATCTTGTTTGAGACAGGGAGAGTAGAAGTGACGCGCACTGTTAAAGGCGTGAAGTCTGTTACCAACAATATGCAGATCAAGTAACGCTAAAAAGAAAAGGCCGCGAGAGATTCGCGGCCTTTATTTCTATTTCACTTCTGTATCAATGTCCATGTACCACAGCGAAGCGTTTAGCATCCAGTCGCGGTTGATCTGATAGTCGAGGCCAACCTGGCCCCCCACGCCCCAGGAATCTTTCACGCTGAGATCGCTTAGCCTGCATCACATCCGGTCTGATTGAAATCGGCGTCGTAAAAAGTAGTGTAGTTGATGTAGACACCCACATCAGACACCCACATAATGACGCACCTTGCTGCGGCTGTCGAAAAAGTAATATTGCGCCATCCAAATCAACTGCAATAAAGCGCTTATAAAACAATGGATTGATTCAGATCAATTTTAGCGCAGCATGCGTCCTTGAAATTTCCCTTGAAGAAATTGATCAGCGTGATTATTTTGCTTTTTCACCGTGTTGGTTTTGGTTCGATGCCTCAGGAGTGGCGGGCGATCAAATGAGCGATAATCTAAACCCATGCATGACCTGCGGCGCATGCTGCGCCCATTTCCGCGTCTCGTTTTACTGGGCTGAAGCCGATGATGCTGGGGGTGTTGTTCCGGTCGAACTGACCGAGCCTTTAGGACTGATGATGCGCAATATGTGCGGCACTAACTCGCGCGAGCCGCGCTGCGTGGCGTTGCAGGGCGAGCCCGGCTGCTGCGTTTCCTGCGGCATCTATGCGCAGCGGCCTTCGCCCTGTCGTGAATTTGCGATGTCCGGCGAAGATGGCATTTATAATGAAGCCTGCAATCGTGCCCGGGCGCACTACGGTCTTCTTCCCCTTTTTTATCGTTCTTTACCTTCCATGACAGAAAGTTATCTTGCTGCGGGTGTCAGCATCGGGCCAGACCATGTACAATCTCCGGGTTAATTAACCCGGTTTCACCAAGGAGTGAACATGTCTATCACGGCAAGCTCGTTATACCGTGACACAGGAAATTTTTTCCGCGACCAGCTGCTGACCATCGTGCTGATGTCGTTACTGACGGCGTTTATCACGGTTATGCTAGTGCACGCTTTTACCCCGGGCGGCGAACAGCTGGCCCAGCTCCAGCAGGGCGACACCAGCGCCTCATCGCTATTTGAAGTGATACAGAACATGTCGCCAGAGCAGCAGCGCATTCTGCTTCGCGTCTCAGCGGCTGGCACTTTCTCTGCGCTGATTGGTAATACATTACTGTTGGGCGGCATGCTGTGTCTGATCCCGATGGTTTCTGCCGGACATCGCGTCAGTTCACTGCGCGCGATTGGCGCTTCTACGCCGCAGCTGCCAAAACTGCTGCTGCAGACCTTCCTGATTACCCTGGTGGTGCAGCTGGGCTTTATGGTGCTGATGGTGCCGGGCATTATTCTGGCGATTTTGCTGTCGCTCTCACCGGTGATCCTGACCAGCGAGAAAATCGGGGTTCTGGCTGCTATGCGCGCCAGCTGCCGTCTGGCTTGGAAAAACGTCAGGCTGATTGCTCCGGCGATCATTCTCTGGCTGCTGGCAAAGATGGCAATTCTATTTATGTCCTCCTCGCTCACGGTGCTACCGGAAAATGTACTGGCAGTGGCCGTCACCGCTATCGGCAACCTGATTTCTGCGCTGTTAATTATATATCTTTCCCGGCTCTATATGCTGGTCCGTTAAGCCGGTCGCGCCTGCGGGCGCGCGGCTTTTGTTTATGTCTGAACTGGAATGACTATGAAGCAGTTACTCGATTTCCTTCCTTTAGTGGTCTTCTTTATTTTTTATAAGCTGTACGACATCTTTGTCGCATCCGGCGCGCTGATCGTCGCGACCGGTCTGGCGCTGGTGGTGAGCTGGGTGCTTTACCGCAAGCTGGAGAAGATGACTATTTTTACCTTTGTAATGATTGCCGTATTCGGCACCCTGACGCTGGTGTTCCATAACGATGAATTTATTAAATGGAAAGTCACCGTTATCTATAGCCTGTTTGCGCTGGCCTTAATCTACAGCCAGTTTTTTATGGCGCAGCCGCTGATCAAGAGCCTGCTGGGCAAAGAAATTCAGCTGCCTGAAACCAGCTGGCGTCGTCTTAACGTTGCATGGGCGCTGTTTTTCCTCGCCTGCGGCCTAGCGAATATCTATGTGGCGTTTTGGTTACCCGAAGCCTTTTGGGTTAACTTTAAAGTGTTTGGTCTGACCGCGCTTACCCTGCTGTTTACCCTAATAAGTGGACTTTACATCTGGCTACGGATGCCCAACAAGAAGAAAAATAAGTAACGTCCGGCCTGTCCGGGCATTGCTGGCGCAGTGCGCTTTCACCTCCGGGCATTGCTGGCGCAGTGCGCTTTCACCTGCATAAAAAGCTGAGCAATGGACGAAAAACATAAGTTGCCGCAAGGCGAGATGCTGTTGCGTACCACTGGCGATGCCAGTGGACACCAATGCCAATGGCGATATTTTCGGCGGCTGGCTGATGTCCCAGATGGATATGGGCGGTGCTATTCTGGCGAAACAGATCGCTGAAGGACGCGTCGTTACGGTACGTGTGGACGGAATGTCGTTCCTCAAGCCGGTTGCGGTCGGCGATGTGGTAAGCTGCCACGCGCGCTGTATGCGCACCGGCAACAGTTCGATGACCATTAACGTCGAAGTGTGGATCAACAAGAAGGTGTCGTCTGAGCCGATTGGTCAGACCTACTGCGCTACGGAAGCGGTGTTTATTTATGTCGCGGTGGATAATGAAGGTAAATCGCGGCCGTTGCCGCCAGGCCGCGCCAATATAGTGACTGCTGAGTGATAAAAAGCGGCCCTGGAGGCCGCCTTTTTCTACTCAATGCTGCTGCTGCCATTCAGGCGAAACACGATATTCATCGTCAGGTTCTTACCGGGACGACCCGGCTGATAACGCCACTGCCGCATCGCCTCTTTCACTGCGCGCTCAAACATATTGCGCTGCTGCGCAGAGAGAACAGTGATACTTTCCACGCGGCCATCATCGCCAACGTCAAACTGCACCCGTACGCGTCCCTCGATGCGCAGCGCCAGCGCGCGGTTCGGATAGCCAAGCTTCGACACATTTACCGCTTTCGGTCCCTGTGAGGCTGACTGTACCGGCGAGGAATTTGATTTCGGCGCTGTGGTCGGTTTGGTCTGCGTAGACGGCGCGTCCTGCTTAAACAAATTCTCCTGCGGCTTTGCCTCCTGGCGCGGCGTCACTTCACGCTTGTGCTCCACTTTGGGCTTAGGCGGCACGGGAATGGGCACCTGCTGTGGCTCCGATTCTGGTTGCGGCTGCTCAACAACAGGCGCAGGCTCAGGTTGAACCTCCGGCGCGACCAGACTAACGCTAATCGGCTGCGATGTCTTTGGTACGTTGACGCTTTGATGAAACGAAGCATAAAGAATAGCGGCAATCAGTGAGCCGTATAACGCAACGGACAGCAGCACAGAAACGAGCGTACGTTTTGGATAAGTCATTGTCAACGTGGTCATAGCAGTCGCAGTTAAATAATGAAGCAGGGATTTTAAATGCAAATAGCAATCAGTTTCAATAGCCACCGAAAAATGGCTGTGATTAACGATAATTTAACTTACGCCTGCTGCTCGCCTGCCGCAATACCATCTTTCGTTTGCACTCTTATTTACGATCCCTTACCGTGTTGCGAAAATATGATGAGCCAATGGGAGCTTTCAAGTGCTGTACATCATCTACGCTGAAGATAACGCTGATTCTCTGGAAAAACGTACCTCAGTGCGCCCTGCCCATCTGGCGCGCCTGCAACTGCTGCAGGATGAAGGCCGTCTAATTGTCGCCGGGCCGATGCCTGCCGTTGACAGCAACGATCCAGGCGTCGCGGGTTTTACCGGCTCAGCGATCATTGCAGAGTTTAGCTCGCTGGAAACTGCGCAGTCTTGGGCAGAAGCCGATCCCTATATTGCGGCTGGCGTCTATAAAAACGTGGCGGTAAAACCGTTTAAACGCGTGTTCTGATTCTTACCAGATTTTATTCGATGGCTTTTGCGTTCGCGCAGAAGCCATTTTATTTCCTTTGAGGGAGTCACTGCTATGCAATGGCGGGTTATTGTGCTGCTGGTGCTGGTTATCGGTCTGATTGCAAGTGCGCTACTGCTGTGGCGTCGCCACGGCTGGAAACAGAAAAAGCATCTTATCGTGATGCTGATTGTGATTGCAGCGGCAGTGCAGATTGTGAATGTGGTGCTGGTCACTCGACCTCATTAAGATCAATCGTTAATTTTCTGTAAAGAATTTCACCGGCCAGCATTAAGAATCTTCTTACAAAACGTTATACTGCGCCTCTTTCAAAACTCAGGCGCGTATTTCATATGGAAAATAAACAGATACATTCTGTTCAGGCATCGCGGCGCTTGCTGTTCTGGCCTTTCACTATTGCTACACGATTAATATGCAGTTTCCGGGCGCGGGCGAGCGCCTATTCGGCTGGGGTGCCATGGGCGTCGATCTCTTTTTCGTGCTTAGCGGTTTTGTTATCACACTATCTGTGTCACGCCTCGTTTCTGGCCCTCAGGCTGCCTGGCAGTTTATCCAGCGCCGCATGCTGCGTTTACTGCCCGCGTATTATATGCTGCTACTGACCTTTGCACTCGGCGGCGACATGAGCCTTTTCCATTATCAGGACAAAGTCGACAACCTGATCAGCGCTCTGACATTTACCACGGTTAGTGCTGATAATGGTCCTTTTTACATAGATGACTCTGGCTTATATGGCATCCGCTGGACGCTAAATTATGAAATCTGGTTCTACCTGCTTATGGCTTATAGCCTGCTGCGTCAACGCTGGATAATGCTGAGTGGTTTACTGGCGGCAACATTACTCCTCGTTCCTTTGTTCAATGGACAACCGTTAACTCTGGAAATACAGGGATATGCCTTGGGTTATGGCATGCTTAATCTGATCGCTAACCCTATAATCTGGACCTTTGCGGCGGGCGTGGCCTGCGCTACTGCGTTTGCCAGTATCCCTTCATCGGCTGCTACTCGTTGTCAGTCTGGTCTGGACGGTCTGGCATATCGTTGACCGCACCCATGTAGCCCATGGCATGAGCTACTCTGGTATCGTATTGAGTTTATTGCTGATGGCAGTGGCTGTTAACGATGACCTGTTGTCCAGGCTGACACCACGCGCCTTAATTTGGCTGGGCCATGTTTCCTATTCGCTCTATCTGATCCATACCGTTATGATGCGGTTGGTCGAGAAGCGCATCCCTGTAACCGGTGTCGCTCAGTTTCTCGTCGCACTGGCGCTCTCATTAATGGTGGCATGGCTGTCACAACGTTATATTGAGCCGCTGGGATACCGTCTCTTCACATCCCGCTCTGCGCAAGTAAAAACGGCATAAAAAAGCCGCCCTTGCGGCGGCTTAATTGTCAGGTATTCTGCGTGATGAACAGTATTGAACGGCGCTGCTGCTGCGCCAGCTGGTGGCGAATGGCATGGATCCGGCTGTAGCGGCCCGACTGTCCTTCAAGCCAACGAGCGCGACGACGATTCACCTGGCGCAACATTCTCCAGCGTGCGACTTCATTTATGCTTTTTCTCATCACTTCATCTCCTGCTTCAACATCACGCGGCCGCATTATAAAGATCTTCACGCCAATGCCAACTCAGATCTCTTATCAAACTACGGCAGAGATTTAGGGTTTCGCTGTGGCCTGTCAGCACGTAAACTTCTCTGACCAAGCGCGAACGGGATGTCCACTTAATGACCACCTTTTATACATTAATCAGCTGGTTGCTGCTGTTTGGTTACTGGTTACTGATTGCCGGCGTCACGCTACGCATTTTGATGAAGCGTCGAACGGTGACTTCCGCGATGGCCTGGCTTTTGATTATTTACATCATTCCGCTGGTGGGCATCATTGCATACCTTTCTTTTGGCGAGCTGCATCTGGGCAAACGTCGCGCGGAGCGCGCACGCACCATGTGGCCCGCTACGGCGAAATGGCTCAACGATCTCAAACAGCGCAGCCATATCTTTGCCACCGAACACAGCGATGTCGCGAACTCACTGTTTCAGCTGTGTGAGAATCGCCAAGGCATCGCCGGGGTGAAAGGCAACCAGCTGCAGCTGCTGACCAGTTCAGATGATGTGATGCAGGCGCTGATACGCGACATTCAGCTGGCGCGCCACAATATCGAGATGGTGTTTTATATCTGGCATCCCGGCGGGCTGGCTGATGAAGTTGCCGAATCGCTGATGGCGGCAGCGCAGCGCGGCGTGCACTGCCGGTTAATGCTCGACTCCGCAGGCAGCGTGACCTTTTTCCGCAGCCCGTGGGTTGGGATGATGCGCAACGCTGGCATTGATGTAGTGGAGGCGCTTCAGGTCAGCCTGCTGCGCGTTTTCCTGCGCCGGATGGATCTGCGCCAGCACCGTAAAGTGGTGCTGATTGATAACTATATTGCCTATACCGGCAGCATGAACCTGGTGGATCCACGCTACTTCAAACAGGACGCAGGCGTTGGCCAGTGGGTTGACCTGATGGCGCGCATGGAAGGCCCGGTGGCGACAACGATGGGGATTGTCTACAGCTGCGACTGGGAGATCGAAACCGGCAAGCGCATCCTGCTGCTGCCGCCCGACGGCAATATCATGCCGTTCGAGCGCGAGAGCGGCCACACGGTGCAGGTTATCGCCTCCGGACCGGGTTTTCCGGAAGATATGATCCACCAAGCGCTGCTGACCGCTGTCTATTCGGCGCACGAACAGCTGATCATGACGACGCCCTACTTTGTGCCGAGCGACGATCTGCTGCATGCTATCTGCACTGCGGCGCTGCGCGGCGTCGAAGTGAGTATTATCGTGCCGCGCCACAATGACTCGCTGCTAGTCAGCTGGGCGAGCCGCGCCTTTTTCAGCGAGCTGCTGGACGCAGGCGTAAAGATCTATCAGTTTGAAGATGGTTTGCTGCACACCAAGAGCGTGCTGGTGGACGGGCAGCTTAGCCTAGTGGGCACAGTTAACCTCGATATGCGCAGCCTGTGGCTCAACTTTGAAATCACGCTGGTGGTGGACGATGCCGGTTTCGGCAGCGACTTGGCCTGCGTACAGGATGACTATATTGCGCGCTCGCGCCTGCTTGACGCAAAGCGCTGGTCAAAACGTGCGTGGTGGCAACGTATCGTTGAAAGACTGTTTTACTTCTTTAGCCCTTTACTGTAAAACGAGCGGAAATTGCAACGCGCCCACGGGCTGACAGGATCGATCATGGATTTAAATAATCGCCTTACCGAAGACGAAACGCTGGAACAGGCTTACGACATTTTTCTAGAACTGGCAGGCAATAACCTCGATCCCGCGGATATCATTCTGTTCAACCTGCAGTTTGAGGAGCGCGGCGGCGCAGAGATGTTCGATCCTTCTGAAGACTGGAAAGAGCATGTTGATTTCGATCTGAATCCAGACTTCTTTGCCGAAGTTGTGATTGGTCTGGGTGAAGCGGACGGCGAGCCGATTACCGATGTGTTCGCGCGCGTACTGCTGTGCCGCGAGAAAGATAATAAGCTGTGCCATATTCTCTGGCGCGAATAAGCGACACTGAATAAAAAACGCCGGGCATTTGCCCGGCGTTTTTGTTTAGAGCAGATCCACTTTCAGGCAAGAGACCGCGTGGCAGAAGCTGCCTTCCAGCAACGGACGCGTTTTCGCGCATTCTGGCCCGGCGATCGGGTAGCGTGTACGGAACGCGCAGCCTGACGGCGGATTGATTGGCGACGGCAGCTCCCCTTCCAGCAGATGGATGTGTTTGTTCTTCTCTAGATCGGGATCGGGGATCGGCACCGCCGACATCAGCGCACGCGTATAGGGATGCTGCGGGTTGTTATAGACCGCATCATAGGTCCCTAGCTCGACCGCATGGCCGAGATACATCACCAGCACGCGGTCGGAGATATGCTTCACCACCGCCAGGTCGTGCGCGATAAAGATCAGCGACAGCCCCATTTCGCGCTGTAGCTTTTGCAGCAAGTTGACCACTTGCTGCTGGATCGACACGTCGAGCGCGGTGGTTGGCTCGTCGGCGATCAGCAGCTTCGGCCGACAGAGCAACGCCATCGCGATCATCACGCGCTGGCGCATCCCGCCGGAAAATTCATGCGGGAACATCTTCATGCGCTTGCGCGCCTCCGGCATTTTCACCGCGTCCAGCATGCGCACAGATTCTTCAAATGCCTGCGCGCTGTTCATGCCTTTATGCAGCTTAAGCACTTCCATCAGCTGGTCGCCGACGAGCATATAGGGATTGAGCGACGTCATCGGGTCCAGGAAGATCATCGCAATCTGCTCGGCACGCAGCTTGTTAAGGGTTTTCTCCGGCAGATTAAGGATCTCACTGCCGTTGAAGCGCGCGGAGCCGCCGATGCGTCCGTTTTTTGCCAGCAGCCCCATCAGCGCAAACGCCGTTTGTGACTTGCCCGAGCCGGATTCGCCGACAATGCCCAGCGTTTCCCCTGCGCGCAGCGAGAAGTTCAGGTCGTTAACCGCCGTCACATCGCCATCGTGGGTCTGAAAGGTAACGCGTAAATCCTTCACCTCCAGTAACAGGTCGCTTCCCGCGCGGGCAGCCATTTCTGGCTGGAATTCATGAATGGTCATCGGGAAACTCCTTAACGATCTTTCGGGTCGAGGGCGTCACGCAAGCCATCGCCGATAAAGTTTAAACAGAACAGCATGACCACCAGGAAAACAGCCGGGAACAGCATCAGCCAAGGCGAAACGTCCATGGAGTTAGCGCCATCGCTAAGCAGCGCGCCCCAGCTGCTTAGCGGCTCCTGCGTGCCGAGGCCTAGGAAGCTCAGAAAGGATTCAAACAGGATCATGCTCGGCACCAGCAGCGATGCGTAAACCACCAGCACGTTCGGCACGTTTGGCACGTTCGGCAGGATATGGCGCAGCACGATGCTGGAGGTCGATACGCCGCCAACGTGCGCCGCTTCAATGAACTCTTTGCTCTTCAGGCCCAGCGTCTAGCCACGCACGATACGCGCCATATCCAGCCAGGAGACCATGCCGATAGCCGCGAAGATCAGCAGAAGATTACGGCCAAAGAAGGTCACCAGCAGGATCACGAAGAACATAAACGGGAAGGAGTTCAGGATCTCCAGAATACGCATCATCACCGAGTCGGTTTTACCGCCCAGATAGCCCGCAATCGAACCGTAGAGCGTGCCGACAATCACCGCGATCAGCGCCGAGGCGATGCCCACCATCAGCGAGATACGCCCGCCAATAGCGACGCGCACCAGCAGATCGCGCCCAGAGGAGTCGGTACCGAACCAGTGGCCGGAAGTGGTATCCGGCGCAGCGGACATCATGCCCCAGTCGGTGTCGTCATAGCTAAACTGCGCGAACATCGGGGCAAAAATCACAAATAAGGTAATCAGCAGTAGCACCAGCAGACTGATCAACGCCGCACGGTTATGAATAAAACTGCGACGCGCATCCTGCCACAGGCTGCGCCCTTCTACTTCCAGTTCCAGCTTTTCGCTGAAGGCATCAAGAGTTTCGCTGTTTTTCTTACTCAACATCATCGCGAGCTCCAGCGTTAGTAACGGATTTTCGGATCGATAACGGGGTAGAGCACGTCAACGATCGCGTTGAAAATAATGGTCAGCACACCGACCAGAATGGTCAGGCTCATCACCAGCGAGTAGTCGCGGTTCAGCGCGCCGTTGACGAACAGCTGGACGATGCCAGGCAGACCGTAAATCGACTCGATCACCATCGAACCCGTGATAATGCCGACAAACGCCGGGCCGAGATAAGAGAGCACCGGCAGCAGCGCCGGTTTAAGCGCGTGGCGCAGCACGATACGATGCAGCGGCAGGCCTTTAGCGCGCGCGGTGCGGATGAAGTTGGAGTGCATAACTTCAATCATCGAGCGGCGGGTAATACGCGCAATGCTGGCGATGTAGGCCAGCGACAGCGCCACCATCGGCAGGATCATGTAACGCAGTTGCCCGCCGTTCCATCCTCCGCTGGGTAGCCATTTCAGGGTGATAGCAAACAGCAGCACCAGCAGCGGCGCAACCACAAAGCTGGTATCACCACGCCGGTCATGGCGACCCCCATCACCGCATAATCCCATAAACTGTTCTGCTTGAGCGCTGCGATGACGCCTGCCGTGACGCCGAGAATCAGCGCCAGCACAAAGGCCGCTAGGCCGAGTTTGGCAGAGACCGGGAAGGCATGGCCCACCAGATAGTTAATCGCCGTGCGCCAGCTGGATCAGATAATCCAGATACTGTTTGCCGATGGGATCGTTCAGGTGGTATTTCGCTTCTATATTCGCCATCACTTCCGGTGCCAGCGTGCGCTCGCCGGTAAAAGGGCTGCCGGGTGCAAGACGCATCATAAAGAAGGAGATGGTGATCAGCACGAAGGCGTTGGGATCGCTTCGAGAAGTCGACGCAGGATAAATTTTAACATTGCCGTACCTACCAAGCTTATTGCTTCACAAAGCGAACAACGGACATAAATGCGACGCGCAGTGCGCCGCTCTTGCCTATAGCCTGTTTGCTATTAGTGTTTGATGATATAAAAGTTCTTGCTGAGGGTTTTATCCAGCGGATTTTTGCCGGTATAACCGCCCACGTAAGGTTTCACCAAGCGTGCGTTCACGTAGTAGTACACCGGCACGATGGTGCTGTCCTTATCCATAATTTGCTCTGCTTTTGCATAATCTGCCGCACGCGCTTTGTCGTCTGCCGCCTTGATCGCATCGTGGATCACTTTGTCAAACTCGGCGCTCTTATAGTTAGTGCGCGGTGTTACTGCTGCTGTCAGAGAGCATGGTATTCAGGAAGGATGTCGGCTCATTGTAGTCCGCACACCAGGCGGCGCGCGCGACGTCAAAGTTGCCCTGATGACGCGTGTCCAGGAAGGTTTTCCACTCCTGGTTTTCCAGCTTGATGTTCACGCCAATGTTTTTCTTCCAGATAGACGATGCAGCGATCGCCAGCTTTTTATGCAGGTCGGAAGTGTTATACAGCAGGTTGAAGGTCAGCGGCTTGTCTGCGGTATAGCCCGCTTCCGCCAGCAGCTTCTTCGCCTCTTCGTTACGCTTGTCCTGCGACCACTTGAACCAGTCTGGCTGCAGAATATCCATACCGTCGGTAGCTGGCGGGGTGTAGCTATAGGCTTGCAGCTGGCCCTGCGCCAGCACTTTGTTCACCATAATGTCGCGGTCCAGACCCAGCTTGAGCGCGGCGCGCACGCGCGGATCGGTGAACGGCGCTTTCTGGTTGTTGATTTCGTAGTAGTAGGTGCAGAGATAAGGATCGACGCGCAGTTCTTTCGGGTTTTCGCGCTGCAGCTTTTTAAACAGCTCAATCGGCATGTTGTTATAGGTCATGTCGCTACCGTTTTCCGAGAAGTAACGGTTCACGTCGCTCACTTCAGCGTACCAGCTCCTGTTTTGCTGCCAGCTCAACCCATGCCGGAACGTTGGCTGCCAGAGCATTCCCTGCCAGTGCGCCCATTGCTGCCAGAACGCCTGCAGCAATCAGACTTTTTTCGTGATGTGGTTCATTATTACACTCCAGTTTTTTATCTTTACCGAAACAGCAAGCCGTTTCAGCATCCCCCGTTAGCGGGTTCCTCATTTTGGCTGAGGATAGTCATTCGCCCCGAAAGGCTTCGGCACTGCGCGATCTTCCTGACTTATCATGTCTTGTCGGGTAAGACTCAGTGCTTTTTGATGTAGTATTACTTCAGATCGGTCATATCGAGCGGATCTTTACCGGTAAAACCACCTGTCCAGGGGTTTACCAGCCGCACGCTGACGCGGTAATAAACTGGCACAATCGCCGAGTCGTTGTCGAGCTGTGCTTCAGCCTGCTGGTAAAGGCTGGCACGCTCTGCTTCGCTGCTGGCAGAGAGCGTCTGCGCCAGCAGGCGATCATATTTTTCGCTGTGGTAAAACGCGGTGTTAATGGAGGCGTTGCCGATCAGCATATTCAGGAAGGTAGACGGTTCGTTGTAATCGGCACACTAGGTGGCGCGCACTACGTCATATTGCGCCTGATGTCGCGTTTACAGCAGGGTTTTCCACTCTTGGTTTTGCAGGCTGACTTGCGCACCAAGGTTCTTTTGCCACATTGAAGCGGCCGCTAGAGCAGCGTGAAGCGCAGCGGGTGCTGGGCGTATAGCCTGCATCAGCCAGCAGTTTTTTAGCTGCCGCGTTACGTTCCGTCTGATTCCAGCTAAATCACGCGGGCGGCGTCAGGCTGTAAGCCGGGATCTGTCCCTGCCCCATGATTTTCTGCGTGATGATATCGCGGTCCAGCGTTAGTTTGATGGCGGTACGCACGTGTGCATCATCAAACGGCGGTTTCTTGTTGTTAATTTCGTAGTAGAAGGTGCAGAGTAGCGGGCTGACTTTCACTTGATCGCCCAGTTCACCCTGCAACTTGTGGAACAGCGCGGGCGGCACCACGCTGTTAGTCATATCGGTATTGCCGCTGCGATAGCGATTCACGTCGTTATGATCCGACTCAATCGGCAGGAAAGTGCCCTGCTCAATCACCGTATGCGCGTTGTCCCAGTAGCGCGGATTGCGTTTCAGCACAATCTTTTCGTTAATTACCCAGTCGCTCAGCAGATAGGCACCGTTGCCAATGTAGTGCTCAGGACGCGTCCAAGCATCGCCCCATTTTTCTACCGTCGCCGCATGCACCGGTGCCAGCGCGGCATTCGCCAGCACGAAACGAAGTAAGGCACCGGTTCGCTCAGCATGACCTGTAGATGACGATCGTCCAGTGCCTTGACGCCAAGGCTGTCAGGCGTGGCTTTTCCAGCCAGGATGTCATCAATCTGGTTGAGATGGGCTGCCTGTAGATAGCTGGCGTAAGGCGAGGCGGTTTTGGGATCAGCAAGGCGTCGCCAGCTGTAGACGAAGTCCTGCGCGGTAACCGGGCTGCCATCGCTCCACATGGCGTTATCACGCAGGGTAAACGTCCAGACTTTGCCGTTCTCATTTTGCCAGCTTTGCGCCACACCCGGCACAATGTTGCCGTTATTGTCAGTCGTCACCAGCCCTTCAAGCAGATTGGCAATGATGCGCGACTCGGGGACGCCTTCAATCTTCTGCGGATCCAGCGAAGAAACTTCTGTGCCTTGTTGATAACGATATTCTGCGTGGCTGCAAGCTCACTGTTTTGCGGAACGATAACGGCATGCACGCCGCTACATATCATCAAAAGGCTCGCAGCCAGCGGCGTAATTTTCCATTTCATCAAAAACGTTGCCCCTTGTTAATAAGCTCTTTAGCTCATAAGCAAGAAACGTTCTCACTTTGAGACCAAATGAAAAACTATTGCGTCGGAAAACAGAACACCAGACCTGACCACAAAGTAAAAATAACGCTTATCGCCCTGTTTATACTGAAGTTTAGTATAGTTTCAGGACAATAGTGCTTTTTACTAGGCAAACTCTGTATAAGATGCGCAACCCTTCTGCCTTTTTCTTCATAGAAAAAATAAAAATGTAACAAAAAGCAGATTCGTTGCTAGTTTATAGCGTCTTTATCGCCTGATCTGAAATCAGATGGTGTGAGAATAGTCACAAAGTTCTGCTACAACCGTTAGCTGGATAAGCAGACTAGTAGTTTTTCTAATATTACCAGAATAGTGTTAAGCGAGAGGAATGGTTGCATTTTTATGGTGCAACCGGAGGGGCAATTGCACCATAACATAGCAGCAAGGCGTTTTGCGATGAAAATTAAGCAGGCGTCAGTTTACCAATCCTGGAAACAGTGCTTTGATGCCAGTAACAACAAACTCAATGCCCAACGCCATTATCAGCAGACCCATAATACGCGTTATAACGTTAATTCCGGTCTGACCCAATACGCGTACCATCAACGGTGCAGCGCGAAACAGTAGCCAACAGCAGAAAGCGAACAGCGCTATTGCGATGCTAAATCCGAGTAAGTTTTGCCAGCTGTGATAGCGCGTGCTCCAGACAATGGTAGAGCTGATAGCACCCGGCCCCGCCATCAGCGGCAGCGCAAGCGGCACAACGCCGATGCTTTCTCTGATCGCGGTTTCTGACTTTTCCTGTTTGTTCTGTTTGTCTTCACCCAGCTTGCCGCTGATCATCGACATCGCAATCGTCACCACCAGAATACCGCCTGCGATACGGAAGGAGTCGATGGAAATACCAAACACATGCAGGATGGCATCGCCGAGGAACAGCGAGGTCCAGAGGATGATGGCAACCGCCAGGTTAGCCGTCATGTTGGTTTTATTGCGTTCAGCCACCGTCTGATAGCTGGTCATGCTGATAAAGACCGGAATAATGCCAACCGGATTGACCAGGGCGAACAGACCCACAAAGAATTTGATATAGCCTGAAAGATCTAGCAAAGCAGGGTTCACGGTTCGCTCCGTCGGGAAATGAAATCGCGCTTAATTTACGTAAAAAGAGGTGGCTTCACCAGCCATTGCAACAGAAAATTCTACTGCTTTTCTGCAATCCAGAGAGCCTGTTACGCCAGCCTGAGGCTAATAAGCAAGCTTAAAGCCGGTCATCTTGCTTTTAAGCACTCATCCATCGTTTTAACAAAATGGCTGCTGAATGGTGTCAGCTTGGGTGTTAAATTGATCTTGATCAAGATTAGCCTACCCCATTCTAAGTAATCTTTTTACATCGCAAGTCACTGGCAGCAAGGTTTAAAGCGTGCAGAAACTATTTCAGTAAACCAACAAAAATGCTGAGTATAGGCCTTAGTCCGACAGATTAAAGTAGAGGAACTATAATCAGGGCTCCAGGCAGGTTTACTAATAGAGTTTAACTTCCTTCAGGAGAGCACCATGGCCGTTACTAATGTCGCTGAACTTAACGCACTCGTTGAACGCGTAAAACAAGCACAGCGTGAATATGCCAACTTTACCCAAGAACAGGTTGACGCAATTTTTCGCGCTGCCGCCCTCGCTGCTGCAGATGCCCGAATTCCTCTGGCCAAAATGGCGGTCGCCGAATCCAGTATGGGTATCGTCGAAGATAAAGTTATTAAAAACCATTTTGCCTCAGAATATATTTATAACGCCTATAAAGATGAAAAGACCCGCGGTGTACTGGATACCGACGACACCTTCGGCACCATTACCATTGCCGAGCCGATTGCGGTATCGTTCCCACCACCAACCCAACCTCTACAGCCATATTTAAGGCCCTGAACTGCCGATATCAAGCGCGCCGTTGCCTCTATCCTGATGTCGAAAACCTTCGATAACGGTGTGATTTGCGCCTCGGAACAGTCAGTAATCGTGGTAGATTCGGTTTACGATGCGCTACGCGAGCGTTTTGCCAGCCACGGCGGCTATATGCTGCAAGGGGAAGAGCTCGGGCCGTTCAGGGCGTAATTCTGAAAAACGGTGTGCTTAACGCGGCGATTGTTGGTCAGCCCACCTATAACATTGCCGAAATGGCAGGTCTTAGCGTGCCGGGCAGTACAAAAATCCTTATCGGTGAAGTCGAACTGGTGGATGAATCCGAGCCTTTTGCCCATGAAAAACTTTCGCCAACGCTGGCAATGTATCGCGCTAAAGATTTCCAGGATGCCGTGGCTAAAGCGGAGAAACTGGTCGCCATGGGCTGTATAGGCCACACCTCCTTTCTTTATACTGACCAGGACAACCAAAAAGAGCGCGTGAACTATTTCGGCGACTACATGAAAACGGCTGCGCATCCTGATCAAGACGCCCGCTTCGCAAGGTGGTATCGGCGACCTGTATAACCCACCGTCGCTCACGCTGGGCTGCGGTTCGTGGAGCGGTAACTTCATTTCCGAAAACGTGGGACCGAAACATCTCATCAATAAGAAAACCGTGGCCAAGTGAGCTGAAAACATGTTGTGGCATAAACTTCCCAAATCTATCTACTTCCGCCACGGCTCGCTGCCGATTGCGCTGGAAGAGGTCGCCACCGACGGCGCTAAACATGCGTTTATCGTGACTGACAGCTTCCTGTTCAATAATGGCTATGTCGACCAGGTAACACGTGTACTGAAATCCCACGGCATCGAAACCGAAGTGTTCTTTGAAGTAGAAGCCGATCCCACGCTGAGCATCGTGCGTAAAGGTGCTGAGCAGATGAATAGCTTCAAGCAGGATGTGGTTATCGCATTGGGCGGTGGTTCTCCGATGGATGCGGCGAAAATCATGTGGGTCATGTACGAACATCCGGAAACCCATTTTGAAGAGCTGGCGCTGCGCTTTATGGATATCCGCAAACGTATCTATAAATTCCCGAAAATGGGCATGAACGCACGTATGATTGCTACCACCACTACCTCAAGTACCGGTTCGGAAGTGATGCCGTTTGCAGTGGTAACAGATGACGCTACCGGTCAGAAGTATCCGTTGGCAGATTATGCGTTGACCCCGGATATTGCTATCGTAGACGCCAACCTAGTGATGGATATGCCGCATTCGCTCTGTGCCTTCGGTGGCCTGGATGCGGTGACGCACGCGCTGGAAGCCTATGTATCGGTGCTGGCGAATGAGTACTCTGATGGCCAGGCATTGCAGGCGCTCAAGCTGCTGAAAGAGAACCTGCCAGCCAGCTATCGGGATGGAGCGAAAAACCCGGTGGCGCGTGAACGTGTGCATAACGCCGCGACGATTGCCGGGATCGCCTTCGCTAACGCCTTCCTCGGCGTATGTCACTCAATGGCGCACAAACTGGGCTCCGAGTTCCATATTCCCCATGGCCTGGCGAACGCCCTGCTGATTTGCAACGTTATCCGTTACAACGCTAACGATAACCCAACCAAGCAGACCGCATTTAGCCAGTATGACCGTCCGCAGGCACGTCGTCGCTACGCCGAGATTGCTGACCACCTTGGCCTGACAGCGCAAGGCGACCGCACTGCACAGAAAATCGAGAAACTGCTGGCGTGGCTGGATGAGATCAAAACCCAGCTGGGCATTCCAGCCTCAATCCGTGAGGCTGGTGTACAGGAAGCTGACTTCTTGGCTAAAGTCGACAAACTGGCCGATGATGCCTTCGACGATCAGCGTACTGGCGCTAACCCGCGCTATCCGCTGATTGCAGAACTGAAACAGATTATGCTGGATACGTTCTACGGCCGTGAATATGTTGAGCCTTTTACCGATGCGGCGCAGGCAATTGCTGCACAGCCGGTAAAAACAGTGAAAACTGACAAGAAAGCGAAAAAAGCCTGACGGCAGACCGAGATATAGCGTTCATTACCGCCAATAACCACCTGCTCACCTTCGCTGAATGGACGGCCCTCGGAATCGAGTCGCAATACCATGCCCGCTTTACGCCCACAGTGGCAGACGGTTTTTAATTCCACCAGCTTGTCAGCCCAGGCCAGCAAATACTGGCTGCGACAGAATAGTTCGCCACGAAAATCCGTGAGTAACCCATAACAAAGCACGGGAATGTCCAGATTATCCACCACGTCAGACAATCCTTTAACCTGATCGCGGGTCAAAAACTGGCTCTCATCCACCAGCACGCAGTGCACAGGTGCTGCGCATGTTCAGCCGCAATATCTTCTTCCAGCCGCGTTTGCGCGTTAAACAGCGCCGCAGGCGACGAAAGTCCAATACGGGAACTGACCTTACCCGCGCCGAAACGGTCATCAATTTCAGCGGTATAGATCAGGGTTCTCATACTGCGTTCCTGGTAATTGTAAGAAGACTGTAATAGTGCAGTAGATTTCCCTGCATTCATTGAGGAATAATAAAAATAGAGCTGAGCCATTAACATCTTTTCTCAAAGCGGTGCTAACTGAATGGGCAGAATTCTATCACAGATAAACACAAATTATGGCGGCGATTATTTCGTACATGCTGTTTACAAGTTCGCTAGGGTGAGTTTAAAAACTCCCGCTTCGTATTCCCTATATGTCTTAATCATTAGCGCTGGAGATTTATAGTAAAAGGCGTCGTGTGTCGTGATGCCACAGGCTTCGCCGCTGTTAAGGCAGAACGCCGTCTACTTTAACGTTTCGGATTTTTAATAAGGTGCTGATGCGTGAATATTAACCGCTTTATCGTTTCTTTTGATTAAACCAAAACGATAAGTTTAATAAACATTCTTTAGCATTGCTCTTATTTTACTATTGCAGTAATTTTTTGCCGCCACTATTATTAGCTGGCAGAACACCTCTTCATTAATATATTCAGAGATCAGGACAATGAGCGAAGCACTAAAAATTCTTAATAATATCCGTATATTACGCGCGCAGGCTCGAGAGTGTTCACTGGAAACGCTGGAAGAAATGCTGGAAAAGCTCGAGGTCGTGGTTAATGAACGCCGCGAAGAAGAGACGCATGCAAAAGCAGAAAGCGAAGAGCGCACGCGTAAACTGGAACAATATAGAGAAATGCTGCTGGCCGATGGAATCGATCCCAATGAGCTTTTAAGCGCCATTTCTGAAACTAAAGCCCCAAGTAAAAGTAAACGTGCTACGCGTCCGGCTAAATATCAATATGTCGACGAAAATGGCGAAACCCGTACCTGGACTGGTCAGGGTCGCACGCCAGCCGTAATCAAAAAAGCAATTGAAGAAGAAGGTAAACAGTTGGACGACTTTTTACTGTAATAACAGTGAATGCTTCTGTCATTTGGGTCATATCCGTTATGTGACCCACAGATTTCTCAGGAAAATGAAGCTAATGCTTCCTTTTTTATACTTTATAAAACTCGCGGTACCAGTTAACAAAGCGCTTAACGCCCTCTTCCACGTCCGTTTTTGGTTTAAAACCAATTACCTGATATAGCGCTTCAGTATCAGCGCTGGTCTCCAGCACATCGCCTAGCTGCATAGGCAACAGGTTTTTCTTCGCCGTTACGCCCAGCGCTTTTTCAATCGCCTCAATATATTTAATCAGGCTAAGCGGCTGACTGTTTCCGATGTTATAGACGCGGTAAGGTGCGGAGCTGGTGGCTGGCGACCCCTTTTCCACCGTCCAGCCTTCATCTTTTTGCGGAATGACATCCTGCAGGCGAACAATCGCCTCGGCAATATCATCAATATAGGTAAAGTCACGTTTCATTTCGACACGGTTATAGACGTCGATAGCTTCACCTGCAATCATCGCGCGCGTAAATTTAAACAGCGCCATATCTGGACGACCCCATGGGCCGTAGACAGTAAAAAATCGTAGCCCGGTTGTCGGCAGCTGATAAAGGTGCGAATAGGTATGCGACATTAGCTCATTCGCTTTTTTGGTCGCAGCGTAAAGCGATACCGGGTGGTCAACGCTGTCGTCCGTGGAAAACGGCATTTTGCGGTTCAGTCCATAAACAGAACTGGAGGATGCATAGAGCAAATGCTCAATTTTATGATGGCGACAGCCTTCCAGAATATTTAAATGACCAATCAGGTTGGCATCTGCATAGGCGTGAGGATTATCGATTGAATAACGCACGCCTGCCTGCGCGCCCAAATGAATAACCCGCTGGAAAGCATACTTCTCGAAAAGGGAGGTAATAGCGGCGCGATCCGCCAGTTCCATTTTGATAAAGGTAAAGGCTGGATGCTGCGCGATCAAATCAAGGCGTGATTGTTTCAGTCCGACATCATAATAATCATTAAGATTATCGATACCGACAATCTGGTGACCGGCAGCCAGCAAGCGTTGAGTGACGTGAAATCCAATAAAGCCTGCGGCACCGGTAACCAGAATGTTCATAAATCCCCTGTTAATTACGCAATTTGAATAGACGCTCCGCGGCCAATTGCATAATAAACGAAACCGCGTTTGCTGATACGCTCTGGATCATACAGGTTACGACCATCAAAAATCACGGGTTGCTTGAGGGAATTTTTAATAATGTCAAAGTCCGGTGCGCGGAAATTCTGCCACTCGGTACAGATGACCAAACCATCCGCGCCTTGCAACGCTGCTTCTTTGGTGCCCATCAACTTCAGATCGCTGCGGTGACCATAGATACGCTGCGCTTCATCCATCGCTTCCGGATCGAACGCCTGAACGCTTGCACCCGCTTCCCACAGCGCTTCCATCAGCACGCGGCTGGAGGCTTCACGCATATCGTCAGTGTTAGGTTTAAACGACAGACCCCAGAGTGCGAAAGTTTTACCGCTCAGATCGTCACCGAAGTGGCGTTTGATAAAAGCTGGCAGCTTGGTTTTCTGGCTATCGTTGACATCTTCCACTGCCTGCAACAGGCGCGGCTTGTAGCCAATCGATTCTGCTGTGCGGATCAGCGCCTGAACATCTTTCGGGAAGCAGGAGCCACCGTAGCCGCAGCCTGGATAGATAAAGTGGTAGCCGATACGCGAGTCAGAACCTATGCCCTGACGCACTTTCTCGACGTCCGCACCCAGACGTTCCGCGAGATTGGAGATCTCGTTCATGAAGCTGATTTTGGTCGCCAGCATGCAGTTCGCCGCGTATTTGGTCAGCTCCGCGCTGCGAACATCCATCACGATCATACGATCGTGATTGCGGCTGAACGGCTCATAAAGCTCACGCAGCAGCTCTTCAACGTCGTAATTATCTGTACCCACCACGATACGCTCAGGACGCATGCAGTCATTTACGGCTGCACCTTCCTTCAGGAATTCCGGGTTGGATACCACGTCAAAAGTCAGGCTGACACCGCGATCGCGTAGGGTCTCTTCCATTACGCGACGAACTTTGTCCGCCGTCCCGACCGGAACCGTGGATTTATCAAGCACAACCTTATGATCCTGCATGTGCTGCGCAATGGTACGAGCAACGGCGGTCACATATTTGAGGTCAGCCGAACCGTCCTCATCCGGCGGCGTGCCCACGGCAATAAACTGCATTACGCCATGGTTAACGCCTTCTTCCGCATCGGTGCTGAACTTAAGGCGACCGGCCTCATAGTTCGACATAACCAGCGGCGTAAGGCCGGGTTCGAAAATGGGAATGATGCCTTTTTTCAGGTTTTCGACTTTTTGTGCGTCGACATCAATGCAGAGAACGTCATGTCCGACTTCGGCCAACACCGCAGCCTGAACCAGACCGACATAGCCGATACCAAATACAGTGACTTTCATCGAGTTATCCTGTGTTTATGAATTACTTTTGATTGCCAACTGCGCTATCAAGCCACTGAGAAAAATCTTTGCCCAGCACCGGATGGCGAACACCGTACTCAACGAATGCCTGCATATAACCCAGTTTGTTACCGCAGTCATGGCTTACACCTTTCAGGTGGTAAGCTTCTACCGTCTCTTTCTCCATCAGCATGGCGATTGAGTCAGTCAGCTGAACTTCGCCACCTGCGCCTGGAGGCGTTTTCGCCAGCACAGGCCAGATATCAGCAGAAAGGACATAACGGCCTACAACCGCGAGGTTGGACGGTGCTTCGGTCGCTTTCGGTTTTTCAACCACGCCAACCATCGGTGCGCTGTCGCCCGGTTGCAGCTCTGCACCCTGGCAGTCAACCACGCCGTATGCGGTCACGTCAGCCACTGGCTCAACCATGATCTGGCTGCTGCCAGACTCGTCGAAACGGCTCAGCATTTCTGCCAGGTTGTCTTTGGTCGGATTTGATTCGTACTCGTCGATAATCACGTCCGGCAGGATAACCGCAACCGGCTCATCGCCAATCAGCGGATGGGCACACATAACGGCATGACCCAGACCTTTCGCGATACCCTGACGAACCTGCATGATGGTCACGTGCGGCGGGCAAATTGACTGAATTTCATCCAGCAACTGACGCTTGACACGTTTTTCCAGCATCGCTTCCAGCTCAAAGCTGGTATCGAAGTGGTTTTCAATGGAGTTTTTGGAAGAGTGCGTTACTAGCACAATTTCATTAATACCTGCTGCGATGCACTCGTTAACGACATACTGAATTAACGGCTTATCAACCAGCGGCAACATTTCTTTTGGAATAGCTTTAGTCGCAGGGAGCATACGGGTGCCCAAACCTGCAACAGGGATTACCGCTTTTTTTACTTTTGACTTATAGGCAGACATCAAGATACCTCTCTTATAGGCCGTTCAAGTTAATACTTGATATGTCGGTTGAAATTCGGGAATGAGTATATCACTTACCATCGAACGGATTTATCCTGGAAGGAGTCAATCCGCAGAATTTAAGACTATGACCCAAGTGTAAAGCTAACCTTTGGACCTGTCGTTAGAGGCCGAAGAAATTAAATTTTATTCCTTATTCTTCAGCCGATAACATCAGACGGATCCTGCCGCCAGCGCCCCATACGTGGCATTGCCAGTTGTCGGCGCGCTGACTGATCTGGTTAAGATGGGTGCTTCCCATAGTGCCAAGGGGAACACCATTACTGAGTTGAATTTGATGGGTGTGAACATGAAGCGTGGCGTTTAATCCAGCAGAAACCAGAATCAGGTTTTTATGCACTCGATGGTAGTAACCGACCAGTAGCGGAAATTGCCCACTCAGATTGGCCTGACGTAGCAAAAGATTCACCTGACGCAGCAGGCCGTTCAATTCCGGCAGCCGCTGTTTCTGGCCTGACAGCTGCTCCTGCAACAGTCCGTTGAACAACGCGCGGAGTAATAGCGCAGCCAGCACGCCGTTGTCCCCGGCACGCGTTATGTCGAGACAGTAAAAAGCGAGATCTTTGTCTGAGAGAGCGGCGATATCCAGCACCAGCCCAGGCTGTTCGGCCATGGTTAGCTGTCGGTAATTAATGCGGCAGCTGGCAACTGTTTGCTGTACCGGCGGCTGAAGCTGTTTAAGCAGTTTGGCGGCCGCAGCAGGATCGCGCACCAGCGCATCCCAGTCCTGGAATAACTGTTCGTCCTCTTCCACCTTTGAGGTGAACATTGACGGATAGAGGCATTCGTAGACCGCTTCGCGGAAGCGTTCGAAGTTTTTTAACGGCTTAAGCAACACGTCCTGCACGCCAAGGCGCAGCACATGGGCGATGTCCGCCATATTTTCCGTTGCTGAAATAATCAGAATCGGCACGCTGTTGCCACGAGTGCGGATATGCTCGACAAACTGAATGCCATTCATGCGCGGCATATCCAGATCGCAGATCACCAAATCCACATCCTGCTGTTGCAGGTGGCCGCTCCCATCAATGCCGTCACCGGCTTCATACGTACTGGCGCCGAGCGCCAGCAAGAAGTTGTTTACCATAGAACGGAAAACGACCTCATCTTCGACAATGAGAATCTTTTTGCCGATTAGTGGTTTCTCCATTCTTTCCCCCTGCGTACCAGATCAAAATAGTGGTTCATAAAACGCAGTTGCGCCTTTCAGAATTAGCCGAAGTGACACCTGTGAATGAACAACCTGATTATCTGTTTCGCACCAGCAGCAATAGTTCATCCATTTTTTCTCAACGGCGACCTTGCCTGCCTCAATAGCCTCTGCAGCGCGGTGAAAGTCCAGCGTCGAAATCTGCGGACAAAACGGCTGTATCAGCACATCGAGCGGATCGCCTGCCATACGGTTGCGCTTCAGGCGATTTTCCAGCACCTAGATGGATGTCAACATAATCTCTATCGCACCCGGCGTTTGTGTTGCACGACGGTGCGTTAATCCCACCAGTCGCTGTCGTATCTTTATTAGCCCAGCTTAGGGCTGCTGCTGAGACCTCTTCGTCGCCATTTTGCGGCGTCACGGAGAGAAGATCATGCTGCATCAAATGTGCGATGCTGGAGATCGAAGGCAATAACGATGTCTGCACCCAGCGCGCACGTAAGCGATACCGGAACATGATTCACTACTGCACCGTCTACCAGCCAATAACCATTGTAGCCGACGGGCGGCAATAAACCTGGCATACAACAAGACGCTCGTACGGCCTGATGCCGATTGCCCTCGGTCAACCACAGCTCACGACCGGTACTTAAATTAGTCGCGACTACGCCTAGTCGCGACTACGCCAAAAGGTCTGGCGCAGCTCTCTAGGGTATCATGGGTGATAATCTGTCGAACATGGTTAAATACACGTTCGCCACGCAGCAAACCGCCGCGTTGCCAGGAGAGATCCATCAGGCGAACAACATCCCAGTAGCGAAAAGCGCTAACCCATTTTTCCATTTGCTGCAGGCGGTTGTTAACATAGGCGGCACCAACCAGCGCGCCGACTGAACATCCTGCAACAACATCTATTTCAATACCCGCCCGCGTCAACGCGTTGATAACACCAATATGCGCCCATCCTTTGGCTGCGCCTTTGAGCCTAACGCCAGTCCAATTTTAACCTGTCTCATTTACCCTCAGCTGCTGGCATCTGTGCATAGATTCACTGCGTTAGCTCGGCGACCATATGGCGCTATCCCATTTTTATCGCTCACAGGAGTCATCGTGTCCGAAACCTGTCCTTGCTGCAGCGGGAAGCAGTATAGCTTATGTTGCACTCCCTTTCTGACGGGCGAGCAATTGCCTGAATCAGCTGAGCAATTAATGCGCTCACGCTACACCGCCTATGCGATGCAGAATGTCAGCTGGCTGATCGATAGCTGGCATCCCAGCCAGCGTATACCTGATATGGCACAGCGATTATCTGAAAGTTTCGCCAGCACCGAATGGCTGAGCCTGAATGTAACCATGTTGTAATCATGGCAGCCATGATAATGAAGCTTTCGTCACCTTTTTTGCGCGTTACCGAGAAAATTCGCAGATAAAGGCTATTCATGAGCGTTCTCGCTTTCTTCGTGAGGATCAACGCTGGTACTATAGTTGACGGAACCGCGCCACAGGTCGGGCGCAACGATCGCTGTCCTTGTGGCTCCGATAAAAAATACAAGAAGTGTTGTGGCTGAACAGCATACAGCTCAACTGTTTTACCCATTCGCTTTGACAGGACTCTGATCGAGATGCAAGCGCAAACTATGCAACGAAAAGTTTTACGTACCATTTGCCCTGATGCGAAAGGTCTGATCGCTAAAATTACTAATATTTGCTACAAGCATGAGCTAAATATCGTGCAAAACAATGAATTCGTTGATCATCGTACCGGACGCTTTTTTATGCGCACCGAACTCGAAGGTATTTTTAACGACAATACGCTGCTGGCGGATTTAGACAGCGCGCTACCGGTTGGATCTTCGCGCGAACTGAAAAGCGCTGGCCACCGTCGCGTGGTGATTCTGGTGACCAAAGAGGCGCACTGCCTGGGCGATCTGCTGATGAAGAGCGCATTTGGTGGGCTGGATATGGAGATTGCCGCCGTGATTGGCAATCACGACACGCTGCGTTCGCTGGTTGAGCGTTTCGATATTCCTTTTGTACTGGTCAGCCACGAATGTCTGTCGCGAGAAGAGCACGATAACCGCATGGCGGATGAGATCGACCGCTACCAGCCTGACTATGTGGTGCTGGCGAAATATATGCGCGTGCTGACTCCTGCTTTTGTGCAGCGCTATCCGAACCAAATCATCAATATTCACCACTCGTTCCTGCCAGCATTTATTGGCGCGCGCCCTTATCATCAGGCTTACGAGCGTGGCGTGAAGATTATCGGTGCTACGGCGCACTACGTGAATGACAATCTGGACGAAGGTCCAATCATCATGCAGGACGTAATTAACGTCGATCACAGCTACACCGCTGAAGAGATGATGCGTGCCGGACGTGACGTTGAGAAAAATGTGTTGAGCCGTGCGCTGTATAAAGTGCTGGGACAACGCGTGTTTGTTTACGGCAACCGTACGATTATTCTTTAAGCGGTTGTGGCGCTGAATTGCCTGTGAATTCAGCGCCACGGGTAAAAAGTGGGAAAACGGTTCACATTTTTCTTTTGGGCGCTTTACACCAAGAACGCATTTGGTATGAAGCGCCCCGCTTTAAGGCACAATTATTCAGGCCAGTGGTGGGATTACCGAGCGGCCAAAGGGAGCAGACTGTAAATCTGCCGTCACAGACTTCGAAGGTTCGGGTCAAGCGCAGCGAGACAACGCGCCCTGCGCACTATCCGGCGCAACATTCGCAGAACACTGGTCAACGCCATGAAATTTGTTTCATTCAACATCAATGGGTTGCGCGCCCGTCCTCACCAGCTTGAAGCCTTAGTCGCACAGCATCAGCCTGACATGATTGCCCTACAGGAAACCAAAGTCCATGATGATATGTTTCCTCTCGAAGACGTGGCTAAGCTTGGCTATAACGTCTTCTGTCACGGACAGAAAGGCCATTACGGCGTGGCGCTGCTGACATGAAAGTGCAACCCGTCTCCGTGCGCCGCGGCTTCCCTGGCGATGATGAAGATGCGCAGCGTCGCCTGATCATGGCGGGAATTCCTAGCCCCATTAGCGATATCACGGTAATTAACGGCTACTTTCCACAGGGAGAAAGCCGTGACCATCCGACTAAATTCCCGGCAAAGAGAAGTTCTACCGCGACCTACAGGATTATCTGGAACAGAGCCTACCTGCTGATAAGCCCGTACTGATCATGCGCGATATGAACATCAGCAGCACCGATCTTGATATTGGCATTGGCGAAGATAGCCGCAAGCGCTGGCTACGCACGGGCAAATGCTCATTTCTGCCGGAAGAGCGCGAGTGGATGGATCGCCTGCTGAAGTGGGGGCTGGTGGATACCTTCCGCGAGAAAAACCCCGAGATCAGCGACCGCTTTTCATGGTTCGACTACCGCTCAAGAGGCTTCGATGACAATCTAGGACTGCGTATTGATCTGCTGCTGGCCAGCCAGCCGCTGGCCGAACGCTGCGTAGAGACCGGAATCGATTATGAGATCCGCAGCATGGATAAACCGTCCGACCATGCGCCGGTCTGGTCAACCTTTCAGTTCTGACGTTAAGGCGTGGCATTGCGCCACGCCGCTTATTTCACAATTTTCCAAATCAACGGGTTAGTGCCGAGCACCTTTTCGTCGCGCGCGCACTGCAGCAATACTCCTTCAGACTTCACCACTGCGCCCTCACTGTAGTTGCGGTTCTCGAAAATACAGCACTGCTGGCAGCTGGGTGTGCCGTTCTGACCCTGCGTCCAAGCTTCGGGTGGCATATCGACCACGACATCTGCACTGCCGCCGGTAGTGTTATCTTGCTGATGCGAGCACTGCCGGTTTGCTACGGCCGTACTGCTCATTAAGGCGCCTAT
>JAUHTP010000109.1:0-1597 GCA_031332935.1 Candidatus Pantoea bathycoeliae | reverse complement strand
TGCGCTTAATAAACGACCAGCACGAGGGCTTGCTGTCAAAGTCCACAGACCGGTTACGAACATTGGTGATACTCCCTGCCAGCGGATTCCGCACAGTACGACCGGGTAAGGGTCTTATATTTGCTGAAGAGTAATGTGTTGCATTAATATTAATAATAAACTCCAATAAGACGGTAACTATGAAATTATTTATTATTAATGCAAAAAACATAGATTCAATACGTAAAAAGCCCCAATCACCAGAGGTGAGTTGAGGCTTCATGTCCTGCGCGCTTTTGCCGCAGCATAGAACAATTATGTGTTATAACGTTATAACAGTCAAGCATTTTACTGATCACTTGATCAGTTATTTAGCCTCATACCGTCAATGCCGCTGTAGAAAGTGCTGGATATCCGCTTGTTGCCATCGTGCTAATGTATTCGTCAGCAACAGATTGTGCGATTGATTGGTTTCATCAAGCAGCTGTTTCATTTCAGATACCACGGCGTCCGCATCCTCACGATTCTTGAGAACTCTCCGCACAGCTTGCTTTTCAGCATCGTACATGACTTCTTTCAGCGCATTAGTGAAACTGTAAATGCGTTGGCACTCTTCCGCGAGGATCGGAATATGACTCACGCCAAAGTGCTGTGGTGAAGAGACACCCGCCGCATAACGCAGCGCATGCCATATGGCATTGCTCCATGATCGCTCGAATCGGAAGCCGTTAGAGATTCCCCAGATAAGCCTCGCAAGATGGGATGTATCGTCGGCAGTTAGTAGCTCTCGCGCTTCGGGCACATGGGTAGGGTGCTCATACTTACCAGTCTTGCGGATTGTTGGTAGTACATCATCAAATACCCAGTCCTGAAATTGTTTCGCTTCAGGTTTATTGCTACGGAAAATGACTCGGTAGAGATTGGGTTCATTCACATAAACAAGCCGCTGTTCTCCACCCTCTGTGAGAGTATCGATTTTATTCACCCCTTTTGGATCAAGGGTTCCACGGGTTTTCTTGAGGGATTCGTTTTTAACGAACTCCCTAGCCGTTTGTACTAAATCAGATGACCGCGAGATGTCTAAAACGGTACAAACATCCTTCAGACAGAACCAAGGTTCACCGCCTATGATCTGAATGCGTATATCATGAGTTTCTTGAAAGGAAAAGGCGACAGGTCTTATTGCTAGAGTAGCCATGATGGTAATCTCCTATGGTTTTTAGTCAAGACAACCAGTTAGTAGCTGGTAGCCGGGTGTCAACTAGAGCACCATAGACGCTCCGGGCATATTCCCCTTGCGGGTATTTTATTACGCCTCTCCACCCGGCCTTCGGATGTGATTATGCCGTTTTACGGGCATAAAAAAGCCGCAAAGCTATCGGGTGCGGATTACCGCTATGGTGTTCTAGTACCGCCAGTATCCCGATAGCTGCATGAGTTGTCAAGCTGCCTCCAAAAGTTCAGCAACTCTACCCGCTATGTAAGCCTCGGCGCGCGCGAGCAAGCCCGTGATGTAGTAGGTGGGCTTCCCTAACTCCTGTGCTATTGCCCTGCACGACGCCTTGCCCTTGTAATACGCCACCACGATATCGTAGCCCAGCGGGTCGAAGTACTTGAG
>JAUHTP010000108.1:0-1717 GCA_031332935.1 Candidatus Pantoea bathycoeliae | reverse complement strand
CTGTTCTACATACAGTCTAATGCGGTGGCCAGTATTAGTTGACCACTACACACCGACAAACTCGGCTTTACCCTCGTTGAGGATACACCACAGCTTGGGAAACGCTGGGTAGTGGTTACCCCGAACCCGGAAAGCGACTGCAACATTCTACTGGCACGCGCTGCAAACGAAAGACAGGAAAGTTTTATCGGCAACCAGTGTGGCGGGCGAGTATTCTTGTTCCTTCAGACCGATAATTTCTGGCGCGACTACAACGCCATGAAAGCAAAAGGGGTTAAGTTTTGCCAGGAGCCACGGGAAGAGGAGTACGGTACGGTGGTGGTATTTGAAGACCTCTTTGGCAACCGCTGGGATCTCTACCAGAACAAACAAAGTTAACATTCTTGCCGGCTGCGTCTTCAATGTGTAGCCGTGACAATAGAGCAGGAGACGCCATCCCTTGCAACGCGTTAAAGCCTACAGCGCGTACACGCTAGAGTGATATTCATGCGGCAACGCCCCCGGCATCAGTTGTTGCGACATCCGCTTTTCGCTGTTTATCGAGGGTCAGATACCGGTGAAAGCAAAAAGCCCGCTCAGGTTTCCCTGAGCGGGCTTTTCTAAATATGGCTCCTCTGACTGGACTTGAACCAGTGACATACGGATTAACAGTCCGCCGTTCCATCAAGTTAAATCAAAGGGTTATGTCATTCTTTCAGAATACTTTCTTCATCAGGTAGTGCATATGCGCCAATACGTTACACGAAACCACCCCGTGAATATTCTGAAATATTTTAAGTAAAATATGTTACTTTTTATGCTGCCCGTCTACGGTCGGAACGACCTTCGTTTTTCTATCATATCTTGCTGTTTGACTAATGTTTTTATGTCCTGAGATGGCTTGTTTTTCTTGCAGGGTTCCGCTTAGGTCACTTATACCCTTCGCTTTTAGGTCATGGAAAGTGAAATTGAAGTTCATGTTACTGTGTTTACTTTCTGCTATACGCTTGCTTTTCCGCCAGTGGTTGACGAAGCCTGCGGAGGTGTACCGCATACCGTTTGGTTGATGAAGGATGAATGTAGATATTACTCCTGTGTTTGTTGGGAGTGTTTTAGCCGTGTTGATAGCCGCGATGAGTCTGGGCGACCAGGATTTTATTTGTTTAACACCGGTTTTTCCTTGGCGGATAAAGATCCCTTCGTCCATAAGTTGGTCTCTGCGTAACGCAAGAACATCGCCTTGCCGCGCACAACACAGATATGAAATTTCCATTGCGACCTGTACCAATATATCGGCAGCTTGATATAGTGCTGCATACTCAGCGTCTGTAATATAGCGCTCACGGGGTTTTTCAGTAAACTGGCGTACACCTTGGCAGGGGTTTACCGCAACGACGCCGCGCTCATACCCCCACCGAAAAACTCGGGAAATAAAAGCTTTTTCCCGGTTAGCTTGTGTATGGCTATTTTTCCCTCTGATATCCATATATTGCCGTATATGACGTGGCTTTATATCTTTCGGTAGCATCTTGCCGAAAGGTTTAAGAACAAAGCTTGAATACCCTTTGTAATCCCTGCGGGTACGTTGACTCAACGCGTTAAAGTCAGCGGATTCAAAGAATTGGCTAATTAGCTTTTCAAAGGTATCGCCGTGCGTATTATTGTCGATAGACTTCATGTAATCTTCGGCTTTGTTGAATAAATCAGAATTAGCCGACAGGATGGCTCTCTACTACAC
>JAUHTP010000107.1:0-1789 GCA_031332935.1 Candidatus Pantoea bathycoeliae | reverse complement strand
CAGAGACTGGAAACCGGCTATGAGCCAATTCATGTTGATGTATGGAGAACGAATTTCCAGTTAAGCGATGGAGCCATTTACACAAAAAAATTTACAGACCCTTTATCCCTATAAAAAACATTAACAAAAGGTATTTTTTATATATTAAATGTGCTTTTAATACCTTTTCTAACGCCTGGCTTACAGTGACCGGCCCCAATCCGCGCTACCCCCTTTGCGCTTCCTCGCAAGACAGACTCGCTCTGCTCGCTAATCTTGCTTGCGGCGAGCGCTACGAGTCGTTAAAACCTGTTTTCTTGGTTGGCTTTGGTCTGGTGCAGGCAGGAGGCATTTCCGCTCATCCAAAAACCCATACTGCAAGTCCTCGTGCCCGCCAACTAGCTACAGAGCCGCTTCAAGACCGTCAAAGGCAACCCCACTTTGCAAGGCGGCATCTCCTATGCCGATAGCTGCGGCGTTCAACATCAGCCTCGCGGATACGAGACCCAAACGAGGGACAGGACAGGATATGTTTTGTTGAACTGCCTACACGTAGTCGGCCCTACAAAACGTCTTGGTCAGGGCAAAGCCCCGACACCCGGTTAGCCAATTTCCCACACTTAAAGAAAAAACCGACCTAAATAGCTGCGCGGAATAGTGCTCCACTTTTGGTCAGCCCATGCAGTGCAAGGCACAGGGCTGTTTCCTTTGCCTGACCGTGCTACATCGGGCTTGAGAAGTGTTGCCCATACGCAACATGCCACCCATCAGTAAACGGTAGGTGTAGCGGTATTAAGCGCAGCTATTTAGCAACTCAGGGAATCGAAAGAGGCACGCTGAATCTGCATAGCGCACCAGAGGCTGGCCGCCGGCGTGAGCGAAGCGAACCCGGAAGCAGAGGGGGAGAGAGGACTTCCCTTCGCGCTGCTAGACCTGGTTTTGACGGATTTCCAGCCTACGCTGTAGCCAGTTGGCAGGCACGAGGACCCACAGGCAGCGGGTTTGGGTTTTCAGAAAATCAAAAAAATCTTATTGAGCGCGGAGCGCAAACCTTCAGCGACTCAGCCGGTCAATTGGCGATTGTGGTAAAGCAGGGGGCGGCTTGCCCGTCAATGACTTTTCCATATGAGATACGGCACGGGGTTGGAGCGACGAGCAGTGAGAGTTGCGACCGAGAGGGTATCGATGGGAAAGAGCACAAACATTACATTGATGGATTCCTGCATTTTACGAAAATCGTTATTTTATAGACGATGATAATATTCAGTCTTATTTTGGGGGGGGAATTACTTGATAGGAGATGAGCTGATGTCTGTTTTTTTTGCAAAACCGGTAGTTATAATTTGGGTTCTCATTATAAAATCAAAGAGAGTAATGATTTTTTTACAAGGAGTGAGAATAATATCAAATTCTTAAGTGCAGTGAGGAAAGTAAAAAACAACACAACCCCATTCATTAAAAAAACAATTATAGCTTTAAAGAAGAAATCAATATTTAAAAATATCATTATTGTTTTTAGTAAGAAAAAAATAGATATTGTAAAATCTAATCAAAAAAAACATGGCGTTGTTGATTGTAATAATTCATCTATAGATAAAGCAATAAATTCGGCAATTGTAAAAATGAAGGTTTTATATAAAAAAGAAAGTACTAACCCCACATCTCATGTGCAATTTCAAGAGGCATCCTTTGCATTGGCTTATAGTAATGTTTTTGATGCCATCAGATCAAAAAATGACATCAGTAGTGAGTCAAGAGGCTTTGTTGAATAAATCAGAATTAGCCGACAGGATGGCTCTCTACTACACCT
>JAUHTP010000106.1:0-1821 GCA_031332935.1 Candidatus Pantoea bathycoeliae | reverse complement strand
GGTGTAGTAGAGAGCCATCCTGTCGGCTAATTCTGATTTATTCAACAAAGCCGCCCAGGACGCGATTATCCGCTACATCACGGGGTATTACAGCGCTATCCGGCCTCACTGGTATAACGGCGGCTTAACGCCAAACGAATCTGAGCGACTGTTCTACATACAGTCTAATGCGGTGGCCAGTATCAGTGTGCCACTACAGATCTGCTGAAGAATGCTTAATTCAACCTCGGCATTTTCTGGCGGCTCACCTTCTCTCTTTCCTGAAATTGAAAAATCTGCCAGAGAGACATTTATGTAATCTTTTTTTAGTCGGCTAACAAGATATGACAAGATGACCGTACTTTTACCCGCCCCGTAAGGCCCGGTGACGGCGATGTTTTTTACATCTTTTTTTGAGAATGCGAAGTCCAGCGCTTTGAAATATTCATTCATTCGCGCATCATTACTTACCTTCGGCGTCAGCGTATCGTAGACGTTCTAATTTTCTTCGCCACACTGATCGTGTCTTTCCGATTTAAATATATTAAAAATCCCTTTCAAGCGTTCAGGTATTTTCATTTCCATTCCTGTTTTCTGGCAGCTAATCTTCAGGCTTTTACAAAAAAACTGTCGAAACAGCCTCCATTCTGAGGCTAATTCAGCGGACATTCATGATAATATAGACAGAGGTAATATACACAGGCTATCAGCCAATGAAAAAGAAGAAGAACACCCCCACACCCCATGATGCCACATTCAGGCAGTTTCTTACCCAGCCTGAAGTTGCCCGGGACTTTATGGAACTACACCTTCCCGCAAAGCTGCGCGACATCTGCGATCTCAGCACACTGAAGCTGGAATCCGGCTCGTTCGTTGAGGATGATTTGCGCCAGTATTTCAGCGACGTGCTTTACAGCCTGAAAACCACAGCCGGAGAGGGTTATGTTCACGTGCTCATCGAGCATCAGTCCTCGCCCGACAAACACATGGCCTTTCGCCTGGTGCGCTATGCCGTTGCTGCCATGCAGCGGCACCTTGAGGCGGGGCATAAAAAGTTGCCACTGGTGATACCCGTGCTGTTCTATACGGGCAAACGCAGCCCGTATCCGTACTCCACCCGGTGGCTGGATGAGTTTGACGACCCGGAACTGGCAGGCAGGCTCTACAGCCAGGCTTTCCCGCTGGTTGACGTTACTGTCATTCCGGATGATGAAATCGCCGGCCACCGCAGCATGGCCGCTCTGACCCTGCTGCAGAAGCACATCCATCAGCGAGACCTGGCAGAACTGACCGATCGGCTGGCCCCAATTCTGCTGGCTGGCTATCTGTCTTCATCACAGGTGATATCGCTGGTACACTATATTGTACAGGCAGGCGAATCAGCCGACGCCGAAGCCTTTGTACGCGAACTGGCACAGCGTGTGCCGCAACACGGAGACGCACTTATGACCATCGCACAGCAGCTTGAGCAGAAGGGTATTGAGAAGGGCAGGGCAGAAGGCCTTAAGCTCGGCGAACAGCTCGGCGAACAGCGCGGCATTGAAAAAGGCCGCACCGAAGGCGAGCGTGAAACCACTCTGAAAATTGCCCGAACCATGCTGCAGAACGGTCTTGACCGTAACACCGTCATGAAAATGACCGGTCTGACCGAAGACGACCTGGCACAAATCCGCCACTGACTTATTCAGCGGCCCCGGCAGCCGCGCTGCTGAGCCGCCACGTGCAGCCGCCCAGGGTGTAGTGGTCAACTAATACTGGCCACCGCATTAGACTGTATGTAGAACAGCCGCTCAGATTCGTTTGGCGTTAAGCCGCCGTTATACCAGTGAGGCCGGATAGCGC
>JAUHTP010000105.1:0-1882 GCA_031332935.1 Candidatus Pantoea bathycoeliae | reverse complement strand
CTAGAGCTGCGGCGAGCGGTATCAGCTCACTCAAAGGCGGTAATACGGTTATCCACAGAATCAGGGGATAACGCAGGAAAGAACATGTGAGCAAAAGGCCAGCAAAAGGCCAGGAACCGTAAAAAGGCCGCGTTGCTGGCGTTTTTCCATAGGCTCCGCCCCCCTGACGAGCATCACAAAAATCGACGCTCAAGTCAGAGGTGGCGAAACCCGACAGGACTATAAAGATACCAGGCGTTTCCCCCTGGAAGCTCCCTCGTGCGCTCTCCTGTTCCGACCCTGCCGCTTACCGGATACCTGTCCGCCTTTCTCCCTTCGGGAAGCGTGGCGCTTTCTCATAGCTCACGCTGTAGGTATCTCAGTTCGGTGTAGGTCGTTCGCTCCAAGCTGGGCTGTGTGCACGAACCCCCCGTTCAGCCCGACCGCTGCGCCTTATCCGGTAACTATCGTCTTGAGTCCAACCCGGTAAGACACGACTTATCGCCACTGGCAGCAGCCACTGGTAACAGGATTAGCAGAGCGAGGTATGTAGGCGGTGCTACAGAGTTCTTGAAGTGGTGGCCTAACTACGGCTACACTAGAAGAACAGTATTTGGTATCTGCGCTCTGCTGAAGCCAGTTACCTTCGGAAAAAGAGTTGGTAGCTCTTGATCCGGCAAACAAACCACCGCTGGTAGCGGTGGTTTTTTTGTTTGCAAGCAGCAGATTACGCGCAGAAAAAAAGGATCTCAAGAAGATCCTTTGATCTTTTCTACGGGGTCTGACGCTCAGTGGAACGAAAACTCACGTTAAGGGATTTTGGTCATGAGATTATCAAAAAGGATCTTCACCTAGATCCTTTTAAATTAAAAATGAAGTTTTAAATCAATCTAAAGTATATATGAGTAAACTTGGTCTGACAGTTACCAATGCTTAATCAGTGAGGCACCTATCTCAGCGATCTGTCTATTTCGTTCATCCATAGTTGCCTGACTCCCCGTCGTGTAGATAACTACGATACGGGAGGGCTTACCATCTGGCCCCAGTGCTGCAATGATACCGCGAGACCCACGCTCACCGGCTCCAGATTTATCAGCAATAAACCAGCCAGCCGGAAGGGCCGAGCGCAGAAGTGGTCCTGCAACTTTATCCGCCTCCATCCAGTCTATTAATTGTTGCCGGGAAGCTAGAGTAAGTAGTTCGCCAGTTAATAGTTTGCGCAACGTTGTTGCCATTGCTACAGGCATCGTGGTGTCACGCTCGTCGTTTGGTATGGCTTCATTCAGCTCCGGTTCCCAACGATCAAGGCGAGTTACATGATCCCCCATGTTGTGCAAAAAAGCGGTTAGCTCCTTCGGTCCTCCGATCGTTGTCAGAAGTAAGTTGGCCGCAGTGTTATCACTCATGGTTATGGCAGCACTGCATAATTCTCTTACTGTCATGCCATCCGTAAGATGCTTTTCTGTGACTGGTGAGTACTCAACCAAGTCATTCTGAGAATAGTGTATGCGGCGACCGAGTTGCTCTTGCCCGGCGTCAATACGGGATAATACCGCGCCACATAGCAGAACTTTAAAAGTGCTCATCATTGGAAAACGTTCTTCGGGGCGAAAACTCTCAAGGATCTTACCGCTGTTGAGATCCAGTTCGATGTAACCCACTCGTGCACCCAACTGATCTTCAGCATCTTTTACTTTCACCAACGTTTCTGGGTGAGCAAAAACAGGAAGGCAAAATGCCGCAAAAAAGGGAATAAGGGCGACACGGAAATGTTGAATACTCATACTCTTCCTTTTTCAATATTATTGAAGCATTTATCAGGGTTATTGTCTCATGAGCGGATACATATTTGAATGTATTTAGAAAAATAAACAAATAGGGGTTCCGCGCACATTTCCTCTAG
>JAUHTP010000104.1:0-1914 GCA_031332935.1 Candidatus Pantoea bathycoeliae | reverse complement strand
CGAATCTCCAGTTAAGCGATGGAGCCATTTACACAAAAAAATTTACAGACCCACCTCTGCTATTGCAGAGACTATTGATGAGTTACAACTTATAAAAGATAAGCTCATTAAAGAGCGAGCTAAGTTTTCAGAGACGGGTTCAAACTCTTAACAGTATGCATCTTGTCGGCTGCACAAAATCGCTGTAGCCCTTGTGGAATGCGGGTTCTTCTGGGCATACCCCCTAGCCCAGCATTTCCATGCTAATGCCTTTGGCCGTGTAGCCGGTTAATTGTCGTCCATCGATGCGTATTCGTTTCTTGGTCAGAAAGCGGATATGGTCGGCATAGACATGCAGCCATTTACCATCGACGGGGATACGTTTGAAGCCGAAGCGCTCGCACTCTGACGCTTGCACAAATGGCTTGAAAGCCTTGCGTGGCGCGGTTACTTCCGGGCATACCCCCTTATCGCGCTGTTTCTTGCTACGGTCATCAAACTCACGAACGTGTGAACGATAAAGCCAAAATGTTTCCTTCTTCCCCGTAATCTTTCTTGTACGAATCTTAACGTAGCCAAGGCGGCCCATTAGGCGGCTAAACTCTGCATCATTGATGATGATTGAGGCCACGTAGTCGATTGATTCGCGGTTCCAACCTTTACGCTCATAGACTGAAGCCAGCCCCGGATAACGCTTCGTGTCGAATACTGTGTACTTGTCCGGCTGGATAGGATTACGGTAAAGCGCCCAACCATCAGCCGCTTTCTTGCGCTCGGTGACGGAGAACTGTAAGGCAAAAGTTGCCAGTGGTTTACCATCCTTTCGTTGCTCAAAGATGGCACGTGCGGCGCTATTGGTTAGGATATTCAGGCAGTAATCATCAATTTTGTGTGGATGGACAAAGCCAAAATAATCCTTACTATTCAATCTATTGTCTGTGCGCAAGCCCCTGTGATACTCGTGCGATACCTTATCGCTCCCCTCCAACCCGGTATCACCATCAGCCTCATGTACGGAGACGCCGGAATGCAGCCAGACAAGGCCGTTACCGTTATGCCGCAAGCCAAGGTCGGTCAACGTACATGTGCCGTTGTTGATGGGCGTCCAGTCGCCTGAGATGACGTGTTGGCGTAGGGTGGCTATATCGCGCTCTGCTGGCCGGATTTCAGGCGCAGCGAGGGCGGGGAGCGTTAACTCCCGATGTTGCAATTGCATGATTGAGCCTCGATAGGGTGGTATGTGGGATTACGCCTGCATCAAAATCTTTATGAATGCCTCACGCATTTTTGCCGTAAGCGACCAACGGGCAGTGGCAACGCCCATTTCCGTGGGTTTCAGGATGATTCCGCCTCTCTCGCCAGAGTAGACTTCAAGACCAGTGATGCGCGGCTCCCAATGTTCAATGCCATTAGGCACGATAAGCGTTTGGTTGTAGTTCATGGCGGTAACTCCTTCCGTTGATGTGGTGGATACGCTACACTTGGCCTAAACAGGAGGATTTCCATGGGCCAAGTTGCATTTGATACATTGCAGGCGTCAGAAGAGCTTGAAACCGCTGGCATATCTAGAGAGCAGGCGCGGGCGATTTCGCTCGTCGTACGCAAGTCTCACGAGGTGGCGGATGTGGCTACCAAGCGTGACCTTGAGGACGTTCGTAAGGAAATTGACGCCAGATTCGATAAGGTTGATGCTCGCTTCGAGAAGCACGAAGCGCAGATGCAGGCTCGCTTCGAGAAGACCGACGCGCAAATAGCCGATGTTCGTAAGGATATTGCTAACAGGTTCGATAAATTGGGACTACAGATGACGGTTCGTGTCGGTGGGATGCTGATTGCTGCCGTCGGTCTCATGACCGCTATTTTGAAGGTGCTGAAATAGCTTCGAGGCTGTAAAATAATCTGTGTAAATGGCATTTTTAGCAAAACCTTTAAAGG
>JAUHTP010000103.1:0-1928 GCA_031332935.1 Candidatus Pantoea bathycoeliae | reverse complement strand
CCTTTAAAGGTTTTGCTAAAAATGCCATTTACACAGATTATTTTACAGCCTCACTATTTCCGATTGCCGCAATTTATATCAAAAGAATTTAACGACCAAAGTCACGATCGCGGAAGCGAACCCAACTACACCAAGAATGACCTGCGTAAGTTTTATAAGCAGTCCATTCGCCAACGCTTCCATGTCCTTGCGGACTAGCGCTATCTGAGCCTCGTTTTTCTCGAAAAGCGCCGCCATATCTTTTCGCACGCTGGTAATTTCGGCATCGGTCCTATCCGCCCTTGCGGCGGCCTCTTTGCGGGCATCGGCGATGTCAAAGGCCAAATCCTTGCGGACTTCGGCGATTTTGCCGTCGGTCTTCTCGAACTGAGCCGCCATATCCTTTTTGACCTCGGTTATCTGCGCCGTCAAATCCTTGCGCGCATCCTCAAGGTCACGCCGGGTAACTACATCCGCCACCTCGTGAGACTTGCGAACGGCGATAGATATCGCCCGCGCCTGGTCTTTCGGCAAACCGGCATTCTCCAGCGTTTCGACGAATTCTTGCGTATCAAATGCGACTTGGCCCATGGGCGGATTCTCCTTTTTTGGTGGAGTTTACCTGAAGTTCTTGCCCGTCGGCAAAGATCGCCTTGCTGGCTGAAAGACTGCAACACTGGAACGTAACAAAACGCAACGAGGAATTCAGAGTGGAATCGGCCTGAAATCCTTATGGGGTAAGGGATTAGCCGTTATGGTTGACGCATAAAAAGTCCGAAGTTAAGTGAGCAACGCCCAGGTGCGAGAAAATCCGCCAAACTGGATACATGCATGAAAAAAATCCAAACTTGTACTTTCAAGATTATTTGATCAAGAATTTATTGTTATAGCAAGGGGCATTGATTCAACAATTGAATCGATAGAGTGTGCCTTAATCATCTTTTTTAAAATTTTAATAATCCCTTTATTTTCAATATCATTGTTTTTATTTATTAGCTGAATTCTTTTCCCAAAAACCTTTGGCAAGAATGGTAATGTTTTTTGCACTCCATAGAGAATGTCATTCTTTTGACTGTAAGAACGGATGCTACCATTTTTTGTACGTAATGTTGCCCTATCTTGCTTAATGTAAATGTGATGCAAACTGTTCTTAGACACTCCAGCAGAATTAAATGTCACAGCCATAGTTCCTGTAGCCAGAGCTGCCACAGTAGCAAGAGAAACACCAAGTGAATGCACAGTAATTACAAGCCTATCACCAAAGCATTGATAAGCCGATTGCGATAATTCTATAGCTTCTTGATATTGTTTATCCCATGAACCGAAAGATTCCCGTAAATCAGTAATACAGTCCTTCATATCATTGGTTCCAGCAAAGGCCAAGACTACTTGATGACCGTTACTATAAATACCAGATTGAAATTCTGAATTTTTATCTATTATTTTTGACTTATCAAGTCCAGCGCAATGCAACTCACCCGATGTCATACGTTTAAATCCACCACATAACTGTGAAGAATTTGAATTATAAACATCTCTTGAAATAAGAGCCAGTTGGTAATCAGATTTCTGTGGCTTCACACCACAGGTAATAAAATCAAAATCATTTTTGTTATCCAAAGACGTGTTAATCACACATTTTAATTTTTCCTGTAATTTACTTTCTTTACTTGTAGTTGCCCGAAAATCTGATGTGATTTTTATAAATGTGTCTTTTTGCGAAAGCCCAGAAGATTTGATGTAACATGATGCCATAACCCCCCCCAACAAAAACCCCAATTTGATTAAATTACAATAAAATAAAACAATCAGAAAATAAAGTCTTTTTGTGAGTCCTAATGCCGGCCAACTGGCTACAGCGTGGGCTGGAAATCCATCAAAACCAAAACCCGGTCTAAATAGCTGCGCCTAATACCGCTACACTTTTGCCAGACCATGTTTCCCTCCGG
>JAUHTP010000102.1:0-2013 GCA_031332935.1 Candidatus Pantoea bathycoeliae | reverse complement strand
CGTTAAGAGAATCCGCAGCCTTTATGGCTGCGCATCTATTTATTCAACAACGCCGTTTATTTCAGGATAATCCCGAGCACAAACGACTTTTCACTATCCCGGAAAGGCAATACAGCACAGCGGTGTCGGTGCCAAAACCCTTACCACCCCAGCGGGTCATTACCGGTCATAAACAAACCGATGCATATCTATGGATATTGGAAGTAATTAAACTAAATGAGCCAGCCCACCTGTCCGCAGCTGAAGAAGCACTAACCAGACTCACCATTACGCCTAAAGAGGCGCAAGAAAAATATACTGAATATCTGATTAGCCACGGCGTGAATAGTTTTCAGTTGGTATTTAGCACTATGACGCTGGACAATCCTCAACATTTCATTGACCAGGCGAAAGCGCAATTTATTCAGGCAGCAGAAGTCCGCGCTGTATTCGGTAGATACGAGGCTGCTTACTATGAATTCACCGAACCGGAAAAGCGGCTGGAAGATACGCTGGGCTATCTTTACGATAATTGCTTTGGTTGGACAAAGGCAGAGAAGAAGCGTGGAAGCATTCAAGGTAAACGGGTAAGTGAAGTCGATGAATTGAGACAAAATGAAGCGCTCAAGGTCATGAAGGATGTTTTGCCTGAACCATATACCTTATCTGACGTAGTACGCGAGTTTCAGTATTGGGACTGGCGTTATCGTATGCGCAGTGCTGCGGGGAAAGAGATTGTCCCCAATGCATTGGGTGATGGCGAGGGGCCAATTTATGCTCGTGAATCCTGGCTTGAAAAGAAGTTGGAAATCATTCATCCGCGAACGCGCCAGGAGGCCATAGACGTATTGAAATGGTATATAGACTTTCCGCGCTTTGAAGACGGGAATGGCGATAACGTTTATCTCAATCTTATTGGTCAGCATCAGGTCGAATAGGCCTTACTGGCCGTGCGTTATTATGAGATAATTAATCCATTAGAAAATACTGAATAGTTTGTCGCAAGCGTTGAATTGAGTTCAACGGTCTTCTTTTTGGGGCCGTCAAAAAATTATCATGGGGCCCAGCATGAAAGATATTCGATACCTGTTAAGCGCATGGGGAAATTGGAGCGGCTCACGCATTGGCACCGAGTACAAGGCAGCATGGCCCATCGCCACGGCCAGCAGCGATATACGGCCCATGCTGTCCGATGAGGACGGGGAGATAGTTGACCGGGCGGTAGGGCGGCTCAAGTACTTTGACCCGCTGGGATACGATATCGTGGTGGCGTACTATAAGGGAAAATTCTCACCTCGAGCAATCGCCAGGGAAATGAAACGGCATCATTCATACGTATACGCACGATTGGAAAATGCAGAAGCATACGTGGCAGGGCGCGTCGATGAGCTTTTGGAGATTGCATAGCGTACTGATCAAAAGATCAGTTAAATGCTTGACTGTCGCGACGTCGCGACACATAATACCCTCATGATGCGGCAAAAGCGCGCAGGACACGAAGCCTCAACTCACCTCTGGTGATTGGGGCTTTTTACGTATTGAAGATAGAGTTAATAATAAATAACTTCATAGTTGGCGAATTACTGGAGTTCATTATGAATATTAACTCAACAAATTGCTCTTCAGCAAACATAAGACTTCTACCTTGTACTGGTCGTACTGTACCGAATCCCCTGGCGGGAAGTATCGCCAGTGTTCGTAACCAGTCGGTAGATTTCGACAGCAAGCCCTCGTGCTAGTCGTTTGTTTGGCGCGCATTAGCCTCTTTGCTTCGTAAGATAGTGAGTGTCTGTCAGGCCATTCCCCATAAGCTTGCTTTATTGGTACCATGCAATGACACATCAATAGTTCGTACGACTGATTCAGCTAAAGAAAGTCACAAGGTAAACCCACTGCCCAAACCGCCAAGGACATTTGAGTATAAAAGTAAAGTAAGTGATGTGGAGAATCCTCCATTTATCCTGAATCCAACGGGAGAAGATGCTATTGCGCAGAAAAAGCAAGAAAATTATGACTTAGAGTTAAATCTTTCGT
>JAUHTP010000101.1:0-2056 GCA_031332935.1 Candidatus Pantoea bathycoeliae | reverse complement strand
CACAGCCTCATTGTTTCGCATGTAGGTAATCAACAATGTCGTTTGCTGCTCGTTGAGAAATGCGACACGAAGAGGCTTGCCACCGCCTTGGCTTCTTTCAACCATACGGATTTCAAATCCGAGTGGCCCAAACTCTTCCAGATCGGCTTTATTACGGTCAACAAGCTTGATGATGGTGTCATGATCTTTCTTAACACCTTCAGCAATCGCCATAGTATTCGCTACGAGATCAAGTTTCTTTATTTCCACTAATTGCATCGCTTATTTCCTTTTGGTGATAGAGCCTGCCTCGTAGACATGAGTGGCCCAAGAGTGGTTAGCGATGAAACCGCCACTCTGTCTCAGGCTCATATCCCGAAAGACTCTTGGTTGTATGCGCACGAGGATGCGCAGGCGAAAATAAAGCCCCGCGAGATGCGAGGCCTATCGATTTTTGGTTTTCGGCTGATACTTGCTTGCCCACACCTTGGCAATATGCAGGCAGTCGTCAAACATCTTGCCCCTGGCGCTGGCTGAAGCACTGCGGCGGTAATGGTCTACCGCCCTGTCTGCACCCTTCAGGGCTACCGATTGCTCATAGCCCTGCTTCATCAGTTCGGCGACTACATGCTTTTCAATGAATGGTGTGTAGTCTTTCATGCTGCTTCTTGATCCTCCTCGGCATCAGGAAAGTCACCCAGATCCGGAATAGCTACCTGAGATAATTCACGTATCAATTTTTCCGTTTCCCGAATCTTTTTCAGGTGCCGCTTACGGATTGTCATGCTTTTGCTACCCGGACGACCAAATGTATCCAGCGACCATTCATTCACCTGCAATACGCGGTTTTGCATCTCACCCAGCGTCAGTTCTTTAAGCTGGTTAATATCCATGAGTGCCAAATTTGGCTGAGATTCTTTGTCAACCAGGTCAAGTAACCAGCGGCGTAATGCTTTGGCTACCTTAGTATCCGCCAGCATACCCAGAAGATGGCCTCCCCGCGGAGAAAACACACGCACACGATTGTATTGTATCTCTTTGTTTTTATTGCGAGAGGTCACACTGACCACCCGGCTTATTTCGTCTGTAAATTCGTTTTTATTGCGGTTATACAAACGATTTACTGATTTTTCATCAGCGTATTCGAGCAATTCAGCCATATCTGCACTGGTAAACCAGATTTTCCCGTCACCGTTATCAAACGGCACAATTGAATGTTTTTTAAACGTTAATGCTTTCATTGTGTATTCCTTTTGGAAATGACCCTCAGCGCCCAGAAATGACAGCCCATAGAAGCTCACCAGCTATACTGGCATTCCTCTGAGAGTCATTTCCAAACAGGATCTATGGTGGGTTATCGCCGAGCGTGGCGGATTTGTAGACTTTCTTGCTGCTTGCTTTTCTACTGCAACTTGACTTTAAGGGCTTCTGTCTCTTCTCTCGCTAAATCTTTGGCTAGCTTTTCACATTCTTTGTAAACCGCACGCGACACATGTTTTTTGAGTTCTTTGACCAGGTATTTTCTGATAAGAATGCTACGCGATAATTTGACGTTTTTTTCTCGGGCTTTAAATATTGAAAGCCTTTCACGGATCCTTGCAATTAACCAAGTCCATCTCTTATGCGCAGCGTTAGCTCTATATTTCCATTCATCGCTACCCCCTACAGATGACGCCAATTGCTCCTCAATTCCAGCTAATGCCCGCTGCGCGATGGATAGTGCATAAAGATGTTCTTCTCGAGTAACCAAGGCGTCTAAATTTATATGTCCATCTGTTGTATAGAAGTTTTCTGGTACTACATCGGAAAAATCATGCTTCATTGTTAATTTCCTTCGTAAAGAACCTGCTGGATAAATGTTAGTAAGGTTCTGCTGTGGTTATCGCATTTTGATGCGCGTTGGATTTACTGCATAAAAAAGCCCCGGACGGTGCCGAGGCTCATTGGTTTGGATTAAAGAATTACAGGGACTTCAGACACAGCTCACGTTCTACTGCCCGCCGACTGACCAGCCCCTTAGAGACCTTGCCGTCAACATACTTCCAGCGCCGTATCTCGTCACAGGCACCGACTCTGT
>JAUHTP010000100.1:0-2079 GCA_031332935.1 Candidatus Pantoea bathycoeliae | reverse complement strand
GCTCGCCGGTTGCGATAGTGCCCCTTCGGTCTGTTGCACGGTGCCATGATTGACCATCCCTATCCGGCCCGGCGCCGCCGCAATATCGCGTTCGGGTAACATGGTGCGGTAAACCAGCGCTTCATCCAGCAGGATAAGGCCATTTACCTGAATTCTCGGGTTGATGAGACAGCGAACATTGACACCGGCCTCAATCGTTTGCTGCGGCAAACCTATCAGCCCTGTGGCGCTGTTGAGCACCACTGCCTCGTGCACGTAGGTCTCTTCCGGAACCATCACCAGCTGTCCGTTGATATATTGCCAGGACGCGCGGCACTGCCCTGCGAGGTTATCTATCGCATCCCGCGCCATGCCAAAGTAGGTTTTTCCACGGGGAAAGCGCGTCGCCTCAAAATCAGGCGTTGTGCCTTTTACAATACCGTAGGGGGCCAGGCCAGTGAGTAGCGTCTGGTGTTGCTCGGCTTGGGTATGGCCTGCACCCAGCGTCGTATTCAAGGTAGCGTAATCGTAAGCATCATGGGCATCGACCGCCTGAATAATCACAAAGGTATCGGTCGGGTTATCTCTGCCGGTAAGGGAATAGCGGATGTTTCCGGTGAAAATCAACCCCGTGTTATCCTGATACCCCGCGATTAATTGCACATGAGCAAACTCGCCCGCCTGAATACGATTGGCCGTCTCCGGTTTCAGGTTCCAGACTTTAAACACCGCCGTGCGCGGCCAGCGGGTATCCGGCCATGAAATACTGAACGTGGTGCGAAAGGCGGACAGTTCGATACCCTCACCTTTTTCATCGGCGACGATCAACGAACATTGTCTTATCCAGTTCTGTGACATGATTTTGGCCCATAAAAAACCCGCTCAATGGCGGGTATCAGCAATGCGGGTTTATTCAATAAAATAGGTACTGCGTTAGCTGGCTTTCATTCAGATCGTGAAAGGCTACCTCCGCTGCTTTGATAATGCCCGGAAGCAAACCATCTATCCTGGCGTGTGCATCCGGTGTAACAATCGCAATAACCTGATACAAGTCGTTCATGTCCCAGTGACGCGCATAAACAAGGTAGTTATCACTTATTCTCTGAGTCTGCCGTTGCTGTGAACGCCAAAATTCCTCACCCGGCGCTTTAATGTGTATCTTCATGATACCGGATGCTGTGGCAGCCGTGTTTCTCTCGAATCCACCATTTTTACCCAGCCTGCCCGATAAAGAAACACCGCTCAGAAAACTTGATAACTCCCTCGCGTAACCCTGAACCGTTCGATTGTCCGCAATATTCGGATGGATACAAACCTGCGCCATTATTGCCATTCCGACTGTTTAATTCCCGGCAGACGATGAGAGGCAGAAACCGCAGATGCAAATTCTTCCGGGTTACCCACCACGCTGCTGTCAACAGTCGGAACGGGGGCGATATACTGATTGGCTATAAGAGCAATGTTAAGATACGCGTTTCGTAAGTTAGCAATAGCCCTGGTTGCCTTTCTCTTTCGGTCCTGAACCATGGGAAGGTATGGCTTCCACGACCCGGCGCTCTCTACCAGAGAAAAAACATTTTTCAGGTTTTCTATCTGATCGGTTAACAGATCAGCTCTGGCTTTTAACTCTGCTGGGAATTCAGAAGTAAAAGAAAGTCCATTCTCTTCCGGATCGTCCATTGCGCCTATAATATCGGTGCATTCGATGAGTTTTCTTTCAACAACATTAATCGCAACCGAAGCCCTGTCCAGCGCGAACTTAACTTCATCAGGACTGACAGGTACGGGAGATGTCGTCAGCTTACTGTTCGTCGTAGCCAGCGGAGTAACTATCTGTTGAGCGGCACGAGAAACAGCTCGAACATCAGTTACCTGTAACGCCATTGCTTCAAGTCCTACAATCATCCTCATATCCTGTCTTAGTCTTTTACAGTATCATCTTAGCAGTGACTGCTCCCTACCGTAAACGGCAACGATTGAAATGCTCAGAGCCTACGTTCAGAGTTAGGCAACTCCTGGCACACTGGATAAAAAAACCTGTCGTAGCAGGTTAATCGGTTATCCAGTAAAGTTTTGCTGTTTTGCCTAATCCACTGGCAT
>JAUHTP010000010.1:31045-79874 GCA_031332935.1 Candidatus Pantoea bathycoeliae | reverse complement strand
CGTGTCAGTGGAGGCGCACTAAGGCAGTCGTTCAGAGAGCGCAAGACCCTTTTTTAAAGTTTTGTGTCGTTCGTCTGAATATTGTGCAAAACGCACGTTTTTAGCGCTTTTTAATCGCCTGCGGCAGTTCGGCAAGGCTATTAAGAACCCAGTTTGCTGCTGCCTCCCCTTCTGCAGTTACCATTTTACCGCTGCGCACCAGCACAGTGGTGCCCATGCCCGCTGCTTTTGCTGCCAGCATATCCTCGGTTTTGTCGCCAACCATATAAGAAGCGGCCATATCTATATTAAGGTGCTTCTGCGCAGAGAGAAGCATGCCCGGCTGCGGCTTGCGGCAGTCACATTCCTGACGATATTCCTCAACCGGCGCGTCTGGCAGATGTGGACAGAAATAGATGCCGTCGAGCTCGACATCGCGGTCTGCCAGCGACCAGTCCATCCATTCGGTTAACTGCATAAACTGATCTTCAGTAAACATACCGCGGGCAATGCCAGACTGATTGGTAATCACAACCAGCGCAAACCCCATCTTCTTAAGCTCTTGCAGCGCCTCGATACTGCCGTCAATAAACTGGAAATTATCGATTTCATGGACATAGCTATGATCGACGTTCAAGGTGCCATCACGATCGAGAAATATAGCAGGGACTTTATTCGCCACTGAGAAACTCCTGCTACTAAAGATGCTACTAAAATTGCCGCCTAGTATTGCATGATTGCAATATAAAGAGAGAATGGCAGATTAGATGACTATGATTGATTTAGACGTCTGGATGCCTTACCATCCGCTCAGCTTTCGCACTGTGGTTCAGCGCGAAGGGTTCCACACCACGGACAACGCAAGACGATAATAAATAGCCTAATGATTAAACTCGAAAATATTACCAAAGTATTCCAGCAGGGCTCACGGACAATTCAGGCACTGTCTGACGTTAGTCTGCACGTACCTGCGTGCCAGATTTATGGTGTTATCGGCTCGTCCGGCGCGGGTAAAAGTACGCTTATCCGCTGCGTTAACTTACTTGAACGCCCAACGTCAGGCCGTGTACTGGTTGACGGCCACGACTTAACCGCTCTGAGCGAACGCCAGCTGACCCAGGCGCGTCGTCAAATCGGCATGATCTTCCAGCACTTCAACTTAATGAATTCGCGTACCGTCTTTGGCAATGTGGCGCTGCCGCTTGAGTTGGGCAGCCTGACGCGTGATGAAATTAAAAAGCGCGTGACGGAACTCCTGGAGCTGGTTGGCCTGGCGGATAAGCACGACGCTTGGCCCGCCAATCTTTCCGGCGGACAGAAGCAGCGCGTCGCGACTGCCCGTGCCCTTGCCAGCAACCCGAAGGTGCTGCTGTGCGATGAAGCCACCAGCGCGCTCGATCCAGCCACTACGCGCTCCATTCTTGAGCTGCTGAAAGACATTAACCGCTGTCTTGGCCTCACCATTCTGCTGATTACGCATGAGATGGATGTCGTGAAGCGCATCTGCGATCAGGTAGCGGTGATTAGCCACGGCGAACTGATCGAAAAAGACAGCGTGAGCGAAGTATTCTCCCATCCGAAGACGCCGCTGGCGCAGCAGTTTATCCAGTCAACGCTGCACCTAGATATCCCTGACGACTATCAGTAACGCATGTCGCCGCAGCCGGATGCGGAGAAGGTGCCGCTGCTGCGCCTAGAGTTCACTGGCAAATCCGTTGACGCCCTGCTGCTTTCTGAAGCTTCGCGCCGCTTCAACGTCAATAACAATATTATCAGCGTGCAGATGGATTATGCCGGCGGCGTGAAGTTCGGCATCATGCTGGCCGAAATGGACGGCGCTGAGAGCGATACCAAAGTTGCCATCGCGTGGCTGCAGGAAAATCATGTGAAAGTAGAGGTACTGGGTTATGTCTGAGGCTATGATGGCTTTACTCGCGCGCGGCGTCTGGGAAACGCTGATGATGACCTTTGTCTCCGGCTTTTTTGGCTTTGTGCTGGGTCTGCCGGTTGGCGTTTTACTCTATGTCACCCGACCAGGACAGATCTGCGAAAACCGCAGCCTGTACCGCATCCTGTCAGCGCTGGTCAATATTTTCCGCTCCATTCCTTTTATCATTCTGCTGGTGTGGATGACCCCTTTTACCCGCGCCATCGTGGGCACCTCTATCGGTCTTCATGCAGCCATCGTGCCGCTGACGGTAGGTGCTGCGCCCTTTATTGCGCGTATGGTAGAGAACGCGCTGCTTGAGCTGCCGACCGGCCTGATCGAAGCGTCGCGCGCCATGGGTGCCACGCCGCTGCAGATCGTTCGCAAGGTGCTACTGCCGGAAGCGCTGCCGGGTCTGGTGAATGCCGCCACCATCACGCTGATTACGCTGGTTGGCTATTCTGCGATGGGCGGTGCCGTCGGCGCTGGCGGACTGGGCCAGATTGGTTATCAATACGGGTATATCGGCTATAACGCGACGGTAATGAATACGGTGCTCGTGTTACTGGTCGTTCTGGTGTATTTAATTCAGTTTTGTGGCGACCGCATTGTGCGTGCCGTGTCCCATAAATAAGTCAGCAATATCATTACGTCTCCATTTAAGGAAGAGATATGACTTTTACATTCAAAAAGATTGCCGCTGTGGGTGCACTGATTGGCGCGATTGCGCTGGCAGGATGCGATCAAAAAGCCAAAGATCCAAACCACATTAAAGTGGGCGTGATTGTCGGTGCTGAACAGCAGGTTGCTGAAGCAGCGCAGAAAGTGGCGAAAGACAAGTACGGTCTTGACGTTGAACTGGTCACCTTCAACGATTATGTGCTGCCGAACGAAGCGCTGAGCAAAGGCGATATCGACGCGAACGCTTTCCAGCATAAGCCTTATCTGGATCAGCAGATCAAAGGTCGTGGCTATAAGCTGGTACCGGTTGGCAACTCGTTCGTCTACCCGATCGCAGGCTACTCCAAGAAAATTAAATCACTGGAAGAGCTGCAAAATGGCGCGCAGATAGCTATCCCGAACGATCCGACTAACCTTGGCCGTTCCCTGCTGCTGCTGCAGAAAGTGTGCCTGATCAAGCTGAAAGATGGCGTAGATCTGCTGCCAACCTCGCTGGATATCGTTGAGAACCCGAAAAACCTGAAGATCGTTGAGCTGGAAGCGCCACAGCTGCCGCGTTCGCTGGACGACCAGCAGATTGCCCTGGCGGTCATCAATACCACCTACGCCAGCCAGATCGGCCTGACGCCGGCCAAAGACGGTATCTTCGTGGAAGATAAAGATTCACCGTACGTGAACCTGATCGTCAGCCGTGAAGACAACAAAGACGCTGAAAACGTCAAGAAATTCGTTCAGGCTTACCAGTCTGATGAAGTGGCAGAGGCCGCAAACAACATCTTTAACGGCGGCGCAGTGAAAGGCTGGTAATTCCTTTCCTGATACTTCTGACCAGGGCGGCGCTTAGCTGCCCTTTCTTTTGCGCCGCATCCGGCGCGACTTGTTATTTCGCCTAGTCCTTGTTTCAATAACGCCACTTTTTACAACCTTGAGGATGTTGCCATGCGTTTATTACCGCTCTGCTTGTTGGGATTGATGCTAACCGGGTGCGTTCATGAATATCACCCGATAAGCAGCGCTGCCGCTCATTCGCAGCCATCCCGCGAGCCGGCACGTAAGCCAGCACCGCGTCCCGCACCGGTAAAAGTCTATACCGACGCCGCCGATCTGGTCAGCAAGCCGTTCCGCGATCTGGGCGAAGTAGCTGGCGATGACTGCCATAGCAGCAGTCAGGATTCACCGCCGAATCTCGCTACCGCTCGCAAGCACCTGCAAATCAAAGCCTCTACGCTGAAAGCTAACGCCGTCCTGCTGCATAAGTGTGAAATCGTCAGCAGCACGCCGGGCTGCTATCGTCAGGGCTCAGCGCTAAAAGTAAATCAATGAGTTCGTTTGCCTTTGAGCAGATCGGCGTGATTCATTCGCCGTGGAAAGAGAAATTTGCCGTTCCGTGCCAGCCTGGTCTGGTGCAGGACGGACACGGCGAACTGCACCTGATTGCGCCCTATAACCAGCCGGAAGCGGTGCGTGGGCTGGAGAGTTTTAGCCATCTGTGGGTACTGTTTGTGTTCCATCAGACCATGGCAGGCGGCTGGCGTCCGACGGTACGGCCGCCGCGTCTAGGTGGCAATGCCCGCATGGGCGTCTTCGCGACGCGCTCGACCTTTCGCCCGAATCCCATTGGCATGTCGCTGGTCGAGCTCAAAGGGATCCGCTGTGAGAAAAATCAGGTTATCCTGCAGCTTGGCAGCCTGGATTTAGTCGATGGCACGCCGGTAGTGGATATCAAACCCTACCTTCCGTTTGCTGAGGCTCTGCCGCAGGCGCAGGCGAGTTTTGTACAGGAACCGCCCGCCGCCGATATGCCAGTGCGCTTCTCGCCGCTCGCTGAGCAACAGCTCCAGCAGCAGCAAAAAAGGTATCCGCACCTGGCGCGCTTTATTCGTGACGTGCTGGCACAGGATCCGCGCCCTGCCTACCGCAAAGGCGAAGCGCAGGAGCGTGAATATGCCGTGTGGCTGCTCGATTTTAATGTGCGCTGGCGCGTCGATGAAACCGGCACTGAGGTGACGGGCATCAACCGGCGCGAAAACGCGCTTTTGGGCCCGTGAGCTCGCTGGTACACTAGCCGCCAACAAAAATTCTGTCAGTGACTTTCCGTTCAACTGGAATCTTAATTAATGCGAACTACTCAATATTTGCTCTCCACTCAAAAGGAGACGCCCTCCGATGCTGAAGTCATCAGCCACCAGCTGATGCTGCGCGCTGGAATGATCCGCAAACTGGCTTCAGGTCTCTATTCCTGGCTGCCGACCGGCTTACGCGTGCTGAAAAAAGTCGAAAACATCGTGCGCGACGAGATGAACAACGCAGGCGCAATTGAGATCTCAATGCCGGTGGTTCAGCCTGCCGATCTGTGGCAGGAAAGCGGTCGCTGGGAACAGTATGGCCCGGAACTGCTGCGTATCGCCGATCGCCACGAACGTCCGTTCGTACTGGGTCCGACGCATGAGGAAGTCGTGACCGATCTGATCCGCAACGAGCTCAGCTCTTATAAGCAGCTGCCGCTGAATATCTATCAGATCCAGACCAAATTCCGTGACGAAGTGCGCCCGCGCTTTGGCGTCATGCGCTCGCGTGAGTTTATCATGAAGGACGCCTACTCCTTCCACACCACGCAAGAGTCGCTGCAGGAAACCTACGACGCGATGTATCGCGCCTATAGCAACAGCTTTAGCCGTATGGGCCTCGACTTCCGCGCGGTGCAGGCGGATACCGGTTCTATCGGCGGCAGCGCGTCGCACGAATTCCAGGTGGTGGCACAGAGCGGTGAAGATGATGTGATCTTCTCCACTGAATCTGACTACGCCGCCAATATCGAGATGGCCGAAGCGGTCGCACCGGCTGGCGATAGCCCGCAGCCGACGCAGGCGCTGGCACAGATCGATACGCCGAATGCCAAAACCATCGCCGAGCTGGTTGAGCAGTTCCAGCTGCCGATTGAGAAAACCGTCAAAACGCTGATGGTAAAAGGCAGCGAAGAGAGCGGCCATGCGCTGGTTGCCCTGCTCGTGCGCGGCGATCACGAGCTGAACGAGATCAAAGCAGAGAAGCTCGACATCGTGGCGTCACCACTGGTCTTTGCCACCGAAGAAGAGATCCGCGCCGCGGTAGGTGCTGGTCCGGGTTCACTCGGTCCGGTTGGCTTGGCCATGCCGGTTATCGTCGATCGTACTGTCGACAAGATGAGCGACTTCAGCGCCGGTGCCAACGTAGACGGCAAGCACTACATCGGCATTAACTGGGAACGCGATCTGCCGCAGGCGACCGTTGCCGATATCCGTAACGTGGTCGAAGGCGACCCGAGCCCAGATGGCAAAGGCACGCTGCAGATCAAGCGCGGCATTGAAGTAGGCCACATTTTCCAGCTCGGCACCAAATACTCTGAAGCGATGAAAGCCGCCGTTCAGGGCGAAGATGGCCGTAACCAGGTAATTACAATGGGCTGCTACGGCATCGGCATCACGCGCGTTGTGGCAGCAGCGATTGAGCAGAACCACGACGATCGCGGCATTATCTGGCCTGCGGCGCTGGCTCCGTTCGAAGTGGCAATTCTGCCGATGAACATGCACAAGTCTTTCCGCGTGAAAGAGCTGGCTGAAGAGCTCTACACTACCCTGCGTGCCAAAGGCGTCGAGGTTATCCTCGACGACCGTAAAGAGCGTCCGGGCGTGATGTTCGCAGATATGGAGCTGATTGGCGTGCCGCATACCATCGTGATCGGCGACCGCAACCTCGATAACGAAGAGATCGAGTACAAAGCGCGCCGCGCCGGTGAGAAAGAGATGATTAAGCAGAGCGAGATCGTCGACTTCCTGCTGAAAGCACTCAATAAGTAACGCCCTTCTCGCCCCCGTTTTCGGGGGCGTTTTTTTACAGCACTTTTCCCCGTAGCGATTTTGTTGAGCTACGGCGTGATTTTCTTTCCAGCCGCCGTTCTTTCGACGCGCGCGTAGGCCGTGTGGCCCGTCGTGTTTTCTCCACGCGAGTCACTTCCTGAATCAAGCTCACCAGCCGCTGCACCGCCGCTTCGCGGTTCATCTCCTGGCTGCGATACTCCTGCGCTTTGATAATCACCACGCCTTCCGGCGTAATCAGATGATGTTTTGCCGCCAGCAGGCGCTGTTTGTGGAACGGCGACAGCGACGACGCGGCCACGTCGAAACGCAGGTGAATAGCGGTGCTGGTTTTATTGACGTGCTGGCCGCCCGCGCCCTGAGCACGTATCGCGCTCAGCTCCACTTCGCTGTCGGGCAGCTCAACCGTATTGGAAACCCTAATCATTTGTCACCTGATACTGCATTGCCCTGTTTAACCTGTTCATCAACTTAACCTTTTGTGCTTGCTGATAATGCTGCTTATCCAGCGGATCCTGTCACTTTAGCCTCTTTCAACAACATGATCCTGCTCTGCCATGGCTGAAATACTGGAAATGCCTGTAATATAGTCGCTCAGGCAACCAGAGTATTCTTGCTCTGCTGAGGTGAACGTGCAAAAATATTGCGAATTGGTTCGCCAGAAGTATGCCGAGATCGGCAGCGACAAACTGGGATATGTGCCCGACGCGATCGGATGCGTTTTAAAGGCACTCGATGATATTGCCGCAAATTCTGCACTAAGCTCTTCTGTCAGGGAACAGGCAGCGTATGCCGCTGCAAACTTACTGGTGAGCGACTATGTTGACGAATGAAGCCTATAGACCTATCAACTGTGATGATTACGACAAACTGGAACTCGCCTGCACCAGACACTGGACTCTTGAGCTAACCCTGAAAAACGGGGAAGCGCTGAAAACGAAAGCGACAGATATGGTTTCACGTAAAAATGTGGAATACCTATCTATCGATCTCTCTGGTGAAACGCGCGAGCTACGCCTCGATCACATCGCCAGCTTCAGCCATCCTGAGCTGGTCACCGTTGTCGTTAGCGAAGAGTAACGACAGCGCTACGGGCGGGATTTTCTCCCGCCCCTTTCCCTTTTTATGGCTTCAGATACGCATAGTAAGCCGACAAATCCGCCATATCACTGTCGCCTAATCCTGCCACAAACGCTTTCATGACCTCTGACTGACCGCCGCTGCGCCCGCCTTTGCGTCACCGTCGGCCAGCGCCGGTAATGCTGCCGCCAGCAACAGCGCAGCCAGTAATTTCTTCATTTTACTCTCCAGCATTATTGTTGCCAGATCACTTGCCAGCCATTCTCATCAACGGCCGCACCCTGCCGGGTAACAAACAGGCCGGGCGCACAGACAAGCGTCTGGCTGTAATAGATCAGCGGAATGCGCTCGCGCTGCCACGGCGGGATCGCCAGCTCCTGCCACAGTTTCTTTATCTCGCGGCCACCGGCGCGCCCTGCCAGATGGAAATAACCCTGTGCATGAAAACGCACGCTGACCTGCTCATCACTGTCAGGCTGGCGCAGCTGCGAATGCAGGTCGTCTGCAACCAGCATGCCGAGCTGCTGTGGCAGCCGCAGCGGCTCGCGCCGATCGTTCCAGCACAGCTGCTGCTCGCGCAGTGAAGCGTACAGCGGCAGCCAGTAGAGACGCTCGCGATAGCGGCGCACTTCCGCCTGGCCAAACTGCAAGCGCGGCTGCGCATCGTCGCGGCTTAGCATCACTTCCCGACGCAGCCGCGTTAGCGCAGCGCGCGAAGGCATGGGTGCGCCCTGCTGGGCGATCCAGCGGCGCAGTAGCGCACCCGCGCGCACGTCGCTCATCTGTAACAGCGGCGGGAAACAGAGGCTGCCGTCAGGCTGCATTAGCCCGGCCAGCTGTTCCGCCAGTAGTTCATCCAGCAGCTGTTCCTGCTCACCGCACAGTGCTGCACTGCGCGCGCATGACTCAGCAAAGTGCGGCCAGCGCGCCTGCAGCTCAGGCAGTAAATGCTGGCGCAGGAAATTGCGATCGTAGCGCGTATCCTGATTGCTTTCGTCTTCAATCCAGCGCAGCTGATGCTGTTGCGCATATGCCTCCAGCTGCTGGCGCGTCTGGTCGAGCAGCGGGCGCAGCAGCACACGGCCGCCACGCTCCAGCCGCGCCGGCATCGCGGCCAGTCCGGCTGGCCCGCTGCCACGCTTTAGCGCCAGCAGCTGAGTTTCGCACTGGTCATCGCGATGCTGCGCGGTGAGCAGCATTTCGTCAGCCTGCATCGCCGCCGTCAGCGCCTGATAGCGCGCCGCACGTGCCGCTCCCTCAATGCCCTGATCGCGCGCATCGACCTGAACGCGCAGCACCTCACAGCGAATCTGCCACTCTTCGCACAGCGCTACACAGTGCGCGGCCCAGCTATCGGCATTGGGGCTTAACCCGTGATGAACATGTAGCGCACGCAGGCGCGTTTGCGGATGCGCCTGGTGCCAGCGAACCAGCTTGTGCAGCAGTACGGTGGAATCGAGACCGCCGCTAAACGCAACCACCAGCGCGGCTTCGGCGGGCAACTGCGAGGCGAGATGAGACAAAGACATGGCACGTTCCAGAATCAGGGCCGCCGGATGCGGCCCTTAACGCGCGCTATTTTACGCCTGATAAAGCTCCAGCGGCAAACCATCCGGATCGGCAAAAAAGGTGCACTGCTTGCCGGTCAGTTCATCGATGCGAATCGGCTCACAGATGACCCCTTTTTCCGCTAGCGTGGCGACTGCTGCTTCAACATCCGGCACGGTAAAGGCCAGATGGCGCAGGCCGCAGGCTTCAGGATGGCTGACGCGCGCGGGCGGTGAAGGAAAAGAGAAAAGCTCAATCGTATACTGGCCGTTTAGCGCCAGATCGCCTTTCCACGAATCACGCGCTTCGCGGTAAACCTCGCCCATCAGGCTGAAGCCAAGCACGTCGCAGTAGAAAGCCTTACTGCGCGGGTAATCGGTGGCTATAATGGCGATATGGTGGATAGAAGATAACTGCAACATATAGAGACTCCCTGACTGTTTTCCCTATCCTGAGACGTGCGGCAGCGGCTTGCAATGCGCAATTGTCTGAAGCCGCTGCCTTTTCTCCTATTTCAGCACACGCACGCGATAGTCACCTTCTTCCGTCAGCGTCGCGCCGTGTATATAGGTTTCAAAGCCCGGATAATGGCGTCCGATAGTGCAGAGCATCAGCAGGAAATCGAGCACCGCGCGGCTCTCTTCGGTGATCATCTCGCCCGGCATCACCAGCGGCACGCCTGGTGGGTAAGGCAGGATCATATTGGCGGAGACGCGGCCAATCAGCTGTTTCAGATCCACCGTTTCCACCTTGTCCTGTACCTGCTGCTGAAATGCCTGGTGCGGCGTCATCTTCATTTCTGGCAGCACGTTAAACGCCTTCAGCATCAAGCGCGGCAGATCGTGCTGGCGAATCAGCTGGTGGATCCCCTGCGCCAGCGTCTGGATGCGCATATTGCGGTAGAAGTCGGGATCTTCGGCGTAGAGATCCGGCAGCATGTTCTTCACCCGCAGGTTAAGATCGTAGGCGCGTTTGAATTCGGTTAGCCCGCGCAGCACGCTCATCGCCCGGGTTTTATCGATGCCAATGCTGAACAGAAACAGCAGGTTGTAAGGCCCGGTTTTCTCAACCACGATGCCGCGCTCGTCGAGGAACTTCGCCACCAGCGCCGCCGGGATCCCTTCATCCGCCATGTCGCCCAGCTCGCTCATACCGGGCGTCAGAATAGTCACTTTGATCGGATCAAGGTACATATGATCCGCATCCGCCTGGGTAAAGCCGTGCCACTCTTCTTCGCCCGGCTGGATCGGCCAGCATTCCGCTTTATCAACATGCTCCGGCTGCCAGATATCAAAGAACCAGCTGTCGGACTCTTCGCGCAGCCGCTGGATCTCGCGGCGGAAATGCAGCGCGCGCTCTACCGAACGGTTGATCAGCCGCTTTCCGGGATTGCCGCGCAGCATCGCCGCAGCCGTCTCGATCGACGACACAATCGCATAGTTTGGCGAGGTAGTGGTGTGCATCATGTAGGCTTCATTAAAGGTGTGCTCGTCGTAGTCGCCTTTAATGTGAATCAGCGAGGCCTGCGAGAAGGCCGCCAGCAGCTTATGCGTCGACTGGGTTTCATAGATGATTTTGCCCGGCGTGCGTTCGCCGCTCATGCCGCTCTTGCCGGCGTAGATTGGGTGAAAGTTGGTATAGGGCACCCAGGCAGAGTCAAAGTGGATCGACGGGACCTCCAGCGTCTCCTTGATGTACTGGGTGTTATAGAGCAGGCCATCGTAGGTCGAGTTGGTGATCACCGCATGCACCGGCCAGCTGGCACGCGGGGTTGCCGCTACCTTCTGCTCAATGCTGTCGCGGGTAAACTCCCGTTTCGGGATGCCGCCAAGAATGCCCAGCGCATTGCGCGTTGGCTTCAGCCAGATCGGCACGATATCGCTCATCATCAACAAATGCGTCAGCGATTTATGGCAGTTGCGGTCAATCAGCACCGTGCTGCCCGTTGGCGCGGCATACATGCCAACAATTTTATTGGAGGTCGAGGTGCCGTTGGTTACTATGTAGCTCTGCTCTGCACCAAAGGTGCGCGCCACGTACTCCTCAGCTTCCAGATGCGGGCCGGTATGGTCGAGCAGCGATCCCAGCTCGGTGACAGAGATCGAAATATCCGACTTAAGCGTATTCGCGCCGAAGAAATCATAGAACAGGCTGCCGACCGGGCTTTTTTGAAAGGCGGTGCCGCCCATATGGCCTGGCGTACATAAGGTGTACTTGCCCTCTTTCACGTAGGTAAACAGCGCTTTGGTGAGCGGTGGCGTAATGTGGTCGATGTAGTCATCGGTGTACTGGCGGATATGCAGCGCAATATCATCAGCGGCATTCAGCGCATATTCAAAGAAATGCAGCGCCATACGCATCTCATTGATGCTGACATCCATCTGCGAATGGGTGTTGATAAAGGCATAGAGCGGCAGGTGTTCGTTGAGCCGATTGATATCGGCGCAGAGTTCCGGGCTGTTATGCGCGTCCCAGTCAAAAATTACACCGCAGATACGCGGGTTGTGATCGATCAGCTTCAGCAGGTCGTCGATGTTTTTGGGGTAAATCAGCTGAAAGCCCTGCTGCGTCAGTGCCGTACCCAGTTCGCGCAGCGGTTCGTCTTTGTAGAACACGCCGTGTGAGCCCATGATCGCCAGAATATTCAATGCGCACCTCCCTTTTTATGTGCAGTGCTAATCATAGCGAAGGATGACCGCTGGCTGCTGTCGGAATGCTCCTTTCTCTCTTACAACAAAACGCAGGCGTAAAAAAAGCGGACCGGAGTCCGCTTCGTTGAGTCGCTAAGGCAATTACGCGTAGCCGTAGCTCATCAGGCGCTGATAGCGGCGATCGAGCAGCTCTTCGGTGCTCAGACCGTCGAGATCGGCGAGATCGGCAAGCAGCTGGTTCTTCAGCGCCAGCGCCATATCCACTGGCTGACGGTGCGCGCCGCCCAGCGGTTCTGGAATGATCGAGTCGATCAGCTTCAGATCTTTCAGGCGGTTGGCCGTGATGCCCATCGCCTCTGCCGCCAGCGGGGCTTTATCCGCGCTTTTCCACAGAATCGAGGCGCAGCCTTCCGGTGAAATTACCGAATAGGTACTGTATTGCAGCATGTTGACTTTGTCGCCGATGCCAATCGCCAGCGCTCCGCCTGAGCCGCCTTCGCCAATCACGGTACAGATGACCGGAATTTTCAGGCCAGACATTTCACGCAGGTTGCGGGCAATCGCTTCCGACTGGCCGCGCTCTTCCGCGCCCACGCCAGGATAGGCACCCGGCGTGTCGATAAAGGTGATGAGCGGCATCTTAAAGCGCTCGGCCATCTCCATCAGGCGCAACGCTTTACGGTAGCCTTCCGGTGCCGGCATGCCAAAGTTGCGGCGGATTTTCTCTTTGGTTTCGCGACCTTTTTGATGACCAATGATCATGACCGGGCGACCGTCGAGACGGGCGATACCGCCGACAATCGCTTTGTCGTCGGCGTAGGCGCGATCGCCAGCCAGCTTGTCAAAGTCGTCAAAAGCGTTGCGAACGTAATCGAGCGTATAGGGACGCAGTGGATGGCGCGCCAGCTTCGCGACCTGCCATGCACCTAAATCGGCGAAGATTTTACGGGTCAGCTCAACGCTTTTCTCGCGCAGACGCTGCACTTCTTCGTCCAGATTAATATGTTTATCATCTTGACGACCAATCGACGTAAGCAAATCAATTTTCGCTTCCAGTTCCGCGATTGGCTGTTCAAAATCCAGGTAATTAAGACTCATAATGTTCCTGTTTTAGTCAAACTCCAGTTCAACCTGCTCCGACCCTATCAACGAGCGTAGCTCGTTGAGCAGGCGATCGCTGGGCGAAATACGCCACGCTGCACCAAAGCGTAGCCTCGCTCGCGCGTCGGCTCTCTGATAGTAGAAATTCACCGGAATCGTCCCTGAGCTATGGGGCTCAAGAGACTGGCGGAGCCGGTTTAATAGCTGGTCATCAATTTGCCTGTCCGTCAGCGAGATAGCAAGTCCACGCGCATATTTTTCGCGCGCTTCGTCAATGTCCATGACTTCACGGGCGGTCATTTTAAGGCCACCGCTGAAGTCATCAAAGCTGACCTGTCCGCTGACGATCAGGATACGGTCTTTCTCCAGCAGCTGCTGGTATTTATCTAACGCATCGGTAAACAACATCACCTCCAGACGGCCAGAGCGGTCGTCCAGAGTACAGATACCAATTCGGTTGCCGCGCTTGGTTACCATTACGCGCGCCGCTACCACCAGACCAGCGGCAACGGTAATTTTACCACGCTCGGTAGGATGCATGTCTTTCAGACGCATACCGCCCACATAGCGCTCAATCTCTTTCAGATACTGATTGATCGGATGGCCGGTGAGATAGAGGCCGAGCGTCTCGCGCTCACCGTCAAGCTGCACCTGCTCTGGCCACGGCGTCAAGCTGGCATAGGATTTCTCTACCTGCTCTGGCTCTTCCGCCAGTACGCCGAACATATCAGCTTGTCCTATCGCTTCCGCTTTGGCATGCTGATCCGCCGCTTTTAGCGCGTCGCCGAGTGAACTCATCAGCGCCGCACGATGCGGGCCAAGGCGATCAAAGGCACCGGACATGATCAGTTTTTCCATTACGCGACGGTTGATCTTTTTGGTGTCGGTGCGCGCGCAGAGATCGAACAGCTCGCGGAAATAGCCATCCTGATTACGCGCCTCAAGGATCGCCTCGATCGGGCCTACGCCAACGCCTTTAATCGCGCCGATACCGTAAACGATCTCATTGTCGTCATTGACGTGGAACTGATAGAGCCCGGAGTTGATATCCGGTGGCAGGACTTTCAGCCCCATGCGCCAGCACTCATCTACCAGGCCGACCACCTTCTCGGTGTTATCCATATCGGCGGTCATCACCGCCGCCATAAATTCGGCCGGATAGTGCGCTTTCAGCCATAGCGTCTGGTAGGAAACCAGCGCATAGGCGGCCGAGTGCGATTTGTTAAAGCCATAACCGGCGAATTTCTCCACCAGGTCGAAGATTTTCATCGACAGCTCGCCGTCGATGCCCATACTTTCCGCACCGTCTTTAAACACCGAGCGCTGCTTGGCCATCTCTTCCGGTTTCTTTTTACCCATGGCGCGACGCAGCATATCTGCGCCGCCGAGGGTATAGCCGGAGAGCACCTGAGCGATCTGCATCACCTGTTCCTGATAGAGGATAATGCCGTAGGTGGGTTCAAGCACCGGCTTCAGGCTTTCGTGCTGCCACTGAATATCGGGATAGGAGATCGCCTCGCGCCCATGCTTACGGTCGATAAAGTTATCTACCATGCCCGACTGCAGCGGGCCTGGGCGAAACAGCGCCACCAGTGCGATCATATCTTCGAAACAGTCAGGCTTCAGGCGCTTAATCAAATCTTTCATGCCGCACGATTCAAGCTGGAACACCGCAGTGGTTTCTGCGCGCTGGAGCATGTCGAAGCTTTTTTTATCTTCCAGCGGGATAGCGGCAATGTCGATTGGCGGCAAGCCCTGTTTTTCACGGCGCGGGTTGATCATCTTCAGCGCCCAGTCAATGATGGTGAGCGTGCGCAGGCCGAGGAAGTCGAACTTCACCAAACCGGCGTATTCCACGTCGTTTTTATCGAACTGCGTCACCGGATGGTTGCCGTTTTCGTCGCAGTAGAGCGGCGCAAAGTCGGTGATCTGCGTCGGCGCGATCACCACACCACCGGCGTGCTTACCAGCGTTACGCGTGACGCCTTCCAGCTTGCGCGCCATGTCAATCAGCGCTTTGACCTCTTCATCCGCGTCGTACATTTCCGGCAGCTGCGGCTCGAAGGCAAACGCTTTCTCCAGCGTCATGCCGGGATCTGGCGGGATCAGCTTGGAGATACGATCGACGAAGCCATACGGATGCCCCAGCACGCGGCCCACGTCGCGGATAACCGCTTTCGCCGCCATGGTGCCGAAGGTGATAATCTGTGATACCGCTTCGCGCCCATACATCTCTGCGACGTGATCGATTACCTGGTCGCGCTTCTCCATACAGAAGTCGACGTCGACGTCGGGCATCGAGACACGTTCCGGGTTCAGGAAGCGCTCGAACAGCAGGTCGAACTCCAGCGGATCGAGATCGGTAATTTTCAGCGCGTAGGCCACCAGCGAACCGGCACCGGAGCCGCGTCCCGGCCCAACCGGGATGCCGTTATCTTTCGACCACTGGATAAACTCCATGACGATCAGGAAGTAGCCGGGGAAGCCCATCTGGTTGATAACGTTAAGTTCAATTTCCAGACGCTCGTCATACTCTGGCCGTTTTTGCGCGCGCTCTTCCGCATCGGGAAACAGGAACTCCAGGCGCTCTTCCAGACCCTCACGCGACTTCATCACCAAGAAATCTTCGGTGGTCATGTCGCCGGTCGGGAACTGCGGCAGGAAGTATTCGCCAAGGCGCACCGTCACGTTGCAGCGCTTAGCAATCTCTACGCTGTTTTCCAGCGCTTCCGGGATGTCCGAGAACAGCTCGCACATCTCCTCTTCGCTGCGCATATATTGCTGAGGACTGTAGTTGCGCGGACGCTTGGGATCATCGAGCGTATAGCCGTCATGTATCGCTACGCGGATTTCATGCGCGTCGAAATCTTCTTCGTTAAGGAAGCACACTTCGTTGGTGGCGACCATTGGCACGCCTTCGGCGATAGCCAGCTCGACCGCCGCGTGCAGATAGCTCTCTTCGTCGGCGCGGCCGGTTCGCGTCAGCTCAAGGTAGTAGCGGTCTGGAAAATGTTGCTGATAAAAGCTCAGACACTGAGCCACCAGCGCGCTGTTACCGCGCAGCAGGCTACGACCCACGTCGCCGCAGCGTCCGCCGGAGAGCAGAATAAGCCCTTCGCCCAGTTCGGCCAGCCAGTCGCGATCGATAACCGGTCCGGCGATGCAGTAGCCGCGCTGGTAGGCTCGTGAAATCAGCAGCGTCAGATTCTGATAGCCCGTGTTGTTGGCGGCCAGCATCGTAAGCTGCGTCAGCTCGTCGCCCATCAAATCGCTGGCGACGTTAAAGTCCGCGCCAATCATGGGCTTGATCCCTGCATCATGTGCGCCGCTGTAGAAACGCACCAGCCCGCACAGGTTCATGAAGTCCGTGATAGCGATGGCTGGCATACCGAGCGCAGCAGCCTTTTTGACCAGTGGCCCGGTTTTCGCCAGACCATCGACCATGGAGTAGTCACTGTGGACACGCAGATGTATAAAACGAGGTTCAGCCATATCGGTTCCGGTTAAAACAGCGTCAGGCTATTACAGCGTAGCTGGCTTGTCGCCAGCACGTCAGCGTCAATCAGGGCGTTGCGCACCGGCGCAAAGCTGCGTCGATGGTACGGCGTGGCACCGTGCTGCGTCAGCTTTTCCATATGCAGCGCGGTAGGATAGCCTTTGTGCTGCGCAAAGCCATATTCAGGAAACAGCAGATCCAGCTCGGCCATTTCGCGGTCGCGCGTCACTTTAGCAATAATCGACGCCGCGCTGATCTCAGCGACCAGGCTATCGCCTTTCACCACCGCCAGTGACGGCATCGGCAGCGCCGGACAGCGGTTGCCGTCGATAAGCACAAAATAGGGCGTCAGGCTCAGGCCCGCCACCGCGCGCTGCATCGCCAGTATAGTGGCGTGCAGAATATTGAGTTGGTCGATTTCGTTCGGCTCGGCTCGGCTTAAACTCCACGCCAGCGCTTTTTCTTTGATTTCGTCGAACAGCGCGAGACGACGCTTTTCCGACAGTTTTTTCGAGTCGGCCAGCCCTTTAATCGGCTGGGCCGGATCGAGGATCACTGCCGCTGTGACGACCGCGCCGACCAGCGGGCCGCGACCGACTTCGTCAACACCCGCAATCAAGCGGGAATCAGGGTAAATAAAATCAGCCATTGGCGATCTCCAGTACGGCGTCGGCCGCCTGTTCATCGGCATTCCAGCGAATCTGCTGATGCAGTTCACCGAAGGTATTGAGCAGTGTATCGCGTTCCGGCCCGGCGTGCAGCAGCGGCTCGAGTGCCGCCGCCAGCGCGTGCGGTTCGCACTCGTCCTGCAGCAGCTCTTTCACCAGCTCGCGCCCCGCCAGCAGATTGGGCAGCGAGACATAGGGCGTCTTCACCAGCCGCTTCGCCAGCCAGAAGGTTGAAGGCTTCATACGATAGCCAACCACCATCGGACATTTTACCAGCATACACTCCAGCGCGGCGGTGCCCGATGCCAGAATCGCGGCGTCGCTCGCAATCATTGCCTCACGGCCTTTGCCATCCAGCAGATGCATCGGCAGCTCCGGCGCGATCTCAGCTTTGATCTGCTCAAACTGCACGCGCCGTTTGGCGTTGACCAGCGGCACGACAACCTCCAGCGCTGGATAGCGCACACGCAGCAACTGCGCCGCTTTCAGAAAGTCGGCGCTGAGCATCTCCACTTCTGCATGGCGGCTACCGGGAAGTAGCGCAAGACAGATCGCCTCATCGGCAATGCCCAGCGCGCGGCGCGCGGCCTGCTTGTCAGGCTGAAACGGCATTGCATCGGCCATGGTGTGGCCGATAAAGCGACACGGCACGTTGAAGCGATCGTAAAAGGCTTTTTCAAAAGGCAGAAATGCCAGCACCAGGTTAGTATTGCGGCCAATTTTGAATACGCGTTTTTGCCGCCATGCCCAGACTGACGGACTGACGTAATGAATCGTGCGAATACCGTTACGCTTCAGGCGCCCTTCCAGCGTGATATTAAAATCGGGCGCGTCGATGCCGACGAAGACATCGGGCTTCAGCTCGGTAAAGCGCTGTGTCAGATCGCGGCCGATTTTCATCAGGCGCGGCAGACGGCCCAGCACTTCTACAATGCCCATCACCGCCAGCTCTTCCATCTCATACCAGACTTCGCAGCCTTCGGCCTGCATGCGCGGACCGGCAACGCCAACGAATCGGGCATCAGGATGGCGCGCTTTGAGCGCGCGAATCAGACCCGCACCAAGAATATCGCCGGAGGTTTCTCCGGCGACCAGGGCTATCGTAAGGGGACGCACTGACATGAATTAACGGATCAACCCACGTGTGGAACGAGCAAAGAAATCATAGAACAGCTGCACTTCGCTGTACTGCTTCGCCAGTGCTTCGATCTCTGGCTTGGCTTCTTCCAGCGTTTTGTTGCTGCGATAGAGCACTTTATAGGCGTTGCGAATAGCGTGCAGCGCCTCTTTGCTAAATCCACGGCGCTTCAGGCCTTCGATGTTGATACCGAACGGCGTCGCGTGATTGCCCTGCGCGATAACGTACGGCGGCACATCCTGCGCAACGCCTGAACAACCGCCAACTATCACATGCGCGCCGATGGTGCACCACTGATGCACTGCCGTCATGCCGCCGATAATAGCAAAGTCGTCCACGGTGACGTGGCCGCCCAACGTGGCGTTGTTAGCGAAGATGCAGCGGTTGCCGATCACACAGTCATGTGCGATATGCGCATTGACCATCAGCAGGTTATCGCTGCCGGTCGTCGTGACGCCGCCGCCCTGCGCGGTGCCGCGATGAATGGTCACGCTCTCGCGGATGCGGTTGCGATCGCCTACTTCAACGCACGTCGGCTCGCCGGCGTATTTGAGATCCTGATTCACTTCGCCAATTGAGACGAACTGGTAGATCTGGTTATCTTTCCCGATACGCGTGTGGCCGTTAATCACCACGTGCGACTTCAGGACAGTTCCTTCACCTATTTCCACATGCGCGCCGATAAAGCAGAACGGGCCAATGTGTACGTTGGGACCAATAATGGCCCCTTCTTCGATGACGGAACTGGGATGGATGGTGGCGGTTGGATCAATCACAGATTATGCCTCCCGGCTACGGGCACACATCATGGTCGCTTCACAGACAATCTTGCCGTCAACGCTTGCAACGCCTTTAAAGCGCGTCAGACCGCGGCGGGTTTTATCAAATGTCACTTCCATGATCATTTGATCGCCCGGTACAACCGGACGCTTGAAACGGGCTTCGTCGATGCCTGCGAAATAGTAGAGTTCGCCTGGCTCCAGTTTACCGACGCTTTTGAACGCCAGAATACCGGTGGCCTGCGCCATCGCTTCGAGGATCAGAACGCCTGGGAAAATCGGTTTACCAGGGAAATGTCCCTGGAAAAACGGTTCGTTTACAGAGACGTTCTTAACTGCACGCAGATACTTGTGCTCTTCAAACTCCAGCACGCGATCAACCAGCAAAAACGGGTAGCGGTGCGGCAGCAGCTCTAAAATTTCTTCAATTTTCAGAGTATGAGTTTCAGTAGTCAAAATACTCTTCCTGTCCTAAAAATCTGATGACATCAATAACACGGCCTGCACAGATCAAAACGATCCTCCGCAGGCCGAAATCGGTTCAATGGCGTTTGGCTTTCCTGCTTAGCAGTTTTATGTAGAAAGCCGGTCGCATATTGGGATGGCGTTTAGTCGTCTTTACCGACCTTCCGCTCGATGGCTTTTAAGCGCTTGCTCATGTCATCGATGTTCATCACCAGCGCTGCAGTTTTGCGCCAAGTTTTATTGGGTTGTAGTGGAATGCCCGACGAGTATACCCCAGGCTCTGTGATAGGACGCATAACCATGCCCATGCCGGTGACGGTCACTTTGTCACAGATTTCCATATGGCCGTTAATGACGCTGGCACCGCCAATCATACAGTAACGTCCAATTTTCAAACTACCTGCAATGATCACACCACCCGCAACCGCGGTATTGTCGCCAATGACCACGTTGTGTGCGATCTGACACTGGTTGTCTATGATAACACCATTGCCGATCAGAGTGTTATCCAGCGCGCCACGATCGATGGTAGTGCAGGCACCAATTTCTACGCGATCGCCGATAATAACAGCGCCAAGTTGTGGGATTTTCACCCAGTTACCGCGATCGTTGGCGTAGCCAAAACCGTCAGCACCGATGACGGTGCCGGACTGAATCAGACAATCCTGACCAATTTCGATTTCGTGGTAAACGGTGACGTTGGCCCAGAGACAGCTATTGTTGCCAATGCGTGTCTTTTTGCCAACGAAGCAGCCCGCGCCAATCACAACGTTATCGCCAAGTACAACATCGGATTCGATTACCGCATTGGCACCGACAGAGACATTTTGTCCCAGTTTTGCGCTGGGATCGATCACCGCGCTGGGCGCAATGTTCTGTGCAGGCTGCGGCGTGGTATCCAGTAACTGAGCCATGCGCGCATAGGTCAGATAGGGGTTTTTCACTACCAGCGCGGCCGAGTGACACCACTCCAGATACGCTTCCGTCAGCACCACGGCCGATGCCTGACACTGGGCGAGCTGCTCCCGGTAGCGGCTGTTGCTAAGAAATGTGATTTGGCCGGTTTGGGCGGATTGCATAGAAGCAATGCCGGAGATTGCGATATTGCCATCTCCGTGCAATTCTGCATCCAACTGCTGGGCTAAATCAGCCAGTCGAATTGATGACATCGATTATTTAACCTGTTTCAGCACGTCAGCAGTAATGTCTTTCGCGTTTGCCGCGTAAGCCACAGCGTTAGCGTCTATTACCACGTCATAACCTTCATCGCTTGCCACTTTCTTCACGGCGTCCTGAATACGGCTCAGCAGTTTGTTACGCTCTTCCATCTGACGACGGCGATTGTCCTGCTCGAAAGCCTGCGCTTTAGAAGAGAAGGCTTTACGCTGCGACATGACGTCTTTTTCCATGCGGCTGCGATCGCTGGCTTTCATGGTTGAACCGTCGCGCTGCAGGCGCTGCATTTTAGTTTGCAGATCGCGTTCCTGGCTCTGTAGCTCGGTTGCGCGGCCTTTGAACTCGTTTTCCAGCTGTTTAGCAACAGTCGCACGTTGCGGTAACTGTTGGAAAATGCTGGACACGTTTACCACTGCAATTTTGTAAGCAGCCTGAACGCCTGCGGATACAGCTAAAGCAAGACCCAGTCCTGCGGCACAAAAAAATTTTTTCACTATAAACTCCTTACCATCAACGTTTGTGTCAGCGACACAGTGCTAGGTAGCAAGACTTCTGTTTACGCTTTCTTGCTCAGAACCTTACCAAGTTTTACCAATGTTAAACTGGAACTGTTCTGATTTATCCCCTTCCACTTTCTTGACCGGCTGCGCATAGGAGAAGACCAACGGTCCCAGCGGAGACATCCACTGCAGCGCAATACCGCTTGAAACGCGGATATTGTTTGGATCGCTATAATCCGGGATGCCAGCAGCACGGGTTTCATCCGTATTCTGCCACTTGGTGTCCCACACGGTACCCACATCCACGAACAGCGACGTACGCACTGAGTTTGCGTATTTCTCGCTCAGGAACGGCGTCGGCGTAATCAGCTCCAGGCCGGCCACCGCCATGGCGTTACCGCCGACCGAGTCGCTCGACTTACACACGCCGTTCGGGTCGGTCAGCGTACAGGTCGACGAACCATCATTCAGGTAAGCCGCTTTCGGACCAATGGTGTTGGAACGGAAGCCACGCATCGTGCTGGAGCCGCCTGCATATAAGTTCTCATAGAACGGCATTTCTTTACCGCCCAGACCATCGCCGTAACCAAGACGGCCGCGTCCTAACAGCACCCAGGTGCGATCGCGGTTAAGCGGCATGTACTGCTGCGTATCCAGCGTCGCTTTGTAGAAGCTGTTGTCCGAGCCCGGAATGGTTACTTTACCGTTCAGGTTGATACGGTTACCAGACGTCGGGAAGAAGCCGCGGTCGAGCGTGTTATAGGTCCATCCGTAGTTAAAGGTGAAATCATCCGCAGAGAAATCGCCTTTATCGTAAAGCTCCTGCGGCTTGCCAACGGAGTCCAGATAGCGCCACATCGCGATCTGCGGCTGCATGTTGGAAAGGTCGTTGTGCACATAGCCCAGACCCACACGCAGCGTATTGTTTTCGTTGACCGGGAAGCCCAGCGTGCCGTCTACGCCATAACTCTTATTGGTGTAGTCCGACAGGTCTGCGTCGTCCGCTTTAACGTCGTTGTAGAACACGCGACCGCCGAGGCTCACGCCATCTACCGTAAAGTACGGATCGGTCAGCGAGAATTCGGCATAGGTCTGATAGTCATTTTTGGTACCGCTGATGCTTACCCTATTACCGGTGCCCAGCCAGTTACCCTGGGTAACGCCAACCTGGAAGCTGACGCCACTTTCGGTGCCGTAACCGACGCCAAAGTTAAAGGTACCGGTGTTACGCTCCTTCACCTTGTAGACCACGTCTACCTGATCTGGCGATCCCGGTACGCGCTGGGTATCGACATCCACGTTTTCAAAGTAGCCGGTACGGTTCAGGCGCTCTTTACCCTGCTCAACCAGATCGCTACCCAGCCATGCGCCTTCCATCTGACGCATTTCACGACGCAGCACGGAATCTTTCGAGGTGTCATTGCCCTCGAAGCGTACTTTACGCACGTAATAACGGTTACCGGCATCCACGCTGATATGCAGCTTCACCGTTTTATCGGCGTCGTTGATTTCCGGCTGCGTCATCACACGCGGGTAGGCGTAGCCATAGCGGCCCAGCAGTTTCTTGATGTCATCTTCCATCTGGGTCACTTTGGTGCCGTTATACAGCTCGCCCGATGGGATTTGCGTCAGATGTTCAATTTCTGCCGAGTGGCCTGCCATGCTGCCGTTGACGATCACGCCGGCAATTTTGTACTGGTCGCCTTCGGTGATGTTAACGGTGATGTAGATGCCTTTTTTATCCGGCGTCATGCTGACCTGCGTCGAATCGATATTGAAGCGCGCATAGCCGCTATCGAGGTAGAAGCTGCGCAGAGTTTCAAGGTCACCTGCCAGTTTCTGCTTCTGGTATTTACGATCGCCGACCACGTTCCACCACGGCACTTCGTCACGCAGCTGGAAGCGCGAGATCAGTTCATCAGAGCTAAACGCTTTATTACCGACGATATTGATCTGCTGGATTTTGGCGGAGAAACCTTCGGTGAAGACCAGCTTCAGGTCCACGCGGTTGCGCGGCAGCGGCGTTACCACCGCCTTCACGTTGGCGGTGTATTTGCCCACGCTATAGTAGAAATCCTCCAGCCCCTTCTCGATTGAAGAGAGCGTAGTACGGTCCAGTGCTTCCCCTACGCGCACACCAGAAGCCTCAAGGTTCTGCTTAAGCTGATCCTCTTTCACCGCTTTGTTGCCGGTAAAGGTAATGCTGGCAATGGTAGGACGTTCTTTTACCTGAACAATCAGCGTGGTTCCGTCGCGCAGGACCTGAACATCCTCAAAGTTGCCGGTGGCGAACAGCGAGCGAATAGTGTTTTTGACATCTTCGTCATTCACCGTATCGCCAACTCGTACCGGCATGCTCAGCAGAGCCGCGCCGACGGCGACTCGCAGCAGCCCTTCGAAATGAATATCCTTCACCACGAAATCGTCTGCACCGTAAACGGTGGCGCTGCTAAACAGCAGCGACGCTATGAGCAACTTTTTCATCGCCATCGTTATTATGCGTTTTCCTAACACATCCCGCGTCTGTCTGCGTTCCAGCGATTACAGACGTGAGAAATCATTGAAAAGTGCAAGCCCCATTAACAACACCAGCAGGATTGAGCTAATGCGATAACTAAAGTCCTGAACTCGCTCGGACACCGGTCCACCTTTGATCTTTTCGATCGCCAGGAAGAGCAAATGCCCACCATCTAACACCGGCAGTGGGAAGAGGTTGATGATTCCGAGATTGACGCTAATCAACGCCAGAAACATCAGGTAGTAAATCATCCCGTATTCCGCCGATAACCCTGCACCCTGCACAATCGAAATTGGCCCGCTTAGGTTATTCAGCTTCACATCCCCGGTAATTAACTTGCCCAGCATCGAGACCGTCAGCTTCATCAGTTGCCAGGTTTTCGCGCTGGCCTCACCGATAGCGTCAAACGCGCCATACTGCCTTACCGTTTTATAGGCTTCCGGCAGCGGGATCACACGCGGGATAACCCCGGCGAAACCTTCTGCCTTCGCGCCTAGCCTGGCTTCTGGCGTTAAGTTCAGATGTACTGACTCACCACCGCGATCAACGTCTAGGGCCATATTTTTACCGGGATTATCCCGGACCTGCGCCACAAAAGCCTGCCATTGCGTTAACGGCCGACCATCGACTTTAACGATCCTGTCGCCCGCTTGCAAACCGGCGACGCTCGCGGGCGAGTTTGCCTGAATCTCTGCCAGCGTGGTTTCGATTTGCGGACCGCGCGGGCGAATGCCCAGCGCCACAACCGGATCTTCTTTGTCTGGCTCAAACTGCCAGTTACGCAGGTCGACATCTTTCTGCTGCTTCGCCTCTTCGCCGAAGCGTGAGACGGTCAGCACCGTGTGTGCGTTGCCAATTTTGCCGATCAGCTCCATACGCACGGCATCCCAGTCAGGCGTTTCGATGCCATCTACCGCTTTAAGTTCCATGCCGCTGGCAATTTGCGCTTCCGCCGCCACCGAACCGTTCACTATTTCGCCAACAACCGGACGCACGCCGGGCACGCCGTGCATAAAGACCAGCCAATAGGCGAAGACGGCGAAAATGAAGTTGGCGACAGGCCCGGCAGCAATAATCGAGGCGCGCTGCCAGATAGCCTTGTTATTGAAGGCCTGATGGCGCAGCTCAGCGGGCACGCTTTCAACCCGCTCGTCGAGCATTTTGACGTAGCCGCCCAGCGGGATCAGCGCAATAACATATTCGGTGCCCTGACGGTCACGGCGCTGCCAGAGCGCTTTGCCGAAACCGATCGAGAAACGTTCGACACGCACACCGCAGCGGCGCGAGACCCCAAAATGGCCGAACTCGTGCACGGTGATCAGCACGCCGAGGGCGATTATAAAGGCGACAAAACTCCACAGTATACTCAACATCTACGCCTGTCCTCAGAGAGTGCGGAACACCAGCAGCAGGCAGGCGAAAACGGGCACCGCCGCAGTCAGGCTGTCGATGCGATCGAGAATGCCGCCGTGACCTGGAATCAGGTTGCCGCTATCTTTGATGCCCGCTTCACGTTTGAACATGCTTTCCGTTAAATCACCCAGTATTGAGGCGAGCGTCGCCAGCACCGCACAGACGATCAGCGTACCGGCGGAAATGCTCAGCGGGGCAAAACTTGCAAACAGCCACGCAAGCAGCGCGGAGGAGACCAGCCCACCAAGGAATCCTTCCCAGGTTTTGCCAGGCGATACTTTCGGTGCCAGCTTGTGCTTGCCGAACAGTTTGCCAAACATATAGGCACCTGAATCTGCGCCCCATACTAGGAACATGACAAACAGCAGCCACCATGAACCAGCATAGTGATCGCTGTCGTAGTGGTACTGACGCAGCGCTATCATGCCCCAGAAGAACGGGATGAGCGTAAGAATACCGAACAGCAGACGCAAAGGACGCGAGTTGCGCCACAAAGAGGATGATGCCGGATAGGAGAGGACCAGAAACAGCGCCACAATCCACCAGGCAAGTGAGGCCCAGAGCGAGGTCGCAACCTGCGGCAGATGTACGTCACGCAGATAAGGAGGAAGGGTAAACAGCATCGCTGCCAGCAGCAGCCCGCACAGCACGGAAAGCCAGATGCGCTGCTGACGTGAAGCCATACCCGCAAGCTGACCCCATTCCCAAGCGGCCAGCATGCAGATGATAATGGTCGTAATCGCAAAACCAACGGGCGGTAACCAGAAAAGCGCAGCAATCACCAGCGGAATGAGAATAAGCGCGGTAATCAGACGAGACTTTAGCAAAGGTTACCCCCCTGTTTGCTCAAGTGCCGCCTGGTGCAGCGCCGCCATAGCGACGCTCGCGCAGAGAGAATGCATTCAGTGCACCTTCAAAAGCGTGTTCATCAAAATCAGGCCAAAGAACATCGGTAAAATAAAACTCAGCATAGGCGATTTGCCACAGCAGGAAGTTGCTAATCCGATGCTCTCCCCCGGTCCTTATCACTAAATCCACTGGAGCCAGTTCCTGCATGCACAGATGGGCAGACAGGTTCTCCTCGGTAATCTGGTCAGGATGCAGTAAGCCTTCCTGAACCTGCTCCGCGAGTTTTTTAACTCCCTGGATGATATCCCAACGTCCGCCATAGTTCGCGGCAATATTGAGAGTCAGTCCACTATTTTGCTGAGTCAGTTCCTCGGCGCGACGAATACGCTCCTGAATACGATTACTGAAACGGCTTATGTCGCCAATAATACGCAGACGCACATTGTGTTTGTGCAGGCTCTTTACTTCACTGTCGAGTGCCCAGACAAACAGCTCAATTAATGCTGTGACTTCCTGAGCCGGACGGTTCCAGTTTTCACTGCTGAAAGCATAGAGCGTCAGCGCCTCAAGATTATTGCTGACGGCAAAGCTGACGGAGCGGCGCACCGCTTTTACGCCCGCTTTATGGCCGGAAATACGCAGTTTTCCCTGATTTTTAGCCCAACGGCCATTGCCATCCATAATAATAGCGACGTGACGTGGGCCTGTTCCCTGCTGGTCATCGGTGTTGTTGTGATTGTTGGACGACATAACGCGTAATTAATTCCTGTTGTCAGAAATGCTGTGGTTTCTGAATACATTGCGCCTGGTACTGTTCCGCTCAAAAGGAGCAAGACGCATCGGTCAGGATGCCATATCTAAAAACGCGAGCGAGCGACTATATCATTATCGCCACAGGCGAACAAATAGCGGTACGCGTTAACGCGATGTCGCGAAACGCGGCAGCATCTCAGTGGCTATGGTGCGTGCAGCGCGGTCGATATCCAGCACCGCATCCTCTGTATCTGGCTCCGAAAACGCCTGTGCCGCCAGTACCTCGCTATTCAACGCTGCGATGTCGGTAAAGCCGATCTGGTTATCCAGAAAGGCTGCTACCGCGACTTCGTTGGCCGCGTTGAGCGTGGTGGTCGCCGCCTGCCCTGCTTCACAGGCATCTATCGCCAGCTTCAGGCAGGGATAGCGCGCGAAGTCGGGTTCTGCGAACGTCAGCGCCGACATGCGCGTAAAATCCAGCGGCGTTACGCCAGCGGAAATACGTGCGGGCCAGGCCATGCAGTGTGCAATAGGCGTTCTCATATCCGGCGAACCGAGCTGAGCCAGCACGCTGCCGTCACAGTAGCGCACCATGGAGTGGATCATCGACTGCGGATGCAGGATCACCTCAATTTGCGCAGCGCTGGCGTTAAATAACCAGCGGGCTTCAATGTATTCGAGACCTTTATTCATCATGGTGGCCGAATCGACAGAGATTTTACGTCCCATCGACCAGTTCGGATGCACGCAGGATTGTTCCGGCGACATATTCGCTAGGTCGGCCAGCGGCGTGTCACGAAAAGGACCACCCGATCCCGTAAGGATAATGGACTCAATGCCATTTTCTCGCAGGTCAGCGTATCCTAACTGATGCTGGATGGAAGCGGGCAAACTCTGAAAAATCGCGTTGTGCTCGCTGTCGACGGGCAGTAGCTGGGCCTGGTGATGGCGCACCGCCTCCATAAACAAACGGCCGCAGACGACAAGTGATTCTTTATTAGCGAGTAATACGCTTTTTCCAGCGCGGATAGCGGCCAGCGTTGGTAATAAGCCCAATGCGCCGACAATCGCCGCCATCACCTGATCGACCTCATCAAGCGCGGCCAGCTCGCACGCGGCCTGAACGCCGGAGAGCACTTCTGTTGAAACATTGAGTGCTTTCAGTCGTTCACGCAGCCCCTGCGCGAACGCCTCATCCGCCATGGCGGCATAGCGTGGCTGGAAAGCCTGACACTGCTCTGCCATCAGCGCGACGTTTTGTCCGGCGACCAGTGCGGTAATTTGGTAAAGCTCGGGATTGGCGCGGACAACAGCCAGCGTACTGGTGCCAATTGAACCGGTGGATCCCAGCAACGTTAATCGCTTCATTTAGCTGTCCCTGTGAAGACGTTAAACCTGTCTGCCTATGCGGAAGGCACAATGTAAAACGCCGCCAGAGCGCATTCGCAATGAATAGTGCTCTGAACGGCGTTTTTATACCTGAAGATATCGGGTATAGATGAAACTGACGGAATCAGAACTCCATCAGCTCCTTCTCTTTTTCAGCCAGCGCCGCATCGACGTTCTTGATGCGCACATCGGTCATTTTCTGGATCTCGTCCTGAGTACGACGTTCGTCGTCTTCGCTGATCTCTTTGTCTTTCAGCAAGGCTTTGATCTTGTCGTTGGCGTCGCGGCGTACATTACGCACAGACACACGGCCCTGCTCGGCTTCGCCGCGCACGATTTTGATTAGATCTTTACGACGCTCTTCGGTCAGCGCAGGCAGCGGAACACGGATGTCGCTACCGGCTAAGTTCGGGTTCAGGCCGAGGTCAGAAGCCATGATGGCTTTTTCCACTGCCGGACCCATTGAGCGGTCGAACACGTTGATTTTCAGCGTGCGGGAATCTTCTACAGTGACGGAAGCCAGCTGACGCAGAGGCGTCGGCGTGCCGTAGTATTCGACCACGATACCATCGAGCAGTGAAGGAGAAGCACGACCGGTGCGCACTTTGCTGATGGTGTTTTTGAACGCTTCGACGCATTTGTCCAGGCGCGTTTCAGCATCTTTTTTGATGTCGCTAATCACGTTGAAACCCTTGCATTCGGTTTGACCTATCCATTCCGGCGATGCCGGAAGCGGTATCGCTGTTGAGCGATCATACTGATGGTGCGCGGTGGCGTTCACCGCGCCGACAGAATATACCTTATTTTATCCTGCGTCGGGTATTAATGCGTAATCAGGGTGCCTTCTTTTTCACCCATCACTACGCGACGCAGTGCGCCAAGTTTGTTCATATTAAATACGCGGATCGGCAGCTGGTGGTCACGCGCCAGCGTAAAGGCCGCCAGATCCATTACTTTCAGTTCTTTTTCCAGCACTTCGGCGTAGGAGAGCTGATCGTACAGCGTCGCATCCGGGTTCTTCACCGGATCGGCTGAGTAAACGCCATCGACTTTGGTCGCTTTCAGCACCACGTCAGCTTCGATTTCGATGCCGCGCAGGCAAGCTGCAGAGTCGGTAGTAAAGAACGGGTTGCCGGTACCGGCAGAGAAAATCACCACGCGGTTGTTGCGCAGCAGGCTGATCGCTTCGTCCCAGCTGTAGTTGTCGCACACGCCGTTCAGCGGGATAGCTGACATCAGGCGCGCGTTAACGTATGCGCGGTGCAGCGCGTCACGCATCGCCAGACCGTTCATCACGGTGGCCAGCATGCCCATGTGGTCGCCGACGACGCGGTTCATACCCGCCTGCGCCAGTCCTGCGCCGCGGAACAGGTTGCCGCCGCCAATGACCACGCCCACCTGAATGCCCAGCTCGACCAGTTCTTTCACCTCTTGCGCCATGCGGTCAAGCACGCTCGCGTCGATACCAAAACCTTCGGCACCTTGCAGTGCTTCGCCACTCAGTTTCAGCAGGATACGTTGATATACAGGTTTTGCGTTGGTCGCCATGGTCGGTTCTTCCTGGAAGAGTTGAAAAGGAGAAATTAAATCTGATCGATCATCCGCTTAGCAGGTGCAAATTACTATTGGGATGAGACTGAAAAGCATCTGCTTTGTGCAGCAGACAAAAAAGAACCGCCTGCCGGCGGTTCTTTTTACAGCATTAAGACTGTTTGGACATCGCTGCTACTTCAGCAGCAAAGTCGCTCTCAACTTTCTCGATGCCTTCGCCCACTTCGAAGCGGATGAAGTTGATGACGTCAGCGCCCTGCTCTTTCAGCGCCTGGCCAGCAGTTTTGTTCGGATCGATAACGAAAGCCTGACCGGTCAGAGAGACTTCGCCGGTGAATTTTTTCATGCGGCCTTCAACCATCTTCTCAGCGATCTCTTTCGGCTTACCAGACTGCATCGCGATATCCAGCTGAACCTGATACTCTTTCTCGACCACTTCAGCAGACACGTCTTCTGGCTTAACGAATTCTGGCTTGCTGGCAGCAACGTGCATAGCGATCTGCTTGATCAGCTCTTCGTTAGCGCCTTTCGCAGAGATCAGTACGCCGATACGCGCGCCGTGCAGGTAAGAACCCAGCTGCTCGCCTTCCAGTACAGAGATACGACGGATGTTGATGTTCTCGCCGATTTTCGCGACCAGCGCTACGCGCTCTTCTTCGAATTTCGCTTTCAGAACTTCAACATCGGTGATGCGCTGAGCGGTCGCTGCTTCCAGCACTTTGTTAGCGAATGCCTGGAAACCACCATCTTTCGCAACGAAGTCGGTCTGGCAGTTAACTTCTAGGATCACGCCGTAGTTGCCGTCGATTTTGGTTTTGATCACGCCATCACCAGCCACGTTGCGTGCTTTTTTCGCAGCTTTGATCGCGCCGGACTTACGCATGTTTTCAATCGCCAGCTCGATGTCGCCATTCGCTTCAGTCAGCGCTTTTTTGCAGTCCATCATGCCCGCGCCAGTACGCTCGCGCAGTTCTTTTACCAGTGCAGCGGTAATTTCAGCCATTCCAGAATCCTCGGTTCGTACCCCTGTGCTTACGCACTAGGGCACCTGTTGCGGAAAATTACTCTGTTCCGCCCGCCTGAGAGGAGGCGTAACAGACGGAGATAAATATTAAAGGGGCCAAGACTGGCCCCTTAACAGATTACATCTGATGTCTAAGAGCTCTTTGACAGAGCGAACCTTATTAAGCGTTTTCTAAAGACGCTTCTTCAGCCTGCTCAGCCAGATCCTGTGAACGGCCTTCGCGCACGGTAGTGGCAACGGCAGTCAGGTACAGGCTAACAGCACGGATTGCATCGTCGTTACCCGGGATAACGAAGTCAACGCCGTCTGGATCAGAGTTGGTATCAACGATAGCAAATACCGGGATACCTAGGTTGTTTGCTTCTTTGATCGCGATGTGCTCGTGATCAGCATCGATAACGAACAGCGCGTCCGGCAGACCGCCCATGTCTTTGATACCGCCCAAGCTGTTTTCCAGCTTGGCCAGTTCGCGACCGCACATCAGTGCTTCTTTCTTGGTCAGTTTTTCGAAGGTGCCGTCCTGAGACTGAGTCTCAAGGTCTTTCAGACGTTTGATAGACTGACGAACGGTTTTCCAGTTGGTCAGCATACCACCCAGCCAGCGGTGGTTTACGAAGAACTGGTCGCAGCTCAATGCAGACTCTTTTACCGCTTCGCTGGCAGCGCGCTTGGTACCGACGAACAGAATCTTACCTTTACGGGAAGAGATTTTGTTGAGCTCAGCCAGAGCGTTGTTGAACATCGGTACAGTCTGCTCAAGGTTGATGATGTGAACTTTGTTACGCGCACTGAAGATGAACGGCTTCATTTTCGGGTTCCAGTAACGGGTCTGGTGACCGAAGTGAACACCAGCCTTGAGCATGTCGCGCATGGGAACAGTTGCCATGATTACCTCTAAATTAAGATTGGGGTTAGGCCTCCATGTATCCCATGCGACCGACCTCTTTCGAAGCACCCCGGCGCATGTGTCGATACATGTGTGTTTTAGTACACAAAGTGAGTTTTCGCGTTTCCCGCCGGTCGTCACGACCTGACCTGACATAGAATCGTCGGCGCGCTTTATACCACAACCACGCTACTGAAGCCAGAATTTGTTCAGTACCGTGCCGTGTTACGTGAACTGTTTGGCGGCCTAGTTTTCGGCTGCTAACATGACAGCACATCTTTCATTATTGCTGAAATTTTCGGCAAACGCGGATTAATTTAGTGGCAATTTCAATTAAAACCCCTGAAGAAATCGAAAAAATGCGTGTCGCGGGCCGCCTTGCTGCCGACGTGCTGGAGATGATCGCCCCGCACGTTAAACTTGGCGTGACCACGGGCGAACTAGACCGCATCTGCCAAGACTATATTACTAACGAGCAGCAGGCCATTTCTGCCTGTCTCGGCTACCACGGCTTCTCGAAATCGGTGTGCATTTCGGTCAACGAGGTAGTGTGTCACGGCATTCCCAGCGACGAGCGTATACTGAAAGATGGCGACATCATTAACATCGACGTTACCGTGATCAAAGATGAGTACCACGGCGACACCTCGAAGATGTTTATTGTCGGTAAGCCGACGATTCAGGGCGAGCGCCTGTGCCATATCACCCAGGAGAGCCTCTATCTGGCGCTGCGTTTGGTGAAACCAGGCATTCGTCTGCGCGAATTGGGCCGTGCTATTCAGAAATATGTGGAGTCGCACGACTTTTCTGTGGTGCGTGAGTACTGCGGCCACGGTATCGGCAAAGGCTTCCATGAAGAGCCGCAGGTACTGCACTACGATGCAGACGACGGCGGTGTCGTACTGCAGGCGGGCATGACCTTTACCGTTGAGCCGATGGTCAACGCGGGCGACTACCGCATCCGCACCATGAAAGATGGCTGGACGGTAAAAACCAAAGATCGCAGCTTGTCCGCACAGTACGAGCATACTATTGTGGTGACCGATAACGGCTGTGAAATCCTGACTCTGCGTCAAGACGACACCATCGACGCGGTGCTGATCAACGAAGAGTAATCGTTCCCCACGCAAAAAAGCCGGCCCTGCGCCGGTTTTTTTATGGATCAATAAGAGAGAAGCGGTATGAGCGCGATCCTGACGGATGAGGTCATTGACGGCTTGAAAAATTCCCCGGCGCACTGGGATGATGCGCAGTTAACCCGCGATGCCCTGAAGCAGAAGCTGGAAACCTTTAACGCCTTTCTGTCGACGGCGTTCGACGCGAGCGAATCAGCAGAAGCGCTGATCGACACACGCACCCTGTTTATTGACCGCCTGCTGCGCCGCCTGTGGCGCTTTTACGGCTTCGATGCCCTGCCCGCTATCGCACTGGTCGCAGTCGGCGGTTATGGCCGTGGCGAGCTGCATCCGCTCTCCGACGTCGATATCCTGATCCTCAGCCGCGATCCGCTCGATGAATCCAGCGCGCAGCAAACCAGCGAGCTGCTGACGCTGCTCTGGGATCTGAAGCTGGAAGTCGGTCACAGCGTACGTACGCTGGAAGAGTGCCTGCTGGAAGGTTTAGCCGATTTGACCGTCGCCACTAACCTGATCGAATCGCGCATGCTGACCGGCGACGTGGCCTTGTTCCTTGAAATGCAGAAAAACGTCTTTAGCGAAGGCTTCTGGCCGTCAGCGACTTTCTACGCCGCCAAGATCGAAGAGCAGCAGGCGCGCCACCAGCGCTATCACAGCACCAGCTATAACCTTGAGCCTGACATTAAGAGCAGCCCCGGTGGCCTGCGCGACATTCATACGCTGCAATGGGTGGCGCGGCGCCACTTTGGCGCGACCACGCTGGATGAAATGGTAGGGTTCGGCTTTCTCACCGAAGCCGAGCGCAACGAGCTTAACGAGTGCCAAGCTTTTCTCTGGCGCATCCGCTTTGCCCTCCACCTGACCTTAACGCGCTATGACAACCGCTTGCTGTTTGACCGCCAGCTGAACGTGGCGCAGCGCCTCAACTATCAGGGCGAAGGCAACGAGCCGGTTGAGCGCATGATGAAGGATTTTTTCCGCGTCACGCGCCGCATTGGCGAGCTGAACCAGATGCTGCTCCAGCTGTTCGACGAGGCTAGCCTAGCGCTCTCGACGACTGAGAAGCCGCGCCCGCTGGACGACACTTTCCAGCTGCGCGGCAACCTGATCGACCTGCGCGACGAAACGCTGTTCGAGGGCGAGCCGCAGGCGATCCTGCGTATGTTCTATGTGATGGTGCGCAACGAAAATATTCGTGGCATCTATTCCACCACGCTGCGCCAGCTGCGCTATGCCCGTCGCTATCTTAAGCAACCGCTGTGTCAGATCCCGGAAGCCCGCCAGATTTTTATGGCAATCCTGCGCCATCCAGGCGCGGTTAAGCGCGCGCTGCTGCCGATGCATCGCTACAGCGTGCTCTGGGCCTATACGCCGCTGTGGGGACATATCGTCGGTCAGATGCAGTTCGACCTGTTCCACGCTTATACCGTGGACGAGCACACGATCCGCGTGCTGCAAAAGCTGGAGAGCTTTGCTAATGAGGCGACGCGCCCGATGCATCCGCTGTGCGTTGAGCTCTGGCCGCGCCTGCCGAAGCAGGAACTGCTGCTGATGGCGGCGCTACTGCATGACATTGCCAAAGGGCGCAACGGCGATCACTCGATTCTCGGTGCCCAGGATGCGCTGGATTTTGCCGGGCTGCACGGCCTGAATTCGCGCGAGACGCAGCTGGTTGCCTGGCTGGTGCGCCATCACCTGCTGATGTCGATGACGGCGCAACGCCGGGATATCCAAGACCCAACCGTTATTCAGCAGTTCGCCGAGGTGATGCAGAACGAGAACCCGCTGCGCTATCTGGTCTGCCTGACCGTAGCGGATATTTGCGCCACCAATGAAACGCTCTGGAACAGCTGGAAGCAGAGCCTGCTGCACGAGCTCTTTTTTGCCACCGAGAAGCAGCTGCGTCGCGGCATGGAGAACAGCCCCGATCTGCGCGAGCGCTTGCGCCATCACCGCCTACAGGCGCTGGCGCTGCTGCGCATGGACAATATCGACAAGGAGCGGCTACACCAGATCTGGAACCGCTGTCGCACCGACTATTTCCTGCGCCATACGCCTAACCAGCTTGCGTGGCACGCGCGTCACCTGATGGAGCATGACCTTAAAAAGCCGCTGGTGCTGGTGAGCCCGCAGGCGACACGCGGCGGAACCGAAATTTTTATCTGGAGTCCGGATCGCCCTTACCTGTTCGCGACCGTGGCGGGCGAGCTGGATCGCCGCAACCTTAGCGTGCACGACGCGCAGATCTTCACTAGCCGCGACGGCATGGCGATGGATACCTTTATTGTGCTAGAGCCGGACGGCAGCCCGATGGCTCCTGACCGCCATGCGATGATCCGCCAGGCGCTGGAGCAGGCAATCACCCAGACCAGCTGGAACCCGCCGCGCACGCGCCGCCCGTCGGCCAAACTGCGCCACTTCAGCGTTGAGACCGAGGTCAACTTCCTGCCTACGCACACCGATCGCCGCAGCTATATGGAGCTGGTGGCGCTCGACCAGCCTGGCCTTCTGGCGCGCGTGGGCGAAGTTTTCACGGATATAGGCGTTTCGCTACACAGCGCGCGCATTAGCACTATCGGCGAGCGCGTCGAGGATTTGTTTATTCTTGCTAATAATGAGCGGCGCGCACTTGATGGGGAAATGCGCAAAGCATTACAACAACGGTTGACAGAAGCCCTTAATCCAAACGATAAAGTGTGACCGCAATCGATTTACCCGTTTATTTTGTGTCGGGATGTGGTCCGGCATGCACCAGACAGATCAGGAAAAATTTATGCAACAGTTACAGAGCGTTATTGAAGCGGCCTTCGAGCGTCGCGCCGACATTACTCCGGCGAGCGTTGACACCATAACCCGTGGAGCCATCAACGATGTTATCTCTCATCTGGATAGCGGTGCACTGCGCGTATCTGAAAAGATCGACGGCCAGTGGGTAACGCATCAGTGGCTGAAGAAAGCGGTTCTGCTCTCCTTCCGCATTAACGACAACCAGGTGATGGAAGGTGCTGAAACCCGTTTTTACGACAAGGTGCCGATGAAATTTGCTGGCTGGGACGACGCACGCTTTAAAGCTGCGGGTTTCCGCGTGGTGCCGCCAGCGGCCGTTCGTCAGGGTGCTTACATCGCGCGCAATACCGTACTGATGCCGTCCTACGTTAACATCGGTGCTTACGTTGACGAAGGCAGCATGGTCGATACCTGGGCGACAGTGGGCTCCTGCGCGCAAATTGGTAAAAATGTGCACCTGTCCGGCGGCGTTGGCATCGGCGGCGTGCTGGAGCCGCTGCAGGCAAACCCGACCATCATCGAAGATAACTGCTTTGTTGGCGCGCGCTCTGAGATCGTTGAAGGCGTGATCGTGGAAGAAGGTTCGGTTATCTCTATGGGCGTATATATCGGCCAGAGCACTAAAATCTACGACCGCGAAACGGGCGAAGTGCATTACGGCCGTGTTCCGGCGGGTTCTGTTGTCGTTTCCGGCAACCTGCCGTCAAAAGATGGCAGCTACAGCCTCTACTGCGCTGTTATCGTGAAGAAAGTTGACGCAAAGACGCGCGGCAAAGTCGGCATCAACGAACTGCTGCGTACCATCGACTAATTCACTCTGGCGGGCCTTTCCGGCCCGTCATCTTTTTTTATACTCTCTCCTTACCCAACCTGATTCGCGTGGCGAATTAACATGTGCGTTTACTTTTCCCCAAGTCATAATCCGCGCCAGTTATCTTACGTTGCGCAGTGTTCAACCCATTTTTTGTCTACAGTTATTTTTTGTGCCATGAACACAGATGCGCGCCTCTTAATCTTTGGTGGAAAATCGCTATATATGACAATCTAAAAAGCTTAGGCATTAATAACCCACACGATATCGACCGCTACAGCCTGCTTCAGGAAGCTAACAACGACATCCTGAAAATTTACTTCCGTAAAGACAAAGGCGAATTCTTCGCCAAAAGCGTGAAATTCAAATATCCGCGCCAGCGCAAAACTGTGGTGGCAGATAACCTGAGCCAGGGTTACAAAGAGGTGCAGGAGATCAGCCCGGACCTGCGTCATCTGGAGAGCGTTGTGACTAATAAGATTGCTGAGATCGAAGGCGATCTGGATAAGCTGACGTGCAATAACCGCTAACATGTCTGATTCTGATTGATACAGAAGGCCAGCCATGCTGGCCTTTTTGTTGCCTTAGCTCTGCTCATCCAGCTGTAGCGCCACATAGAGCAGCAGCCGATCGTCAAACTGGCTGAGATTCAGCCCGGTCAGCTCTGAAATCCGGTTAAGCCGATACTCCAGCGTATTGCGATGGATAAACAGCGCTCGCGCCGTGGCACTCGGCTGTACATTATGGGTGAACCAAGCGATCAGCGTACGCCGCTGGAGCCCGTTATTATCCAATGCTTTTCAGCTTCGCCAGCGGACGTGCCAGCTAATTGGCCTGCCAGCCACCGCGCAGGCTATCGAGTAGTACCGGCAACACTAAATCCTGATAAAAATGGCTGCGCAGCTCCGGCATACGCTGCTTGCCAACCATCATCGTGGTGCGCGCGGTGCGGTAGGAACGCGCAATACTGCCCGGACCGGTAAAATAGTTGCCGAGCGCGATGCGCATCCTCACCTGACCACTCTCTTTCATGCGCTGCAACAGCTGTTCGACCCGCTTGCGGTGATCGTCCTGATCGTAGCGCCCGTGCGCATTAAGTGCCGGTTTCAGCACCACCATCTCTGTCAGTGACACAATGGCGATCATGTTGTCGCGCTCCGGCGTGGTCAGCAGCGTTTGCAGCTGCTGCAGTTCTGACATGGCGCTATCAACGCCCAGCTGGCCGCTGTCGACCTCTACCACCGCCACCACGCGCAGCTGGTTAAGATCGATGCCCAGCCGCTGCGCCCACTTAGTCAGCTGTGGCGTTAGCGTTTCGCTGCGGATAAGGTTCAGCACCAGCTCCTCGCGCAAACCGCTGTCCTGTGCCAGCATATGCAGTAGCCTCGCCTGCTCCAGCATCATCTCTGCTCTCTGCGGTCATGCATACCAGCTCACCGTAGTGACGTAGCGCCACCGGATCGCCCGTCAGGCCGATTACGCCAACGATATTACCGTCAATACGCAGCGGCAGGTTGATGCCTGGCCGCACGCCGTGCAGATGTTTTGCCACAGTCTCGTCGATGTCCACTACGCGTCCCTGTGACAGCACCAGCAGCGCGCCTTCATGCAATTCGCCAATACGTTCGCGATGGCCGCTGCAGATAATGCGCCCGCGTGCGTCCATCACATTGACATTACTGTCAATAATCTTCATGGTGCGCGCCACGATATACTGCGCCAGACGCGCATCGAGATGATAGTTTGCCATCTGTTAATCCTGACAGAGAGTGGAAGATACAGCATACGCATGGCAGAGAGAGCAGGCATTGTCCAACTGGACAGAGCCAGAGAAAGATTTGCAGGTTTTGCGGCAGCGGTCACACTCTGTTCCGCGCAAATAAAAAGGCGGACCAAAGTCCGCCTTGCAAGATAACAACCTGTTACTGCATCAGCAGGTAAAGGGTGCTATCGCCGCGCTTAACGTTAAGCGCCAGTACAGAAGGTTTGGTGTCGAGGATTTTGCGCAGCTCGCCTAGGTTAGCGATTTTCTGCTGGTTAACGCCGAGGATCACATCACCTTTTTTCAGGCCGATACGCGCTGCGGCGCTGTTGGGCTTCACGTTATCCACGCGAACGCCTTTATCGCTGCCGCTATCATTGCTGAGATCGGCACCTTCAATGCCGGTGTAAATAGTTGCTGACTGCACTTTGTCCTGCGTGCTTTGCAGTAGCTCAACGGTTACGGTGACCGGTTTGCCATCGCGCAGCAGGCCCAGCTGCAATTTAGTGCCTACCGGCAGCGAGCCCACTTCGGCACGCAGCGCGGCAAAGCTGCTCAGGGGCTTGCCATTCATAGACACCACCACATCACCCGCTTTCACGCCAGCTTTCGCCGCAGCAGAGTTCGGCAGTACTTGGCTGACAAAGCCGCCGCGCTGCGCATCGACTTTCATGGCCTTAGCCAGTTCAGAATTCAGCTCAGTGCCAACAATGCCCAGCTCGCCGCGTTTCACCTGGCCAAACTCTACCATCTGGCCGGTCAGGTTTTTCACCATGTTACTTGGGATAGCAAAGCCGATACCGATATTACCGCCGTCCGGCGCAAGAATAGCGGTGTTAATACCGATCAGTTCGCCGTTGAGATTGACCAGGGCACCGCCAGAGTTACCGCGGTTAATCGCCGCATCGGTCTGGATAAAGTTCTCGTAGTTTTCAACATTCAGGCCGCTGCGGCCCAGCGCTGAAACAATACCAGACGTTACGGTTTCACCGAGGCCGTACGGGTTACCAATGGCCACGGTATAGTCACCAACGCGCAAGTTGTCAGAGTCAGCCATTTTAATCGCCGTCAGATTTTTGGCGTCAATCAGCTGGACCAGCGCGATATCGGAACGGGGATCTTTATCAATCACTTTACCGTCGTAGCGGCGGCCGTCGCTGAGCTGCACCTGGATTTTGGTGGCGTTATCCACAACGTGGTTATTGGTGACGACATAGCCTTTTTCGGCGTTAATCACTACGCCAGAGCCCAGCGCACGGAACGTTTCTTTCTGCGGGTTGCCGCCGTTAGCCCCGCCCTGCTGACACATCGGCGAGCTCTGGAAAGGCGAGCCATCTTGGCAGAACGGTGAATTGTCGCCAAAGAACTGCTGGAACTGCTGAGGCAGGCGCGGCGTTTTTACCGTCGTGCTGCCTTCAACGCTGATACTGACCACTGATGGCATCACTTTTTCCAGCATCGGTGCCAGGCTAGGCAATTTCTGGCTGGTAGACGATGCGGTTTCAGCGGCAAAAACGGCGGCAGGGCTTAACGCCAGGCCAAGACTGAGCGCCAGCGCGCTTAACATTAAGGTGCTTTTTTTCATTCGTGTTTGTCTCATCCCCAAATTAACGTCAGACCCTTGCTGTGGTCAAATATCAGATTAATGTTTTAGCGCGAAGTTCCGGCAAAAGTTTAAGGTAAAGGTAAAAATTTATGCACGTCCTTTACAAAACTCAGTTTATTCCACTGCCATTAGCCGACGATACTCATCCCAAGCATAGAGATCGGTCATGCCGCTAATATAATCTTGTATCAGGCGAAAGCGATAATAACGTTCCCATAACAAGCGTTGATATTTGTGCTCAACTATTAATGTCCGCATCTTTTGCTGATACGCCTTGCGATGTTTACCGGAAAGCTTATGAAACAACCGGGTTTCAATTGGGTGCTGGCGCAGAAAATCTTCATTAATCAGGGTAGTAAAGGCTTCACAGGTTAAATCCATTAAGGACTGATAGATTTCTAACAACCCTCTAATAACACGATAACCCTGTAATTCCAGCTGCTCTACTTCTGCATGGTTAAATACATGGCGTCGCGCTACCATCTTGAACATCTGTAATAAACGCCCCTCTTCACCATCATCTTCTAATAGCGCATGGTTAAAGTCGCCATTGAAAATAGCCGGTAAATTGTCGACAAAGCGTTTTACTGCATGGCTGACCAGCACGCACTGGACATTAACCCGCAATGACATAAAGAACTGATCGCTGCGGCTGCGACGCTTTTTATTACAGGCTTCACGCCATGCATCGCCTACGGTTCGACTGAAAGCATCATTAATTTTGACCGGCCCCCAGTTTTTACATAAATAGTCATACAGGGAATCAATGTTAAATATATCTTTCTCAACGGCATCATCAAGATCGGCGATGCAATAAGAGATGTCGTCCGCAGCTTCCATAATATAGGTCAGCGGAAAGCGATGATGCTCGGCCATATTCGTGGCCTCACGCAGCTCAGCAATATACTCCTGCTCAGAGAGATAAAAGCCAGGCTTCTTCATCAGGGTGCAGAACTGCTCAGGTTTTTCGCCCTGCCACCACGCTGGCGCGGTATATTTCAGGATGCAGGCAACCTGGGAATAGCTGAGGTTAAGCTGCAGCAGAGTATGCACCATGCGGATCGCCTGCGCGTTGCCTTCGAAATGGCACAGGTCCTGGCGGATCATGGCGTTGAGCCGGTCAAAATCGGCGCGCTGCTGGTCACCTTCAACGCCCGCCACCAGCGGATCGACCAGCTCCAGCAACAGATACTCTTCAAACCAGTCATTGATAGCGGCCTCGCCGAAATGACCGAAAGGCGGATTGCCAACGTCGTGCAGCAGGCAGGCCATCTCAATCAGGCTCTCAAACGCGCCCTCCATCTCATCCAGCCCATACTGCGCCAGACCGCCCTGATTTTTCAGGGTTTGCAGGATCTCTTTAGAGATACAGCGCCCGGTCTGCTGCACTTCCAGCGAGTGGGTCAGCCGCGAGCGCACCGCCGCATTGCGCTCCAGCGGGAAGACTTGGGTTTTTTGATGGAGTCGCCGGATCGCCGCCGAGTTAATAATACGGCCGCGATCGCTCTCAAAGTGGCGGGTAATATAGTATTCCCCTTCCGGCTCTTTGCGCGTGTTATAAGGGCGGGTAAAACTTATCTTCTTCCTGAAATTGACCGTCGCCATCGTTACCCCTTGTTACTTCGTGAATCAATCCCCTACCAGCCATGCTAGACTATGCCTCACTTTTTACGATAACTTCCACCACATTAGTGAGACTCTTCTATGAAAGCAGGCATTATTGGCGCGATGGAGCAGGAAGTTACCCTGCTACGTGACAAAATCGAGAATCGTCAAACCCTGACGCTGGCCGGGTGCGAGATTTACACCGGCACGCTCAACGGCGTTGAGGTTGTCCTGCTGAAATCAGGTATCGGTAAAACCTCAGCAGCGCTGGGCACCACGCTGCTGCTTGAGCTTTGCAAGCCAGACCTAGTGATCAATACCGGATCGGCAGGCGGCCTAGCAGCGACGCTCTCCGTGGGCGACATTGTGGTTTCGGACGAGGTACGCTACCACGACGCCGATGTTACGGCCTTCGGCTATGAGCCGGGCCAGATGGCGAGCTGCCCGGCAGCCTTTACGGCCGATGCGCAGCTGATTGCGGCCGCCGAAGCCTGCATCAGCGAGCTGAACCTCAATGCAGTGCGTGGCCTGGTAGTAAGCGGCGACGCCTTTATCAACGGCGCAGAGCCGCTGGCACGCATCCGAACCACTTTCCCGCGGGCGATTGCCGTTGAAATGGAAGCGACCGCTATCGGCCACGTTTGCCATCAGTTCAACGTGCCGTTTGTGGTGGTGCGCGCCATCTCCGACGTGGCTGACAAAGAGTCTCACCTGAGCTTAGAAGAGTTCCTTACTGTGGCGGCGCAACAATCGTCACTGCTGGTAGAGAAGCTACTGGCACGCCTAGCGCGTGGCTAAACCGCTCTGGCTGTTCGGGCTGCTGCTGTTTTGCGGCAGCCTGTTCGCCGCTATCCCACGCGTTATCACCCTCGCGCCGCATCTCACCGAAATGGCGTTCGCTGCCGGTATTACCCCTGTCGCGGTTAGCGACTGGTCCGATTATCCCTCCGTCGCCAAAACGCTGGAGCAGGTTGCCAACTGGCAAGGCATTAAAGTTGAGCACATTCTGGCGCTGAAGCCCGATGTGGTGCTGGCGCGGCGCGGCAACAACCTGCAGCGCCAGATCGATCAGCTACAGCAGCTCGGCGTTAACGTCCACTGGATCGATCCTAGTTCGCTGGAGCAGATGGCCGACGCCGTTCCGTCATTAGGGCGCTGGAGTCTACAGCCGCAGATGGTGCTGGACGCCGCGCTGCCTTTGGTGCCCGTTTTTCTGCAGTTCGGCCAGCAGCCGCTGTTTACCGCCGCGCGCGCAATCCTGCAAAACGACATTATTGCGCTGTGCGCTGGAAAAAATATTTTCTCCGGCAGCCGCGTCAGCTGGCCGCAGGTCAGTCGCGAGCAGGTTTTGATGCGCCATCCTCAGGCTATCATTATTCGCGGCAGCACCGCCCAGGCGCAGAACGTGGCCCGCTTCTGGCAGCCTCAACTCACCGTGCCAGTTATTGTCATTAATGATGACTGGCTCAGTCGTCCCGGCCCGCGTATGCTGCTGGCAGCGAAGCAGCTATGCGCCGCGCTTCACCCGGCGCAATAAAACAGCAAAAACCGATTAAAGATCCAGCTAACTTTGCCGTTAATCAATATATAAGACGCAGACGCCACGTAAGCTCAGCGTCCTTTTATGCGCCCCGCGCATTTTGACTACACCAAGAATTAAACATGGCCAGAGCGTTGCTGCTGGCCTTCGTGCTCGCGACCGTCGCGCCTTTAACGACTGCGTCGAGCACGGGAACGATTGGCGTTCAGCTCATCATCCTTTTCGCGCTGTGAAATTAACAGCCAGCTGCAGCAGGCACTGCCGCAGATCGATTGCGGTCGCCACATTAGCGCGCAGCCGCGCGTGACAGAAAGCGTGTTAAGAAAGGATGCAATTCGTAAGGAAACGGCGAAGCTGGTAACGGTAGAATGGTAAAGAGAAGGCCGTCGAAAGACGGCCTTTTTGTATCAGATACTGAAGGAAGAGCCACAACCGCAGGTGGTTTTAGCATTCGGGTTAGTCACGATGAAGCGTGAACCTTCCAGACCTTCGGTGTAGTCCACCGAACCGCCCACCAGATATTGCAGGCTCATCGGATCGACAACCAGCGCCACACCCTGTTTTTCAATGGTCATGTCGCCGTCATTCATTTTGTCGTCAAAGGTGAAGCCATACTGGAAGCCGCTGCAACCACCACCGGTGATATAGACGCGCAGTTTCAGATCGGGATTTTCTTCGTCGGCAATCATGTTCTTTACCTTGCTGGCCGCCGCATCGGTAAACTGTAACGGCAGTGCTGCAACATCATCACTCATCTTATACTCCGGTAAACGTCTAGGTCAGAAAACGACCTCAATTGCCGTATTATCTGCCAGCGCGGTGGCGCAATCAAGTTTTGCCCTTCGCACTGCGTGCCTTCGGCCTTCAGCTAAGGTAAGTATAGCGCACCGTTTCTGGCCTTTCGTCATGCCGTTATCTTCCCTTAGAATGGCGCGAGATTTTTTATGAACCGCTGGAGCCGAATAAATGAGTAAGTCCGAAAACCTGTTTGCCGAAGCGCAACGCCTGATCCCCGGCGGCGTTAACTCGCCGGTGCGCGCGTTTACCGGCGTAGGCGGCACGCCGCTGTTCATCGAGCGCGCCGACGGCGCGTACCTCTATGATGCCGATGGCAAAGCCTATATCGACTATGTTGGTTCATGGGGACCGATAGTGCTGGGCCACAACAACGCCGAGATCCACAACGCGGTGATTGAAGCCGCCGCGCGCGGGCTGAGCTTTGGCGCACCAACCGAGATGGAAGTGAAGATGGCACAGCTGGTGTGCGAGCTGGTGCCAAGCATGGATATGGTGCGCATGGTTAACTCCGGCACCGAAGCGACCATGAGTGCCATTCGCCTGGCGCGCAGCTTTACCGGCCGCGACAAAATCATCAAGTTTGAAGGCTGCTATCATGGTCACGCCGACTGTCTGCTGGTAAAAGCCGGTTCCGGCGCGCTGACGCTGGGCCAGCCAAATTCGCCTGGCGTGCCGGCCGATTTTGCTCGCCATACCCTGACCTGCACCTATAACGATCTCAATTCCGTACGCACCGCGTTTGAACAATATCCAGAGGCGATCGCCTGCATTATCGTCGAGCCGGTAGCGGGCAATATGAACTGCATCCCGCCGCAGCCGGACTTCCTGCTAGGCCTGCGCGCGCTGTGTGACGAGTTTGGCGCACTGCTGATCATTGATGAAGTGATGACGGGCTTCCGCGTGGCGCTGGGCGGCGCGCAGGAGTATTACAACGTGAAGCCAGATCTGACCTGTCTTGGCAAGATTATCGGCGGCGGTATGCCGGTGGGTGCCTTTGGCGGACGCTGCGAAGTGATGGACGCGCTGGCGCCGAACGGTCCGGTTTATCAGGCGGGTACGCTCTCCGGCAACCCGATCGCTATGGCTGCGGGTTTCGCCTGTCTGACGCAGATCGCCCAGCCGGGCACACATCAGACGCTGACCGAGCGCACCACGCAGCTGGCGCAGGGTTTGCTGGCGGCAGCACAGGCGGAGAATATCCCGCTGGTGATCAACCACGTTGGCGGCATGTTCGGTATTTTCTTCACCGACGCCGACAGCGTGACCTGCTACGCCGACGTGACGAAGTGCGACGTTGAGCGCTTCAAGCACTTCTTCCACCTGATGCTGGAAGAAGGCGTTTACCTTGCGCCTTCCGCCTTCGAAGCGGGCTTTATGTCGCTGGCGCACAGTGCTGAAGATATTGAGCGCACCGTTGACGCCGCACGCCGCTGCTTTGTGAAGCTGTAAACTCGTTATTCACTCAGGCGGCTAACCCTGTCATCCGCATGAGCACGTAAGCAACAACGTCAGACCGGCATATTGCCGGTCTTTTTTTACCGCGAGCGTCTTAACAGCCAGATACCAGATAAAGTAAGGAGCACCGAGGAAGGTAGCCATCAGCCCCGCCGGGAGCTGATCGGGGAACGCCAGCATCCGTCCGCACCAGTCCGCCAGCAGCATCAGTCCCGCACCAAACAGCCCCGCCATCGCCAGCTGCGGCAATGCACGGCGGAAACCCAACATGCGCGCAACATGCGAAGCCATCAGGCCGATAAAGCTCAACGGCCCAATGGTCAGCGTCGCAGCAGCGGTCAGCGCAGCCGCAGCACCAGCGCCAGAACGGCGCTCTGTATCGCCGCCTTCTCACTGATGTTGTAGGTCGAACCGGAAATCCAGCTCAGCAGGCTCCCCATACGCCGATCGCCGCTTGCCAGCAGCAGCATCAACAGCGTAACGAAAGCACTATTCAGCGCCATACCCGCCAGCAGCATACGCTCCGGCGAAAAGCCGCCTCGGCTCGCCACCAGCATGATAATCAGCAGCGTGCCCGCCGCGCCCAATGCGCTAGCGGGAAGGAGAAAGGCCAGCGCGTCGCCTAGCACGAAAAACAGTATCACGACCACGCCGAATGCCGCGCCGGAACTGATGCCCAGCACTTCCGGGCTGGCCATGGGATTGCCGGTCAGACGCTGGATCAGGCTGCCCGCGACGCCGAGCATCAGCCCAACCGCCAGTGCCGCCAGCAGACGCGGCGCGCGCCACAGCAGCAGCGGCACGCCGGTCAGGGCAGTCACCGTGCCGGTAGATACTTCGCGCCAGTGAGCGGTCAGCCACAGCACGCAGGCATCGGCCAGCCATAGCAGCAGTGCGCCAAGAAGCGGAACCAGCAGCGGCGCAAACAGGCCAATAAAGCCAATGATGCCCGCCACGCTCACCAACTGTGCGCTGAGCAGGATCGCCAGTGTGCTCACGCGCGTCAGCGTCAGCGCCATGCCGAGATTCCTCGCGACGCCGTAATCCAGCCCCATCAGCGTCACCGGCGACAGCCGTTTCCCCCAAGCGACGCCGAATACCACCGCACCGATCAGCGCAGCCAGCTGCGTGGTCGCCACGTCGCCCGGCAGCTGCCACAACGTCGCGACGGTAATGCCAAGTTGTGCACCGGAAGAGACGCCCAGCGTGGTTGGCTCTGCCAGCGGATTGCGCAGCGCCTGCTGAAACAGCAGCCCTGCCAGCCCCAGGCCAGCACCGACCAGCAACGCCAGTACAAACAGCAGGCCCAGCAGCACAGCAGGGAAATAACGATGGCGCATCAGCGCGTCTCCAGCGTGCGTTCCAGCACGCGAACAATACACGTCGCGCAGATGCGCCAGCCGTTCAATGCCCATTACCGCGCTGCCCCAGAAATTGGTTTCACCCTGCCACGCATTGGTCAGGCCGAGCTGCTCCATGACTTCCAGAAACAGGCTGTTTTTACCGAACGCCAGCGCATTGCGGCTGTCCATCAGCGACATCAGCAGAATCGGGCGCTGCGCGTAAGGCGCAAGACGCTGGCGTGCGGCGGCCAGCTCGCGATCCAGCATCTGTAAATGCGCCTCCGCTTCACTGCCAATGCGCGTCGCCAGCGCGCGCAACGAATCGCGCGCGGCAGAGAACGGCTTGCCGTCGCCACGGTTGAGGTCGAAGCACATGATTGGCGAAATGCGCTGCAGTTTTTCTGGCGGCGGCCTGTAGCCGTTGGAGCAGAGGATCAGCGACGGTTGTAGCTGTGTCATCAGCTCAATATTAGGTTCAATCCTTAGCCCCACGTCGATGGTGTGCGGCGGCAGCGGCGGCTCGCCAACCCAGACGTTGTAGTTGCGCGTATCGGCAACGGCCAGCGGCGTGACGCCGAGCGCCAGCAGCAGCTCGGTTGGTAGCCATTCCAGCGCGATAATGCGCAGTTGCTCAGGCGAGGTAGCGGCGCGCAGCGGCAAGGCGCTCAGCACGGGTGACAGCGCCAGTGCCACCAGCAGGCGACGGCGGGTAATTTCCATGTTCTCGCCCTTAGTAGACAAAGCTGACTGGCGCGCCGCTAGTGGCTTCAGCCCAACCTGCGCGATCGCCTATTCAACCCGCACGCGATCTTCCTGACCCCAAAAACCGCCCAGCGCACCGTGCCACGAATAGCGGCCAATCGCCACCAGCTCACGCACAGTCATCCCTTCGGCGGCGGGCAGCTACTGCGGCAGGTGGCAACTTCGCGCGCGAACGCTTTTCTGTTCCACTCCGCCACCGGTTTATTGTTCAGCAGCACGCGCCCTTCGCTGGCAGACTGATGGCGGCCCAGCATTTTTAACAATGTAGATTTACCGGAACCGTTATGGCCGATAAGCAAGGTGACTTTACCCGATGAGAAGGTTAACGAGAGCGGATAAAGCAGGGTGCGGCCGGGCACATGAAAGCTAACATTATCCAGCATAAAGGTGGTGACGTCGTGAGGAGGCTGCAGGTAATCCCAGGTTAAACGGGCACCGCAGTGCCCGGTTGAATCAGAAACGGAACGTGGCGGTGCCGACAATTTGACGCTCTGCGCCCCAGCAACAGGCGTAGTCGCGGTAACAGCTGGCGACATATTCGCGGTTGAACAGGTTCTTCACGTTGACGCCCACGGATGAGCCCCGCAGGCCAAAATTGCCCAGATCGTATTTCAGCATCGCATCTACCGTGGTGTAACCGGCAACGTCAAAGTTCTGGTTGTTTTGCGTCCCGGTGCTGTAGAGCCCTTTGCTCTCGCCAACATAACGCACGCCCGCACCAACGGTGACACCAGAAAGCGCCGTTTCATGGAAAGGTGTAGCCTGCCCAGAGTGATGCCATATGCTTCGGTACCTAGACCGGCGTACGGTCTTTCAGCAGCGTGTCGTGCGTATATTCCGCATCGGTATAGGTGTAGGCGGCCGTCAGGTTGATATTGGCATTGACCGCGGCCTTGGCTTCCAGCTCCACACCGCGCGAGCGAATTTCGCCGCCCTGAACGCTGAATAGAATATTACCCGGTTCGGCGGTCAGGTTTTTGGTTTTGGTTTTGGTCAGCTGATAAACCGCGGCGGTCATTGTGATCGGGCGATCTTTCGGCACATATTTCACGCCCGCTTCATACTGCTTCGCGCGCGACGGGTCAAAAGGCTATCCACTGGAGGCAGTGCCCGTGGTAGGAATAAAGGATTCACTGTAGCTAAAGTACGGCGCGATACCGTTATCGAAGACGTAGTTAAGTTCAGCGCAGAGGTCATGGCATAGTCATAGCGACCGCCCAGCGTCAGCACCCAGCGATCCCACTCCATCTGATCCTGCGCATACAGGCCGGTTTGTTCCTGGCGATTAAGATACTGATAAGGGAATGGCGTACCGATACTGGCGTCATTGCCATACTGCGGGCTGATCGCGTTGATGGCGCGGCGCTACCGAAAGCGGCATCAATATCATTGCGGGTACGCGATAGTCGACGCCCAGCAGCAGCGTATGATCCAGCTCACCGGTAGCGAACTTAGCCTGCGCCTGGGTATCCACCGCAAAATGGTTCAGCTTCTCGTCCTAGACCGCCGAGCAGCGCGTAATGGACTGAGTCGTCGCGTCAAAGCCGTTACCGTAGATGCTGCGATAGTTGGTGCGCAGATCGGCGTAGCGCAGGTTCTGCCGCACCGTCCAGGTCTCGTTGAACGCGTGCTCAAAGTTATACCCAACCATCTTGGTATTGCGCGAAATCTTGTTGCTCGGTTCGCCTTCATCAAAAATGGGGCAGCTTGTACTCGCTGCCGTCGGCGCGCGTGATGCGCACTACCGTGCCCTGGCGCGGCAGCCAGCCGTAATAGCCGGTTTGCGGCTCGTTCTGGA
>JAUHTP010000010.1:0-30945 GCA_031332935.1 Candidatus Pantoea bathycoeliae | reverse complement strand
ACCGTGCCCTGGCGCGGCAGCCAGCCGTAATAGCCGGTTTGCGGCTCGTTCTGGAGCTTCTCTTTGTTCCTCTCCTTCTGGGCATCTGCTCTGCTGGCGAGGCCGGTCAGACGGTAGCTGTAAACGCCATCGTCATCTACCGAGCCGCCGAAATCAAAGCCGGTCGTAAAGAGGTTATCGGTACCCATCTGGAACTACACTTCGCGTAGGGTTTCCTGGGTGGGACGCTTGCTCACCAGCGCCACCACGCCGCCCGGGTTGCTCTTGCCGTACAGTACCGAAACGGGCCCGCGCAGCAGCTCCGCGCGCTCAAGGAAGTAGGAATAGGTCAGCAGATCAAAGCGGGTATTCGCGTCCGGACGCCAGCTAAACGACGGCGCGATGGTGTAGCGATCGATGGCAAATTCAGAGTAGTTGTCGCCCTGTAGCTTCAGGCCGTCAAGATACTGGTTGGTATTGGTTTCGCTGAATCCGCGAATCGACAGCGCATCGATCACCTGCGAGCTGCCGCGGTTGCCGGTCAGCACGCCAAGCGTGTAGTTGAATGCCTCTTTCACAGTTGTGATCTGGCGCGCTTCCATCTCTTCACGCGTCACGACCGATATCGACTGCGGGTTTTTCTCAATCGGCGTATCGGTTTTCGTGCCGGTAGCACTCTGTCTGGCGGCAATAGTCGGTGCCGTGCCCCAGGCGCTCTCCTGCGGCACAGCCGAACTGGCATCCGCAGAAACGATCAGCGTCTCCTCAGCCAGCGCCGAGGCGCTCACTGAACGAAAATCACGGCTATGCTCAGAGCCAGCGGACGGCGGGAAAAAGCGCCGCGCAGATAACAAGGGAAAGTCGTTCTCGCATTCATAACAGGTATCTCTTGAATAAAAGTGTGGGCAGGCGAATGAAAACGAGAATAATTATTATGCCGAATGGATTTTAGGCGAAACTCTTTGTTTTCTGTAAGGGATAATCCCGCGCACAGCGCCGTCTGGCGGGCATTCGCGCAGTATTGATCGGGCACAAAAAAAGGGCGCCTTAGCGCCCTTTTTAACCGGTGGTTTAGTTACCGCCGAACATATCTTTAATCCAGCCCGCGACGCCATTGCTCTCTTTCTTCATCCTGCTGCTGCGGTTGTTGCTGCATCTGCTGCTGGTTTTGCTGTTAATTCTGCTGCTCCTGCAACTGCTGCTGCTCTTGCTGCTGCTGGCAGAGCGCATCAGGATCGAGTGACCAGACCGGCAGCGAGCGCCAGGTGCTGCTGCCGGTACCGCAGACAAAGTTACCTGCCGAATTGACATTCATCATCGAGACATCTTCCGGCGGCGTCAGCACCAGCGGCATCGGTGCCTGGTTGTCCAAGTAGCGGCGATAGATCTGCATCGCGCCGCTGGCACCGTAGAGCTTGCTCGTCTGGTTATTATCACGGCCAACCCAGGTGATGGCGACCTCTTTGCCATCCACGCCCGCGAACCAGCTGTCGATCAGATCGTTAGTGGTACCGGTTTTGCCCGCCAGATGCGCTTTCGGATAGCGCGCACCCAGCGCACGCGCCGTACCGTGATCGGCCACCTGCTGCATGGTATAGAGCGTCAGATAGGCGGCCTGCGCCGGTTCCACGCGCTGCGCCTGCGGGAAGCTCTGATAAAGCACAGTGCCATCTTCCGCAATCACCGAACGCACCGCCGACAGCGGTGCGCGGTTGCCGCCGCTGGCGATCGACTGGAATGCCTGCGCCACTTCAATCGGCGTCAGGTTAAGCGCGCCAAGCAGCATCGACGGCACTGGGTTGGGCTGATCTTTCGGCACGCCCAGCTTCGTCCAAGTATAGACCACCGCATCCAGCCCCAGCGTCATGCCGAGGTTGACCGTCGGCACGTTCATGGAGTTAGTCAGCGCATCGACCAGCATCACCTTGCCGCTGAAGCAACGGTCATCGTTCATCGGCTTCCAGACGCTGCCGTTCGGCTGTTTCAGCGCAATCGGCTCATCGGCGATCCAGCTGTTAAGACGGTAGGTGTTTGGCTGGCTGAGCGCGGTCAGATAGGTCGCCGGTTTCGCCAGCGAGCCGATAGAGCGGCGCGCCTGCAATGCACGGTTATAACCGGCGAACTGCGGATCGGCACCGCCGACCATGGCGCGCACTTCACCGCTGAAGCGGTCAACAACGACCATTGCGGTTTCCAGATCCTTCAGACCACGCTGTTTTTTCAGCGTCGGGATGCCGTCAATCACCGCTTTTTCCGCCGCGTCCTGCGACACCGGATCGAGCGTGGTAAAGATCTTCACGCCGGAGAGATCTTTAACTTTGTCGCCCAGTTTCGCCTGCAGCTCGCTGCGTACCATCTGCATAAAGGCGGGCTGTGGTGTAATGACGCCACCTTTCGGCTGCACGCCGAGCGGGCGCGCCGAGAGCATGTCGTACAGCTCCTGGTCGATCACCTTCTGCAGCAGCAGCAGGCGCAGCACCAGATTACGTCGCTCCAGCGCCAGCTTTGAATTACGCCACGGGTTATAGAGCGACGCGCCCTTCACCATGCCCACCAGCATCGCCTGCTGGTCAAGGCTCAGCTCGTCGACCGGGCGGCCGAAGTAGTAGAGGCTCGCCAGCGGGAAGCCGCGGATCTGGTCATTGCCCGCCTGGCCGAGATAGACCTCGTTCAGGTAGAGCTCCAGAATACGGTCTTTGTTGTAGCGCGCATCCATGATCACGGCCATATAGGCTTCACGCGCTTTACGCCACAGCGAACGCTCGTTGGTCAGGAACAGGTTTTTCACCAGCTGCTGCGTCAGCGTACTGCCGCCCTGCACCGCTTTCCCGGCGATGATATTGGCGAGGAAGGCGCGGCCAATCGAGTAAGGGCTGATGCCGTCATGCTCGTAGAAGTGGCGGTCTTCGGTCGCGATCAGCGTGTCGACCAGCAGATCAGGGAAACCGGCGCGCGGCACAAACAGGCGCTGCTCGCCGTTCGGCGACTGCAACATGGTGATCAGGCGCGGATCGAGGCGAAAGAAGCCGAAATAGTGACCGGAATCCATGTTCTTGATTTCACCCAGCTCGTCGCCGTCAAACACCATCTGCGCATGCACCTGGCCCTCTTTGCTGTCCGGGAAATCAAACGGACGGCGCAGCAGATCGATGGTGTTGTCTTTCACAGAGAATTCGCCAGGTCGCGTGATGCGCGACACCTCGCGGTACTGCATGCCTTCCAGCAGCGCAATCATCTCTTTTTTGTTGTAGGCCATGCCCGGTTCCAGGCTGACCATACGGCCATAAACGGTCGCGGGCAGCTGCCACACTTTGCCGTCGATACGGGCGCGGATTTCGGAGTCGAGATAGACGCCCCAGGCCGCCATAATAACCACAAATACGAGGAACAGCTTGATCAGCCAGCCTAACCAGCGGCGCTTCCCACGCGGCGGACGTTTTCCTTTACTTTTACGCGGCACAGGCGCTTTCTCCTCAACCTCATCGGTAAAATCATCATTTTCAAAATCGTCTTCATCCCTGCAGCGACCCCGGCGCGTAGCGTTATGCGGCGGCTTGGGTTGTTTTCCTTTGCGCCCAATGGGTTCGCGATCGTTCCCAGACATTCTCCAGGTATTACGTTGGCAGCGCCGATACTCTAGCGACTTTTACCTTTTCCGCATGGCGGAACCCTCTGAAATCGATCCAGATGGGTCAACCTTGCGGGGAATATTTTGGGGGCGCCTCGTGGGTAAAGCGCTGGCCGGATCGTCGGGCCAGGGATGTTTGGGATAGCGCCCTTTCATCTCCTTTTGCACCTCCAGATAGGCGCCGCGCCAGAACGCGGCCATATCACGGGTGATCTGCAACGGACGCTGCGCGTGCGACAACAGCTCCAGCACCAGCGGCACGCGCCCTTCCGCCACGGCGGGGTTGCGCGCCTCGCCGAACATCTCTTGAATACGCACCGCTAGCGCGGGCGGTTTATCAGTATGATAGCGAATAGCCAGTCGACTTCCGGTTGGCACAGTGTAATGAGTTGGCAGCACACTATCCAGCCGCTGGCGTTGTGACCATGTGAGCAAATGTAATAGCGCCGTGACAAGGTTGACCGCCTGCAACCATTTAAGATCGCGCACCGCGCCCATCTCCGGCAGCAGCCACATTTCTAGCGTGGCGAGCAGCGTTTCATCGTCCACTGCGGGCCAGTTCTCTTCCGGCAGCCACTGCGCCGCGCACTGGAGCCGCACACGCAGCTGCTCAGCCTCCTGGCTCCAGCCCAGCACCGGCAGCCCTTTTTCGGCCACCCAGCGCAGCATGGCCGCGTGCAGCACCTCGGGTTCCGGACGCGCCATCGGCTGCGCCTTAAGCACCAGCGCGCGCAGTGTGCCTTATCTCTTCATCCCATTCGACCTCGGTACGCGTCTCTACCAGCGTCGGCAGCGCCTGACGCAGCGCGTCAATCTCCACCGGCAAGGCCAGCAGCATTCGCGCGTCCGGCGTCGCGCTGCCCTGAAGTAAAGCTGGTGCAATCAGCCATTCGTAACGGTTTAGTCCCTCTTCCCGGTCGAGCATCGCGCCCAGCCCGTTAGCGAGCTGGTAGCGTCCGCCGTTATCGCGCCGACGCACCAGCCGATCGCCAAAGCCAGCCGCCAGCAGCGCGGCGCTCGCGACCGCATCGGCATCCTGCCCAGCGGCGCAGAGGATGGCGCTGACCGGTAAATCACTCACGGCAAACTCCCGTTCAGCCTGTGTTAAGATGGCGCGCATTGTAGTACTCATCCGTGAGAATTGCCGGAGACCGCCATTAAGACACAACGCCTGTTTTTTAGCATCGGCCTGCCTGACGCGCTGCAACAGCAGCTGGTGCGCCGATAATTTTGCCGATGACGCCGGTCGCCCCATCGTGGCGACTAATCGGCACCTGACGCTGGCTTTTCTCGGCGAGGTGAAAAGCGACACCGCGCAGAAACTGCAACAGCTGGCGGCGCGCATCGCCCTGCCACCGCGCGGCTTTCACTGGCGCTTTCGCGTGGATCATTTTTCACTGTTTTCGTCACAGTACGCGCGAGGCCGCACGCGCTATCAGGCGCTGGCGAGCTGGCCGCTAAGCTGACTCTGGAGCCGTATGCTGTTTTCACCGCCGTTAAAATCTGCCCGCCTGATTACCCGCTATAAACGGTTTCTTGCCGACGTGGTGACGCCGGAAGGTGACACTCTGACGATTCACTGCGCCAATACCGGCGCAATGACTGGCTGCGCCATGCCTGGCGATACGGTGTGGTACTCGACCTCTGACAGCCTGACGCGCAAGTACCCGCACAGCTGGGAACTGACTGAAACGCAGCAGGGCCACTGGATCTGTGTCAATACACTGCGCGCTAACCAGCTGGTTAAGGAAGCGCTGGCGGCAGAAACGATTGCGGAATTATCCGGTTATGAACGTTGCCAGGCGGAAGTCAAATATGGCGCGGAAAAGAGCCGAATTGACTTCCTGCTTCAGGCAAGCGACAGACGCAACTGCTATATTGAAGTGAAGTCCGTGACCCTTTTACATCAAGGAAAAGGCTATTTTCCGGATGCGGTGACGATCCGCGGCCAGAAGCACCTGCGCGAGCTAAGCGCCGTCGCGGCTGCCGGCCATCGGGCCGTCTTGTTGTTTGCGGTTCTGCATTCGGGGATCGAGGACGTCTCCCCCGCGCGCCACATTGACGCACGTTACGCAGACCAACAGGTCCAGGCGCAGCAGGATGGCGTAGAGATTCTGGCGTATCGCGCAGACTTATCCCCGGCAAGAGTGTTTCTGAAAAAGCCGGTTGCCGTAACCTTGTAATATCTTTTGCAAATTATTGTGATAAGAATGTGCAGAGTGAAATGCCAAATACGCTGTTCCTCACAGGCTTGTCAAGGTGCACGCATCAATAATTGCCAACCTTGACTGCTTCTGTTATTTATAGCGGCCTGTTTTTCCCCGTAGGGGGATCGATGTACCCGATTGTGGACACCACGGTGAATCTTGCCAAGCAAATTGAGGCGTACTGACTACATTCAACCGCCTGACACTATTATCGCTGTCGCTGAACCACAAAAGGTGTATAGTGCGTGTTATCTAGGAGAAACAACATGCAAGAAGGGCAAAACCGTAAAACATCGTCCCTGAGTATTCTCGCCATCGCTGGGGTGGAGCCATACCAAGAGAAGCCGGGCGAAGAGTATATGAAAGAAGCCCAGCTGCAACATTTTCGCAAGATTCTGGAAGCCTGGCGCAATCAGCTGCGTGATGAAGTTGACCGTACCGTCTCGCATATGCAGGACGAAGCGGCAAACTTCCCGGATCCAGTTGACCGCGCCGCGCAGGAAGAGGAATTCAGCCTTGAACTGCGTAACCGCGACCGCGAGCGTAAGCTGATCAAGAAGATCGAGAAGACGCTGAAGAAAGTCGAAGATGACGACTTTGGCTACTGTGAGTCGTGTGGCGTAGAGATAGGCATCCGTCGTCTCGAAGCGCGTCCGACCGCCGATCTTTGCATCGACTGCAAGACGCTTGCTGAAATGCGCGAGAAACAGATGGCTGGCTAATGCCATGCCTGCTATCACCACACCGTGGAAAGCACACTGTTGTTCCACTGTGCGGTGACTTTTAATGCCTATGTCTACGCATCCCTGTATTGGGCGCTTCGCCCCCTCTCCTTCTGGTGATCTCCATTTCGGCTCGCTGATTGCTGCACTCGGCAGTTACCTGAGCTCACGTGCGCAAAACGGCCGCTGGCTGATGCGCATTGAAGATATCGATCCGCCGCGCGAAGTCGCCGGTGCCGCCACGCGTATTCTGCATCAGCTGGAGCACTACGGCCTGCGCTGGGACGGCGAAGTGCTGTGGCAGTCGCAGCGCCATGCGGCCTATCGTGAGACACTCGCATGGCTGCGGGAACATCGCCAGAGCTATTTCTGCACCTGCACGCGTCGTCGTATTCAGCAGATCGGCGGTTTTTATGACGGCCACTGCCGCGATCGCCAACTGGGGCCAGAAAACGCCGCGCTGCGTTTACGCCAGCACGCGCCGGTTTTGAGCTTCGAAGATCGGCTGCGCGGCACGCTAAGCGTGGATGCGCGTCTGGCGCAGGAAGATTTCATTATCCATCGTCGCGATGGACTGTTCGCCTATAACCTCGCGATGGTGGTCGATGACCATTTTCAGGGTGTGACAGAGATTGTGCGCGGCGCGGATTTGGTAGAGCCAACGGTGCGGCAGATTGCGCTTTACCAGCAGTTCGGCTGGCCGGTGCCCGCACATCTGCATCTGCCGCTGGCGATCAACCCTGACGGCAATAAACTGTCCAAGCAGAATCATGCGCCCTCCTTGCCAACGGGCGATGCGCGACCGCTGCTGGTACAGGCGCTTCGCTTTCTTGGTCAGCCCGTTTCGGCAGGCTGGCAGGATGAAACGCAGGAGAAACTGCTGGAAAGTGCCGTCTCGCAGTGGAATATCGCTTTGATACCCCGTGAGAACACCCTGAAACCGGCAGAGCCGACAACACCATTCCTAAATGAATCGCAACAGGCTATGATTAGCCGCTGATTTTATTTACACCACTTTACGTCGCTGTCGAGGTGTCCAATTTTTACCCGAGTTGCTAATTTTTGCCGGAAAGTCCTCATGCGTGATGAGGAGGCGCCCGTCGAGGTTGAAGCTGAGCGTCTTCAGATGACCATTATTCCTTGTGATAGCCATAACATCTCGCGCAAAGACATTAGCGAAAATGCCCTCAAGGTACTTTATCGCCTGAATAAAGCAGGCTATGAAGCCTATCTGGTGGGCGGTGGCGTGCGTGACCTGCTGCTGGGTAAAAAGCCCAAGGACTTCGACATTACCACCAACGCCACGCCCGAGCAGATGTGCAAGCTATTCCGCAACTGCCGCCTGGTGGGCCGCCGCTTCCGTCTGGCGCACGTGATGTTCGGCCCTGAAGTGATCGAAGTTGCGACCTTCCGCGGCCATCATCAGGCTGAAGAGGATGTCGAAGAGGATCGCAATATGTCGCAGCGCGCCCAGAGCGGCATGCTGCTGCGCGACAATATCTTCGGCAGCATGGAAGACGATGCGCAGCGCCGCGATCTGACGATCAATAGCCTCTACTACAATGTCGCCGACTTTACCGTACGCGACTATGTCGGCGGCCTGCAGGATCTGCAGCAGGGCATCATACGCCTGATTGGCGATCCCGAGACGCGCTACCGTGAAGATCCGGTGCGTATGCTGCGCGTGGTGCGCTTCGCCGCCAAGCTCGATATGACCATCGCGGCGGAAACCGCCGAACCGATCCCGCGTCTCGCCACGCTGCTGCGCGATATTCCACCGGCGCGTCTGTTTGAAGAGTCACTGAAACTGCTTCAGGCGGGCTACGGCTACAGCACCTACATCAAACTGCGTGAATTCCAGCTTTTCCAGCCGCTGTTCCCTACCATCACACGTAACTTTACCGACGATGGCGACAGCTTTATGGAGCGCATGGTGGCGCAGGTGCTGAAGAACACCGATAACCGCATCCATAACGATATGCGCGTTAACCCGGTATTCCTGTTCGCGGCGATGTTCTGGTATTCGCAGTTGGAAGCCGCGCAGCGTATTGCGCAGGAGAGCGACCTGACCTATTTCAACGCCTTTGCGATGGCGATGAACGATACGCTGGATGAAGCCTGCCGCGCGCTGGCGATCCCGAAACGCATCACCACGCTGATCCGCGATATCTGGCAGCTACAGCTGCGCATGTCGCGCCGTCACGGCAAACGCGCCTGGAAGCTGATAGAGCATCCAAAGTTCCGTGCTGCCTACGATCTACTGGAGCTGCGCGCCGAGGTCGAGAACAACCCGGAGCTGGTGCGCCTCAGCCACTGGTGGGGCGAGTTCCAGGCTGCCGCGCCAACGCAGCAGAAAACCATGCTCAATACGCTGGGCGACGATCTGACACCGCGCCGTAAACCCCGTCGTCTGCGCCGCAGTCCAGCTGCACCGCGCCGCGACAGCCAGAGCGCGTCGTGACGCGCGTCTATCTTGCGCTTGGCAGTAACCTTGCCGATCCGCTGCAACAGGTCGACGCGTCGCTGCGGGCGCTCGACGCGCTGCCAGATACGGCGCGCGTCGCTACCTCCTCTTTCTACCGCACGCCTCCTTACGGTCCGCCGGATCAGCCCGATTACCTGAACGCGGCGGTGGCGCTGGAGACTGCTCTCGCGCCGGAAGCGCTGCTGGATCACACCCAGCGTATCGAGCTTGAGCACGGCCGCGTTCGCAAAGCGGAACGCTGGGGCGCGCGTACGCTCGATATCGACGTGATGCTGTTCGGCAAGCTGCGCCTGAATACGCCACGTCTGATTGTGCCGCATTACGATATGCACAACCGCGCCTTTATGCTGGTGCCACTGCTGGAGATCGCGCCTGACGCGACCCTGCCAGAGGGCCGCCCGCTGCGCGAGCTGCTGGCTCAGCTTGACGCCTGCGCCATCCAGCTCTGGCACGGCTGACGCTGCACAGATTCACAAGCGGAATATTTCGCTCTTACCCGCTATCCAGTACACTGTGCCCATCTGAAATACCTGAGTTGAGAGCGTCATGAAACCCACAACTATTTCTCATCTGCGTCAGTGGAAAGCCAGCGGACGCAAGTTCGCCACCCTGACCGCCTATGATTTCAGCTTCTCCCGCCTGTTTGCCGATGAAGGCATCCAAGTGATGCTGATCGGCGATTCGCTCGGCATGACCGTTCAGGGCCATGAGTCTACGCTGCCGGTGACGGTGGCCGATATCGCCTACCACACCGCGGCGGTGCGGCGCGGCGCTCCGCAGGTGCTGGTAATGGCCGACCTGCCCTTTATGAGTTACGCCACGCCGCAGCAAACCTTTGACAGCGCCGCGCAGCTGATGCGCGCTGGTGCCAATATGGTGAAGCTGGAAGGCGGCGAATGGCTGGCGGAAACGGTGCATACGTTGACCGAACGCGCAGTGCCAGTGTGCGGCCATCTTGGGCTGACGCCGCAGTCGGTGAATATCTTCGGCGGCTATAAAGTGCAGGGCCGCGATGAAGCGGCCGCTGAGCGGCTGCTGTCCGACGCGCTGGCGCTGGAAGCTGCGGGCGCGCAGCTGATGGTGCTGGAGTGCGTGCCAGTTTCGCTGGCGCAGCTCATCACCCAGGCGTTGACCATTCCGGTGATCGGCATCGGCGCGGGCAACGTGACCGACGGCCAGATTCTGGTGATGCATGACGCCTTCGGCATTACCGGCGGCCATATCCCAAAATTTGCAAAAAACTTTCTCGCCGAGACGGGCGACATGCGTGCCGCTATCCGTCACTATATCGCCGAAGTCGAAGCGGGAACTTATCCTGCGGCTGAACACAGTTTCCAGTAATTCAGGAGCCTTACCGTGCTGATCATTGAAACACTGCCGATGCTGCGCCGTGAAATTCGTCGCTGGCGGCAGCAAGGAAAACGCATTGCGCTGGTGCCTACGATGGGCAATCTGCATGACGGTCATTTGACGCTGGTGGACGAGGCGCGCGAGCGCGGCGATATCGTCGTGGTCTCAATCTTCGTCAATCCGATGCAGTTTGATCGCGCCGACGACCTGGCGCGTTATCCGCGTACGTTGCAGGAAGACTGCGAAAAGCTGAACCGCCGCAACGTCGACGTGGTGTTCGCGCCCGCCCCTGCGGAAGTCTATCCGCAGGGGCTGGCGAATCAGACTTTCGTTGAGGTGCCTGGCCTTTCGTCACTGCTGGAGGGAGCCAGTCGTCTCGGCCATTTCCGCGGCGTCGCTACAATTGTCAGCAAGCTGTTTAATCTGGTGCAGCCCGACATCGCCTGCTTCGGCGAGAAGGATTTCCAGCAGCTGGCGATCATCCGCAAGATGGTGGCGGATATGGGCTTTGATATTGAGATTGTTGGTGTGCCGACGGTGCGCGCCAAAGATGGTCTGGCGCTCAGCTCGCGCAACGGCTACCTCAGCGCCGATGAACGCCAGCTTGCGCCGGTGCTGGCGCAGGTGATGAACCGCATGGTGGCGCGTCTTGCCAACGGCGAACGCCATATCGAAGAGATTATCGAAACCGCCGAAGCGGAGCTGAGTGAAAAAGGATTACGCCCGGACGGGCTTGCGATCTGCGACGCCGAAACGCTGGAGCAGCTGACGGTTAAGAGCCAGCGCGCGGTGATTTTAATGGCCGCATGGCTGGGCAAAGCGCGTCTGATTGATAACCAACAGGTCGACCTCACGCAGTAAGCGCAGGTCATTGTCAGAAAGAACAATAAGGTCTTTTATGATCCGTACCGTTCTGCACCGCGTGAAGGTGACCCAGGCAGATTTGAACTACGAAGGTTCCTGCGCCATCGATCAGGACTTCCTCGACGCGTCGGGCATTCTGCAATATGAGGCCATCGATATTTATAACGTTACCAACGGGCAGCGCTTTTCCACCTATGCCATCGCCGCCGAGCGCGGATCGAAGATTATTTCGGTGAACGGTGCGGCGGCGCGCTGTGCCTGCGAGGGCGATATTCTAATTATCTGCTCTTACGTGCAGGAAGATGCGGAAGCGCGCCAGTGGCAGCCGAAAGTTGCTTATTTTGAGGGCGATAATGAGATGAAGCGCCTGGCGAAGGCGCTGCCGGTCCAGGTTGCCTGAGGTATGGCGCTTGCGCGGGCGGCATGAACCCGGCTGGGTAAAAGAAAAAAGCAGCCATCCGGCTGCTTTTTGTTTATCAGGTACGCAGGCCGCGACCGCACTGGATCTGCACGTAGACCAGGATATAGAACGCCACGATAAAGGCGATCAGCACCGACAGGGTAAATACCAGCGGCACATCATTAATGCCGAGGAAGCCGAAGCGGAAGCCGCTAATCATATAGACGATCGGGTTGAGCTTCGACACCGCCTGCCAGAATGGTGGCAGCAGCGTCAGCGAGTAGAACACCCCGCCCAGATAGGTCAGCGGCGTCAGCACAAAGGTCGGGATCAGGCTGATATCATCAAAGGTGCGCGCAAACACTGCGTTTAGCAGACCCGCCAGCGAAAACAGGATTGTCGTCAGCAGCAGCGTCACCGCCACCATGGTCCAGGAGTGGACGTGGAACGGCACAAAGAACAGTGAAATCGCCGTCACCAGCACGCCAACGCACAGACCGCGCGCCACGCCGCCGCCGACATAACCGGCAATAATGATATGTGTCGGCACGGGTGCCACCAGCAGCTCTTCAATATTGCGCTGGAACTTGGCGCTAAAGAACGATGAGGCGACGTTGGTGTAGGCGTTGGTGATCACCGCCATCATAATCAGGCCCGGCACGATAAACTGCATATAGCTAAAGCCGTGCATATCGCCGATGCGTAAGCCGATCAGGTTGCCGAAAATAATAAAGTAGAGCGTCATGGTGATCACTGGCGGCACCAGCGTCTGGATCCAGATGCGTGCGAAACGGTTGATCTCTTTGACCCAGATACTTTTCAGCGCCACCCAGTACAAATGTGTCATGCTTTCACTCCTTTGCCCTGCACCAGACTGACAAACAGCTCTTCCAGGCGGTTCGCTTTATTACGCATACTCAATACCTGTACGCCCTGCGTGCTGAGCTGGCTAAACACGCTGTTCAGGCCCTGCTCGCGCATCACTTCCACTTCCAGTGTTGAAGCATCCACCAGACGATACTGGAACCCTTCCAGCGTCGGCAGTGCACTGCCTGGCGCAAGATCGAGAATAAAGGTTTCCGACTGTAGCTTCGCTAGCAGCCCTTTCATCGAGGTGTTCTCCACCAGCTCGCCGCTCTGGATAATGCCGATATTGCGGCACAGCATTTCTGCCTCTTCCAGATAGTGCGTCGTCAAAATAATGGTGGTGCCTTTTTCATTCAGCTCTTTGAGGAAGGTCCACATAGAGCGGCGCAGCTCAATATCGACGCCTGCTGTGGGCTCGTCGAGGATCAGCAGTTTCGGCTCGTGCATCAGCGCACGGGCGATCATCAGACGACGCTTCATGCCGCCGGAAAGCATGCGCGCACGCTCGTTGCGCTTGCCCCACAGATCGAGCTGGGTCAGGTACTTCTCTGAGCGCTGCTGCGCTTCACGGCGCTCAACGCCGTAATAGCCCGCCTGGTTGACCACAATTTGCAGCACGGTTTCAAACGGGTTGAAGTTGAACTCCTGCGGCACCAGCCCAAGCTGGCGTTTGGCGTTGACCATTTTTTTTTCGAGGTCGTGGCCGAACACGCGCACGCTGCCGCCTGATTTGTTTACCAGCGAACTGATAATCCCAATGGTGGTCGATTTACCTGCGCCGTTTGGTCCCAGCAGCGCATAAAAGTCACCGGCTTCGACGTTAAGATCTATTCCCTTCAGCGCCTGTACGCCGCCAGAATAAGTCTTAGTCAGCCGGGAAAGTTCCAGTGCATAAGTCATTCCGAATCCATATCCTGTTTTAATGTCGGTGTGTCGTAACAGACATAGCGAGCCGCTAGCTGGCGCGATGTCGCCGCAACGTTGCTACTTATGATGAGCCACCCTGAGCGTAAAATCTTCCTGGATGGGCATTTTTTTGCGGAGGTACAGGCTGAACTCCTGTAACGGAGCACAGCCTACACTAGGCCGATGCGCTCTGCCTTGGAAGATTGTGCGGTCAGACTTAGGACTCGAGCGGCACCACTTTGCCGATATAGGGCAGATGACGATAGCGCTGGGCGTAGTCGATGCCGAAGCCAACCACAAACTCGTCAGGAATGGCGAAGCCGACATACTCTACCGTCACATCCACTTCGCGGCGCTCGGGCTTATCCAGAAGCGTACAGATAGCTAGGGATTTTGGCTCGCGCAGGCGCAGGATCTCGCGCACTTTTCTCAGCGTGTTGCCGGAGTCGATGATGTCTTCCACGATCAGCACGTTTTTGCCGCGAATGTCTTCGTCGAGATCCTTGAGGATTTTCACATCGCGCGAGCTCGACATGCCGCTGCCGTAGCTGGACGCGGTCATAAAATCAACTTCGTGTGGTACTTCGACGACGCGGCAGAGATCGGCCATAAACATAAAGGAGCCGCGCAGCAGCCCAACCAGCACCATCTCGCTGCCGCTGTCGCGATAGCGCTCGGAAATCTCTTTACCCAGTTCAGCAATACGCGCCGCGATCGCCTCTCTGGAAATCATCACTTCAACGGTATGTTTCAAAACCTGCACTTCTCGTTGATTTTAAAGGATTCGCCCATCCTCAGCAGCGGATGAACAAGGATAACCCGCTCAGACCTGAGCGGATAGCGTTTCGCAGGAGAGTATCACAGCTTGCCAGATGCAGCGAGATTCAGTGAGATGCAGCGCGGCTCCTCTGCAACCAGATGATATTAACTTAGAACTTCCCGGCCTTTAACAGAACAATCCTCTACATGCTAGCCTATGCTCAATATATCGTTACCTTACAACTGCGCTGAGCAGGAGATCCCATGTCCCACAACTCCAGTAAAAACCCCATATTTGCGATCGCAAGCTGCACCCCGAAACCCAGATGCTGAACTACGGTTACGATCCACGCCTGTCGGAAGGTGCGGTGAAGCCGCCGGTGTTCCTGACCTCAACCTTTGTGTTTAACAGCGCCGAAGAGGGCCGCGATTTCTTTGATTACGTTGCCGGACGCCGCGAGCCGCCAGAAGGCAAAAGCGGCGGGCTGATCCGGCGTAAAGCTCACCTGGCGCGTAGTGCCGGGCTCGATATGCGCCATCGGGCCGCCGTCAACGTCACCGGGGATCGCTAGCCCGTGCAGTGCAGCGTCGTCGCTTCCGGCAGCCTGTTATGGATATTGACCGTCGCCGTTTTGCCGCGCCGCAGCACAATGGCCGGGCCGAGCAAACCGCCGTTGTAGCCCTAGGTCGGCACATCCTTACCTTGCCACTGGCTGGTGCCCGTCATAGCGGTAATCTGGAACTGGCCGCGCGGATCCGCTTCCAGCCGTGAAGGAACCGGTAGCAATGGGCGGCTGGCTGCCATCAGGGAACGGCTCCAGAGCGGCAGCGCCCCGGCCGCGCTCAGCGCTGCGGTCAGTTTAAGGAAATGGCGACAATGCATAGCTTATTCATCCGTGTGATAAGAGAAGCCACAGCTTAAACCCTTACCCTGCGGGAGGGTCAAGCCTTGATAGCGGAAACGCCTGAAAAAAGCCGCCACACTGGCGTTAGCGGCAAAATAATCGGAATCCTGCCAATCTCTGTGCTATCGTCACAGGACGATTAATGAATGAGAATGACTATGAAGAAAAGCATCAAGATCCTGTTACTGGCAGGACTCCTTGGCTTCTCCTCCCACCAGTTTTGCCCTGAGCGAATCCGAAGCAGAAGATCTGGCCGATCTCACCGCCGTGTTTGTTTATCTGAAAAATGATTGTGGCTATCAGGCTCTGCCTGATGCGCAAATCCGCAAGGCGCTGGTATTTTTTGCCCAGCAAAACCGCTGGGATTTGAGCAACTACGCCAGCTACAACATGAAGGCGCTGGGCGAAGTAAGCTATAAAGATCTGAGCGGCATCGCCATCACCAACCACAAGAAATGCAAGTCGCTGGCGCGCGATTCTCTGAGTCTCTGAGCCTGCTTGCCCACGTAAAATAACCCGCATCCCGCTCCCCTGCTGAACAGTTGACCGTGCATGCACGGTCAGTTCAGGTTATGATGTGCCGCTCTTTTTCATGGCGACGTCATCAGATCCAAGAGAGGAGTAAATCATGGCGCAAAAAGAAATGTGGTATGAAACCCTTCATGCCGGTTTCGGACAATATTTCACGGTCGACAAACAGCTGCACCGGGAAAAGACCGCGCATCAGGATTTGATCATCTTCGAAAACGCGCAGATGGGCCGCGTAATGGCGCTGGACGGCGTCGTACAGACCACCGAGCGCGACGAATTTATCTACCACGAAATGATGACCCATGTGCCGCTGCTGGCGCACGGCACGGCGAGACGCGTGCTGATTATCGGCGGCGGCGACGGCGCGATGCTGCGCGAAGTGGCGCGTCATCAGCAGCTGGAAAGCATCACCATGGTGGAGATTGACGCCGGCGTGGTGACCTTCTGCCAACAATATCTCCCCAATCATAGCCAAGGCGCTTATCAGGATCTGCGTCTCAATCTGATGATTGACGACGGCGTAAACTTCGTCAATCAGACGCAGGAAAAATTCGACGTGATCATCTCCGACTGCACCGATCCTGTCGGTCCGGGCGAGAGTCTGTTCACTTCCGGGTTTTACGCGGGCTGTAAAAACGCGCTGAATCCTGGCGGCATTTTCGTGGCGCAGAACGGCGTCTGCTTCCTGCAACAGAACGAAGCCATCAACAGCCATCGCAAGCTCAGCCACTACTTCAAGGACGTCAGCTTTTACCAGGCGGCGATCCCGACCTATTACGGCGGCATTATGACCTTTGCCTGGGCGAGCGATAACCCGGCGTTGCGTCAGCTCGATTTTGCCACCTTACAGGCGCGTGTTGATGACGCAGGCCTGGCATGTCGCTACTACAATCCAGCTATCCACAGCGGCAGTTTCGCGCTACCGCAATATCTGCTAGACAGCTTTTATAAGGAGGTGAACCAAATTGCAAAAGCTTAAACTGCATGGCTTCAACAACCTGACCAAAAGCCTGAGTTTTTGTATTTACGATATTTGTTATGCGAATACTGAAGCCGAGCGCGATGGCTATATCGCTTATATCGACGAGCAGTATAACGCCAATCGTCTGACCGAGATCCTGACCGAAACCTGCTCGATTATCGGCGCGAACGTGCTGAATATCGCACGCCAAGATTATGAGCCACAGGGCGCCAGCGTCACCATTCTGGTGAGCGAAGAGCCGATCGATCCCCGGGACATCGACAATTCGGAGCATCCTGGCCCGCTGCCTAATTGCGTTGTGGCGCACCTCGATAAGAGCCATATCTGCGTGCACACCTACCCGGAAAGCCATCCTGAAGGTGGTTTGTGCACTTTCCGCGCCGATATTGAAGTCTCTACCTGCGGCGTGATTTCACCGCTGAAGGCGCTGAACTACCTGATCCACCAGCTGGAGTCCGATATCGTTACCGTAGACTATCGCGTACGCGGTTTTACCCGCGACGTGAATGGCGTGAAACACTTTATCGACCATGAGATCAATTCGATTCAGAACTTTATGTCGGAAGACATGAAGGCGATGTATGACATGGTGGATGTGAACGTTTATCAGGAAAATATCTTTCACACCAAGATGCTGCTGAAACAGTTTGAGCTGAAGCACTACCTGTTTAATACCCGTCCTGAAGATCTCAGCCCGGAAGAGCATAAGCGCATTACTGACCTGCTGTGGAAAGAGATGCGCGAGATTTACTACGGCCGCAATATTCCGGCTGTGGGGTTGAAAACCCTGTAATTCATAAGCGCGCACCCTTGGGTTATTTCACGGATGAGCGCCCTTTTCTTATTTATCTACCTGCCAGACCGACGACGGCGAAACTTGCCTGATCGCAAACAATAAACGCCCTGTTTGAGAGTGCTATTTTCAGCGCTCTATCTTTACCCTCTCCTACCACTACAGGCAGAAAAAATTGCAACTATAAACGTAATAGATTTCGATGCCGTCCCGGACGCCACTACCCTTTCCACCCAGGCGATACAGCGTGCCATCGACAGCGCGGCGGCTGGCGATACCGTCCTGATCCCCGCAGGTCGCTTTCTGACCGGCTCGCTGTTTTTAAAAAGCAACCTGGAGCTGGCAGACAATGCCGTGTTGCTCGGCAGCCAGCGGCTGGAAGACTATCCCCAAATTGAAACGCGCGTCGCGGGCATCGATATGGTATGGCCCGCTGCCATCCTGAACGTGAATCACTGCCACAATGTCACCATCAGCGGACGCGGCACTATTGATGGTCAGGGTGCTGTCTGGTGGGACAAATTCTGGGGCAACGATGAGGGCAGTTGCATGCTGGCTGACTATAGCCAGCGCGGCCTGCGTTGGGGGGTGGATTACGACTGCGAACGTCCACGCAATCTGCTGGTGTATGAGAGCGAGTACGTCACGCTGGAGGGGTTTACGTCGCGTGAGTCTGGCTTCTGGAACCTTCACGTTTGCTATTCAAAACAAGTTAATTTGCAGGGACTCAATGTGCAAAACTCAACCGGCCCAAGTACAAACGGTATTGATATTGACGCGTGGAAGGCGAAGCGGGTTTAACGCGGGTGGAAAGTATCGCTATCAGCCATATCAGCAGTAAGCTTACGCAACCCGCTGCGTTTTCACGGGCGTTCTTTATTGAAGGCACGGCTGAACGTTCGATTGAGGGCCTTTGTTTTAGTGAGATCCGTTTGCAGGCGCAGGAGTTTGGCAAGTTTGGCAAAATCGCTGGCGTAAATAAACTGGTTTTTGACTGGGTAACGGTGGATGCCCCGGCCATGACGCTGTCGGAAAACGATGCTTATCATCGTTAGGCGTCTGCTTTAGGGTCTATTGGTGCGTTGCTGATGGACCTGACGAAAAGTCAGGCGAGCTTCTTGGCTGTAGGGCAGTGGACAAGAAAGGCCACAGCCGCTGCTGCCAGGATTTTTCTAAGCTGCCTGTACGGCAGTGAACTGTTACCTTACCAAACTAACCCACTCATATCCCAGCAAAAAACACCAATACTGCGGCAATACCCCTTTTATTTATCACATGCTAACAGGCCTTATTTTTCAATAAGTTATAAAATCCTGCAAAAAAAGTTAGAGAAGCACTCAAAAATCAAGCCTGAGGTGGGAAATGCTCATTACTCTCGCAACAAACGGCAGCATCGCATGTGCCAGCTAAAGCGCTTAATCCCACCCATGCCTAATAAACGCGCGACATCCCTGCGCTTCGCTCCTGTTTAAAAGGAAAAAAGCGGACGCAGGGCGTGCCAACGAAACTATCAGCTCAATCCGTCAGCATCAGCGCAATTCCGCGCTCGCGCAGCGTATGGCACACTTCCTCGTCCAGCCGACTGTCAGTCACCACATCGGTCAGCTCATCCACCGGCGCGGCGCAGAACAGCGACCAGGAGCCATATTTGCTGCTGTCCGCCAGCAAAATACGACGGCGCGCATTCGCCAGCAGATCCCGCTTCAGTCCCGCCTTCTCCTCTGTCGGCGTGGTAATCCCGCGCTCAAGACTCCAAGAGTTACAGCTGACAAAAGCGATATCAGGATTGATGCTGCGCAGCAGGCGGCGCCCGTGCTCGCCGATACAGGACTGGCTGGAATCGTCGATACGGCCGCCGATGATGGTGACTTCCATCTGTTTGAATTCACAAAGGAATAGGGCGATATGCAGGTCAGCGGTGATGACTCGCAGCGGTAGATGCGTCAGCTGTCGCGCCAGCTCCAGCATAGTGGTCCCGGCATCCAGCACCACCGCGTCGCCCGACTGCACAAAGGCAGCAGCCTGATGGGCGATGGCCTGCTTCTCCAGCAGATTACGCTGCATCTTCTCCAGCGTGGTGGGCTGCGCCGGAATAAAACGGTTCAGCGTCACGCCGCCGTGGCTGCGGCTAATTACGCCTTCTTTATCCAGCTTAATCAAATCACGTCGAATGGTTGCTGGCGAGGCGGAGATCGCACTCACCAGCTGATCAACAGTCACCAGATTATGGCTTTTCAGATAATCCATAATCTGGTCAAGGCGACTTTGTCCCTTCATATTTCCCTATGCTAGCTGCATCGCGAGTTTAATGGAGATCGCCATGCTCTCAGACTTCGCTTTACCTGTCCATGCGATATCAAAAGCGGTGCCATGGTCGGCAGAAGTTCGGATAAACGGCAGCCCGGCAGTGATATTGACACCGTCATAAAAGCCCAGAAGTTTTAGAGGGATATGTCCCTGATCGTGGTACATCGCCACCACGACGTCGTACTGCGCCTCCTGGCATTGCAGGAAAACCGTATCTGGCGGGCAAGGACCATAAACCTCGATGCCCTGCTCTTTCATCGCCTTCACTGCGGGTGCAACAGTGGTGATCTCCTCATCGCCAAACAGGCCGTTTTCGCCCGCGTGCGGGTTGACGCCTGCCACCGCAATACGCGGTTTTTCAAAGCCAACGCGACGCAAAAAGGTATCCGCCATGCCAATCACCGTTTTGATACGCGTCTGGTTCAGCGTGTCAAGCAACTTGCGCAGCGCGATGTGCGTGGTGACGTGAATGACTTTCAGCTTATCGGTATAGAGCACCATAGCGTAATCTTTGGTGTCTGTAAAATGCGCCAGCAGCTCGGTATGGCCCGGATAGATATGGCCCGCCGAATGCAGCGCCTCTTTGTTCAGCGGCGCGGTGGCAATGGCGTGCACCTTGCCCGCCAGCGCCAGCTGGTGGCGCGCTTCACACAACGCTAGGCGAGATCGCCCGCCTGCTTCTGCACTACGCCCGGCTTCAGCGTTTCTGCATCAGCTAATGGCTCGTCGATAACGTTGAGAATACCCGGCGCGAAGTGCGCCTCTTGCACGCTGTCCAGCACGCGCAGTTCGACCTGCGGCGTAATATTCAGTGCCAGGATACGACGCAGCGTGGCGGCGCATCCTACTACCACCGCTGACGCACCGCTCAGATCGCCTTCCGCCAGCGCTTTGATAATGATCTCCGGGCTGATGCCCGCCGGATCGCCCATGGTCACCGCAATAATTTTACTCACTCGACTTCTCCTCAATAAAACGAATGGCTGCTACCAGGCTGTTTTCGTCGCCAAAACCGCCCGCTTTGGTCATCACCGGTAGGGTAAATTCACTGTTAAGCAGGAGACCGTGCGGCACACACACAGCCCGCCACGATGCCCTGAATATGGAAACCGCTGGCACCCAGCGCCTGCGCCACCGCAATCGCCACATCGTCGCCGGAAAGATAGAGTCCGGCAGGCCGCTGCGTGCGGCACAGCGTCAGGGTCAGTTCGCCTAAGAACTGGCAGATCGCCTAGCCAAGCTGCTGGCGCGTCATCTGATGCTGCTGGCATAGCGCGTCAATCTCATGGAGCTGATCGGCGCGCTGGCAGGTACGGATCACCGTATGGCGTCCGGCGCGCAGCGCGGCAGCGGCCAGGATTAGCGCAATGTCGCTCTCCTGTTCTGCATCGATCACCACCACACCCTGCTGTTCAGCCAGCCGCGCAGGAAAACGATCGCTGCGCAGCGTAGCGAGATCGATTTCGCTGCTATCGATCCCCATCTGCGTCAGCACGTGCGCGCTGATCACTGGCGTTTTGGATCACTGGCATACTCGGTGTCGATCAGCGGCACGCCGTTAACTGCTACTTCGCCGTTGCGCGTTACGCGGCCCAGACGGGGTACGGCAGGCACAACCAGCGCCTTTTTTTGCCGCTGGCGGCCAGCGCGGCGCGTACTTCCGCGCCGATATTGCCGCGCAGCGTGGAATCGATTTTCTTAAACAGCCAGCCCTGACGGACAAAGGCTTCATGCTGACGTACCACAGCGGCAGTGCGCGCGGCTGTCGGTGCTGATTACCCAGACGTCAGCCATGGCGGCCTCGAGCAGCGTTTCGCTGCTGAACAGTACATGCACGCGCGCTCCGGCCTGTGCAAGCCGCTGCCTGCATCGTTCGCGCCGGTAAAGTCATCGGCAATTACCAGCACCGGGGTTTTCCATGACGTCTGCGTCATCTTCTCTCCTGATTCGGCTCTGTGCCGCTTTAAATGATTATATGTGAGCAATATCAAATTAATTGAAATCAATATGCCCTATAAATTGAGACACAGTAAGTGACATACATCGCATTGAAGTGAGCAAAAACAATCATTCAGTCCGGCTTCGCAGTAATAAGGGTATGAAATGAATATCAATAGCACGGTAATTAGCGGCTATCAGGTGCTGAACGACATTAGCTATCTGCTGAACAGGAAAGCTAGAGCGCTGCTGGTGACGGACAAAAACATCGAAGGGATTCTGGCTGTGCAGGCGCTGATCGCCCAGATCAAGCAGCACGTCGCCAGCGTCAGCGTGGTTAACAGCGTCCCGCCGGAGCAGAGCCAGCATTATGTCGCTGCGATCCTGGCGGCACTGCCCACGCGTGACGTGGATCTGGTGGTTGGCGTTGGCGGCGGCAGCGTGCTGGATGTCGCCAAGCTGCTGTCGGTGCTCTGTGTCGATAATGCGCCGTCGCTGGATTCACTGCTGGCGGGCGAAAAGCCAACCACGCGCACCACGTCGCTGTTGATCCCGACCACCGCAGGCACCGGCTCCGAAACCACGCCAAATGCGATTCTGGCCATCCCAGAGCGTGAGACCAAAGTCGGCATGATCTCGCCGGTCATACTGCCCGATTTCGTGGCGCTGGTACCCGAACTGACCACCAGCATGCCCGCACATATCGCCTCGTCGACCGGTATTGATGCCCTCTGCCACCTGATCGAGTGCTTCACCGCCACCGTGTAGAATCCCGTGAGCGACAACTACGCGCTGATCGGCATGAAGAAGCTGTTCGCCAGCCTCGAAACTGCCGTCGCCGAGCCGCACAATCTGCAGGCGCGCCTCGACATGCTGTGGGCTTCTTACTTATGGCGGCGCAGCGATTGCCCATGCGGGCACGCATCTGGTGAACGCCATTTCCTACCCGCTGGGCGGCAAATACCATCTGCCGCACGGTGTGGCTAACTCCATTCTGCTGGCTCCCTGCATGACTTTCGTGCGCCCTGCCGCCGTGAGCAAATTCGCTCAGGCCTACGATCTGCTGCAGGGTGCAGACCATGCGCTGGACGATCAAGCCAAATCGCACGCGCTGGTGGACTATTTCACCGCGCTGGTTAAACGCCTGAAGCTGCCAGCCAGCCTTGAAGAGCCCGGCATCGGCCCGGATCACCTGCCCTATTTAGTGGTGGAAGCGGCGCTCGACGTTCAGCGTCTGATGAAGAACGTGCCCGCTGCCGTCAGCGCGAATGACGTCCGTGACGTCTACCTGACGCTTTTCTCTTCACACCAAGAATAAAGAGGATTTATGAGCCAGAAAATTAGCGGCGTGTTAACCGCCATTGTCACCAGCTTCGATAAAGAGGGCGCGTTCAATCCTGCCAGCCAGCGCTAGCAGGTTAAGCACCTGCTGGCTGCTGGCAACGGCATCTTCTGCGGCGGCACCAACGGCGAGTTCTTTGTGCTGAAAGAGCAGGAAAAGATCGCCGTCACTGAAACCTGCGTTGATGAAGTCAACGGCCGCGCGCCGGTTGTTGCCCATATCGGCGAGATCTCGACGCGCGAGACCATCCGCCTTGTAAGCAGATTGCGAAGCTGGGCGTCGATGCAGTGTCGGTGATTACACCTTACTTCGTGCCGCTTAAGCAGGATGAGCTGATCTATCACTACCAGACCGTGGCTGACGCGCTGGATGTGCCGCTGTTCCTCTACAACATCCCGGCGCGCACCGGCAACACCTTACAGCCGGAAACCGTGCGCACGCTTGCATCGCATCCGAACATTACTCGGCGGGCAGCTATGAGAGCCTGAGCGGCTTTATTAAAGCGGCAGAAGGCATCGATAACTTCGACGTGCTGAATGGCCCGGACTCGCTGATCCATCAGTGCTTCGTTGACGGCTGTTCCGCCTGTATCTCTGGTCTGGCAAATGCTGCGCCGAAAGAGATCAACGCTATCTGGGCATGCTTCAACGCGGGCGACATCGAAGGCTCACGCGCGGCGCAGGAGAACGTAACCGGCCTGCGCACCGATCTCTACAGCATCTGCTTCTCACCCGCTGCGGTGAAAAAAGCGGTATCGCTACTCGGCTACGACGTGGGCGAAAGCCGCTATGCGGTGCGCTTCAGCGACGAGGAAGAGCAGAAAATCCGTCAGGTCGTCAACCAGTATCTGAAGTAATGGCCGTCAGGGCAGCGGTTGCTGCCCTTGCCTGTTCCACTTAAGCACGGGAAGCATTATGAAAGTTATCTGCACCTCGCCGTCGTTCGCCAAATATGACGCGACGCCAGTTGAAACCCTGAAACAGCACGGCTTTGAGCTGTTGACGTTGCCCGCCGACGCGCCGCCTGAAGCGCTGGCACCGCATCTGCCAGAAACCGTGGCAATGATTGCCGCCTTTACAGAAGTGAATGAAACGCTGCTGGCGCAAGCCCCGAACCTTAAGATCGTCTGCAAGCACGGCGTTGGCGTCGATAAAATCGATCTGGACGCCACGCGCGCGGGGCATCTATGTCACTAACGTGCCGGACGCCAACAAACACGCTGTCGCCGATTTCGCCTTTGCGCTGATCCTCAACGGCGCGCGTCAGGTCACGCAGGCCGTTACAGAAAAGCGTGCGGGCAACTGGCCACGCATCTTCGCCACCGACGTGTACGCTAAAACGCTCGGCATTATCGGGCTGGGCAATATTGGCAAGCAGGTAGCGCTGCGCGCTGAAGGGTTTCAACATGCGCGTTGTCGCTTTTGATTTCTATCCTGACGAGAAATTTGCCGCCGAACACTGCGTTGAGTTTGTCAGTATCGACCAGCTGACCGAACAGAGCGACTTCATCACGCTGCATATGCCGCTTCCGATGAGACGCGCAACCTGTTCGACGGCGCACGGCTTCGCCGCATGAAAAAAAGCGCCTTCCTGATCAACGTGTCGCGCGGTGGCGTGGTGAATGAAGAGGATCTGTTCCAGGCCTTGCAGGACAACGTTATTGCAGCCGCAGCCGCCGACGTTTTTGTCCAGGAGCCGCTTAATACCCATCCGCTGTTTAGCCTGACTTTATCCCAACCTCGCATATTGCCGATTATACCGACAGCGCGATCAGCGCCATTGGCGAACGCTGCATCGCGCAGATCGTGCAGTGCGTGAAACAGGGTGAACGTCCGGTCAACGTGATGAACGGGCTGGCGTAAGCGCCGACCTCACCTGCAACCCTAATCGAGTGGAAAACTATTATGAATCCTACGATGCGCTCGACCCAAATTCGCTGGTGGATCGCTGGCCTGATGTGGCTGGCAATCGCCGTTAACTATATTGACCGAACGGTACTCTCTGCCGCCGCACCGCACCTGATCACCGAGCTGGAGATCAACCCGGAGATTATGGGCCTGATTATGGCCGCTTTCTTCTGGTCCTATGCGCTGCTGCAAATCCCGGCGGGCTGGTTCGCTGACCGCTTCGGCCAGAAAAAAGGCCTGGGCATCGCTGTGGGCTGGTGGTCGATTGCTACCATGGCGATGGGCCTGGCGACCGGTTTTAAATCACTGCTGGTGCTGCGTCTGGCGCTCGGCGTCGGCGAAGCGGCGGCCTATCCGAGCAAGGCGGGCATCGCTGCGCGCTGGTTCCCTGATCGCAAGCGCGCAACCGTATCGGGCCTGTTCGACAGCGCCTCAAAGTTCGGCGGCGCCGTGGCAATGCCGCTGATCGTCTGGATGATCGCCATGGTGGACTGGCGCATCACTTTCCTGGTGATTGGCGCTATCGGCCTGTTCTGGGTTATCGCCTGGTACTTTATCTACGCGGAGAACCCTGAAGATCGATCAGAATGAAGTTCGCCTGATCCGCGACGGCCAGGCGCAAAAGCATGGCGACAAAAGCGTGTGTCCGATGAAGTGGTACAAGCTGCTGCGCTACCGCAATATCTGGGCGATGTGTATTGGCTTCTTCACTATCAACTACACCTCGTACTTCTTTATTACCTGGCTACCGACCTATCTTGTGAAAGGTAAAGGCATGGACTTTCTACAGATGAGCTTTGTCGCCGCGCTGCCGCTGATCTGCGGCATGGTGATCGAGATCCTGGGAGGCTGGGCGTCGGATCGTATGGTGCACAAGAAAGTGCTGTCGCTGACCGCCACGCGCAAACGGTTCCTGACTATTGGCTTTCTGATGGCGCTCTGCATCGGTTTTGCCCCGTTCACGGAATCGGTATTTATGACCGTGCTACTGCTCTGCATCGCCAAATCCGGTACGACCGTCGCGTCTTCACAGGTCTGGGCCTTGCCGGGCGACGTCGCGCCGAAGAACAGCGTCTCTATTGTGGCCGGTTTGCAGAATACCGTGTCGATATATGGGTAGCGCGGTCGGCCCGATTATTACCAGCGCGATCGTCCGCGCAACCGGCAATTTTACCTGGGCGCTGGTGTTCTCCGCCGTTCTGGTGGTGATCGGCATCCTTAACTGCCTGTTCCTGCTGGGCAAGGTGGAGCCGATTATGGATGAAGAGAAGGTTCATGGGCATCAGACAGTGATGATCAACGTCCTGAGAAAAAGGCTCTGGCGCAGGTCAGAGCCTTTTTGTTTGTAGCGACGCTAGCGCACGGCGGCGAAAACCTCCTTACCTATACGGGCAATTGCGGCGTTACTCTCGGCAAGGGTCGCATCTGTTTGCGTGATATAGATAGAGACAATCAGCGGCTTGCCGTTCTCAGGCCACACTACGCTGATAATCGACCGCGAGCATAGGCTCCCGCGCCGGTTTTATCGGCGATGTGCCAGCCCGCAGGCAAAACCGAACGCAGTAGCGCATCTGCAACCTTATCATCGCGCATCCACTGCAGCTGCTGGGCGCGTGAGGCGGGTTTTAGCGCCTCTCCCAGCGTCAGTTTTTGCAGCGTCTGGCTGACCGCAAGCGACGTTGTGGTGTCGCGCACATCACCCGGTATAGCGCTGTTTAGCTCAGGTTCGTCACGATCCAGCCGCGTTACCTTATCGCCCGCCTCAGCGAAAAATCGCGTAACCGTAACCTGCCCGCCTGGCTTTTTCACGATCACATTGGCTGCGGTATTGTCGCTATACGTGATTGCCGCTTCGCACAGCTGTTGCCAGCTCATGGAACCGGGTGCGACAAACTTTTCTGTCACCGGAGAATATTCCACCAGCGCGGCGCGATCAAATTGGGTTCAATCCGTCAGCGCTAACCGCCCTTTATCCTGTTCATGTAGCACCGCAGCGCTTTATGTGTGCTATTGAGCGGGAAACGCTCATTGCCACGGTAGCTTGCTTTCTCTTCAGATGCCGTATCGATAACCGCAATGCCGATACGGGCGTTCAGCGCCTGTTCTTCCTGCTTTGCTACGGCGGCCAGACGGGCGTCGCCAATGACCGCTGCGTGAGCGACAAGGGTGCTCAATAAAAGGGGAATCGCGACAAATTTTAGCAGGGAAAGCATGGTTACCCTTTTCCGTTCTTGTATTCGTAGAAGCAGAGCTTGCCTTTTTGTTGCGCACCGCTACGCAAAGGCAAGAGATTGAGATCGTTAAACCCGCTAAAAAACACTAGCTTAATAACATTGAATTGTTGAAAAAGGCGCAACCCGACTAGTAGCAGCGTTACTACACAAGGAGGCGCGTATGAAAATTTTCACGCTGTCGAGCAGGGAATTTAACCAGCAGGTTTCCACTGCCAAAAAAGCGGCCGAAGAAGGCTTGGTTTATATCACCGATCGCGACAAACCGGCACACGTACTTCTGACTTTTGAAGCTTACAAAAAGCTGGCCGGGACCCGCCGCAATATTCAGGACGCGCTGGCGATGCCGGATGTTGCAGATGTGGATCCGCATAGCAACATTTTGTGCGCATCATCAACGCTAAAGTGAGATCGTGCCGACATTATTGCGGGGAAAAAGCAAAAGAAAAAGGGGCGATTAATCGCCTCTGATGATTTCAGTGATGGCCTCAGACCGCAGTCTGGAAAATCACATTATCCGCTTTATCGGTGTACTGATTCAGCTGATCGAAGTTGAGGTAGCGGTAGGTGTCGCTGGCGGTTTTATCCACCTGCACAATGAACTGCTGGTACTCGTCCGGGGTCGGCAGTTTGCCGAGCAGCGAGGCGACCGCAGCCAGTTCAGCTGACGCCAGGTAGACGTTCGCACCGGTGCCGAGACGATTCGGGAAGTTACGGGTTGAGGTGGAGACCACCGTCGCGCCGTCCTGTACGCGTGCCTGGTTACCCATGCAGAGCGAACAGCCTGGGATCTCGATACGCGCACCGCTCTTACCAAAGACGCTGTAGTAGCCCTCTTCCGTCAGCTGAGCCGCATCCATCTTGGTCGGCGGCGCAACCCACAGACGGGTCGGCAGCTGGCCTTTGTGGCTGTCGAGCAGTTTACCTGCCGCGCGGAAGTGACCGATGTTGGTCATGCACGAGCCGATAAACACTTCGTCGATCTTCTCGCCCTGCACGTCAGAGAGCAGACGCGCATCGTCCGGATCGTTCGGCGCGCAGAGGATCGGTTCTTTGATCTCAGCCAAGTCGATCTCGATCACCGCCGCATATTCTGCGTCAGCATCTGCTTCTAGCAGCTGCGGATCCGCCAGCCATTTTTCCATGCCCTGGATACGGCGCTCCAGCGTACGGCGATCGCCGTAGCCTTCCGCGATCATCCACTTCAGCAGCACGATGTTGGAGGTGAGGTATTCGATAATCGGTGCTTTATCCAGTTTGATAGTACAACCGGCCGCAGAACGCTCAGCAGAGGCATCGGTCAGTTCGAATGCCTGTTCAACTTTCAGCTCTGGCAGACCTTCGATCTCCAGGACACGACCAGAGAAGATGTTCTTTTTGTCCTTCTTCTCAACCGTCAGCAGACCCTGTTTGATCGCGTACAGCGGGATGGCATGCACCAGATCGCGCAGCGTGATGCCCGGCTGCATTTTGCCTTTGAAGCGCACCAGCACAGATTCCGGCATGTCGAGCGGCATAACGCCGGTCGCCGCAGCAAACGCCACTAGGCCAGAACCGGCCGGGAAAGAGATGCCGATCGGGAAGCGGGTGTGCGAGTCACCGCCAGTGCCGACGGTATCCGGCAGCAGCATACGGTTCAACCACGAGTGGATGACGCCGTCGCCCGGACGCAGCGAGACACCGCCACGGTTCATGATGAAGTCAGGCAGCGTATGGTGCGTGCTGACGTCAACCGGCTTCGGATAGGCTGCGGTATGGCAGAATGACTGCATCACCAGATCGGCGGAAAAGCCGAGGCATGCCAGATCTTTCAGCTCGTCGCGCGTCATCGGACCGGTGGTGTCCTGAGAACCCACGGAGGTCATTTTCGGCTCGCAGTATGCGCCAGGACGGATACCGTCAACGCCACAGGCGCGACCAACCATCTTCTGCGCCAGCGAGTAGCCGCGCGTGCTATCAGCCACGTCTTTCGCCTGGCGGAACACGTCGCTGTGCGGCAGGCCCAGGGATTCACGCGCTTTGCTGGTCAGGCCGCGGCCGATGATCAGCGGGATACGGCCACCGGCGCGCACTTCATCGATCAGCACGTCAGTTTTCAGCGCGAAGCTGGCCAGCAGTTCGCCGGTTTCGTGGTTACGGACTTCGCCTTTATACGGGTAGACGTCTATCACCTCGCCCATGTTCAGCTCACCCACGTCCACTTCAATCGGCAGCGCGCCCGCATCTTCCATAGTGTTAAAGAAGATCGGTGCTATTTTGCTGCCCAGTACCAAGCCACCGCCCTTTTTGTTCGGCACGTTCGGGATGTCGTCACCCATGAACCAGAGAACGGAGTTGGTCGCAGACTTACGTGAAGAACCGGTGCCGACAACGTCACCGACGTAGGCCAGCGGGTAGCCTTTCGCCTGTAGCGCTTCAATCTGTTTAATCGGGCCGACGTTGCCCGCTTCTTCCGGCTCAATGCCTTCGCGGACATTTTTCAGCATTGCCAGCGCGTGTAGTGGAATATCCGGACGTGACCATGCATCCGGTGCCGGAGAGAGGTCATCGGTGTTGGTTTCGCCGGTCACTTTGAACACGGTGACGGTAATTTTTTCTGCCAGCTCGGGACGTGACAGATACCACTCAGCATCCGCCCAGGATTGCATTACCTGCTGCGCATGAGGATTGCCCGCTTTCGCTTTCTCTTCAACGTCGTAGAAACTGTCAAACATCAGCAGCGTGTGCGACAGCGCTTTAGCGGCAACAGGTGCAAGCTTCGCGTCGTCCAGGGCATCAATCAGCGGATGGATGTTGTAACCGCCTTGCATGGTGCCCAGCAGTTCAATCGCTTTTTCGGGGGATACCAGAGGAGAGGTCGTTTCGCCTTTAGCGACTGCGGCAAGGAAACCCGCTTTTACGTAGGCCGCTTCATCAACGCCGGGTGGCACACGGTTGACCAACAGATCGGTCAGGAATTCTTCTTCACCCGCTGGCGGGGTTTTCAGCGGTTCAACCAGCGCTGCCATTTGGGAAGCATCTAACGGCTTAGGTACGATTCCCTGGGCAGCACGCTCGACAACGTGCTTACGGTATTCTACTAGCACGACATTCTCCTCGCTCACATTGTATGGGTCTCCGGTGCACCTTGATGCTAAGCATTCCATGAGTAGGGTAAGGTGCCCGGTTCCGCGTGGGGCAGCATATCAGGGTTCAGGCTGTTTGTTAATCTGTTTACAAAAACACAACATAATTAACAGGGGTAAAAGTGCGGTTTTGGGATTTATGGGCTAGCTGTAGCGAAATGGACGTTGCTCTGTCCTACGTCTGGCAAATTTCTCTTTCTGAACAAGTAGGGGACTAAAAATGACATCGCGGATTAGCTGAACAGGCATAACTCTTATACTCCGAGTTTTATGTAAAAAGAGGGTTTAAGTTATGAGTTTGGAGATAGTAATGCATAAAATTGGGCACGGAACAAAAGAAGATTAATCCTCTTTTTTGAATTTCCTATTCGGTGTGTACCGTTTTTTAGCGGGCCTAAATTCGGCAACCTCACTCAAAATTTTATGTTGAGAACGAGTTGTTGTGGTTATCGCTATAGCCAGTTTATTTGGTTTCCCCCGCGCTCGTGGGGAATGCCGTTACGCAGAGCTGGTATCATGCTGGGAAACGGTTTATCCCCGCTCGCGCGGGGAACACTCTAAAATTATCTTACTATTAAGAGAGGTTTTCATAAGCAATCAATTCTACCGAATTTCTTACCCAGAATTAACCCAAATTAAAATCTATTCATGCCCCAACAAAGATGAAAAAATCTATGGTCCCCCCCATTTTTGCAACACTGATTTTTGACTAATGGT
>JAUHTP010000001.1:28548-177915 GCA_031332935.1 Candidatus Pantoea bathycoeliae | reverse complement strand
CCCACCATTAGTCAAAAATCAGTGTTGCAAAAATGGGGGGACCATCGATTTTTACCACCCTCTGCTGGCTGTTTGCCACGCTGGTTAGCGTTATCTTGATCTTCACCCTTCCGCTGACGCGTTCCTGCTGGGAAATCACGAAACTCTCTTTATTGCCCTATGGCAACGAGGCGGTGCATGTCGATGTGCTGCGTCCGGAAAGCAAAAGCGCGCTGCTGAATACCGGCGGCACCTTCCTTAATATCTTCTGGCTGATCTTTTTCGGCTGGTGGCTCTGCCTGACGCATATTTCCGCCGGTATCGTGCAGTGCCTGAGCATTATCGGTATCCCCGTTGGCCTCGCCAATTTCAAAATCGCCGCCATTGCGCTATGGCCGGTTGGCCGCCGCGTGGTATCGGTTGAAGAGGCCCGCGCCGCGCGTGACGCCAGCGTTCGCCGCCGCTACTGAGGTCAACAGATGATGTCCAAAGCATTGTCGGGCTGGCGTAACTATCTGTTCAACAGTACATGGCGTTATCTGCTGCGCATCTTTCTGGCACTAACCGGCTGTGCGGCAGTCCCCTGGTGACTGCATCAAATTGACTGGACCATTCCGCTTACGTTAGGCGTGGTGGCCGCCGATCTGGACGATCGCCTCAACGGCCGCCTGCGCAATCTACTTATTACCCTGCTCTGCTTCTGCATCGCCTCGGTCTCGGTTAAACTGCTGTTTCCCCATCCGCTCGCCTTTGATGGTCGGGCTGGCGCTGTCGACCTGGGGTTTTATTCTGCTTGGCGCGCTGCTGATTGCGGTCTACACCATGCTTGGCATCGGGCTGTTTTCCCAGTGGTGGCTCAGGTTCGGCAAATCTTTCAGTCTGGAGGAGATCTGCCTTACACGCAATTCCTGTCGGGCAGCGCACAGCGGGGCGGCGGAGAGTGCTACCAGCTGGCGCGGATCGTCCCATAGCGCTTCGTCAACGCGATAATAGTTAAGGTGTACGAGGTGCCACGCTTGCGAAAAACCAGCGGCTGCATCGGTTGTTGTGCAGCATATTCCCGCAAAGCCTCGCTAGCGCATAGGTAAAGCGCATCATCATTGATTAGCGCAAAAACAACTTTTTCTACCGCCAGCGAATAGCCCCCAAACTGGGTGCGCGACTCGATATGCCCTAGCGCGGCCAGACGCTTACGGGACCGTTCTAAAACAGGGTGCTGTTTTTTCATGGCTCGCTCTCCTTGTGCGAAATAATATAAAAAATCCACTTCTTTCAAGATTTGAGATATATAAAAAAACACTAACGGGTTCAATTAATAATTCCTTTCCCGCCTGAACTTCTCCTGTTTTTGCGAGCCGTTTTCCAAATTTGAGATTGATTTTATTCACGAAGACATTGCTGTATATCCATACAGTTCAATACTGAGCAATTAACTTATGCGCACACAACACTTTAATAATGCAGGCTTTGTTCAGCGTCACGCTTCCTCTACCAGAACTCCGCAACACAGCTGCTTGATAACGGAACTGCGCTACAGCGAGCAGCCCGGCATGATGCAAATGTTGCTGCTACCGTTGCGACAGCAGCTCAGCCAGGAGTCTCGTTGGCACCTATGGCTAACCTTAACCGCGCCTGGTTGCAGCAGTCAGGGCTGCCGCTGGATAAAAGCATGCATGTTGCGGATTCAGAATGTTGTACTTTGGTTGAAGCGATGATTAAAGCATTACGTACAAGCAACTACAGCGTGGTGCTGGCGTGGATCCCTTACTATTTAGAAAGAAGAAGAGCGTCGTGCATTAGAGCAGGCTGCGACAGAAGGTAAAGCATTGGGTTTGATTGTGCGTTCACGTTCGCCCTCTGTTGCTTCGCTCCGGCCAACAAAAGGACTAAAAATTCAGTCGGATTTGTTTTATTAAGTAAAATTAGGATTTTTCTTTGGTCATTTTTGTTTTTCGCCTCAGCTAAACCACTGATTCTTTTCCCTCCAGCTTTGACAATGGTTTAGCTACATTTTGCTGTTAAACGCAGCGGTATGAAGACTAGGGCAAATGTTAAAATATGTGTATAACGCCCTGTTTTTTTGCAGCATCCCCTCACATCATACTTGTAAGTTTCCAATCTCGTTGTAGACTTTACCTCGCTCGGGTGCTCAATAATCTCCGTTTTTTATCGGTAGAGTCATAAGCGAGCGTATTAACCCGGCGAAGGATTACAACCAAGAGCATCCCTTTTTGCTCATTGCCTATTTGGATGATAACGAGGCGCAAAATGAAAAAGACAGCTATCGCAATTGCAGTGGCACTGGCTGGCTTCGCTACCGTAGCGCAGGCCGCTCCGAAAGATGACACTTGGTATACCGGTGCTAAACTGGGCTGGTCTCAGTATCACGATACTGGTTACTACGGTAATGGTTACGGCAACAACAATGGTCCGACCCATGAATCTCAGCTGGGCGCAGGTGCATTCCTAGGCTACCAGGTTAACCCGTACTTGGGCTTCGAACTGGGTTACGACTGGCTTGGTCGTATGCTGAACAAAGGCACTGTAAACAACGGCGCATTCAAAGCACAAGGCGTTCAGCTGGTTGCTAAACAGAGCTACCCGATCACTGACGATCTGGACCTGTACACCCGTCTGGGTGGTATGGTATGGCGCGCTGATTCAACCCAGAATAACGCTGTTAACGGCCGCATCAGCGACCACGACACCAGCGTTTCTCCACTGGCAGCAGTGGGTGTTGAATACGCTCTGACTCAGAACTGGGCTACCCGTCTGGACTACCAGTGGGTTAACAACATCGGTAACGCAGCGACCGTTGGCGCACGTCCTGACAACGGCATGCTGAGCGTAGGCGTTTCATACCGCTTCGGTCAGGATGAAGTTGCACCGGTTGTAGCTCCGGCTCCGGCTCCGGCTCCAATTGTTGAAACCAAGCGTTTCACCCTGAAGTCTGACGTGCTGTTCACCTTCAACAAATCTACCCTGAAGCCGGAAGGCCAGCAGGCTCTGGACCAACTGTACAGCCAGCTGAGCTCAATGGATCCGAAAGACGGTTCTGTTATCGTTCTGGGCTTTACTGACCGCATCGGTTCAAACCAGTACAACCAGAAACTGTCTGAGAAACGTGCTCAGTCAGTAGTTGACTACCTAGTATCTAAAGGTATCCCGTCTAAAAAGATCTCTGCACGTGGCATGGGTGAATCTAACCCAGTTACCGGCAACACATGTGACAGCGTGAAAGGCCGTCAGGCTCTGATCGACTGCCTAGCGCCGGACCGTCACGTAGAAATCGACGTGAAAGGTATCAAAGACGTTGTAACTCAGCCGCAGGCTTAAGTTTCAATGTAAGAAAAACCCCGCATTAGCGGGGTTTTTTATGTCTGCTGTTCACTACACAACAAACCTGTTAGTCGTTGCCCGTCTCAGATTTACCCAGAATAGCCTGCAAATCCTGTTTAAGGCTCGACATCTGAGTCGAGTATTTCTCTTTACGCTCCGCATCCTCAATCAGCTGAACAATGGTTTCTGACAGGGTACAGCCACGATGCTGCGCCAGCCCTGCCAGACGTTGCCAAACCAGATATTCCAGGTCGATAGACTTTTTGCGCGTATGCCGGTGCTCTGCATTAAAATGCCGTTTGCGCCGTGCGCGGATAGTTTGCTTAAGCCGGTTATCCAGATCGAGATGAATATGTTGCGCGATCCATTCAGCCACATCTACCGGATGATTTTCCATCAGGAGCAATTCTTCAACGGCTGCCTGCGCGGCGCTGAGTTCAAGATGTCGCGTGATCAGCTCGCCTTCCCGATGCTTTTTCACCAGGTATTTCCATTTCCATCCACTTTCAAGATTTTCGAGTTGTTGGTATTTCATCGGAATCTCATCGTGACCGCGTAACAAACCAAGAATAACAGTTTTTTTGCTAGATGCAGTAAGGAAAAGGCGTTGATTGTCCCAGGGTTATTCCGCACCATGCCGTGCTTAACAAAGGGGTTTCCTGTATAATCCCGCTTTTCTTTAATTAACCAAATGCGATTATTTTGACCAGCTCCCAACTTACCTGGCAAGACCTGCAACCGAATATTGCCGAATACGTATCCGTTTTTTCCCGCATCACTGAAGAAGAGACCGGTAGCCTGGCGGCGGTACAACCGCGTTTGCTGGATGCTCTGGCGTACCTGCATCAGCAGACCGAAGGGTTTCCCATGCTGCTGGTATGTAGTCAGGAGAATATCGATTATCTGGCGTTAATTGCACACCAGATGGCGCGTATCGCCAGCGAACCTAGTGCTGAGCTCTTTGGCGGACATTATCATATTATTGCGGATAATGTGACATTACAGCCGCCCGGTGATGCGTCGCATCCTTTTACCGGAACAGGCCAGGTACAGTTCGCTGACTGGATTGAAAACGAGCAGCTGTTTGGCTGCGTACGGCTGCACCGCGATCGCCTTCAGCTTGAACCGGGCCTCATCCATCGTGCCAACGGCGGTACCCTGGTGCTGTCACTCCGTACTCTTCAGGCGCAACCGCTGCTCTGGCTGCGACTGAAGCGCGCCATTCAGCTGGGTCGTCTTGAGTGGCAATCTCCTGATGAACGCCGTCCGCTGCCGGTTTCAATCCCACCGCTACCGTTAAAGCTTAAGCTGGTGCTGTGCGGCGATCGTGACGCGCTGGCAGCGTTTCAGGAGAGCGATCCGGAATTACACGAGCTGGCGACCTATACCGAATTTGAAGAAAATTTGCAGGTTGTTGACGAAGATGATCTGCTCGCCTGGTGCCGCTGGGCACAGGATGTGGCGCTCCAGGCAGAGCTGCCTGCTCCACAGACTAATTTCTGGTTACCGCTGATCCGCGAGGCGGTGCGTTATACCGGCGATCAGGAAGTGTTGCCGCTCTGTCCGCGCTGGCTGCTGCGCCAGATGCGTGAGGCTTTTATAGCGAGCGACGAGCTGAGCGAAACGACGTTAATCACCGCGCTTGAAACGCGCAACTGGCGAGAAGCATTCCTTGCAGAAAGGATGCGTGATGAGATCCTGCTGAAGCAGATCCTGATTGAGACCGAAGGTGAAGTGGTCGGCCAAATCAACGGCCTTTCTGTGGTGGAGTTTCCTGGCCATCCGCGTCCCTGGGGCGAGCCTTCGCGCATAACCTGCGTGGTTCACCCAGGCGACGGCGAATTTACCGATGTCGAACGCAAGGCTGAGCTTGGCGGGAATATCCACGCCAAAGGCATGATGATTATGCAGGCCTATCTGATTGCGGAGCTGGAACTGGATCAGCCTCTGCCATTCTCCACCTCGCTGGTGTTTGAGCAATCCTATTCGGAAGTGGACGGCGACAGTGCCTCGCTGGCCGAACTGTGCGCATTAGTCAGCGCGCTGGCTAACCAGCCAATCAATCAACAGATTGCAGTGACTGGTTCAGTTGATCAATTCGGTAATGCTCAGCCAGTAGGCGGTCTGAACGAGAAGATTGAAGGCTTCTTCACCATCTGTAACGAGCGCGAACTGACGGGCGAACAAGGCGTTATTATTCCGGCTTGCAATATACGCCACCTGAGTCTGAGCCAGGAAATTGTCGACGCGGTTAAACAGGAGCGCTTCCATATCTGGGCTATCGATCGCGCCGATGAAGCACTGCCCTTGTTGACCGGCGTTGCATGGCGCAGCGAAGAAGATCATGACGACTGTCTGTTACGCAGGATTCAGGATCGTATTACCCAGCTCAATCAGCAGGAAGCGAGCCATCGCCCCTAGCCTTTTCGCTGGCTAAACTGGTTTAACCAGAACTGATTGAATTGCCCGGCGTACAGCTGTTCGCTAAACTTCGTGATTCACTAAAACAAGGCTTATTGAAACATGGTTGATAAACGCGAATCCTATAGCAAAGAGGACCTGATTGCTTCAGGTCGCGGTGAACTGTTTGGTGAGAACGGTCCGCCGCTTCCATCAGGCAACATGTTGATGATGGACCGCGTAGTCAAAATGACTGAAGACGGCGGTAAGTACGATAAAGGCTTCGTTGAAGCCGAGCTGGATATCAATCCGGACCTGTGGTTCTTCGCCAGTCACTTTATCGGCGATCCGGTTATGCCAGGCTGCCTCGGCCTTGATGCGATGTGGCAGCTGGTTGGTTTCTATCTGGGCTGGCTGGGTGCGGAAGGCAAAGGCCGCGCGCTGGGCGTAGGCGAAGTGAAGTTTACCGGTCAGGTGCTGCCGACCGCGAAGAAGGTCGCCTATAAAATTCACTTCAAGCGCGTGATTAACCGCAAGCTGGTGATGGGTGTCGCTGATGGCGAAGTGTTCGTTGACGGCAACCTGATTTACTCCGCCAGCGATCTCAAAGTGGGTCTGTTTAAAGACACCAACGCGTTCTAATGCTGCTTATGAAAACCTCCGCCAGCGCGGAGGTGTCTTCATTTTCCTGAAGGCCGATTACACCGTAACCGCCCTGTCCTCCATGGCTTGTCGCCAACCTCCCAACCAGTGAGACTTAGCCTCAATCATCTGATACGGACACATTTCTTTTGAGCGTCCTGTAATGCCGGCCTGGTAGCCACGAGCATGGGCACGTTCAAGGCGGTCTAGTTTCTGTCTCTTCATACCTCGTATCCCTCATATCAGGTCTGTGGAATCTGGTGGAAAGAAAAGAGTGGCGAAATAACGATAACGCTCAGCCACGTTTAAGTTTTACCCGCCAAATCCTTAAAGGTCAATGCGCAAATTTCACGCCAGTGTCATCGTTTTGACGTTAAATCGCCATCAACATCGCGTAAATTTTCCTGCCGGGCTCGCTTATCACCTTGAAGCTAAAATAAAAAGCCCTCGGTTACTGCTATATTTTTCTGGCGGTAACCGAGGACGAAATAAAATTCTTAGCGAATTTTTTCTGAGGTTATCGTTGCGTTGGCAATCTGCTGCGCAGTTTGCTGCCAGCCAATAGCCAGAGTACGCACCAGCGCATCATAGCCATCTTCATTCTGTGGCAGCAACATATCAAAGCCTTGTTTCACTACATGGCCATTATGTTGCAGCACCCATTCGCCACTCACCACTGCGCGTCCATCGTAGCGTCCCTGAAAACCGGTCACTGTCACGCTCAGCGTGTCATGCTTTTCACCTAACGGCGCGGCGGAAACCAGACGACCCGGCAAGGCTTTGCTCAGGTTAGCGACCAGCGTTTGCTGTAGCTGTTGGTCGAGCGGGCTGGCCCACAAATTACTGGCGGCGATAACGTATTTAACATCGCTGGTCTGGTAAACCAGCCCGTTCCCTGCCAAATAATCGGGAACCGTAACCTGCTGCACCCATAATACCGGCGGCTGCGCTTCACCGCCGCTGCGCACCTGCATCGCCGAAGGTTTCGACGGCAGCTGGTAGTAAGTATTATCCATGATGCTGCTGCACGCACTGATCAGCAGCGCGGCACATAAAACGATGCCTTTTTTCACTGTTTCGCCCTCTTTGGCTGAGGATCCTGGCCGGGTTTGGCCTCAAAAACCAGCGCGTTGCTCTTGGTATTGAGTGTTTTCAGTACCGGCTGCAGTTCGCGCAGCACCTGATCGAGCCGCTGCATATCGCCTACCAGCTTGTTGTAAGCTGGTGAACCCGGTTGCAGCCCTTTCATACTGCGATTCAGTTCACGCAGCGTCTGCTGCATATCTTCCGGCAACGTTTTCATCGCCCGGCTGGCGGTGATCTGATTGAGGTTTTTCAGTGTGCCTTGCAGTTCGCGCAGCGTGCGCTGGCTCTCTTTCAGGGTACCGGTCGCTTCCGCCACGACACCATTGAGCGGCAAGGCGTTAATCTTATCGAGCGCTGCCACCAGCTTCTGCTGGATCTGGCTCAGGCCGCCACTGGTCGTCGGGATGATCTCGTAGCCTGCCACTTTGTCAGGGCCTTTATAGGGCGGCACGTTGTCGTAGAAATCGAGATCAACATAGAGTGAACCAGAAAGCAGGTTGCCAGTTTTCAACGAGGCGCGCAGGCCGCGTTTCTTACCATCCCGCAGATGCTGCTCAAGATTGAAATCCTGACCAAGACGCTTAACAAAGCGGTCAGGCTCGATACGGATCAGCACTGGCACGCGATAATCATTGTTTAGCTCCTGGTTAACACCTTCGGTCATTAACGGCACTTCTGCCACGGTTCCCAGACGAATACCGCGGAACTCAACCGGCGCGCCAGCCTGAAGGTCACGAATCGAATCGGTAAAGTACATCAGGAAATCGACGTGATTGGTATACAGCGAATCCTGGATGCTGCGCTGATCGTCAAACAGATGGTAATCCGTATTGTTGGTTGCAGCCTCGCCTAACTCCCAGCCGTCCGGCACGTCAAAGCTGACGCCACCGCTAAACAGCGTGGTCAGCGAGCCCATTTCGACGCGCATCCCGGACGCCGACATATCTACCGCAATGCCGCTGTCTTTCCAGAAACGCACATTTGTCGTCACCAGCCGATCGTAAGGCACGGCGATAAACAGCTGGTAGGTCATCATGCGCTTATCGGTGTCAAAATTACTGGTTTCCACCGTGCCAACGCGATAGCCGCGGAACAGAACCGGATCGCCAGCGTTGAGCTGCCCCGATTTTTTGCTGTCGAGCGTAATACGGATACCTTTGGCGTCGGGCGGAGCCAGCGGCGGCGCATTCAGCAGCTCATAGTGCTCTTTAGGCTCTGCCTTTGTGCCTAGCTGTAGCTCAATATAAGCACCGGAAAGCAGCGTGTTCAGGCCGGTCACACCTTCGCGGCCGATTTGCGGCTTCACGACCCAAAATACGCTGTCGCCGTGCAGCAGCTTTTCCATACCGGAGTTAAGACGTGCGGTGATTTCAACATGGTGCAGATCGTCGGTCAGCTCCGCCTTCTCCACCACGCCAACATCCACGCTGCGGCTTTTAATGGTGGTTTTACCCGCCTCGATACCTTCGGCATTTTCCGTAATGAGCGTGACCTGTGGTCCAAGATGGCTAAAGTGATGAAACAGAATCCATCCGCCGATTAATAGCGTAACGATGGGGACAATCCAGACCGGTGACCAGAGTTTGATCTGGTCGACTTTGGCATGGCCGTGGTTAGTTTCCGTCAAGGCGCGGCTCCTTTGTAGTGTGTTCGCATACACGATCCCAGGTCAGGCGCGGGTCAAACGTCATGGCGGCGATCATGGTCAGGATCACCACCAGCGCAAACAGCAGCGCGCCCCATGCGGGATAAACATTCATCAGTTGCCCCATGCGCACCAGTGCAGAGAGCACGGCAATAACAAACACGTCGATCATTGACCAGCGGCCGACAAATTCGACCACTTCATAAACCACATGCATTTTTTCACTGTCGCGGTGCCCACGCCCACTGGCATTCCAGCAAAGCCAGCCAATCGCCAGCATCTTCAATGAAGGCACCATAATGCTGGCGATAAAAATCACCAGCGCAACGGGATAGGAACCGTCGCTCCAGAGCAGAATCACACCCGCCATAATGTTTGACGGATAAGGAGTGCCAAGAGTTTCGGTCACCATAATCGGTAGCAGATTGGCTGGAATATAGATAATCACTGAGGTAAAAAGCAGCGCCAGCGTCCACTGCAGGCTGTGCTTGCGGCGCGGCGCGGAAATCACACCACAGCGCGAGCAGTCGGGCTTATCCGCAGGCAGAATGGCGGTGCAGCACTGGCAGGATCGCAATCCCTGATGCAGCCCACTAACGCCCTTTTCCGGCGCGTACGGCAGCGGCGGCGCAGGCGCAATCTGCTTCCACAGCCAGCGCCGGTCCACGCACTGAAAGGCGCGGACCTGCAGCAGGCAGAAGAGACACCAGGGCCAGAAGCTGGTTTCCAGGCCAATATCGCCATAGGCCATGAGCTTGACGAAGCTGACCAGCACGCCGGCCATAAAGATCTCTGCCATGCCCCAGCTGCGCAGCTGGAACAGAATGCGCGCCAGCCCAAGGCGCAGGCTCACCGGCATGTTAATGCGGTTAACCAGCAAAATGATGGTCAACATGCAGAATCCTGGTATCGCCTGTACAAACCCCAGAAACAGCGTGGCGAGGCTGCTGTAATCCTCTGACACCATCACTTTCAGGATCTGCAGCAGCGATATCTGGCTGCTGAGACCCGCGACTTTCATGGTGACAAAGGGGAACAGGTTCGCCAGCAACAGCATAAACAGCGCGGCCAGCGCGTAGCCGGTCGGCCGCTTGCGCGGTTCATGCCAGTTGGTCATCAGCACCGTATGGCAGCGCGGGCAAGATGCGCGGCTGCCCTGCGGCACGTCCGGCAGTTTTACCATCAAATCGCACTGTGGACAGAGCATCCACGCCTGATTATCAGCGGCTGAACACATCCCGGTACCCTTATCGTTACGCGCCGTTTTTCAGCGCTTCCAGCTCTTCCCAGCGAGCAAACGCCGTTTCCAGCTCTTGCTCCGTTTGCGCCAGCGCGTCCAGCACCGGCTGAGTCTGGTCATGCGGCTAGCTAAAGAAATCGGGATGGCTCATTTTGGCCTGTAGCTCGCCAATGCGCGCCTCCAGCGATTCCAGCTTCTGCGGCAGCTGTTCCAGCTCCCGCGTCAGGTTATAGCTTAGTTTGCCGTCGCCACGTTTGGCGGCTTCATTTTTGTCCGCCAGCGGTTTTGCTGAAGCTACAGGCTTGCTCGCCTGGGCGCTTTTCTGCTGCTTATATGCAGTACGCTGCTGCTGCATCAGGCGCAGCAGCGTGGTCTTGCCGCAGCCGTTGGGGCCGATCAGGGCAATCTTGTCGCCGCGCTGCACCTGTGCAGAGAAGTCATGCACCAGCGTCTTGCCGCCCACGCTATAGTCAACGTGCTCCAGCTCGAAGACAATTTTGCCGGAACGCGAGGCTTCGCCGACCTGCATATTGGCTTTGCCCATTACTTCACGGCGTTCAGAGCGCTCGCGGCGCAGCGCTTTCAATGCGCGCACGCGGCCTTCGTTACGGGTACGGCGCGCCTTGATGCCTTGGCGGATCCAGACCTCTTCCTGCGCCAGCTTGCGGTCAAATTCGGCATTCTGCATCTCTTCAACGCGCTGCGCCTCTTCCTTCCCTTCTAGGTAAAGATCATAATTACCCGGCCAGGAGACCAGCTTGCAGCGTTCAAGATCGACAATGCGTGTCGCCATCCATATTGCGAATAAAGGAACGGTCATGGGAAATTAAGACGATGCTGCCGCTGAAGGTCTTCAGGAAGGTCTCCAGCCAGTCGATGGTTTCGATATCGAGGTGGTTGGTCGGCTCATGCGGGTTGCTCACCAGCGCGCGGCCCAGCTCCGCCTTACGCAGCCGCCCGCCCGACAGCGACGACAGCTCAGTATCCGGCTGCCGGCCAATCTGCTGCAACACGTCATTAATACTGCTCTCCAGCTGCCACAGATTATGGTGGTCAAAAATGGTCTGCAGACGCCCCATCTCATTCAGGTTTTTCTCGCTGGGATCGAGCATCACCGCATGAGAAATCGCGTGATAGGCCTTGAGGTGCTCCGCCTGCTCTTCTACGCCTTCGGCGACAAAGTCATACACCGAGCCGGTAATGTTGCGCGGTGGATCCTGTTGCAGACGCGCGACGACCAGATCCTGTTCAAAGATAATGCGGCCATCATCCAGAGGCTGTTCGCCGTTGATGATTTTCATCAGAGTCGATTTGCCTGCGCCGTTACGGCCGACCAGACAGACGCGCTCGTTCTCTTCGATATGCAGCTCGGTATTGTCGAGCAGCGGCGCGTCGCTGAAGGAGAGATAAGCGCTGTGAATACTGATTAATGACATCTGAACTTATTCCTTACCGGCGTGAGTAATCAGCCAGCAGTTGTGAATTTGACGGTTACGGGCAAAATCCTGCGACAGGGTTTTCTGGGTAATGTCCTGCGCCTTCAGGCCCAGCGACGCCAGCCCTTCAAGATCCATTTTGAAGCCGCGTTTGTTGTTGGAGAACATAATGGTGCCGCCCGCGCGCAGCAGACGTTTCAGGTTGCGCATCAGCATGATGTGATCGCGCTGCACGTCGAAATCCTCTTCCATACGTTTGGAGTTAGAGAAGGTCGGCGGATCGATAAAGATCAGATCGAACGTTTCGTCGCTTTCGCGCAGCCAGCCTAGGCAGTCAGCCTGCATCAGGCGGTGCTGGCGGCCTGTCAGCCCGTTGAGGCGCAGGTTACGCTCGGCCCACTCCAGATAGGTGCGCGACATATCAACCGTGGTGGTGCTGCGCGCGCCGCCCAGTCCGGCGTGCACGCTGGCGCTGCCGGTATAGGAGAAGAGGTTAAGGAAATCCTTATCTTTACTCATCTTGCCGAGCATATGGCGCGCGATGCGGTGGTCGAGGAACAGCACGGTGTCCAGGTAGTCCGTCAGATTGACCCACAGGCGTGCGTTGTACTCCTGCACCTCCATGAAATCGCCCTTCTCGCCGAGTTTCTGATACTGGTTTTTCCCTTTCTGTCGTTCGCGCGTTTTCAGCACCAGACGGTTGGCGGGCAGTTCCAGCACGCTAAGCGTTGCGCCAATCACGTCGAACAGGCGCTGGCGCGCTTTCGCCGCGTCGATGGTTTTCGGCGGCGCATACTCCTGAACCACGACCCACTCGCCGTAGCGATCCACCGCAACATTGTATTCCGGCAGATCGGCATCATAGAGGCGATAGCACTCGATTCCTTCCTGGCGCGCCCATTTTTCCAGCTTCTTGAGGTTCTTGCGCAGGCGGTTAGCGTAGTCTTCGGCAATCTGTGCGCCGCTCTCGCTGCTATTCTCTGCAAGCTGGTAGTTTTTCTGCACGCATTCGATCGGGCCGTTTTTGGCTTTGAACTGGCGATCGGCGCGCAGTTGCAGGCAGCTCAACAGCTCTGGTGAGCCGCTGAACAGCGATAGTTTCCAGCCGCCGAAGTGCTGTTTCATAATGCGGCCGAGCTGGCTGTGCAGCGCAATCAGTGCAGGTTCGCTCTCCAGACGCTCGCCGTAAGGCGGGTTGCTAAGCACGGTGCCGCGCTGCTCACCCGGCAGCGGATTTTTCAGCTGCAGGAGATCCTGACAGGCAAAAAAGAAGAGATCGGCCACGCCGGCGCGACGTGCGTTGGCCTGCGCCCACTCCAACACTCGACCATCGCTGTCATAGCCAAAGAAACGCGCCTGCGCAGCGGCGGTGCCGGCGCGTGCGCGCTGCTGCGCCTCACTTTTCACTTCACGCCACAGCGCATCGTTATGCTCACGCCAGTGGGTAAAGCCCCAGCGGCTGCGCAGTAAGCCCGGCGCGCGATCGCAGGCGATCAACGCCGCCTCGATCAGCAGCGTGCCCGATCCGCACATCGGATCGAGCAGCGGCGTAGTCTGCTGCCAGCCGGAACGCATAACGATGGCGGCGGCCAGGTTCTCTTTAAGAGGTGCCTGGCCGGTCTGCTGGCGATAGCCGCGCTGGTGCAGCGCGTCGCCGCTCAAATCTAACGCGATGCTGGCGCGATCTTTATTCAGCCAGACGTTGATGCGAATATCTGGCTGCTCGCGATCCACATTGGGGCGCGGCAGATTCTGGCGGGTAAAGGAGTCGACAATCGCGTCCTTTACCTTCAATGCGCCGAACTGGCTGTTACGGATTGATTCATTGGTGCCGCTGAAGTGCACCACGAAGGTATGCTGACTGCCGAACAGTTCGGTCCAGTCAATGCTCTGTACGCCGACGTAAAGGTCGAGATCGCTGTAAACGCCAAATTCGCCAAGCGGCAGCAAAATGCGCGACGCCAAGCGGCTCCATAGCAGGCTCTGATACATAACGCGGTCATCGGCCTCAAAGTGAACGCCTCCCTGTACCACCTGCAGATCCTGCGCGCCCAGCGCGTCCAGCTCACTTTTCAACAGCTCTTCGAGCCCACGCGCCGTACTGGCAAAGAGAGAATTCATATCGTCACTATTACTCTTGAGAAAATTGCTGCGCATTATACCCTAAATCACCCGCATTAGTGGAAAGCAGCACGCTTGTCGCTGCAACCTGACGGATAACGAGGCTATAGCGTCCTGACGCCATGTATCATAAAGTTAGCTTCTTTTGTCGCGCCCGCCCGTTTCCCTAGGAGATCACCATGCAAACGCTGTCACGTTTGTTTATTCATCCGGTTAAATCGATGCGCGGTTTACACCTTTCTCATGCGCAGGTGCTGGGGAGCGGCGTAGCGTTTGACCGCATTTTTATGGTGGCCGAGCTGGATGGCACCTTTATTACTGCGCGCCAGTACCCTGAAATGGTCCGGTTTACGCCGGCGCTACTGACGGACGGTCTGTTTTTGCAGGCACCCGACGGCAGCCAATCCACGATCCGCTTCGATGATTTTGCCGCGCAGGAGCACCCTACCGAGGTGTGGGGCAACCATTTCACCGCACGCATTGCCCCTGATGCAATCAATGCCTGGCTGAGCGGCTTTTTCCCACGTCCGGTGCAGCTGCGTTGGGTGGGTCCGCAGCCGTCGCGCCGGGTCAAACGCTTTACCGATGTGCCGCTCGGTTTTGCCGACGGCTATCCCTTTCTGCTGGTTAACAACGCCTCGCTACAGGATTTGCAGCAGCGCTGCCCGGCCAGCGTACGCGCTGAGCAGTTTCGCGCTAACCTGGTGGTCAGTGGCGCACCAGCCTGGGATGAAGATAACTGGGCAACGGTGCAGATCGGCAGCGTCGTTTTTGACGTGCCAAAGCCCTGTAGCCGCTGCGTCTTCACTACAGTTGGCACTGAGAGCGGCCGCAAACATCCTGACGGCGAGCCACTAAAGACACTGCAAACTTTCTGCAGCGCGCAGGATGAGAGCGGTGATATCGACTTTGGTCTTAACCTGATCGCGCGCAATAGCGGCATCGTGCGCGTCGGTGACGAAGTGACCGTGCTGGAGCGCCATACGCCACGCTCCTACGGGCCAAGTGCGGTGATGGATACCCTCAAGCCGCAGCAGCAGGCGGCAGCCGACGTCTCGATTGCGTATCAGGGACAAGCGTTTCAGGGTGATAACCAGCAGGTGCTGCTGGAGCAGCTGGAGATGCGGGGGTTTAAAATTCCCTACTCCTGCCGTGCGGGCCTGTGCGGTAGCTGCAAGGTGACGCTGGTTTCAGGTGAGGTAAAGGCATTAAAAAAAAGCGCCATTCGCAACGACGGCACCATTTTGAGCTGTAGCTGTATTCCAGCTGGCGATATTGAACTGGCGTAACCGTCAGACAGCGTAAGCGAATCGCGGTGTGCTTTCAGCGTGGTGCGGCAGCAGGCGATTGTTCATGATTTTTATGGCGTAGCCCAGCACCATCTGCTTGCCTGCCAGCGTGCGTAGGCTGTGCCAGCAAACAGAGCGTCGCATTGCCGCCGCTCTCAACGGCCAGCAGGCGTGCCTGTTCGCCATTTTCCGCCAGCGTCACTTCCACCATATCGCCCGCTTCCGGCTGCAATACGCAGGTCCAAGCGGTAAAGTGCCAGCTTTTCGGCATTAGTGGCTTTAAGAAACGGCTCGCCACCAGCGCATTTAGCGTCAGCTCAGCGCGTTGATTGGCACTGAGTGCACTCTGGCGGCAGCGTTCATCAAAGGTGTAGTAGAGTGCGGCGTCGTCAACGCTGAAGCCTGACTGGCTGAACGCGTCTGGCGTCAGCATTTTGCGGGGAAAGCGAGAGCGGAAAAGCATACCGTCAGCCAGATCCAGCATCATCCGGTAATGGTCGGCGTCAAAATACCAGCGCCAGTTATCATCAGGTTTGATTTTCATATAATGCCTTGTCATTAACCGCCGCGTTTCACTACGCAGACTCAGCGAAGCTGTGCTTCTGAGGAAAAAGCTGAAAACAGGTAGAGCTGGGAAAAATATAAACGAGCCGAAGTGAGAAATACCCCCCTGACCCGTTTTGTCGGAAATGTCTTAGAGGTGAGTCACGATATTTTTTATTAATCCGGGTCCTTTATAAATAAAGCCGGAGTAAATCTGGATCAGCGAGGCACCTGCAGCCATTTTTTCACGCGCCGCCGTTAATGAATCAATGCCGCCGACGCCAATAATTGGCAGCGCACTGTTCAGCTCTTGCGCCAGCCGTTTAATCACCGCCGTACTGCGCGACTGCACCGGACGCCCGCTCAGGCCGCCCGTTTCGCTGCTGTACTTCAGGCCGCTGACCAGCGAGCGATCCAGCGTCGTATTAGTCGCAATGACACCATCAATATTATGCCGCACCAGACTGTCTGCAATTTGGATTAATTCTTCTTCTGAAAGGTCCGGGGCAATTTTCACCGCGACTGGGACATATTTAAGGTGACGTTGTTCCAGCTCTTTCTGTTTCGCTTTAATCGATGCCAGAAGATCGTCCAGCGCTTCACCATATTGCAGCGTGCGTAATCCTAGCGTATTGGGAGATGAGATATTTATCGCGATATAACCCGCATTGGCGTAAACCTTCTCCATGCAGATTAGATAATCTTCTTTACCATTTTCGACTACGGTGTCTTTATTTTTGCCGATATTAATGCCAAGAATGCCCTTAAAGCGCGCCTTTTTGACATTCTCGACCAAGTGATCGACGCCAAGATTATTAAAACCCATACGGTTAATAATGCCCTCGGCTTCCACCAGCCGGAACATGCGAGGTTTATCGTTGCCCGCCTGAGCGCGCGGCGTTACGGTGCCAACCTCGACAAAGCCGAACCCCATCGCGCCGAAAGCGTCGATGCACTCTGCATTTTTATCCAGTCCAGCCGCCAGTCCCAGCGCGTTATCAAAACGTAAGCCCATGCAGGTCACAGGACAGGAGGATGGAAGTCGCTGACGGATCAGCGCCTCCAGCGGCGTGCCGCTGATAAAACGCAGTTGCTGAAAGGTAAGTTCGTGAGCGCGCTCGGGGTCGAGCTTAAACAACGCGGGTCGGACGATTGGATAAAGCATGCACTCTCCTGGGTATCGGAAGCGATGAATTGTCAGGGTGCACAGGAAAATGTGCGCCAGAATGGTAAAGGCCTCTGGCGCAAAAGTAAATTACTGACCGGACGAGATTATTGATCGGGATCAGCGCTTGCTGGCATAGCGTGCCAGACGTCGGCACGCCTACAACCCGCTGTAGAGCGTTGGGTAATACCACAGCAGCTTCAGGCGCTTACTTTCCCGCGTCACCTTACGAACCAGCTGATCGATAGTCGGATGCCATGAGGCGCGCACCGGAATGTTGTTTTTGCGGATCTCAATCAGGCAGCCATACATCACCGGCTGATAGTAGTGATCCAGCAGCTTCTCTTCTGGCGGTAATCCCTGCTCGTGCAAAAAGCTTTCACTGCTGCGACGAGCAATATAGTAGTTCTCCACCCAGGAGAAAGTCGCCTTGCTCTGCGACAGCGAGGTCGGCATAAAGCGTTTGTTGTAGTAGCTTTTCCGCGTAAAGCCGATCTGCCGCGCCGACATGTAAAGTGCGAACATGTAGGGCGCGTCCTCATGGTTCTGGATCGGCAGGAACTGTACGCCAGTGCGCAGAATGGGATCGCGGGAGAGAATGCTGCTCCAGAGAACGCGGTGCGCCGAGCGATGCGGGATCATGCTGCGCAGCGTATCGCCGCCGCCCGGCCAGACGCCGTCGACGTGGCGCTGATGGAACTACTCATACTGGCGATCGGCAACCGGCTTGTCGGTAAATATGCGCGCGCCGAAGCAGAACATCTCTATGTCAGGATGCTGCGCCAGCGTGCGGCGGAAATCAGCAAAGAGATCCTTTTCAACAAAATCATCAGCGTCCATAAAGTAGATGAAGTCGCCGGTAGCGATCTCCAGCCCTTTGGTACGCGCCGCGCTGATGCCGCCGCGTTCGCCACGCAGCAACGTCAGCTGCGGATGACGCTCAGCCAGGCGATAAGCGCCGCAACCACCCAGATCAGCAGCACGTCACGCGTCAGCCAAGTAAAGTGAATGCCCGGCGCGAAACGGCGGTGTACCAGCCACGCTCAGGCTGCCAGGTAAAAAACGTTCTGCCCCAGCCAGAGCCAGCCGGTACCCTGCGCGCCATAGTGAATAGCTGCCCAGATATTTAACGGCACTAGGATCACGGCGAAACAGGAGAACCCTTTGAGGTGCAACTTAAGATTGCCGTTGACGTATTGCAGATGGTAAAGCAGCCCGCAAATCGCCTGCACACCACTGCCTAATGCATAGAGGCTCAGCACAAAAGACATATCTGTTACGACCTGTTCATTCTGCGTCCGGGCCCACAGCAGCGACGTAGCGAACATCGCGATGGTGATGCTGAGCGGTGCCATAAAATCGCCACCGCCTGCGTGGTGTAGCGATAGAGCGTCAGCGATTCGGCATCGCCTTCTTTGCGCGTTTTGATGCCGGTCATGCGCGGCACAATCGCCTGCATAATCGGGCTGCTGAGCAAAATGATACCGGTCGCTGCGGTGGCTACCACGGTAAAGGAGCCGTAGGCGCTTAGCGGCAGCGTTTTCGACAGTACCAGACGGTCAATTTGCGAAATAAAGGTCCAGATGGCGCTGGCAAACGCGGCGCTCAGCGCAAAGCGGATAAAAGGCTTCGATATGGCCTTCAAATCCTCATGCTTCTGTTTGCGGGCGGCTGCGGGAACCAGCTGGTAGGAAGTCGGCCGTAGGTTTGCATAAAAGCATTATAGCGCTGCAGAAAATAGTCATCGCCTTTATGGCTATTAGTTAGCGAGCCGCTGCGTACGCAGCTGGTTATAGTAGACATGCTGGCTGACCCACGCCTGTTGCGCAATACCGATAGCGTAAATTTATGATCTTCATGCACCCGGTCGATAAATCGCAGGCCATGCTGCGCAATCACGCTTTTCTTCACTGCATAATTCCAAGCAGCGGAAGTGTATAAGCTGTTTTGCAACAGGCGCGCCAGCACCTGCTTCTGCGACTGCAGGCCAAACAGGTCGTGGCGCACTTTGGGTCGGGTCACGGTTTCCCGGCCATCCTCAAACATCTGCGAGCTGAAGCAGATTGCGCAGGCCGCTGACCGCCTGGGTTTCGGTGGCGTGCTGATTCCTACCGGCCGTTCATGCGAAGACGCATGGCTGGTCGCTGCCTCATTAATTACGGTTACCCAGCGTCTGCGTTTCCTGGTGGCGCTGCGCCCCGGCGTGATCTCGCCGACGCAGGCAGCGCGCCAGGCTGCAACGCTGGATCGGCTCTCTAACGGCCGCGCACTGTTCAATCTGGTCACCGGCGGCTATCCTGAAGAGCTGGCGGGTGACGGCGTCTTCCTCGATCACCAAGAGCGCTACGTTGAGTCAGCGGAGTTTACTTGCGTCTGGCGTCGCGTGCTGGAAGGCGAAACTGTTGATTACGAGGGAAAATATGTCAAAGTGCGCGGCGCGCGCCTGCTGTTCGATCCGGTGCAGCAGCCACGTCCACCGCTGTGGTTCGGCGGCTCATCCGAGCCAGCGCAAGAGCTGGCTGCTGAGCAGGTTGATGTTTACCTGACCTGGGGCGAACCGCCTGCTCTGGTCAAAGAGAAGATTGAGCAGGTGCGCGCCAAAGCGGAAGCGCAGGGACGTGAAGTGCGCTTTGGCATTCGCCTGCACGTTATCGTACGTGAAACCAACGACGAAGCCTGGCGCGCTGCCGATCGCCTGATTGCCCATCTGGATGACGCCACTATTGCTAAAGCGCAGGCCGCGTTTGCGCGTACCGATTCGGTCGGCCAGCAGGGCATGGCGGCACTACACAGCGGCCGTCGCGATCGGCTGGAGATCAGCCGGAACCTGTGGGCGGGTGTCGGTCTGGTGCGCGGCGGTGCGGGCACCGCGCTGGTTGGCGACGGTCCGACCGTTGCTGCGCGTATGCAGGAATATGCCGATCTCGGCATTGAGACCTTTATTCTCTCTGGCTATCCGCATCTGGAAGAGGCCTATCGCGTTGGTGAACTGCTGTTTCCGCACCTTGACCTGAAGGTGCCACAGATCCCGCAACCGCGCGACGTGCAAGCGTTTGGCGAAACCGTCGCCAACGATTTCCGCCCGCAAAAAGTGTCGCAGAGAACTGGCGGACGTTGCCGCCCTGCTGCTGGAGCGTGTCTGGCTGCGCTGGCATCCGGCCTATCAACTGAAGGAGAAGAACGCATGAGTAACACACTCTCTCCGGCGCGACTCAATACCGGCACGCCGGTTGGCGTCAACGGTGTGACCAAACAGTACAGCAACCGCACCATCCTTAACCATATTGATCTGCATATTCCTTCCGGCTAGGTTGTGGCCGTAGTAGGACGCAGCGGCTGCGGGAAGAGTACGCTGCTGCGTCTGCTGGCGGGTCTGGAACAGACCACCCAAGGCGAACTGCTGGCAGGTAATGCGCCACTTCATACGGCGCGTGAAGATACCCGCCTGATGTTCCAAGACGCACGCCTGCTGCCGTGCAAGCGCGTAATTGATAACGTTGGGCTCGGCCTGAAAGGCCGTGAATGGCGCAGCGCGGCGCTGGAAGCGCTGGAGACTGTCGGGCTGGCGGAACGTGCACGAATGGCCCGCCGCGCTGTCTGGCGGCCAGAAACAGCGCGTGGCACTGGCGCGCGTGCTGATTCACCGTCCAGGACTGCTGCTTGATGAGCCGCTCGGCGCGCTTGATGCGCTGACGCGTATCGAGATGCAGGGCCTGATTGAGTCGCTTTGGCAGCAGCACCATTTTACCGTGCTGCTGGTAACGCACGACGTCAGCAAAGCCGTCGCGATAGCGGATCGCGTGCTGCTGATCGAGGAAGGTCAGATTGGGCTCGATTTACTGGTCGACCTGCCGCGCCCGCGTCGTCACGGTTCGGCCAGGCTGGCGGAGCTGGAAGCAGAAGTGCTGGATCGTGTAATACCCGCAGCGAAAGCGAGCAGCCGGTACGGCGCCTACCAGCGTTAAGGCAAGCGGCACCCTGTCATCCGCGTCAGCACCGTTGGCTAACAAAAAGGCGGGGTTTACCCGCCTTTCCTGTTTATGCGTTCAGCGCACGGGTGATCTTCTCATAGAGATCACCTGACAGCTTATCCAGTCCCTGCAACGTCTCCAGTGCCTGACGCATCAGCGCCTGACGGTCAGCGTCGTAGCGCTTCAGACGGATCAGCGGCTCAATCATCCGTGCCGCCACCTGCGGGTTACGGGTGTTCAGATCGGTCAGCATCTCCACCAGGAACTGATATCCACTGCCGTCTTTCGCATGGAACGCTGACGCATTGCCAGAGACGAACGCGCCAATCAGCGCACGGATGCGGTTCGGGTTGCTCATGGTGAACGAACGGTGATGCAGCAGCTCACGCACCTTCTGCAACGCATCCAGCGACGGGCTGGTGGCCTGCAGCATAAACCACTTGTCCATCACCAGACCATCCTGATGCCAGCGCTCGTCGTAGTGCGCCAGCAGCGCGTCGCGACACGGCAGCTGAGCCGCTACTGAAGCCGCCAGTGCCGCCAGCGCATCCGTCATATTGTTGGCCTGATGGTACTGTGCCTGCACCAGCTTATCTGCCAGCGCCGTGTCGCCAAATGCGAGATAGTAAAGACAGACGTTTTTCAGCGCGCGCTGCCCCATGGCATCGTGCTCAATGCGGTACTCGCTCTGCTGATTCGCATTAAAGACGGCATAGAACTCGTCCGCCAGTTCGGTAGCCAGCGTACGCACCAGCGCCTCACGCACCACCGTAATCGCCTGCGGATCGATCACCTCAAACAGCTCAGCGATCTCGTTCTCGCCCTGCAGCGTCAGGATCAGCGCGGTCAGTGCCGGATCGCTGCCTTCGTCCAGCAGCACGGCCCGGAAGGCATCAGCCACGTGCAGCGGCAGCGACAGCGGCTGGCCCTGCTGATGGCGCGCTACGTTAAGACGGATATAGGTTGCCAGCAGGCTCTGCGCCGCGTCCCAGCGGGAAAAGTCGTTGTGCGCATGGCGCATCAGGAAAGTGAGCTGGGCATCGCTCCACATGTAGTCAAGCTTCACAGGCGCAGAGAATTCACGCAGCAGCGATGGCACCGGCTGGAAGTCGACGTTATCGAAGATAAACGTTTGGAACTCCTCGGTGACATTCAGGACATGGTGCACCGGATGGCCGTTATGCTGCAGCGGGATCACCTTGCCTTCATTGTCGTAGAGTTCAATATCGAGCGGAATATGCAGCGGCAGCTTCTCTTTTTGATCGGCGCTCGGCGGCGTCTGCTGGGTGACATGCAGCGTGTACTGCTCCAGCTCCGGATTATAGTCGTCGCGCACCGTCAGTACCGGCGTGCCGCTCTGGCTGTACCAGCGGCGGAACTGCGACAGATCGATGTTAGAGGCGTCTTCCATCGCCTGCACGAAGTCATCGCAGGTTGCCGCACTACCGTCGTGACGTTCAAAGTAGAGCTGCATCCCTTTCTGGAAATTTTCCTCGCCGAGCAGCGTGTGCATGATGCGGATCACTTCCGATCCTTTCTCGTAAACGGTCAGGGTGTAGAAATTATTCATCTCCATCACCTGATCCGGGCGGATCGGATGCGCCATCGGGCTGGCGTCTTCGGCGAACTGCGCGCCGCGCATCACGCGCACGTTATCGATGCGGTTTACCGCACGTGAGCCGAGATCGGAACTGAACTCCTGGTCGCGGAACACGGTTAACCCCTCTTTCAGGCTGAGCTGGAACCAGTCGCGACAGGTAACGCGGTTGCCGGTCCAGTTGTGGAAATATTCGTGGCCGATCACCGCCTCAATACCGAGATAGTCTTTGTCGGTCGCGGTTTCCGCCTTCGCCAGCACGTACTTAGAGTTAAAAACGTTCAGGCCTTTATTCTCCATTGCGCCCATATTGAAGAAATCGACGGCGACGCTCATAAAGATGTCGAGGTCATATTCGAGGCCGAAACGCTCCTCGTCCCACTTCATGCTATTTTTCAGCGAGGTCATTGCCCAGTCGGCGCGGTCGAGGTTGCCGCGATCGACAAAGATCTCCAGCGCCACGTCGCGGCCGGAACGGGTTTTAAAGCGGTCGCGCAGTACGTCGAAGTCGCCTGCCACCAGTGCAAACAGATAGCAAGGTTTCGGGAAGGGGTCCTGCCATTTAACCCAGTGTTTGCCCTGCTCCGCTTTGCCGCCGTCGATACGGTTGCCGTTAGAGAGCAGATAAGGGTAACGCGCCTCATCAGCGACAATGGTGGTGGTGAAGCGCGCCAGCACGTCCGGGCGATCCAGATACCAGGTAATATGGCGGAAGCCTTCTGCTTCGCACTGGGTGCAGAGCGCCTCGCCAGACTGATAAAGCCCTTCCAGCGCGGTATTTTTATCGGGATGGATGTCATTCACAATCTTCAGGGTGAACTGACACGGCAGCTGGCTGAGGATCAGTGCGCCCTCTTCTTCGCGGTACGCGCTCCATGGCGTACCATCCACTTCAATGGCGATCAGGGTCAACGCTTCACCATCGAGGCGCAGTTCAGCCTGCGCATCGCCGAGCCGTTTAACCTGGCTAACCGCTGTCACGCGCGTAGCGGCAGCGTCCAGCTCAAAAGTCAGATCGATGTCGGTGATGGTGTAATCCGGCGCACGATAGTCGTGGCGATATTTGATTTGGAGCTGTTGCGTCATATTCCGTCTCGCATTGTTATAGGTTTACTGCCAAAGTCTAAGCGCGTTGCCTTTAGCTTGCCATGCACAATGCACGCTGCGGCATAAATAGCTACAATTCATTAACAACGGCACGTTTTACCCCCGACCTGCGGGCTTGAAATATGCTGTGATCAGCCGCAGTTACTGATTTATACTCCATGCGTCTTTATGACTTTTACACACCGGGCTCTGCGCCGCCGAACAGGATGCTGAAACGCACCATGACAGGACATGCTTCCCCCGATACTGACTTCACTGCTGGATACTGACGCCTATAAGCTTCATATGCAGCAAGCCGTTTTCCACCGTTATTACGATGTCACGGTGGCGGCTGAGTTTCGTTGCCGCGGCGACGATCTGCTCGGTCTCTATGCGAATGAGATTCGCGAGGCCATTAACGCCATGCAGACGCTTGCGCTGACCGATGTCGAATATACGTATCTGTCCAGCCTGCCCTTCTTCCACGCTGACTACCTTAACTGGCTGCGCAATTTTCGTTATAACCCTGAGCAGGTACAGGTGCGCAACCGCGACGGCCATCTCGATCTCCGCATTGAGGGACCGTGGCGCGAAGTGATTCTGTGGGAAGTGCCGCTGCTGGCGCTGATCAGTGAAGTGGTGCATCGTCATCGCTCGCCGTTGGTTGGCGCACAACAGGCGGTTGACCATCTCCAGCTAAAGCTAAGCGCCTTCCGCGGCGCGGTCGCGGATACCGATATGTCGCGCTTCCGCCTGATGGACTTCGGCACGCGCCGTCGTTTTTCTCAGGATGTACAGCACGCCATTGTCTCTACGCTGAAGCAGGATTTCCCCTGGCTCATCGGCACCAGCAACTACGATCTGGCGCGCCGCCTTGAGCTGACGCCGGTCGGTACGCAGGCACATGAATGGTTTCAGGCATTACAGCAGATCAGCCTAGTGCTCGCCAACAGCCAGCGCGCGGCACTGCAGGCCTGGCTGGACGAATATGACGATAAGCTGGGCATAGCGCTGACCGACTGCATCGCGATGGATGCATTTTTGCGCGACTTCGGCGTCAATTTTGCCAGCCGCTATCAGGGGCTGCGCCACGACTCGGGCGATCCGATTGAATGGGGAGAAAAAGCGCTGGCGCACTATGAATCGCTCGGCATCGATTCGCAGAGCAAAACGCTGGTGTTCTCTGACAATCTCGATCTTGATAAAGCGCTGGCGCTCTATCGCCACTTCGGCCAGCGCACTAACGTTATATTCGGTATTGGCACGTGCCTGACCTGCGATATTCCCGGCGTCAGGCCACTCAATATCGTTATCAAGCTGATGGAGTGCAACGGCAAGCCGGTAGCGAAACTTTCCGACAGCCCAGGCAAGACCATCTGCCGCGATCCCGCCTTCGTGCGCGCCTTGCGCAAAGCCTTCGATCTGCCGCTGGTGAAAAAAGCCAGCTAACTCTCTCTTTATCGGGGCGTTGATGCGCCCCACTTCTGTTGTAATTAATCTTGCCTCACGCGGGATTTTGCTTGTTTCCTTGCGACTTGCAAGTAACATAGCAAAACCCCGGTCTGGGGAACTGTATAAACTCACTTCTTCATATATAGAGAGATATTTATGAGCGTAGTGCCTGTAGCGGATGTACTGCACGGTCGCGTCGCGGTTGACAGTGAAGTCACTGTACGTGGTTGGGTGCGTACCCGAAGAGATTCAAAAGCCGGTCTTTCCTTCGTTGCCGTTTATGACGGTTCCTGCTTTAATCCCATTCAGGCTGTCGTGAATAATTCTCTGAATAATTATCAGGAAGATGTTCTGCGCCTTACCACTGGCTGTTCGGTTATCGTGACCGGCACCGTGGTCGCTTCGCCGGGTCAGGGTCAGGCGTTTGAAATTCAGGGGACCCGCATCGAAGTAACCGGCTGGGTGGACGATCCCGACACCTACCCGATGGCGGCAAAACGTCACAGCATTGAATATTTGCGTGAAGTCGCGCACCTGCGCCCGCGCACTAACCTGATCGGCGCAGTGGCGCGTGTACGCCATACGCTGGCGCAGGCGCTGCACCGTTTCTTCCATGAAAACGGCTATTTCTGGGTCTCTACCCCGCTGATTACGGCTTCAGATACTGAAGGTGCAGGCGAAATGTTCCGCGTTTCAACGCTGGATCTGGAAAACCTGCCGCGCACGCCGCAGGGCACAGTTGACTTCAACGAAGATTTCTTCGGCAAAGAGGCGTTTTTGACCGTTTCTGGTCAGCTGAATGGCGAAACTTACGCCTGCGCCCTGTCCAAAATCTACACCTTCGGCCCGACCTTCCGTGCAGAAAACTCTAACACCAGCCGCCATCTGGCGGAGTTCTGGATGCTGGAGCCGGAAATCGCCTTCGCCTCGCTGGATGATGCGGCTGCGCTGGCCGAGGCCATGCTGAAGTACGTATTTAAAGCGGTGCTGGACGAGCGCGCAGACGATATGGCGTTCTTTGCCGAGCGCGTAGATAAAGACGCGGTGAATCGCCTTGAGCGCTTTGTCTCCACCGATTTTGCCCAGGTCGATTACACCAATGCCATCACCATCTTGGAAAACTGCGGTCAGACGTTTGAAAACCCGGTATCCTGGGGCATTGATCTCTCTTCTGAGCACGAGCGTTACCTGGCCGAGCAACACTTTAAAGCGCCGGTGGTAGTGAAGAATTACCCAAAAGATATCAAAGCGTTTTATATGCGCCTGAACGAAGATAACAAAACCGTGGCAGCGATGGACGTACTTGCACCGGGCATCGGCGAGATTATCGGCGGTTCGCAGCGTGAAGAGCGCCTTGACGTGCTTGATGCACGCCTCGAACAGATGGGTCTGAATAAGGAGGACTACTGGTGGCATCGCGATCTGCGTCGTTACGGCACCGTGCCTCATTCTGGCTTCGGCCTAGGTTTTGAACGTTTAATCGCCTATGTCACTGGCGTAAAAAATATAAGGGATGTTATCCCTTTCCCACGTACACCACGCAATGCGAATTTCTGATATAAGCTATTAATTATAAGAAATTCATATACATAACAAGGTCGGCACTGCCGGCCTTTTTTATTTTTGTAAACTTAGAGTTCTCTCACAAAGTTCCCGATAATTTTCATCCTGAAACACAAATTTGCTTTTTGAAACCATATCACGAGTTTGGTAACATTTTCAGGGTGGAATATCCCGCTTCGGGATGGAAAGATGCGTGCAGACACAGGAAGACACCAAACTTCTTTCAAGGTTCCGTAACGGTTTTTTTGACGGTAGTGGCAGGTGTCCGAATAAACTCCAATGAGGGTAATAAATAATGATGAAGCGCAACATTCTTGCAGTGGTTATCCCTGCTCTGTTAGCTGCTGGTGCAGCAAACGCAGCAGAAATTTATAATAAAGACGGCAACAAGCTAGATCTGAACGGTAAAGCGGTTGGTCTGCACTACTTCTTTGATAACGACGGCAACGACGGCGGCTACAACATTTACGTACGTTTGGGCTTTAAGGGTGAAACTCAGATTAATGACCAGCTGACCGGTTATGGCCAGTGGGAATACAACGTTCAGGCTGACAACTCTGAAGGTTCAGACGCGCAGAACGGCAATCGTACTCGTCTGGGCTTTGCTGGTCTGAAATTCGGCGACGCGGGTTCAATCGACTACGGTCGTAACTACGGCGTTGTTTACGATGCAATCGGCTGGACCGATATGCTGCCAGAATTCGGTGGCGACTCTGGCTACCCAGACAACTTCATGAACGGTCGTAGTACCGGTCTGCTGACCTACCGCAATAAAAACGTCTTCGGCCTAGTTGATGGCTGGGACTTCGCGGCTCAGTATCAGGGTAAAAACGAGCGTGACGAGATTCGTCGCTCAAATGGCGATGGCTGGGGCCTGTCAACCTCTTACACCTCGCCGATCGGCTTGGGTGTTGTAGGCGCATACAGCAGCAGCGATCGTACCGACGCGCAGGCTGCTGGCGTGGCTGACGGCACCGGCAACGTAGTTGGTCAGGGCAAACGCGCTGAGAACTGGGGCACAGCTGTTAAGTATGACGCCAATAACGTTTACTTGGCGGCTTACTACGGTGAAACCCGTAACTCTACACCGTTCACACTGACTACCACTGATGACAACACCACTGCTTTTGCCAACAAAGCTCAGAACATTGAGCTGATTGCACAGTATCAGTTCGACTTCGGTCTGCGTCCGTCTATCGCCTATGTTCAGTCTAAAGGCAAAAACATCGAAGGCGTGGGCGATGCTGACCTGATCAAATACATTGACGTGGGCGCAACCTACTACTTTAACAAAAACATGTCGACCTACGTTGACTATCAGATCAACCAGCTGGATGACAACAACCGCCTAGGTCTGAACACCGACGACACCGTAGCTGTAGGCCTAGTTTACCAGTTCTAAGTTATCGGTCGCAGAAAAAACGGAGCCTCGGCTCCGTTTTTTCTGCCTGAAATTTACCTTATCGCCAGGCCTCTCTCGGCTTAACTCTAAGTGCGTTAAAAGACCGCCAGCTGCTGACGATTTTTTGCGTTAACGGTTGGCAATGCGCAGCGCTGACGTTAACCTGAAGGCTCTTTTCGTTAAAGTTCACGCTACTGGACACGACTCATGTTTGAATCTATCTCTGCGGCACCTGCCGATCCTATTCTCGGGCTGGCCGATCTGTTTCGCGCTGACGATCGTCCGCACAAAATTAACCTTGGAATCGGCGTTTATAAAGATGAAACCGGCAATACGCCAGTGCTGACCAGCGTTAAAAAAGCCGAGCAGTATCTGCTGGAAAACGAAACCACGAAAAACTATCTCAGCATTGATGGCCTGGCCGATTTTGCCCGCTGTACGCAGGAGCTGCTGTTTGGCGCAGAAAATCCGCTGGTTGCTGCTGGTCGTGCGCGCACTGCGCAGACGCCTGGCGGCACTGGCGCGCTGCGCGTCGCGGCTGATTTCCTTGCTACCCAGACCAGCGTCAAACGCGTCTGGGTCAGCAATCCCAGCTGGCCGAACCATAAAAACGTCTTTAACGCCGCCGGTCTGGAAGTGTGCGAATACGCATACTACGATGCGGAAAACCATACGCTCGACTTCGACGGCATGCTGGCCGCGCTTCAGGAAGCCAAAGCGGGCGACGTGGTGCTGTTCCACGGCTGCTGCCATAACCCGACCGGTATCGATCCAACAGCGGAGCAGTGGAGCCAGCTGGCGCAGCTTTCTCAGGCCAAGGGATGGCTGCCGCTGTTCGACTTCGCCTATCAGGGCTTTGCACACGGTCTGAATGAAGATGCGGAGGGCCTGCGTATTTTTGCCGCCTCTCACCAGGAGCTCATTGTTGCCAGCTCTTACTCCAAGAACTTTGGTCTGTACAACGAGCGCGTCGGTGCCATTACGCTGGTCGCTGCTGACGCCGCGACCGCAGACACCGCCTTCAGCCAGGTGAAATATACTATCCGCGCCAACTACTCAAACCCGCCAGCACATGGCGCAGCGGTAGTCGCGACCATTCTCAGCAACAACGCACTTCGCACCATCTGGGAACAGGAGCTGAACGACATGCGTCAGCGCATACAGCGCATGCGCCAGCTGTTTGTGAATACGCTGGCGGAGAAAGGCGCGACGAATGATTTCAGCTTTATTACCCGCCAAAACGGCATGTTCTCATTTAGCGGGCTAACCAAAGATCAGGTTATCCACCTGCGTAAAGAATTTGGTGTTTATGCGGTGAATTCAGGTCGCGTGAACGTCGCGGGCATGACGCCAGATAATATGTCGGCGCTGTGCGAGGCGATTGTTGCGGTGCTGTAAGCATAATGGGTAAAGCAAAATGGGCCATTAAGGCCCATTTTTTATTGCAGAAAAGGATTGCTGATGCGCTCGCGCCCCAGCGTTGAGATGACGCCGTGGCCGGGAACAAAAGTCACATCATCGCCTAGCGGCAGCAACTTGTCTTTAATTGAAGCAATCAAATCCTGATTGCTGCCCTGCGGGAAATCGGTACGCCCTACGCCACCGTGGAAGATCACATCGCCTGAGATCAATAACCGGCCAGCGCGGTCGAAAAAGACGATATGGCCAGGCGTGTGCCCGGGCGTATGCAGAATTTCAAGTTTAACTTCACCAACCTGCACGCTATCACCCTCTTCCAGCCAGCGATCCGGCGTGAAAGGCGCGCATTCTGCCAGGCCAAACATCCGGCTCTGCGTGTGCAGCGCCTCCAGCCAGAAAGCGTCTTGTTTTTGCGGCCCGACGATAGGCACCTGAAAATGTGCAGCCACTTCCGCCGCTGCGCCCAGATGATCCAGATGGCCGTGGGTCAGTAAGATTTGCGCAGGTTTTAAATTGAGCTGCTGGAGCGTCGCGATGATTTTTGCCGCATCGTCGCCCGGATCGACCAGAGCGGCGTCGCGAGTCGCCTCACACCAGATAACGGAACAGTTCTGCGCAAAGACGGTAACAGGAATAATGTGGTAGTTCATAACGCTCCATGACCGGCGCACGCAGCGTTGCCGGCGTTGTTACCAGTGCTGTGCCGGCCCGGTATCAATATGAACGAAGTTGCTGCGAGGATAATATCCTTACACCACCGGCGCGCATTGTTAAGGCCGCTTTGCGGATGTTATTCAGCGCGATGCCCTCAAGATGCCCTCAAATATGAAAACCCATCGCCTGCCCTTTAGGGTGATAGCTGTGCTTCGCTACGCCTGGGCCGCTTTCACGCAGCATATTATTCCTTGCCAGTGAACGGTAACCCGATATCAGCTGAATGGGTTTGCGCGTCTCCAGTAGTGCCTGAAGCCGGTAAATTTGATCGAACAGATGCGGATCGATGCTTTTTGTCAGATTGGCGCGATAATCACGGAAAAAGTGGTTCAGGCGAGCAAGCTCGCTTTTATCGTAACTTTTCCCATTAAAAAACTCAGTTTTAAGGGTTTCACCGGTATGAAGATTGCTTAACATCAGCACGCGAGGGCGCGATGTTGAAAGCGAAGCCATAGCTGAGTTGGGCAGCAGCGCCATCCCGGCCGCAGCCGTTCCGCCAAGAAGCAATTTGCGACGTGTAATATTAAAACTGGACATGAAAAACGGTTACCTGAGATTAAAGCCAACGAAATGTGCAAAAACCGCACAAGGCCGAACCATAACCGTCTGCCTTGGCAACGTCAACCCCCCTTAAACAGGTTTGTGCGGCGATCCGCGCAGGGATCGCCATTATGGAACATTTATCGCAGAGGATGCGAAGATTAACTGGGTTGGAAATCAACGATTAGACTAGCAGCTGACCTGCACGCGCCAAGGTCTGACTGCCCGAACGGGCAGGATTATCATAATTGTAAATATCTGTTCAGAACTGTGGCTTGCCGTCATCGGCAACCCAAGCGGTCAGATAGTACAAATTGACTGGAATACGATGGCGGATCGGTACATAACGCGTATCCCCTTGTTTTAGCTGGTCTGAAATAAGTTAGTCATTCCAGCCTACATCCTGCAACAGTAATCCCGCCAGCTTTGATGCTTTGTTCACACGTACACAGCCCGAACTCAGCGCGCGGATGTCACGCTGGAACAGCCCATGATTCGGCGTGTCATGCAGATAGATGGCATCTGAACTCGGCATATTGAATTTATAGCGACCCAGAGAATTGGTATTTCCCGGCGCCTGACGCAGGCGATAAGGGAATGACGAAGCGGACACCATGCTCCAGTCAATCATGCTGGGATCGATCACTCCTGCATCTGCGCTCCAGCCGGAAAGCAGCGTATAGCCGTGCTTATAGAGGTAGTTCGGGTCCTGCTTCACCTTAGGAATAATATCCTGGCGCACCAGCGTCGTCGGCACGTTCCACGGCAGATTGAGTACCACGTTGTTTAGCGCACTGCGCATTAGCGGCGTTTTACGATCGGGGCGTCCTACAATCACGCGTGACGAAAGGATCTTGTTGCCGTTGTTGTAATAGGTCAGCGAAAAGTTAGGCATGTTGACCATGATGCCATTGTGCATATCGTCCGGCAGCAGGCGTAGACGCTGGATATTGAGCGCCAGCAGCGAGGCGCGCACCTGCGGCGTCACATTAAGCCATTCGCGCGCACGTGGACCGATAGCGCCATCGCTCTAATCCTTGCCACTGCTGGAAACGTTTCACCGCATCCACCAGCGCCGCATCATAGACGTTATCACTGCCGGTATCTGTCATGCTGCTCTGCACGTTGCCTGCCATTTCTGGCGTCTGCGCGGCAAGATCGCCAACGCTGGTCGCAGAAGGGCTTACCGCTGCAGGCTGTGCACTCTGGCTGACCGGAATCCGAGCCGTAGGCACCGCATCGTCTGCGGGCGTCGGTGCGGTTGTCTGGGCGGAAAGCATACGGGTGCGCTGTAAAATCTCCCGCAGCGCAGGAACATCATCGCTCACCCGGCTAGGCCGCAGGGTTTCACGGTTTTTCAGCTGCGGCCAGGGATGTGAATCGGTCAGTAGCTGTTTCAGCGCGGCGTGCATAGGGGCATATTGCGGATGCTGCGGCACCAGTGAAGAGATAAAGGTCGCCGACGCACCCGGCAGCACGGCGTTTTGCCACTGCTTTATCACCGACACCGACGGTAGGGTAAGTTTGTAAGGTACGTTGCTATAGAGCCAGCTTTCGCCCTGAGCGGGGACGCGCTGGAGACAAATTGCAGATACCCTAACATGGCGTCGCTGAGCACAATATAGCGCGCAAAACCGCTGATAGCTGGATCGGTCAGGCGATCGACCCAGCGGGTGAACTGCGGCTGTACGCCCGACATCGCTACTTCCGCCAGCTGCTGCTGGAACTGCTGTACCGCTGCGCGATACTGCCACATCGGTTGCATATTATGCGCCGCATAGAGTGAAGCGAGCGACGCCAGATAGAATGGCGGTTCTTTAACCCGCAAGCGCCTGCAATATGCGCTGCTGGCTTTCACTTACAGAAATGGTTGCATGCGTAGTACCGGGCAATGCTGCAATAACCGCTGCCTGTGTGAAATGCAATGGTGAAAAAGCCAGCGCTAACGCCAGCATAGAAAGAACATATTTTTGTGTTTTACTGGCCAGCAACATCCCCGCCCTCTGATTTGTTTACCACGCAGCGTTTCCTGTATAAGCTGCAACTGGGCTGCTACTCGTATCCTGAGTATACAAATAAAAAACGGCATTTGCCTCACAGTGCAAATGCCGTTTACAGATTACCCAAAGCGGTAAATGTTGACCAGATTTAACCCTCTGAGTTTTCCGCCTCCAGACTGGCTTCTTCTTCACTGTCGCGGCGCGTTGGTGCAGTATCGGCAGAGAATCCACGCAGGCCAACAACGTGAACGTGCTCAGTATTATTGAACACTTTACGGACCAGTTTATAAGTGGTGCCTTTTTCCGGACTGATATTTTCCGGTGCGGCAATTACCAGCTGCATCTCAAGACGTTCACAGAGCTCAAACAGCATGGCGATGGAACGGGCATCCAGACGCGCCGCTTCATCGAGGAACAGCAGACGGCAAGGCGAAATATCTTTGCCGCACAGACGACGCGACTCCTCTTCCCAGCTCTGCACTACCATCACCAGGATCGACATCCCGGTACCGATCGCCTCACCGGTAGAGAGCGCGCCGCTCTCGGCACGCAGCCAGCCGTCGGAACCACGGTTAACCTCCACTTCCATCTCCAGATAGTTGCGGTAGTCCAGCAGTTCTTCACCAATGGTCTGCGGCGTGCGCTGGCCCATATCAATCTGCGGATTTAGGCGCTGGTAGAGTTTTGCCAGCGCTTCTGAGAAGGTCAGGCGGTTGCTGTTAAACAGATCCTGATGCTGCTCGTGCTCTTCCGACAGCGTATCCAGCAGCGTCGCATGGGCCTCACGCACGTTCACGTTAAGACGCACGCTGCGCACCTGGCCAAAGCTCACCATTTGCAGCCCCTGATTGAGCTGGCGGATACGGTTCTGCTCGCGCTGGAAAGTTTTACGAATGATGTTCGCCGCGCTGCGTGAACTGATCGCTAGCGTCTGCTCGCGCGCTGTCAGCTCTTCGGTCAGACGGTTCAGCTCAATTTCCATCTGCTCAATCACTTCGACCGGGTCGTCGGTGCGAATGATGTCCTGGCGGATACGCTCGCGCAGATGCTGGTAAACGGCGATAAAAAACTGGATCTTGCGCTCCGGGCGTTTTGGCTCTTCCGACAGGCGCAGAACATCGCGCAGGTGTTCGTTATCCGCCACCGCCAGGCGCAGCGCACCGAGCGCCTTATCCGACATAGAACGCAGCTCATCGCCGCTCAGATAGGCCAGCTCGCGGCGATGCAGACGTCGCTCGACGCCATTCTCTTTCACCAGACGCAGTACTGTGCACCAGCCCGCTTTGGCGCTGACCACCTGCTCGCGAATGCGGTGATAGTCACGCTCCAGTACACGCAGCCGTTTTTGCAGGTTCTCCATCTCCGCTTCATAGAAGGTGAGCTGTTTTTCCAGCTGATTACGGCGTGCGCGGTTGTGGCTCAGAGAGGCATAAAGCTCGTCGCGCCGAATACGCGCGCGCTCTTCTGCGCTGGCGTCGGCGTGCACGCCAATATCCTGCATCTCCTGCTGAAGCTCTTTCAGCATGTCGCGCTTGGTATCGTGCGAGCTTTTCAGCGATGCCAGCACCTGACTGTACTGCGTCAGCTGTGCCCGCTGTTCGCGCAGACGTTCGCGCGCGCGGCTGCGCTCGCCTTCGGCCTGCTCCAGCTGGCGACGCAGCTTGTCGCTGAGATCGTTATTGCCGTTGAGCATGCCAGCGGAGTCGCCGTAGCTGAAGTGGGCGCGACGCTGCACCACTTCGGTCAGGGCAAACGCCTGCTGGCGCGCGGTGCGCTGCTGCTGGGCCTGCTGGTAATCCGCCTGCAACTGTTCATGCTGCTCTGGATCGCTCTGCAATACGCCAATCAGTGATTCCAGCTTCGTGAGTTTTGCGCCGTGCTGATGCAGGAAACGTGAGGCTTCCTGCGCGACCTCGACCTGCTCACGGATCTCTTCACAGCGGTCGGCAAGAGTATCATCCAGCAGCAGACTGACGCGCGGCAGCAGGCGGTTAAGCTGTGCCACGCCCTCTTTTGCCTGCTCATACTGCTGGCGCTGCTGCTGGTTATCACTTTCATGCTGGTTCAGCGCACGTTCCAGCTCGGTGCGGCGACCAGTAAACTGACGAATCTGCGCTTCTGGATCTTCTTCAAAAGCGACCGCCAGATGGCTACCAATAAAACGGCTGAAGGACTGATGCAGGCGCTGTGTTTTTTGCACGTCGAACGACAGCGTGGCGTAGCGTTCCGCCAAGCGATCGCGTTCAATGTGCAGGTGCTCCAGCTGGTTTTCACGCGCGGCACGACCAAAGAGCGGCACTTTCGGGAAGCGCGAATAGCGCCACTGACGCTCCGCCACCTTCACAACCACCGCATTTTGCAGTTCTTCTACGGCGAACACGCTGTCATCAAACGACTGCGGATCGCCTTCGATCAGATAGAGATCTTCCGGGCACTCTTCCAGACCGTCGAGCTGTTCACGTATTAGCGACAGATCCGGCACAACGATAGCGTGGCGTGACGGGCCGTAGAGCGCCGAGAAGTAAGGTGCATCTTCCAGCGTCACGTCGTCATAAATTTCGGAGAGGAGCACGCCACCGAAGCGTTCCGCCAGCTGCGTCAGGCGCGCATCTTCCGCACCGCCCGGCTGGCTAAGACGCTCAATTTTACGCTCGACGGCGCGTTTGCGCGCAGCGATGTCGTCGCGCTCAACCGTGGTTTCGCGCTCGCGCTCCAGCAGCTGCTGCATAAATTCGGTGATCTGCTGGCTGTTTTCCAGCGCCTCGCCGGTCTGCTCGCTAAGCTGCGTCAGGATCTCCTGCGCCGCCAGCCAGTGCGGCGCGCGCGCAGTCAGGGTCGCGATGCGCTCGCGCAGCAATTCCAGCTCCTGACGCATCACCATACGGCGTTCGCCCGCATCGGCAACGCTGGCGCTGAGCTGTTCGATTTGCGCCTCTAGCTCGTTGTGCAGCCCTTCCAGCGCGTCGGCATCATAATGCGCGCCCTGGCGTTTGCAGAACTCTGACAGCAGGCGCTCAGCATCGTGCTGTTCACGCAGGCGCTGTTCCTGCTCGTTCAGGCGCAGGCGCAGCGACGATAGCTGGTCGCCGTAGTGGCGCTGATTAGCGGCGTCACGCAGCAGCTCGCGGCCGGTTTGCCAGGCCTCCTGGCGCGGCACATTGCCAGCGATGCTGGTGACCAGCGCCAGCGCCTGTTCGAACTGGCTGTGCGCCGCTTCCGCCACGCTCAGCTTCTGTTCCAGACGCAGCAGGGTTTCCGTCGCTTCCTCTTCGGTTGCCTGGAAACGCGACTGCCATTCGTCGGCGTTGTCGATAGTCAGATCCGGCAGCTGGCACAGCGTGCGGGCGCGTTCAAGCGCCTGCAACGCCTGCTGATACTGAATAGCGCGCGTCTGCTGGACATCAAGCGCCTGCTGAAAATCAGCCAGCTGATTTTTCAGCTCGTCCACTTCCAGCTCTGCCGCTTCGGCGCGCGCTTCATTCTCTTCCTGGGCTTACGCGCCTCGGCCACCACTTCGTTTTGCTCTTCCAGACGAATAGTCAGCTCTTCAAGATCGGCATCGTAACGCTCAATTTTTTCCTGCTGGCGCATCGCGGTCTGCACCAGATTCAGGTGGTCACTGGCAGCCTGATAGTCAGCTTCCAGATCGCTCTCCGCGCCGCCGTGCTCGGCAAGTTCGCGCGCCATCTCAATGTGGCGATACTGCTCTGACGCCAGCTGCTTGCGGCTGGTGAAGAGATCGCTGCGCAGCTGCAAGGCACTGTCGAGGTAAATGCGACGCTCGTTAGCGTGGCGCATATAGTCCGCCGACACATAGCTGGTGGCTTCGGAGAGCAGGTGTTTAAATAGATCGCGGTCCGACTGCGTCACGCGAATCGCTTCCAGCGTCATACGGTTCTCGCGCAGTGCCGCTTCCATATCCTAGAAAGCTTTGCGCACGCCGCTGTTTTCCGGCAGCAGATAGTCGCGCAGCGAGCGGGTAATGGCGCTGGAGATACCGCCGTAGAGCGACGCTTCAATCAGGCGGTAGAATTTGCTGCGATCGCCGGCAGAGCGCAGGCGGCACGGCACGATGCCGTGCTCAAACATCATCGCATGGTAGTCGGTGACCGAACTGAACTGGCGGAACTGCACGTCCTCCTGTGCTTCAACGCGCTCTCACTCGCGTCGCTGTCAATATCATCCTGCTCTTTGGTGGCGCTGACGCTGTCGAGCGCCATCGCTTCGCCGTCGCGGATCAGGCGCAGCTGCGCCTCACGCAGATCGTCGCCGCTGCGCACGTCGGCACCAAAGCGGAACACCGACTCGGTAATGCGGAATGTACGACTGTCATTGCCCATAAACCACACCATGCCCAGACGGCGCAGGCGACTCAGCGACGCACGCATTTTCTCCTGCAGCCTGGCGCGGTCGAGATCGGAACCGGTTGAACGCTGGTTCACCAGCTTAAGCAGTTTGCTCTCATCGGCCAGCGTCAGCAGTTCGTTATAAAGTTCCTGCTGGGTAAAAATGCCTTCGTTCGCCAGACGTTCCGGACTGAGGTAGAGATAACAGAGCAGTTTGCCGACCATCATATCCAGCTCGGAGAGCACCGAGCGCGGGATCAGCGTAGTGGAGCGCGGGCGCAGATAGAAAAATCCTTCCGGCGTGCGGATCAGCTCCACATGGTAACGGGCGTAAAACTCTTCCAGAAAGGTCTGGTAATCCATCAGAAAAGCGTGTTGATCCAGCTCTTCGATGCCGATGTGGCGGCCTGCACGCAACTGGCTGTCGAGCGCAGGAAAAATCGGATTCGCCAGTGCCTGTGCCAGCTTAAGCAGCATCACTTGTTCAATATTTGTCGATGACATGTGCCTGCACCTTGGCTCCGTAATCATTGATCGCCTGCCACTGTGCGGGCAAACCGGCTAAATCGGCTTCCGCCACGCCGAGGCGCACCGCCTGATCGACGACGATACGCGCCAAGTCAAAGTGGCGCGCACGCGGATACTGGGCGAGATAGTCGCGCATCACCGTGGCGAGGTTGAGCGGTTTCTGCTCGGATTTGTAACTCAGCAGCGCCTCTTCAATCATCGCCGCCAGCTGTTCGCGGATTTCGTTAAACTCTTCATACTCCAGCTCGGCGGGGAGTTCGCCCATTACCTCGTCGTTGCGCAGCGTAAGATCTTCATCACGCATGTCGAACAGACGATCGGCGTTGGCGTAAGTCAGCGCCCAGGGCTGATCGAAGTAGTTCTGCACCGACTGGCGCAAGCGCTGCGCAAAGACGCGGTTCTTGTCCATATCGATGGCGGTTCGAATAAATTTGTGTACGTGGCGGTCATAGCCGATCCACAGGTCGATTGCCTGCTGGCCCCAGCTGATAATGCGATCCAGCTTGCTTTGCAGATCGAATACCAGCTTGCCGAAAAAGCCGAGATCGGGGCTGTTAAGCGTGGCGTCTTGGATGCGCAGCAGATTGGCCTGTAGCTTGTCGCCCGCGGCTTCCAGCGTATCCTGCAGCTCTCGCAGCGTGCCGGAGGTTTGAGACAGCAGCATTTCGCAGCTTGAGATCGCCGCGCGCCAGTCTTTGTTCAACAGATCGGCGATGTCGTTCTTCACCGCCTGCTGCTGTTTGTCCATCAGGCGCTGCGTCATATCAATGCTGTCAAAAATCTCCGCCACTGAATATTTCAGCGGGGCAAAGACATTCCGGTGCCAGTGGAATTCGTCGCCGTTCTCGTTTGCCGCATCGGCGGCGCGTTTCAGCTCACCCGCCACAATCGACAGCTGCATTGAGAGGCGCAGCGTAGAGAATTCGCGCTGGCGGATATAATAGTCAGTGATGCCAATCGCCAGCGGCGTCAGACGATAAATGGCATGGCCTTCCGTCATCTCGCTGGTAAAACGGTTGATCAGGCGCTGGCGCACCATGTCGTTAATGGCGTTATTGGCGCGTACTACCACGGTTTCATGGGTTTGCTCAAACGCTTTGCTGACGTGATGAAAGGCATCAATCAGCTCGCCTTCACTCATTTCGCCATTCATGCGCTCACCGTTCAGGGTAGCGATGGCCAGCAGAAAGGCCAGACGATCGACCGGCAGCGCAAGAGAGAACCCATTCTTGCGCGCCCAGCTGACCAGCTCGGGTACCGTCTGGGAAAATTCACTCATAATTCGTCCTTCTGCCCTAGTTTACGCGCGGTTACGTGGATGTAACGTCCCAGGCTTAAAAAGGGTTCCTGGCGACAGTAGCGTCGCTCCATCTCAAGAATACTCACGTCGCCGCCGCCATCCACCGGTGGCGCTTTCATGTAATCGCTGAAGACGCGTACGCCGGTACGCTGCTCAATGTTGAAACCACATGCGGCAAGCCAGCGGTAAACATCCTCAGGATCGCGCGGGTAATCTGGCGACAGCGAACGCTTCTTCTGTTTTTTTTTGCCATATTGACCCGCAAATAGCCGAAGTTACCCAGCGTGAGGTTGCGAAACACCAGGCTGTGGCGGTTAAAAAACATCACCGACATCACGCCGCTTGGACGCAGCGCATCATAGAGCGCCTGGTGCGCTTTTTCAGGCTCTGCGACCCACTCAAGCACAGCGTGAAACAATACCAGATCCACAGGCGTATCCAAATGTTCACCCACCTGCTGGACTGCGATTTGTCTGAATTTCATGTTATGGCTCACACCCTGCGCTTCGGCATGCTGGTGCGCGCGGCGCAGCATCTCTGCCGAGAGATCGCATAACAGGATTTGATGGCCGCGCTGCGCCAGACCGCTGGAGATTTGCCCCAGCCCGCCGCCAGCGTCCAGCACGCACGCGCAGTGGCTCTGTGCCGAGCGTCGGCAGAATCGTCTCTAGCTCGTCCCACAGGATCGCCTGACGCACGATCCCTTTGGTGGTGCCGTAAATGTTTTGCGAAAATTTTTCCGCGAGATCGTCAAAGTTACGATCCTGCATGGCGTGGGCTCCGGTATGCTGCGCTCAGACTTGTGCTATTTTGTCACAGCCTCAAGAAGAATGAACCTTTCATCCCCTTCTTCCTTTCCGGCTGCTGCTTTTTCGGACAACAAGGAGTTTTTTTGATGTTTTTCGGCCTGAAAAAACTGGTGGGCGGCCTGTTGATGCCTTTACCACTGCTGCTGGTCATGGCAGCGGGCATTTTGCTGCTTTGGTCAGCCCCTGGCAAAAAAGCGGCAAAATTTTAGTCTCGTTAAGCTGGGTGTTCTTACTAGTCTGCAACCCATTGCCGATCGGCTGCTGCTGGAATCACGCTATGCTACCTGGAACGTCGAGCAGAAGGTTGATTTTATTGTGGTGCTGGGTGGCGGCTATACCTTTAATCCTGAATGGGCACCGAGCTCGAATCTCATTGGTAATAGTTTGCCGCGCGTTGCTGAAGGCGTGCGTCAGTGGCGACGGAATCCCTAGGCAAAAATGATTTTCACCGACGCGGCAGCGGGACATAACCCCGTCAGCAACGGGCAGGTTGCAGCGTCGGTTGCGCTGAGCCTGGGTGTACCGCCAGCTCATATTCTTGTATTGGATCGACCCAAAGATACGCAAGAGGAAGCACGCGCAGTGCGTGAGGTAATCGACCAGCAGCCTTTCCTGCTGGTAACCACCGCTAACCATATGGTGCGCGCCCTTAACTTCTTCCATGCCGCAGGCTTAACGCCGATTGCTGCTCCTGCCAACCAGCTGGCGGTGACTTCACCGCTGAACTGGTGGGAACGCGCGATACCTTCCCCGCTCTGGCTAAGCCACAGCGACCGCGTCGCCTATTAGATGATGGGCCAAGCCTAGCAGTGGCTAAAAGGCGGCGATACCTCTTCAGCCGAGCCAGGGAAGTAACTGCGCACGGGCGTGATCGAAGCGCTGACAGTCAAACTCGCCGTTCTGTACCAGCCCGTCAATGCAGTCCCAAAGCTGATAGAGCCAGCGCCGCCAGAGAAAGCCTTCAGAGACGGGCGCGCATCGCAGATAGTGCTCCATCAGCGCCTGTTCCGTTGGGCTTTCACCCAGGTGAATCAGCTAATATTCGCGCGGTGCCCATAGAATGGTACCAAGCTGCGTCATTGCCAGCAGTTGATCGCTGCGTGCGTTTTTGATCATGCTGTACAGGCGAACATTGCCGTGCACCATCACGCAGGGATCGTCAACGTCTCGAAAGAAATCGGCCAGCTTTTCGCGGCTGCGGAACAGCACCTGCCGGTCAGCCAGTGTAAACGAAGGCGGTTGAAGATAGCTGAGCGTTGACCACAATACTTCTACGCGCTGATGGAACCAGGCTGGCCAGCTGTTTTGCTGCGTGATTTCGACGGTGCCGACCAAGCCATGGCTACTGATGCGGTGCCAGGCAAGCAGCCCTTCAACGACCTCTTCACACCGCTGCTGCCAGCGCGCGGCATCGCGCGTCGGCGCTTCAGCGGAGACACCGTTAAGTCGTGCCATTAATAACATTTCATGCACCGGCGGCGGCTGGCTTAATACCAGACCATACACTGCCGGTACAGCGATAAGCCCTTCATGGCCCAGTAGCGCCAGCTTTTTAGCTTCGAGCGCAGCGCGTCCCTGATGACGAAAATATTTCGCCACCAGCGGCATCGGTTTTCCGTCGCGGTCGTAAAGTGCATACAACCGCGTTGGCGGCTGTTCGCTGATAGTTTCCAGGCTGCTGACCGGTTCGCCCAGCACCAGCGACAGTTCAGATTTGAGATTCTCCATGCATCCTCCTCAAGGAAAATATCACACCATCCTAGATGGCCTCAGCGGGCAGAAATACAGAAACAGATCAATAAAAAGCATCGGGGACGAGCCCCAATGTTATTAGCCCTGTAGCACGGCGCGCACGCGTGCTAAATCTTCAGGGGTATCCACACCCACGCCCGGCACGGTTTGTGCCACGGCTACGTGAATTTTTTCGCCGTACCAGAGTACGCGAAGCTGCTCCAGCAGTTCGATACGCTCCAGCGGGCAAGGTGCCCAAGAGACATAACGACGGATAAAGCCCGCGCGATAGGCATAAATGCCGATATGGCGCAGCAGCGTATCACCGATCTCCTCGCGGGAAGTAGCGTAGCGCTCGCGATCCCAGGGAATGGTGGCGCGGGAGAAATAGAGCGCATAGCCCTGCGCGTCCATGACAACTTTTACCGCGTTAGGATTAAACGCCTCTTCTGCGTAATGGATCAGCACCGCCAGCGTTGCCATGCCCGCCTGCGCGCCAGCCAGATTTTCTGCAACCTGCCGTACTATTTCCGGCGGGAGCAGCGGCTCATCGCCCTGCACGTTGACGATAATCTCATCGTCTGCGAACTGGCAGGTTTCAATCACTTCCGCCAGCCGCTCCGTGCCCGACTGGTGGTCGGAGCGCGTCATGCAGACTTCGCCACCGGCGGCTTCGACCGCCGCTTTCACGTCCGGATGATCCGTCGCCACAATCACGCGGCTGGCACCCGATTCGCGGGCGCGCTCCATGACGTAGATAACCATAGGCTTTCCGGCGATATCAACCAGCGGTTTGCCAGGCAATCGCGTTGAAGCGTAGCGCGCAGGAATAATCGCCGTGAAACTCATAGATGGATCTCTTCAACAGAGAGCGTGCGCGCTTCATTTTCCAGCAGCACCGGGATACCGTCGCGCACCGGGAAAGCCAGCGCGTCAGGTTTACAGATCAGCTCCTGCTGTGCGTTGTTGTAGTAGAGCTTGCCGTTGCATACCGGGCAGGCAACGATTTCAAGTAAACGGTGATCCATAAATCCTCCATCACGGACCGATTGCATAAGGCGCTAAGGATACCATAGCGCAGTGTCTCAGCGTGCGCGGAAAGCGCCTGGGAAACTGCGGCGTACGCCGCAAAGCTCAGGAATTGAGCATCCATTCTGTAGGCCAGTGCGGCTGAAGCGCGGCGGGCATCTGCTCGAACAGGAGGACGCTTTCCGCCTCCTGCCAGGCCGCAAACCGGCTAATCGCCTGGCGGATATCTTTCACAAAAGCGGCGGTGACACGCACGTCTGGCTCCAGCCAAAAGTTTTTGATCACCAGCTGCCGCGTCTTACGCAGCATGCGGGCGTCCAGCCTGGCTTTGATCGCGCCGCGATGCAGCACGGGTAGCACGAAGTAGCCATACTTGCGTTTCGCCTCTGGCGTATAGCACTCTATGCGGTAGTCGAAATTAAACAGCTCCAGCGCGCGGCGGCGATCCCAGACCACGGGATCAAAGGGCGACAGGACGGTGCTGTGCGTGGCGTTAAGCGGCTCATGGAGCAGCGGTAAAAGATCGCGGTGCAGCCACATGTCACCCAGCCCGCCACCTCAACAGGGAAAATTTCGCGCGCCTGCTGTGCCTTTTCCAGAAAAGGCTTGAGCGCTACGCGTTTCAGGCAGTAATAGTCAGGCAGCCAGGCGGTACGGAAAATGCCGAGGCTGCTCGCGCTGTTACGTAACATCTCTCACTGCGCATCGGCTTCGCTAAGGCATGCAGCGCATCCTGCCATTCCGGCAGCACGCGCGATCGCAGATCGTAAACCCGCTGAAAATTGCGACGTTCGCTGACCATCAGCTCGCCCGCGCTAAATAAATTTTCCAGATGGCGCTTGTGTGGCTTCCATGTCTACCAGCTCGCTTTATGATCCTTTCCGCTGGCAAAATCAGCGGCGCGAACCGGCCCGTTATCGGCTATATGTTGCAGCAGCGCAGCGATCACCCACTGGGCACTATATTTCCAGCCAAGCCGCTCAGGTTCGAGCATACTGTGACGCAGCAAGGCATAATCTTCACGCGGGATAAAGCAGGCTTCATGCGCCCAGTATTCAAATAGCTCGCCCTGCGCCAGCGCCTGTTCCAGCCAGCACTGCGGATAACTGCCAAGACGACTAAACAGCACAGGTAAGGACTGCGGGCTACAACGTGAATCTTGTCAATTTGCAGCAGCGACATACGTCGAATCGTGGCGAGCAGATCCGCATACTGGGCGCGTTTTGACGGCGTACGCAGTAAACCCTGCGCAGCCAGATGGAGATGTCTTGCCTGTTGAAGCGAAAGCGAAAGCGTCGTATTCATACCCTTCCTGGTCCGGCGTGGATTTAATCGATGGTGTCCCGGCGGGCCAGGCCTTCAATATCGTTCAGCAGTGGCGCAACTGCACTGCCGCTCAGTTCCGCCTCAACCGGTAAATACCACCATTCTGGCTGTGCAAAGCGACGACATTTGACCGCATCTTTTTCAGTCATTAGCAGGATTTGCCCGTCAGCCAGCAACCCTGTGATTTCATCTTTGCTGTAGGCATGATGATCGGCAAAAGCAATCTCCATTTCCGGTATGATGCCATGCTGTTTGAGCGTGTTGAAAAAGCGCGGCGGATGACCAATTCCTGCCATCGCCACCACTTTTTGCAGGGCTGAAAGCGGCACTGTCTGGTGTGTTTGCAGATTGACCGCCTCGCCTGCGTGCAGCGACATGGCGATTTCATTCGGCTTCGTACTGCCGCCATTGACGATAACAGCATCAACGCTGTTCAGCCGCGATGCCCGCTCGCGCATTGGTCCAGCGGGCAGCCACCAGCCGTTGCCGAAGCGACGCATACCGTCTACGACAACAATCTCCCTGTCACGCTGAAGCGCGTAGTGCTGAAGGCCGTCATCCGTAACGATAAGGTCAATGTCGCTGCTGGCGAGCAAGGCCTCAACGGCAGCACGCCGTTTTGGTGCTACCGCAACCGGCGCACCGGTGCGCTGGGCAATCAGCACAGGTTCGTCACCAGCCTGCTCTGTTGGCGTATCCACATTGACCAGCAGTGGATAGCGATCTGCTTTGCCGCCGTAGCCGCGCGACACCACGCCAACCTTCATGCCGCGACGCTGTAATTCCTGCACCAGCCAGATGACGACAGGCGTTTTACCATTCCCACCCGCAGTCAGATTGCCGATCACCACAACCGGCACTGGCGCACGCCAGCTTTTGCGCCAGTCGCGCTGATAGCTGATTAGTATCAGAGTAGACGCCACACCATAAATCAGGCACAGCGGCCATAGCAGCAGCCACAGCGGGGAGCGTCCACTCCAGATGCGATCAATCATTGTCCAAACTGCATCTTATGCAGCTGGGCATAGGCACCCTTTTGCGCAATCAGCACAGCGTGCGTGCCGCGTTCGACGATACGGCCATCTTCCACCACTACAATCTCATCAACTTTTTCGATGGTTGAGAGACGGTGGGCGATAACCAGCGAAGTACGGTTTTTCTGCAGCTCGTCCAGCGCCGACTGAATCGCACGCTCAGATTCGGTATCCAGCGCGGAGGTCGCTTCGTCGAGGATCAAAATCGGACAGTCGCGCAGCAGCGCGCGAGCAATGGCAATACGCTGGCGCTGACCACCGGAAAGCAGTACGCCATTTTCGCCAATCACCGTATCCAGCGCGTTATCCATCTTGCTGATAAAGTCCATTGCGTGCGCCATGGTCGCGACTTTCTCGATCTCTTCGCGGCTGTACTGCTCGCTACGCGCGTAAGCGATATTGTTAGCGATAGTGTCGTTAAACAGATGGACGTTTTGCGAGACCAGCGCAACTTGGTTACGCAGCGAGCGCAGTGTATATTCACGCAGGTCATGACTATCCAGCAGGATTTCACCTTGCTGAATATCGTAAAAACGCGTCAGCAGGCTGGCCATGGTCGATTTACCTGAACCTGAACGGCCGACCAGTGCGACGGTTTTACCTTCCGGCAGCGAAAGATTGATATTGCGCAGCGCAGGCACATCGCGTCCCGGATAGGTAAAAGTCACATCGCGGAACTCGATATTGCCTTTTGCACGGGTAATTTCGCGGGTGCCGTTATCCGTTTCCTGTTCGCTATCAAGAATAGAAAACAGTGTCTGACATGCCGCCATGCCGCGCTGGAACTGCGTGTTGACGTTGGTCAGGGATTTCAGCGGGCGCATCAGGGCGATCATTGACGAGAAGACCACAGTGATGGTCCCGGCAGTCAGCGTTTCCATCACGCTCGGGAAGCTGGCGGCATAGAGGACGAATGCCAGCGCCAGTGAAGCGATTAACTGAATAATCGGATCGGAAATAGATGACGCTGATACCAGCTTCATGCCCTGCTGGCGCATGCGGTTGCTGACGCGGGCAAAGCGTTCAGTCTCTACCGCCTGACCACCAAAAATCAGCACTTCTTTATGCCCTTTAAGTATCTGTTCTGCGCTGGTGGTGACCTGTCCCATGGTGTTCTGCATGGTTTTGCTGACATTGCGGAAACGCTTTGATACAGAGCGGATAGCAAATGAGACCACAGGTGCCAGCACAATGAGGATCAACGACAGCTGCCAACTGTAATAAAACATCATGATAAACAGGCCGATGATTGACGCCCCTTCGCGCACAACAGTGACAAGCGCGCTGGAAGAAGAGGATGCTACCTGCTCAGAATCGTAGGTGATGCGTGACAATAGCGTCCCGGTGGACTGCTGGTCAAAGAACGCAACCGGCATTCCCATCATCTGCGAAAGCAGGCGGCGGCGCATATTCATGACGACATTACCGGAAACCCAGGAGATGCAGTAGCTGGAAATATAGCTGGTGATGCCACGGATGAGCATCAGGCCAATAACCGCCAGCGGCATCCATACTAAAACCGATTTATCGGCTTTGCCAAACCCATCATCCAGTAAAGGTTTCAACAGGGAGAGCATAAGCGCGTCGCCAGCGGCGTTCAGGATTAAGGCCACAGAGGCCACAAGTAAACCTGTTTTGTACGGCGTGATCATCGGCTTGAGCCGACGAAACGTCTGCCATGTTGAGAGATCTTTATCTTGATGCATTATTTATTCACGCTGTTTGAAATAGCCGCTCATTCTACCTAGATTCCAGTTTTACACCAAACCACTGATGGTACCAGCGGGGAAAAATTTGTTCTCTCAGCGGCTAAACGTTTAATTTTTCATTATGTATAGCGATTGTGAGCTGCCCTGATTGCGCAGTGTCATCATGCAAAACCTGCGTGACGGTAGTTTTCCACTACGCTTTTAACCGGCATCCGCCAGGCGTTATAACGCGCAACTGATGCGACAGCTATTTGACGAGCGACATGGCGCAGCAGTAGCGGCGTTGATGAAGTGCGGCTGCCATGATGCGGAACCTGAATAACAGCGGCGCGGAGACGATTTTTTTCCAGTGCCACCAGCTGACGCTCCGCTGATGCCTCAATGTCGCCCATCAGCAATACACGCGTAACGCCATCACTCATGCTAAGCACACAAGATTCATTATTATTGCTGACGTCCGACAGCTTTAGCGGCCACAGCGCTTCAATGTCGAGCTGACCCCAGCGCCAGTGCACGCCGCGTACGCAAGGTTGATGACTGGCATCCAGCGTACCACTACGAATCGGCACCTCAGGCCAACGTTTGACGATAGCGTTGAGCCCGCCGCTATGGTCGAGATGGCGATGGCTAAGAATAATGCTCTCAAGATGGAGGTGTTTTCGTGAAAGCCAGGGAATGATGTGGCGTGCCCCGGCATCACCATTTTCCCAGCGTGGGCCAGTATAATAAAGCATCGCATCTTTTCCCTGACGGATTACCACGCTTAGCCCCTGCCCGACGTCCAGCATATCGATATACCAGCCTTCATCTGCACGAGGCCAGCGCCAAGCAATAAGCGCCAGAATCAGCGCTACGCAGCCAATGGGCGCTGCATAAACCAGTGCGCACCGCCAGAATTATCAGGCCACCCGATAAGCAGAGCGCCAGGCTCCCGGCATCGTATACAGGCCACCACCCCGCAGGCAGGGCTTCCAGCGTTGTCATTAGCCATGCGACAGAGCGATCGGCCAGCCACTAGAATGCCGTACAGAGACCGCCGACCGGTAACAGCATTGCCAGTAAGATAAGAGGCACGCTGATGAATGAGATCACGGGTATCGCCAGCATATTGGCGGCCAGCGCTGAAAGACTAATTCCTTCAAACAGCATTACCTGAAGCGGGGCCATTAACAGCATCATACCAAGCTGGAGATAGAGCAACTGGACTGGCAGCCAGCGCCAGCCATGACTATATCGCACCGGCAAGGGGACCAGTGATACCAGGTCAAGAGGATGGCAACGGCCAGCGCTGAAAGCCAGAAACTCTCGGACAGCACATTCAGCGGATCGAACAGCAGCAGCCCGCCTAAGCAAAAAGTCCAGACCTGCCAGCCGCTGAGCTGCACGCCCTTTATACGAAAAATCACCCATAGGGTTAACGCGATTAGCGCGCGCTGAGCAGGCGCGTAACTGCCCGAAAGCCAGGTATAGAGAGCCGCTAATAGCCAGCTCATTAACAACGGGAACAGTTAGCCAATAAATTGCACCGGTAGTATCAGCTGAACGGCACGCGCAATTAGCCAGCCGCTGCTGGCAGCAAGCGCAATATGCATACCGGAGATCGCCATCAAATGTGCCGTGCCGGTTTCCCGTAAAAGCTGGCGCAGCGCCTCACTCATATCTGCACGCTCGCCAAATGCCAACGCCAGTAAAATTGTGCCATGGTTCAAATTATTAATAACGGGCAAATCGCGCTTAATACGCTGCCAGCGCCAGCTACAGTTTAATGACTCCGGCTGCTGCCGCTGGATGCGGCCCCTTAATGCCGTATGGTTAGCTAGGGTAAATCGCTGTGCGTCAAACTCACCCTCATTAAGTTTTACGTGCACCGGGCGTAGGTTCAGCAGCATTGACCAGCGTTCTCCTAGGAAGTAGACCAGCTGCCGATATCAGAGTGACAGCCAGGCGAAACGCGGCGGAAACAGATAACGCCCTTCTCGTTTGATTAACTGCACTTTGATTTGCTGCCTGTCCTGCCTGACTTCATCAATCCGCACGCTGTAGTTGGCAGGCGCTGCGCTGGCCGTTTCGATTGCGGTAACGTTTGAACGTGCAGCGCCCAGCATCCAGGCCAGCAGTTAGCAGCGCGACTCCTGCGACAGGCGACCAAGCTGTTTTTGCCTATAGCAGCAAGCCTGTTACGGCAATAGCAGCTATGACCATGGCGGACGGAAGCAGATAGGAAGAGCAGCGGCAATGCGGAGAGAATGGCAATTCTGACAACCAGGGTAACTGTCATTATTTCGTCCTTGTTTAACAGGCTTGCTCAGTATGCTGATAAACAACGGGACGATCTGGTGCAGCTTTTAGCGTTCAGGTGCCGCCTCGCAAACTATCAGGCAGATTTCAGGCAGGATTCAGAGAACTTAGCGCTGGCTCGAAAAATAGCGGAAGGCAAAAAAAAACGACATACTGAGAAGTCGTTTCTGCGTTCAGTTACGGCTTAACCGTAAATGTTTGCACGGTCTCGCAGCTCTTTGCCCGGCTTAAAGTGGGGAACATATTTACCTTCCAGTTCCACTTTATCGCCCGTTTTCGGGTTACGACCCGTACGCGGTGTGCGGTAATGCAAAGAAAAGCTGCCGAATCCCCGGATTTCAATGCGTTCGCCCTGGGCCAGCGTAGTGGCCATGTGCTCCAGCATCTCTTTTACTGCATCCTCAACGACTTTCGCCGGAATATGAGTTTGCTGGCCAGCAAGTCTTTCAATCAGTTCTGACTTGGTCATGTAACCTCCGGTTAATCCTTGTGGGAAAGGTATGACAGCTTGCTACCGTAACCGGGCAGATTTCTCTGCCCGATTGCTTCAGGTCGATTACTCGCCTTTAGCTGCTTTGAACGCTTCAGCCATAGCGTTAGAGAAGTTGCTTTCTTCCTGCTTGTTGTTCACAGTTGCGATTGCATCTTTCTCGTCAGCTTCGTCTTTCGCACGGACAGACAGGCTAACAACGCGGTTTTTACGATCAACACCGGTGAATTTAGCTTCAACATCGTCGCCAACATTCAGAACCAGAGTTGCGTCTTCAACGCGGTCACGTGAAGCTTCAGAAGCGCGCAGGTAACCTTCAACGCCGTCTGCCAGTTCAACTGTAGCACCTTTAGCGTCAACTGCAGTTACTTTACCAGTAACGATAGCGCCTTTCTTATTGAAGGTGATGTAGTTGTTGAACGGATCTTCAGCCAGCTGTTTCACGCCCAGAGAGATGCGCTCGCGCTCTGCGTCAACCTGCAGTACAACGGCAGCGATTTCGTCGCCTTTTTTGTAATCACGAACTGCTTCTTCGCCAGTCGCGTTCCAGGAGATGTCAGACAGGTGAACCAGACCGTCGATGCCGCCGTCCAGGCCGATGAAGATACCGAAGTCAGTGATTGACTTGATTTTACCTTCAACGCGATCGCCCTTGTTATGGGTCTCAGCAAACTGCTGCCATGGGTTGGCTTTGCACTGCTTCAGGCCCAAGGAGATACGACGACGCTCTTCGTCGATGTCCAGAACCATAACTTCAACCACGTCGCCCACGTTAACAACTTTAGACGGGTGGATGTTTTTGTTGGTCCAGTCCATTTCAGAAACGTGTACCAGACCTTCAACGCCTTCTTCGATTTCTACGAAGCAGCCGTAATCAGTCATGTTGGTTACACGACCGGTCAGGCGAGTGCCTTCAGGGTAGCGCTTAGCGATAGCCACCCACGGATCTTCGCCCAGCTGTTTCAGGCCCAGAGATACACGGGTACGCTCGCGGTCGAACTTCAGCACTTTAACAGTGATTTCGTCGCCCACGTTGACGATTTCGCTCGGATGCTTAACGCGCTTCCACGCCATGTCGGTGATGTGCAGCAGGCCATCGACGCCGCCCAGATCAACAAATGCGCCGTAGTCAGTGAGGTTCTTAACGATACCTTTTACTTCCATGCCTTCCTGCAGGTTTTCCAGCAGCTGATCGCGTTCAGCGCTGTTCTCAGATTCGATAACGGCACGACGTGAAACCACGACGTTGTTACGTTTCTGATCAAGCTTGATTACTTTGAATTCAAGCTCTTTGCCTTCCAGGTGCAGGGTGTCGCGAACCGGACGCACGTCAACCAGTGAACCTGGCAGGAACGCACGAATACCGTTCAGCTCAACTGTGAAGCCACCTTTAACTTTGCCGTTGATAACACCGGTAACAATTTCAGCGTCTTCGTAAGCTTTTTCCAGCGTGATCCAGGCTTCGTGACGTTTAGCTTTCTCACGTGACAGCAGGGTTTCACCGAAGCCGTCTTCCACTGCATCCAGGGCAACATCAACTTCATCACCAACCTGGATTTCCAGCTCGCCGGCTGCGTTCTTGAACTGCTCTGCCGGAATGGCAGATTCAGATTTCAGACCCGCATCAACCAGAACTACGTCTTTGTCGATAGAGACAACGACGCCACGAACGATGGAACCCGGGCGGGTTTCGATTTCTTTCAGGGACTCTTCAAAGAGTTGAGCAAAAGATTCAGTCATATTGATAATCTTGGGATTCTTCAATTTAACGTCCACCTGACGTCATTGTCGGATGGGGTTGTTTCACATGCCCTGCGCGCTTTCCCTAGCACAGGGTTACTGCAATTCGTTACGCGGAAAATATTAAATGCCCAGCTGTTTGCGGGCATATTCCAGTGCCTTTTCAATAACTTGCTCAATAGATAACTGGGTAGAATCCAGAACCAGAGCATAGGAGGCTGGTACTAAAGGCGCAATGGCGCGGTTACGATCGCGATCATCACGTTCTTTTATCTCGGCTAAAAGGCGATCAAAGCTAACACTAAAGCCGTTCTCCTGCAACTGTAGCATACGGCGCTGAGCGCGCTCTTCCGAGCTGGCATTAAGGAAGATTTTTACCGGCGCATCAGGGAAAACGACCGTGCCCATATCGCGGCCATCGGCGATTAGGCCAGGCTCATCGCGAAACGCACGCTGACGGCGCAACAGCGCTTCTCGCACGCGAGGGAAAGCGGCCACGCGCGACGCCGTGTTGCTGACTTCCTGAGTACGGATTTCGCCCGTCACCTCTTCGCCTTCCAGGATTACCTGTAATTCGCCGTCCTGCGAGACAAAGCGCACGTCCAGATGGGCAGCCAGCGGTACCAGCGCCTCTTCGGATTCAATGTTTACCTGATGATGCAGCGCAGCCAGTGCCAGAACGCGATAAATAGCGCCCGAATCGAGCAGATGCCATTGCAGCGCTTCTGCCATCGCTTTGCACAGCGTGCCTTTACCTGCGCCGCTGGGTCCATCGACAGTTATAACCGGGGCAGTTGCCGTCATTATTCTCTCCTGTTGCTGCGCGTAAATAGTCCAGCCTTTAGGCTGTTCAGAATGCGATGCATTATACGCTGACGAAGCTGATGGCGTTACCTTTTAGGGTAGACATCGCTAAAAATTGCAGCAGATTCAGAGGATTTCTTGGCCAGTAAGGCCAGATGCTGTGAGAATGCCGGAGAAGCAGGCTCTCCGGCAGAAGGGGCATCAGGCGTTCTGGCTGATTTTCGCTAACTGTTCGAAATAGTCAGGGAAGGTTTTTGCAGTACAGCCGGGATCGAGAATGGTTACTGACGTGTCAGAGAGCGCGACCAGTGAGAAGCACATCGCCATACGATGATCGTTGTAGGTACCGATGTCAGCGTGGATTAATTTTTCCGGTGGCGTGATGCGGATAAAATCGTGCCCTTCCTCTACTTCAGCGCCTACTTTACGCAGTTCAGTCGCCATCGCAGCCAGACGATCGGTCTCTTTGACGCGCCAGTTGTAAATATTGCGCATCAGCGTCGTGCCTTTGGCAAACAGCGCCGTGGCCGCAATGGTCATGGCAGCATCGGGAATATGGTTCATGTCCATATCAATGGCATTCAGCTCACCTGCGGTACAGGCGATATAGTCATTCCCCCATTCCACGGTTGCGCCCATTTTTTCCATCACGTCAGCGAAGCGGATATCGCCCTGCACGCTATTACGGCCAATGCCGGTTACGCGCACGGTTCCCCCCTTAATTGCCGCGGCCGCCAGAAAATAAGAAGCGGAGGAGGCATCGCCCTCGACCAGATAGTAGCCTGGCGACTGATACTGCTGCTGGCCTTTGATAACAAAGCGCTGATAATGCTGGTTCTCTACCTCAACGCCAAAACAGCGCATCAGATGCAGCGTGATATCAATATAAGGCTTTGATACCAGTTCGCCTTTAATGGTGATGGAAGTATCACGCTCTGCCAGCGGCGCAGTCATCAGCAATGCAGTTAAAAACTGGCTGGAGACGCTGCCATCTACGCTGACCTCACCGCCAGTAAATCCACCTTTAAGGCGCAGCGGCGGATAATCGCTGTTTTCCAGATAATCAATTTGCGCGCCGCCCTGACGAAGCGCGTCCACCAGATGACCTATTGGACGCTCTTTCATGCGCGGCTCGCCAGTCAGGACAATGTCCTGCTCGCCCAGGCACAGCGCTGCGGCCAGTGGGCGCATCGCCGTACCGGCGTTACCGAGAAACAGCTCCAGCGGCTGAGAGGCATGCAGTGCGCCTGCCTGGCCCACCACTTCGCATACGGTGCGATCGGCAGACAGAGTGAAATTAACGCCTAATGCCTTGAGGGTATTTAGCATATGTTTAACGTCATCGCTATCCAGCAGGTTCGTTAAACGTGTCGTGCCTTTCGCCAGCGCAGCCAGCAGCAACGCACGGTTAGAAACGCTTTTTGAACCTGGCAGGTTAACGATGCCGTCAACGCGTGCAATCGGTTGTAAGGTCAGGGAGTCCTGCATGTGAAACCCAATCTCCAAAAAAGAACAAAACCCGCCGCGAGACGGGGTCTGAAATCAGCGCAAGTGCCGACATCACGGTTAACGTTTAGCCGTGGCGACGTGCAAAGTCAGCCATAAAATCAGTTAGCGCTTTAACGCTTTCCAGCAGCATCGCATTGTAGATCGATGCGCGCATACCGCCTACTACGCGATGGCCCTTAAGGGCGTGCAGTCCCGCGTTGAACGACTCTTCCAGGAAGAGCTGGTCTAGCGCAGCGTCTGCCAGCTGGAAAGGCACATTCATACGTGAGCGGTTTTCTACAGCCACGTCATTGCGGTAAAACGCATTTTGATCGATGAGACCGTAAAGCAGATCGGCTTTGGCTTGATTGAGCTTATCCATTCCGCTTACGCCGCCCTTCTCTTTCAGCCATTTAAATACTAGGCCAGAGAGATACCAGGCAAAAGTCGGCGGCGTATTGAACATAGAGTTGTTCTCTGCCAGCACCTGATAGTCGAGAATGGAAGGAACGGACTGGCGGGCTTTGCCCAGCAGATCGTCGCGAACAATAACGATAGTTAAGCCTGCCGGGCCGATATTCTTTTGCGCACCAGCATAAATTACACCATAGCGGTTAATATCCAGTGGGCGCGACAGAATAGTAGAGGAGAGATCCGCAACAACAATTTTGTCGCCAAAATCTGGCTGCTCATTGATGGCAATGCCATCAATGGTTTCGTTCGGGCAGTAGTGCACATAGGCAGCGTCATCGCTCAGCTGCCACTGGCTCATCGGCAGAATAGCGCGCTTGCCGTCACGCGTGGTTTTCACGTCCAGCGTACGCGGCGTGCAATATTTTTCCGCTTCTTTAATGGCGCTATGAGCCCAGTAGCCGCCATCCACATAGTCCGCAGAGGTAGACTCGCCCAGCAGGTTGCCCGGTACAGCAGCAAACTGCGCGCGCGCGCCGCCATGACAGAATAAAACTTTGTAGTTTACCGGGATTTTCAGAAGATCGCGTAAGTCTTGCTCAGCCTCTTCTGCTACTTTGAGAAACTCTTTACTGCGATGGCTGATCTCCATGACGGAGGTCCCCAGACCGTGCCAGTTTGTCAGTTCTTGTTCTGCACGACGGAGCACTTCAACCGGCAGCATCGCTGGACCGGAACTAAAATTATAAATCTGCGTCATTTCCCCTCACTACGTTTATCCAGAACGGTTATGAATTGCTTACCGGTTTTATCACTGCCTTATGGAGCCTGCAATCATAAATCAGGAAGAGATCACTTTTTCTGAATCTGCCGCCCCGCAGCTTATGTCACAAATGCAACGTACAGCGAAATTTTGTGAGGCGGCTCTTCTAAGAAGGAAACTGCACCTTACCTCTGACGCCTGTTTCATGAAAAATAGCGGGCAGAAATTTATGCCGTCTTCATAGGGCAGCGACGGCAAAATCCGTATCATTGCGCGCTTTACGCCCACGATAATATTGGGAGAGCGGTCCATGACGCAAACGTTTATTCCCGGTAAAGACGCAGCACTGGAAGATTCCATCGCACGCTTCCAGCAAAAGCTGACCGATCTTGGCTTTAATATTGAAGAAGCCTCCTGGCTGAATCCCGTTCCCCACGTCTGGTCCGTGCATATTCGCGACCGCGATTGCCCACTCTGCTTTACTAACGGCAAAGGTGCCAGTAAGAAAGCGGCTCTGGCGTCAGCGCTAGGCGAATATTTCGAACATATATCTACTAACTACTTCTTTGCTAATTTCTGGCTGGGCAAAGCTATTGCTAACGGCGATGTTCCGGCACATCAGGCCTTACTGCAAGCCTAAGAGAAACTTCAGGCTGCTAAACGTCAATACTGGAAAGACTAAAAGTCTCTCTGCGGCTATCAATTTAGTTTCTATGAGCATCAGAAGTGATGCCATTTTTTTAACGTTTTTAGAAAACCGTTTATTAACTGTATTTCATTTGATTTTAGTAGTGGATATTTAACACCTCAGCATCAATTGATTAGTAAATCTAACAATACGCCCTTCGTACACCACCCTCATTTAAACTAATCCTGTATTTTTTACAAAAAAATTAGTTGATATAAAATCAATCAGTTAAGCGAAAGTAGCTATTCTGCCGTTTCGCTCATCCAAGATTTGGTCAAATATGATCCATATCAATTACTGTCTTATACTCCTTTGTTAGTATTTTTCCAGACATCTTTTGGAGAGCGTTGTGTGAAAGCTGACAACCCTTTTAATCTATTATTGCCGCCCGCAATGGCCAAAGTGGCAGAAGATGCAGGAATTTATAAAGCCACTAAGCATCCTTTAACTACTTTTTTCTGGCTATCACTGCCGGTGTTTTTATTTCCATCGCCTTTGTTTTTTATATCACCGCCACAACCGGTAGCGCCTGCCTTATGGCATCGCGAAGTTAATCGGCGGCATCTGTTTTTCTCTGGGCTTAATTCTGGTGGTCATTTGTGGCGCAGACCTTTTTACTTCCACCGTGCTGATTGTCGTCGCCAAGGCCAGCGGAAGGATTACCTGGGGCCAATTGGCGCGCAACTGGTTCAACGTTTATTTCGGCAACCTTGCCGGTGCGCTGTTTTTCGTCGCGTTAATCTGGTTTTCCGGCAAGCATATGACGGCAAACGGAGCCTGGGGCCTGAACGTTCTGCAAACTGCCGATCATAAAATGCACCCACCTTTATTGAGGCCGTATGCCTTGGCACGCTGGCGAATTTGATGGTTTGTCTGGCAGTGTGGATGAGCGATTCCGGCCATAGCGTGATGGATAAAACAGTAGCGATGATTATCCCAGTTGCCATGTTTGTCGCAAGCGGTTTTGAGCACAGCATCGCCAATATGTTTCTTGTCCCACTAGCCATCGTTATTCCCGACTTCTCCGGACCGGATTTTGGGCAGGCTGCTGGTGCCAGCGCCGACCAAGTCCAAGCGCTTACGCCCTTCAACTTTATTATCGACAACCTGATTCCGGTAACGATCGGCAACATTATCGGCGGCGGCTTGCTGGTGGTGTTGACCTATTGGGTGATCTATTTACGCAACGGCTCTACCGCACATTAATGATTTCTGGCAGACGCCGCGCAGCTGGCAGCGCCAACGTAAAGTCTTCTTAGATAAGGCAGGTATATCATGACCGATCTGAATGCAAAACAGGCTGCGGCCTAGGCAGGATTCGCCAACGGAGAATGGCAGAACAGCGTCAACGTTCGGGACTTTATTCAAAAGAACTATACGCCGTATGAAGGCGATGAGTCTTTCCTGGCTGGCGCGACTGAAGCGACCACTAAACTGTGGGATGCTGTACTGGAAGGAATCAAAATTGAGAACTGCACCCACGCGCCGGTCGACTTTGATACCGATCTTGCTTCAACCATCACTGCGCACGATGCTGGCTATATCAGCAAACAGCTGGAAAATATTGTCGGCTTACAAACTGAAGCCCCGTTGAAACACGCCATTATTCCGTTTGGTGGCATCAAGATGGTAGAAGGTTCCTGTAATATCTATGGCCGTGAGCTGGATCTGGCGCTGAAAAAAATCTTCACCGACTATCGTAAAACCCATAACCAGGGCGTATTCGACGTCAACACCCAGGACATCCTGCTCTGCCGTTAATCTGGCGTGCTGACTGGCCTGCCAGACGCATACGGCCGTGGTCATATTATCGTGACTATCGCCGCGTTGCCCTATATGGCATTGACTTCCTAGTGCAGGATAAGCTGGCACAGTTCCACTCGCTGCAAAACGATCTTGAAAACGGCGTTAATCTCGAAGCCACTATTCGTCTGCGTGAAGAAATCGCGGAACAGCATCGCGCACTTGCCCAAATCAAAGAGATGGCGGCTAAATAAGGCTGCGATATTTCTGGCCCGGCAACCAACGCGCAGGAAGCTGTACAGTGGACTTACTTCGGCTATCTCGCCGCAGTGAAATCACAGAACGGCGCGGCAATGTCATTTGGTCGTGTATCCACCTTCCTCGATATCTATATCGAACGCGATCTGCAGGCCGGTAAACTGACCGAAGAGCAGGCACAGGAACTGATCGACCATCTGGTCATGAAGCTGCGTATGGTGCGCTTCCTGCGTACGCCGGAATATGATGAGTTGTTCTCCGGCGACCCGATCTGGGCCACTGAATCGCTAGCAGGTATGGGCGTTGATGGTCGTACCATGGTATCAAAAAGCACCTTCCGCTTCCTGAATACCCTTTTATACACCATGGGCCCGTCACCTAAGCCAAACATGACCATCCTGTGGTCAGAAAAACTGCTGGTGAACTAAAAAAAATACGCGGCCAAAGTCTCGATCGATACCTCTTCTCTGCAGTATGAGAATGACGATTTAGTGCGTCCCGACTTCAATAACGACGACTTATTGCCTGCTGCGTCAGTCCAATGATTGTCGGTAAACAGATGCAGTTCTTCGGCGCGCGTGCCAACCTTGCGAAAACCCTGCTGTACGCAATCAACGGCGGCATGGATGAGAAACTTAAAATGCAGGTCGGCCCGAAAGAAGCGCCGATTACAGATGAAGTGCTCGATTTCGACACCGTAATGCGCCGTATGGACCACTTTATGGACTGGCTGGCGAAGCAGTATGTGACCGCACTGAATATCATCCATTACATGCACGATAAGTACAGTTATGAAGCTTCGCTGATGGCGCTGCATGACCGTGATGTTTATCGCACGATGGCTTGTGATATTGCCGGTTTGTCAGTTGCTGCCGACTCACTGTCAACGATTAAATACGCCAAAGTGAAACCAGTGCGCGATGAGACTGGCCTGACTGTCGACTTCGAAATCGACGGCGAATATCAGAAGTTTGGTAATAACGATGCACGCGTGGACGATCTGGCCTGCGATCTGGTTGAACGTTTCATGAAGAAAATTCAGAAACTCGCCACCTATCGTAACGCCGTGCCGACACAGTCGGTGCTGACCATTACCTCTAACGTAGTTTATGGTAAGAAAATCGGTAATACGCCTGATGGCCGTCGCGCTGGCGCACCTTTGGTCCAAGCGCAAACCCAATGCATGGCCGCGACCAGAAAGGTGCTGTCGCCTCGTTGACCTCAGTTGCTAAACTGCCCTTCGCCTACGCTAAAGATGGTATTTCCTACACCTTCTCTATCGTGTCAAACGCGCTGGGTAAAGATGACAACGTGCGTAAAACCAACCTTGCAGGCCTGATAGATGGCTACTTCCATCATGAAGCCAGCATTGAAGGCGGACAACACCTGAACGTTAACGTGATGAAACGTGAGATGCTGCTGGATGCGATGGAGCATCCGGAAAAATATCCGCAGTTGACCATTCGCGTTTCTGGCTATGCCGTACGCTTTAACTTACTGACCAAAGAGCAGCAGCAGGATGTGATTACACATACATTTACGCAATCACTTTAAACTGATGCCATAAGCTGTAAAAAGGCTCCTTCGGGAGCCTTTTCTCCAGGGCCCGTTTTGTCTGCACACTCAGCGAAGAAACCAGTCAAAACTGACTTTACCACTGAGCACAACAGAGATTGTGCGCCTGCTAAGAGGCTAACCTAGAGAATCATCGCAATTTCTTGCAACGGTCGTATCCACTCATTCGAATCCTGCGGGACGGTTGACGGTCTCGGGGTCCGTTTTATTACCTTCTTTCAAGACTGCCTGATGCGCTTGCCTTTACTGTCATAACAGTGATGCCTGGGATACACACGGCGGTAAAGATATTACCGTCGAAGAACTAATGAAAGATGTGCTTTCATACCGGCACTTTATGAACGCCTCAGGCGGCGGTGTGACCGCTTCAGGCGGTGAGGCAATTTTAAGGCCGAATTTGTCCGCAACTGGTTCCGCGCTTGTAAAACAGAAGGCATTCATACCTGCCTTGATACTAACGGTTTTGTACGCCGCTACGACCCGGTAATTGGTGAGCTGCTGGAGGTGACTGATCTGGTTATGCTCGACCTGAAGCAAATCGATGATGATGTGCACCAGATTCTGGTTGGCGTCTCCAATCATCGCACTATGGATTTTGCCCGCTATCTACAGAAGAAAGGCAAACGCACTTGGATCCGTTATGTGGTCGTGCCGGCTATTCAGATGATGATGAGTCAGCGCACCGGCTGGGCGAGTTCACCAAAGATATGGAGAACGTGGAGAAGATTGAACTGCTGCCCTATCATGAGCTATGCAAGCATAAATGGATTGCGATGGGTGAAGAATACAAACTCGGCGGCGTGAAACCACCGACCAAAGAGATGATGGAGCGCGTGAAAAACATCCTCGCCAGCTACGGCTATCACGTTATGTATTAAATGGAAAAGGGAGCGAGAGCTCCTCTTTTGCTGTCAGGCTCACAAGCGCTTTGGCTCTTGAAAGAATACTTTCAGGCGTGCGCCACCGGCGTAGCCTGCTGATCTGCGTTACGCAACAGCATCATCAGATAGACCAGCGCTACCCCGGCAATCATGACGAACAGAATACGGTCAGAGTAGCTCTGCATCAGAATGGCGGTAATGCTCGGACCTGCCAGGCTACCTACGGTATAGCTCAGCAGCAGCGCCTGATTCATTGCCACCAGCTCATGGTGCGCAACGGTTTCGCAGGCCACATCGCCACTGGATAGAGCGTAAAGCCCGCCAGGCCCAGCACAAAAGCGCAGGTGCCATTGCGGCATTGGTTAACATCGCAATTGCGCCCAGGATCACCACGAACACCTGCACGCGCAGCATCAGCAGACGGCCAAAACGATCCGCCAGTCGACCAACCGGCCACTGTCCAACAATACCAGCACTCACCAGCAGCGCCATCCAGTAGCCAACGTTTGCATCACTCATGCCCTGATGGGACAAGTAGAGTGGCATCAGGCCATAGAGCGAACCCAGGACAATGCCGGAAATGATGCAGCCGTTGATGCCAAGCCTTGAGCTGCGGCGGCGCAGCATTGGCCAGATTTTGCCTGGCGCGGCGTCCTTAGCTTCGCTGGCAGCAGTCACTTTGACAAATACCAGCGGCAAAATGGCACAGATCATCAGCGCAGTGAGCCACGGGATTACGCTAAACAGCTCGGTGGAAACTTTGCTTACTAACAGCTAGCCTGCAACGGTGCCTAGGTAATAAACAATCATGTAGGCTGCCAGCAGCTGGCCACGATTGCGAACCGTGCCGCTACACAGCAGCGCGCTTTCTACCACCACCGAAATGAGCGCACAGCCGATACCCGCGCTAAAACGCAGCACTGACCAGGCCCAAAACCCCTCCATCATCAATAAGCCAGCAGTCGCTACGGCGAAGATCACCGTTGCCAGATAATAGCTGCGATTGAAGCCGTAATGCTTAATCAGCCAGCCGGCAATTAACGTACCTGCCAGATTAACCGTATAGAAAGATGAGCTCGCTACGTCAACCTGCTAGGTTGCCAGCGCATCGTGAGTTAGCCACGGCGGAACCAGCGTATTAAGCACTGCAATTGCAACCGTTAGCAAAAGCAGGCCGCAAAGCAGCAGCACTACAGGACCTGACCAGGTAGACACAGGGATAAAACCAAAGAAAAGAGAGGAAGTTGCGCGCAGTTTGCAACTGGCTAAATTAAAGGAAAATAGCGCAGCACATTTTGCTGCTAGATAATTTAATTTATTAATCTTCAGTGGGTTAAAGAAGTGTTAAAACTGATATCCGTTTGAGCTATCTCCATGAAATACAGGATTTTTAGGTAAGACAAGGCCAGCAACGTCGATAACGTTTACTTCTGATAAGTTTTAAGTTATCACTAACACATTGATAAAAAAAACCGGACATGTCCGGGTTTAATTTAAGGTACGCGTTAACCGATATATTCAACGCCATTCATATAAGGGCGCAAAACTTCCGGTACCTGAATACGTCCGTCAGCCTGCTGGTAGTTTTCCAGCACCGCGACCAGCGTACGGCCAACTGCCAGGCCAGAGCCGTTCAGGGTATGCATTAGTCGCGGCTTTTTATCGGTTTTATTGCGGCAGCGAGCCTGCATACGGCGCGCCTGGAAATCCCACATATTGGAGCAGGATGAGATCTCGCGATAGGTGTTCTGCGCTGGCAGCCAGACTTCCAGATCGTAAGTCTTGGTGGAACCAAAGCCCATATCGCCAGTGCACAGCAGCACTTTGCGGTAAGGCAGGTTAAGCTGCTGCAGCACTTTCTCCGCATGGCCCACCAGCTTTTCCAGCGCGTCCATAGAGGTTTCCGGCGCGACGATTTGCACCATCTCGACTTTGTCGAACTGGTACATACGAATCAAACCACGCGTGTCACGACCGTATGAACCCGCTTCAGAACGGAAACAAGGCGTATGCGCGGTCAGTTTGATCGGCAGACTCTCTTCTTCCACGATCTCGTCGCGTACCAAGTTAGTCAGCGGAACCTCAGCCGTTGGGATCAGCGCATAGTTGCTGCTGCCCGCTTCCTCATCCAGCGGACGAGTATGGAACAGGTCTTCACCAAACTTAGGGAGCTGACCGGTGCCGTAAAGCGTTTCATGGTTAACCAGGTAAGGCACGTAGGTTTCCAGATAGCCGTGCTGTTCAGTGTGCAGGTCAATCATAAATTGGCTCAGCGCACGGTGTAGACGCGCAATTTGCCCCTGCATTACCACGAAGCGAGAGCCTGTCAGCTTAACCGCGGAGGCAAAATCGAGGCCTTTTGCCATCTCACCCAGCTCAACGTGATCTTTTACCTGAAAATCAAACTGGCGCGGTTCGCCCCAGCGGCTGATCTCCTGGTTTTCGCTGTCATCTTTGCCTAGGGGTACTTCATCTGCAGGCAGGTTGGGCAGCGCCAACGCAAAATCACGAATTTCATTTTGTAGGGCATCCAGTTCCGCTTTGGCCGCGTCTAGGCGTTCGCCTAGCGCGTTCACTTCCTGACGCAGCGGCTCGATGTCTTCCCCACGTGCTTTGGCCTGACCGATGGATTTGGATCGGGAGTTGCGCTCCGCCTGCAGATTTTCAGTTTCCACCTGCAAGACTTTACGACGTTCTTCGAGGGAGCGCAGCGTTTCCACATCCAGTTTAAATCCTCGGCGTGCCAGTTTTTCTGCGACTGCGTCTGTCTCATTACGCAGCAGATTGGGATCGAGCATGCTTATCCTGTGTAATAAAGGTTGATAGAACGAATGAAGGGATGCATTCCCGATAGAATGCATTGAAATCCTTGCTCACCTTACCGTAACGACTTTTTCAGCGGTAGCGTTTTGTCGGACTATTTTGATCCTGTTCAGCCAGCCAGGCGAGCTTTTCACCACTTTTGCCTTCGAGCCCGCGCTGTGTAGGCGCGTAGTAGCGTGTCTGCGCTATTTCCGGTGGAAAATAGACTTCTCCAGCCGCATAAGCGTGCTCTTCGTCGTGGGCGTAGCGGTACTCCTTACCCAACCCCATCTCTTTCATCAGGCGGGTCGGCGCATTGCGCAGATGCTCAGGCACATCATAGTCAGGATGCTCGCGCGCATCGCGCATTGCTGCCTTAAAAGCGGTATAGACAGCATTGCTTTTAGGCGCACAGGCGAGATATACGATGCCCTGGGCGATGGCGCGCTCGCCTTCCGCAGGTCCAACGCGGGTAAAGCAATCCCAGGCCGCAATCGCCACCTGCATGCCGCGCGGATCGGCATTGCCCACATCTTCAGAAGCAATGGCCAGCAGGCGTCGTGCCACATAGAGCGGATCGCCACCGGCGGTAATAATACGCGCATACCAGTAAAGGGCCGCATCGGGCGCAGAGCCGCGCACCGATTTATGCAGCGCAGAAATCAGGTCGTAGAAGCGATCACCGTTGTTATCAAACCGTGCGGCACGCTCGCCGGAAACTTCAGTAAGCAGCTGCGGCGTTAGCTCGCGTTTGCCCTGCGCGTTGCTTTCTGCCATATCCGCCATCATTTCCAGCGTGTTTAGGGCCCGGCGCGCATCGCCGCTAACCAGTTCGGCGATCATGCACCGCGTGTTATCAGGTAACAGAATGTCGCTGTCGCCATAGCCACGCGTTTTGTCCTGCATCGCCTGATCCAGCACCTGTTCAATATCTTCCGTAGTCAACAACTTCAGCAGGTACGTACGCGCGCGGGACAGCAGCGCAGAGTTAAGTTCAAATGAAGGGTTTTCGGTGGTTGCGCCGATAAAGGTGATGGTGCCATCTTCAATATGCGGCAAAAAGGCATCTTGCTGGCTTTTATTGAAGCTGTGCACTTCGTCCACAAACAGGATAGTGCGGCGTCCGACCTGACGGCTATGCCGTGCGCGCTCTATCGCCTCACGTATTTCCTTAACGCCTGAGGTAACGGCGGAGATACGCTCAACGTCGGCATTGCCATAGCGAGCGATAATCTCCGCCAGCGTGGTTTTACCTGTGCCTGGCGGTCCCCAAAGGATCATCGAATGAAGATGACCAGCCTCGATAGCACGCGGCAAGGGCTTACCGGGTGCCAGCAAATGCTGCTGCCCGATATATTGCTTAAGCGTTTCCGGGCGCATACGCGCCGCCAGCGGCTTAAAATCCTCAGAGGAAAAATCCAGAGACAGGTTACCCACTCTTACCTCACTGACGCTGATCGTCTACCGTCACCCCTTTAGGCGGTGTGAAAGTAAACATATCCGGGCTGATAGAGCCGTTTTTCTCGCTTTTGAGCTGATAGCTGCTGCGCTGGCCGTCCTGCTCAATGGCACTGAACTGATTAATTGTCCCGGCAGAGGTCACTGAAAGAGTGAACTGCTTGAGGTTGCCATCGCTATTTTTTGGCGTCAGCTCAAAGGTATCGCCCTGCTGTTTGATGTTGTACTGCTGCCAGTCGCTCGGCTGGTTACGGGCAATCAGCATGAAAGGCGTGTTGCTGGTCGCGTCTTTCAGCAAGCTTACGCTGGCCTGTTCGACAAACGGGTTATAGAACCACAGGTTTTTCCCGTCGGAAACAATCACGCTTTCGTCAGGCGCGGTCATATGCCAGTTGAACAAGCTAGGGCGTTTTACCCAGAGCTCTCCCTCACCTTCCTGCACATTAGCACCGCTGCTGTCGGTTACCTTTTGGCTAAAGCTGGCGTGGAAACTGTTGACCTTGTTCAGACGCTGCTGCAAATCGCTGGAGGCATCTGCCATTACGCTGGCAGAAGCAAAAACGTCCAACAGGCCAGGCACGATTACGCTTAATTTCATCTGCTTGAATTCCTTATTTGTCACTATCCAGTGAATACGGTTTTAATTCTGGTCGCCGTTCCGGCATTGAGCCAGGAGAAAAACCCGAAAGCGTTATCTGATATAAAGGGTAAAGTCTGGCTAAACAATGGGCCAGTAAAAACTGGCCCATGATTGTTTGTTGCAAAGCGTGTCGCGCTACATTTCGTGCGGCGGAGGAGAAAGCACTTCGCGGTTACCGTTGTGTCCAGGTTCAGACACGATGCCCTGCGCTTCCATCTGTTCAATGATACGCGCAGCACGGTTGTAGCCGATACGGAACTGACGCTGTACACCGGAAATGGATGCCCGGCGCTTATCAACTACGAAACCTACGGCCTGATCGAACAGCGGATCCAGCTCTTCATCACCTTCCAGACCGCCGCTGCCACCTTCGCTCTCTTCACCCGCAGTAATACTCTCGATATATTGCGGACGCCCGCGCGCTTTCCAGTCCTGAACCACGGCATGCACTTCCTGGTCACGTACAAACGCGCCATGCACACGTACCGGCATTGAGGAGTTAGGCGGCATATAGAGCATGTCTCCCATACCCAGCAGCGATTCCGCACCGCCCTGATCGAGAATAGTACGCGAGTCGATTTTGCTCGAAACGGTGAAGGCGATACGCGTCGGGATGTTGGCCTTGATCAGGCCAGTAATCACATCCACAGACGGACGCTGTGTGGCAAGCACAAGGTGAATACCCGCCGCACGCGCTTTCTGGGCCAGACGCGCAATCAGCTCTTCAACCTTCTTACCCACTGCCATCATCAGATCGGCGAACTCATCCACCAGCACGACGATATAAGGCAGTTTTTCCAGCACCTGCGGCGTCGTATCCATACTGTCACCCGGCTTCCAGAACGGATTGGGGATAGGACGGCCCATCGCTTCTGCTTGCTCGACTTTTTCGTTGTAGCCAGCCAGGTTACGTACACCCAGCGCCGACATCAGCTTGTAGCGTCGCTCCATCTCACCCACGCTCCAGCGCAGCGCGTTAGCCGCATCCTTCATGTCGGTAACTACTTCGGTCAACAGGTGTGGGATGCCTTCATAAACCGACAACTCCAGCATTTTCGGGTCGATCATGATGAAGCGGACTTCTTCCGGCGTCGCCTTGTACAACATGCTGATAATCATGGTGTTGACGCCCACTGACTTACCGGAACCGGTCGTACCAGCAACCAGCAGGTGCGGCATTTTCGCCAGATCGGCTACCACCGGCTGACCTGCTATATCTTTACCCAGCACCACAGCCAGTGGCAACGGATTGTCGCGGAATTTTGCGCAGTCGAGCACTTCACGCAGATAGACCGTCTGACGGTTCTTATTCGGTAGTTCCAGACCCACATAAGGCTTTCCTGGAATGACCTCGACAACACGTACCGCAACGGCAGAGAGCGAACGTGCCAGATCGCGCGACAGGTTGGAGATACGCGCCGCTTTCACGCCCGGCGCCAGATCCAGCTCAAAGCGTGTAATGACCGGTCCCGGCGAGATTCCTACCACTTCAGCCTTAACGCGATAGTCACCCAGCCGCGCCTCAACCAAGCGCGCCGTTTGCTCAAGCGCGAACATATCCACCGGTTCCTCTTCCGCAGGCGGCGAGGTCAGCAGATCCAGCATTGGCAGCGGCGTAGACGGTTTTTCCAGCGGCGGGTTATGGCGCATCAGGAAAGGATGGATCAGGCTATTATCCAGCGAGTCAGGCTGCTGCGGTGCTTGTGGTGCCTGCGGCTGCAGGGTAGCAGGCGCGGGCGTCTGAACAGCTTGCGTCAGCACTGGTGCCGGCGCAGTAGGTTCGAAAGCGGCGGAAACTGGCGGCGCGGCAACGGGCACAGTTGGCTGAGCAACTGGCGTTTCCGCAGGCTGCTGCCAGGGCGTATGAGTTGCCGCAGGCGCTTCGGGCTCTAGCGTACTGGCAATGGTAAATAGCGGTTCGCCAGGGCAGTCATCCACCAAATCTTTCATTGGCGAGAAATCGAATACAGAAGAAGTGTCCAGGCTGAAAGCTGGCGCTTTTTCTTCCTGCTCAACGGCGTTATAGCGCTGCTGCTGGCTCGCGAAAGCGGCGCTGAGCTCTGCATGATGCTGATCATCCTGCTGGTCCATCGACCATTCAGGCTGCGTTTCCACAGGCTGCTGTGGCGTATCATCGCCTCGCAGTTGCTCTTCCGCTTTAGCCTTCTCTTCGGCCATACGCTGGGAAGGCAGCTTAATGCCATAAGAGGCAAGCTCGCGGCGCGTAAGAAGTTTAACCGGGTTTGGTCGCGGCAGTGCAGGTCCAATGCCCTGCTTCACCTGCGGATTGAACTCCCCTTCAGGTGCGACATCGAACAGCGGCGCAGAGGCAACCTGCGTAGCAGCAGCTGTTGCTACACCGGCAGCGGTTGCCGCAGCATTCACCTCGGTATCGCGCCAGTTGCCCATTTGCGGGCTTTCATCTTCTTCCCAGCCGGTAAAGGCAGGCGCAGGCTGCTCTTGTGGCATCTCGAAATGGTAACGCGACGGTTCAGCGGCCACGGCTGCCTGAGGCAGCGCGGCCGTAAAGGCATTAGCCGATTTCTGAGGAGCTGCAACGGGATGCGTGATCACCTGCTGAGCAGATAGTGGCGTTGTCACCGCCGCCGGAACGGTCTCTGCAACCTGTGTTGTCGCCGCAGCGACAGGCTTTACAGGCGCGGTAACCGGCGTTGCGGCAGCCGGAACTGACGCGACAGGGGCAGAAACACCCGCAGCCTCGGCAGCTGAGGTCAGCGCGGCGTCAGTGGCAGCGGCTGCTTTTGCCAGCAGCGGATTGGCCTCTTCCTGAGAGGGCTGTTCGGCGCTGGCGCGTGGTGCAGAGAGCAACACGTCATCCTCATCCTGCGCAGCAGCTTTTAAGCGCGGTGCGGCTTCAGCCTCGTACTCATCTTCGTCATCTTCCTGCCTGGGTTCATCGCGGCGTGAGCGGTTGCTGGCGAACGTCAGCACACCCATCACGACACCACCGATGCGCTCTGCGATGGTCAGCCAGGACCAGCCGGTGTAAAGCGTGATGCCGGCTGCCCAGACGCAGAGCAGCGCCAGCGTGCAGGTTGCCGGACTAAACCAGGGCGCAATAGCGTTGCTGACCAGACTACCGATAACGCCGCCAGAAGCGAAATACCAGATATCGTCGGCGTTAAGCGCGGCTAAACCACAGGTGGTGACCACTAGCGCCAGCACGCCGATCAGGCGCAGGCCGATAGCGAAATAGTCGATATAATCCTGCTGGTCACGCTGGCGAAAAGCGATCCAGCACAGACAAATAATGACCGGCGGAATGGCATAAGCCATGATGCCAAAGATGAAAAGCAGCGTATCCGCCATCCAGGCTCCCACGCCACCGCCGAGATTATGAATCGGCTTATGCCAGGCAGTTTGCGACCAGCTCGGATCGGATGGATTAAAGCTGACCAAGGAAACCATCAGATAAACGGCGAAAAGGGAGACGAGTATGAGCAACGCTTCCAGCAAACGGCGTCCACTGCTAAGCGGTTTTAACGAAATTTCTTTGTCTTCTGTGTATTCCTGGCTCAAGAGAACTCTCCAGGTGCCTGTAAATTATGAAGGCAACAGCGTCGGGCAAGCCCGACGCTGGTCCTGTATGAATTCTCAGGAGTGTATCGAAAGATCACAGGTTTTGCACCTGCGCTACATTATCGGGTTTTGATCACCAGCCGATTGCTCTGCTTGACCTCTTCCATTACCACGTAAGTACGCGTGTCATTGACACCCGGCAGGCGCAACAGGGTTTCGCCGAGCAGCTTACGGTACGCCGACATATCCGGTACGCGCGTTTTTAGCAGGTAGTCGAAATCACCGGAAACTAGGTGACACTCTTGAGTTTCCTCAAGTTTTTGCACAGCGGCGTTAAACTGTTCAAACACGTCCGGCGCACCACGATTCAGAGTAATCTCAACGAAAACCAGCAGTGACGCATCAAGATAGTGCGGGTTAAGCTGCGCGGTATAGCCAAGAATAAAACCCTGACGCTCCAGACGACGCACACGCTCAAGACATGGCGTAGGCGATAATCCTACGCGTTTGGAAAGCTCTACGTTTGAAATACGACCATCTTTCTGAAGTTCATTCAGGATGTTTCTGTCGATTCTGTCGAGATCTTTTCCGAGGCGTTTCTTATTGTCTACCATTATTATTGTCTCTCTTAATTCCTTCCCTTTACCTGCCACGCCCTGAAAACAGTAACTGTTCAAGGCATTATTGAAGTGAAGAATTTAAACCTGTGCGCGCTCACGCATCCATCCGCATGACGCATGTTGTCTGTCGACATCATGCGTCATTACCCATGTTAGGCTGTCATTTATCCGGAATAAGGGGCGAAACAGGGAACGAAACCCTGTTATGACTCTTTCCTTCTTCTTCGCTTCTGCCATTGTTTTCGCAAAAGCGCAGGCGATTGTCAAAGTAAAAAGACCAAATTCAGGACAAGATGCCAGTCAGAACGCTGGGTTACTGTTTTTTAATGAGTATTTTTATACCTGTGCACCAGCAAAATCCGATTATTGCCCCTTTGTTAGCGCAAAGGGTGTGCAGAACCTCTGTTTATCGTCTACGCCGTTTGCAGCTATCGGCAACAAAATTTTCCAGCCCTTTTTTTGCTTCGTTAAATTCCCTACAATTCCGGGTCATGTTGCCAGCTGAATGAAACTGAGGATCATATGATTACGGCCAAACACAGTAAATTGCTCATTCTGGGCTCCGGCCCGGCGGGTTATACCGCAGCCGTCTACGCTGCACGCGCCAACCTGAATCCGGTACTCATCACCGGCCTCGAAAAAGGCGGTCAGCTGACCACCACCACTGAGGTAGAAAACTGGCCCGGCGACCCGCACGATTTGACTGGTCCTTCGCTGATGGAGCGCATGCACGAGCATGCCGAAAAATTTAATACCGAAATTATTTTTGACCATATTCATACCGTCGATCTGCAAAATCGTCCGTTTCGCCTGACCGGTGACAGAGGCGAATATACGGCTGACGCACTGATTATTGCGACCGGTGCTTCTGCGCACTATCTGGGTCTGCCCTCTGAAGAAGCGTTCAAAGGCAAAGGCGTTTCTGCCTGCGCCACCTGCGACGGTTTCTTCTACCGCAACCAGAAAGTGGCGGTCATTGGTGGCGGGAATACTGCGGTCGAAGAGGCGCTTTATCTGGCTAACATCGCCGCCGAGGTCCATTTAATTCACCGCCGCGACAGCTTCCGCGCAGAAAAAATCCTTATTGACCGCCTGATGGAAAAAGTGCGCAACGGCAACATCGTGCTGCATACCGATCGCACGCTGGAAGACGTGGTTGGCGATCAGATGGGCGTGACGGGTCTGACACTGCGTTCGACGCACAACGAGGCGGAAACGGAGTCGCTGGAAGTGGCTGGTCTGTTTGTGGCTATCGGCCACAGCCCTAACACGGCGATTTTCGATGGGCAGCTGACGCTGGAGAATGGCTACATCAAGGTGCAGTCCGGCCTGCATGGTAATGCCACCCAAACCAGCATCCCCGGCGTGTTTGCCGCAGGCGACGTAATGGACCATATCTATCGCCAGGCCATTACCTCCGCGGGCACCGGCTGTATGGCCGCGCTGGACGCTGAACGTTATCTGGATGGTCTGGTTAAAAACGATCGGTAAGTTGTTAATCTCCTGATCTAAATTATTCGAGGCGGCTGTTTTTCAGTCGCCTTTTTTTATGCCCTCGTGCTAGATTCGTGCGCCTGAAGAGAAACCCTCTTATCCTTTCGTTGGTTACTGACAACGATTACTGTCACGCATGAACAAAACCCGGCAACAGGAACTTACCCGCTGGCTGCGCCAGCAACGTGCTTTTGGTAGTCGCTGATTGCGGCTGGCAATGCTGTTTGGGCTGGCCAGTGCACTGGTGATTATCGCCCAGGCTTGGCTGATGGCCTTTCTGTTGCAGGCACTTATTGTCGAGCAGCAGCTACGCAGTGCGCTTCTTCTCCCCTTTGCCCTTTTGCTGCTCTGCTTTGTGCTGCGCGCCGTGCTCAACTATGCACGCGAGATCGCAGGCTTTTGCGCCGGCCAGGCGATTCGTCAGGCGTTACGCCAGCAGGTACTGGATCGCCTCTCCGCGCTTGGTCCGGCCGGTATCCGCGGCAAACCCGCTGGCAGCTGTGCAACGCTGCTGCTTGAGCAAATTGAAGAGATGCAGGATTACTACGCGCGCTATCTGCCACAAATGACGCTGGCCGCGTTGATTCCTCTCTGTATTCTTCTGACTGTTTTCCCACTGAACTGGGCGGCTCGCCTGATATTGCTGGCGACCGCACCGCTGATCCCGCTGTTTATGGCGCTGGTCGGCATGGGTGCAGCCGACGCTAACCGCCGCAACTTTGTTGCGCTGGCGCGCCTGAGCGGTGATTTTCTTGACCGTATCCGCGGGCGTAAAATCCTGCGCCTGTTCCACCGTGCTGAAGCGGAAACCAGCGCGATCGCCGACTCGACTACTGATTTTCGTCAGCGCACGATGGAAGTGCTGCGCCTCACCTTTCTCTCTTCGGCAGTGCTGGAGTTTTTCGCTTCACTGGCGATTGCGGTGGTGGCGGTTTACTTCGGGTTCTCCTATCTCGGCGAGCTCCATTTTGGCGCATATGGGCAAGGTGTGACGCTATTCGCCGGTTTTGTCGCATTGATACTGGCTCCCGAATTTTTCCAACGCTGCGCGATTTAGGGACCTTTTATCATGCTCAAAGCGCAGGCGGTCGGCGGTGCAGAAGCGCTGGAGCGCTTTATGCGCGAAAGCCCTGAGCCAGTGCAACCGACCTGCTCCGCTGAGCTTGAGAACAATGCAGCCCTTACCCTCGTTACTGAGGATCTGATTGCGCTGAGCGCGGATAAACAGCAGCTGTGTGGTCCGCTGAATTTTACTCTCGCGGCAGGCGAGCGCGTGGCACTGGTAGGAGAGAGCGGCGCAGGCAAAACCGTGCTGATGAACGTGCTGCTTGGCTTTCTGCCCTACGAAGGCTCGCTGCGCGTCAACGGTATTGAACTGCGAGAGATGAGCCGCGCCTACTGGCAGCAGCACATCGCGTGGCTTGGTCAGAATCCACAACTGCCCGCCGACACGCTGCATGACAATATCGTGATGGGCAGCGTGATGCTGGCAACGCTGGTGATAATGCCGCCGCTGTTTTATCGGCTGGGTGCGCCCGCCGGGCGCGTCATCGCACAACAGCGCGCGAGCTGGCGTTTACAGCTGATGCACTGGCTGAGCGGCCAGGCCGAACTGTCGATTTACGGTCTTTCAGCACGCTGGCACCAGCAGCTCAACCTTGACGAACGTCGCTGGCAGGATGCACAGCGCCAGCAATTTGCAGGCGCTGTAACAAAGTTTGCTGATACTGCTGAGCGGCGGCACCGTGACGTTGTTGCTGTGGATGAGCGCAGGCGACATCGCGGGCTGGCCTGCACCTGGCGCACTTATCGCGCTGGTGGTGTTCTGCGCGCTAGCTGCTTTCGAAGCGCTGGCCCCGGTTGCGGGTGCTTTTTTGCCGCTGGCACAGGTGGTGGCCGCCGCTGAGCGCGTCAGTGATATTATTGATCAGACGCCTGCCCTCACCTTCCTAGACGCATCAGCCATGGAGCCGGGCAGCCTAGCCGTTGCCACTTAAGCGATTACCTTCCACTATCCGCAGCGTACCGAAGCCGTGCTGGATAACTTCTCGCTACAGGTACAGGCCGGTGAACGCGTGACGCTGCTCGGGCCAACAGGCTGCGGCAAATCTACACTGCTGGCGCTGCTCACGCGCGCGTGGGATGTAGATGCGGGTTCAATCAGGCTGCAAAACGTCGCACTGCGCAGCTGGGATGAGAAATCGCTGCGCCAGCGCATCAGCGTGGTGACGCAGCGCGTGCATTTGTTTAACCAGACGCTACGGGAAAATTTGCGGGTAGTACGTCCTGATGCCAGCGATGCGCAGATCAGCGACGCCCTGCGTCAGGCATGCCTGACAAGCCTGCTGGAAAGTGAAGAAGGGCTCAACGCCTGGCTCGGCGAAGGCGGCCGTCCTTTATCGGGCGGCGAGCTGCGTCGTCTGGCTATCGCACGAGCGCTGCTGCACGACGGCGATCTCTGGCTACTGGATGAGCCCACTGAAGGCCTCGATGCCACTACCGAGCACCATATTCTGGCACTACTGCAACAGGTCACCGCAGGAAAAACTCTGATTATGGCGACGCACCGGCTGAGTTGCCTGGCCGCGCTGGACCGTATCTGCGTGATGGAAAATGGGCAGATCGTTGAACAGGGCAACCACCACGAATTAATCTCAAAAGAGGGGAGTTACTGGCATTTCCAGCAGCGCTTTGCGCTATAGTCTTAGCGAAAAGCTGACGAGTAGAGATGCAATGAGACTGGTGCAACTGTCACGAGAATCCCTTCACTTTCCGCCGCCTGAAATGGCGCTGTGCGAGCCGAACGGCCTGCTGGCGATGGGTGGCGATCTTTCCCCTGCTCGTCTGCTTAGTGCCTATCAGTACGGTATTTTTCCGTGGTTCTCTCCAGGCGATCCCATTCAGTGGTGGTCGCCTGACCCGCGCGCGGTACTACTGCCAGAAACTTTTCATCTCAGCCGCAGCATGGCGCGCTTTCACCGGCGTTCACCGTTCCGCGTCACCATGAACCAGGCATTTTTTGACGTGGTTGAAGGCTGCGCCGCTGGCCGCCAGGAAGGGACATGGATCACCTTTGAGGTGAAACATGCCTGGCAGCGCCTGTATGAACTGGGCCACGCGCACTCTATTGAAGTTTGGCAGGATCAGCAGCTGGTCGGCGGCATGTATGGCCTCGCGCTAGGACAGATCTTCTGCGGCGAGTCGATGTTCAGCCGTCGCGAAAACGCCTCGAAAACGGCACTTTGGGTATTTTGCCAGCATTTTATTAAACATCAGGGCAGACTGGTGGATTGCCAAGTTTTAAACCCACATACCGCTTCACTGGGTGCCAAGGAAATCCTCCGCGTCGACTATTTGCAGTATGTTCAGACCCTTGCCTGGCAGCCCGTCAGCGCAGGCTGCTGGCGTACGCAAACGCTTTTTTGAAGCCGCGCAGATGTTTTGCATATAATCAGGCGTAAAAGTGGTATAATAGTAGCGTTTGGTATGTCGTCCGCGCTTTGCAACGGCGAGCCGGAATTGCCAGGCTGGAAATCATAATGCACTCCCGGAACTGTTTCAGATGAGCGCGTGTACCGCCAACTGATGCAGATTCTTAGCCCGCTAATCCCCCCGCAGACGTCACATACACACCCGAATTTAACGAGATGCTAGTGCCTAGCGCGAAGCGTTGGCCTTATTGCCAACGTTTCTTTACATAAATCATGGAATTCGGCATTATCTTGCCGGTTCACTGAAAGCTAGTCCACCCAGAGGATTCGATGGCCAAAGAAGACAATATTGAAATGCAAGGTACCGTACTTGATACGTTACCTAACACCATGTTCCGCGTAGAACTTGAAAATGGACACGTGGTTACCGCTCATATCTCCGGTAAAATGCGTAAAAACTATATCCGCATCCTGACGGGCGACAAAGTGACTGTTGAGCTGACCCCGTACGACCTGAGCAAAGGCCGCATTGTCTTCCGTAGCCGCTAAGCGGCTGCACTTCGCTTTCGCCGCCTGAACGGCGGTGAAAAAAAAGGCCAGATTCGCATCTGGCCTTTTCTATTTCTACGCTACAGCACTCAGTGTACCGTGCCTTCCGTTTTGCGTTTTTCCGCGCTAAGGAAGTGGTAAGTCAGCTGGTTCTTCTCTTTGTCGAGCGCCACCGATACCGATCCACCATCTACCAGCGATCCAAACAGTAATTCGTTAGCCAGCGGTTTTTTGAGCCTTTCCTGTACCGTACGCGCCATCGGACGCGCGCCCATCGCTTTGTCGTAGCCCTTCTCTGCCAGCCAGTCGCGCGCTTCGTTGCTGACTTGCAGCGAAACGCCCTTCGCATCCAGCTGTGCCTGCAGTTCGACAATAAACTTGTCCACAACCTGATGGATAACGTCCGGCGACAGGTGGCGGAACCAGATAATGTTGTCGAGACGGTTACGGAACTCTGGTGTAAAGATCTTTTTGATCTCTTCCATCGCATCGGTGCTATTGTCCTGATGGATAAGACCAATGGATTTACGCTCGGTTTCACGTACGCCCGCGTTGGTAGTCATGACCAGCACCACGTTGCGGAAGTCCGCCTTACGGCCGTTATTATCGGTCAGCATACCATTATCCATCACCTGCAACAGCAGGTTAAAGACGTCCGGATGCGCTTTCTCGATTTCGTCGAGCAGCACCACCGCGTGCGGATGCTTGATCACAGCATCGGTCAGCAGACCGCCCTGATCGAAGCCCACATAACCCGGAGGCGCACCGATCAAACGGCTCACTGTGTGGCGTTCCATATATTCGGACATATCGAAACGCAGCAGCTCAATTCCCAGCGCTTTCGCCAGCTGGACCGTTACCTCGGTTTTCCCGACACCGGTTGGGCCGGCAAACAAGAATGAACCGACAGGCTTGCGATCCTGGCCCAGTCCGGCGCGGCTCATTTTGATCGCCTCGGTCAGCGCTTCGATCGCGTTGTCCTGACCAAACACCAGCATTTTCAGGCAATCGCCGAGATTTTTCAGCGTGTCGCGATCGGTTGCTGAGACACTCTTCTCAGGAATACGCGCAATACGTGCCACCACCGATTCGATGTCCGCGACGTTGATGGTTTTCTTACGCTTGCTGACAGGGATCAAACGTGCCCGCGCACCCGCTTCATCAATCACATCAATGGCTTTATCTGGCAGATGGCGGTCGTTGATATATTTCACCGCCAGCTCTACCGCCGCGCGCACCGCTTTCGCGGTGTAGCGTACGTCATGGTGCGCTTCATATTTGGGCTTCAGGCCGTTCAGGATCTGCACGGTTTCATCGACCGACGGTTCAGTAATGTCAATCTTCTGGAAGCGACGCGCCAGCGCGCGGTCTTTTTCGAAGATATTGCTGAACTCTTGGTAGGTCGTTGAGCCCATCACGCGGATTTTCCCGCTGGAAAGCAGCGGTTTAATCAGGTTAGCCGCATCGACCTGGCTACCGGATGCCGCGCCTGCGCCGATGATGGTATGGATCTCATCGATAAACAGAATGCTGCTATTGTCCTGCTCCAGCTGTTTCAGCAACGCTTTGAATCGCTTCTCAAAGTCGCCACGATATTTTGTGCCCGCCAGCAGCGAACCGATATCCAGCGAGTAGATCGTGCAATCCTTCATCACTTCCGGTACGTCGCCCTGCACAATACGCCAGGCCAGACCTTCTGCGATAGCGGTTTTACCAACGCCAGATTCCCCCACCAGCAGCGGGTTATTTTTACGGCGACGGCACAGTACCTGCACGGTGCGCTCCAGCTCTTTGTCGCGACCTATCAGCGGATCGATTCCGCCGACGCGAGCAAGCTGATTGAGATTGGTGGTGAAGTTTTCCATACGATCCTCCCCGCCTGCTTGCTCTTCATTGACTGGATTCTCATTATGGGGCGTCTGACCGGGTTCGTCTTTGCGCGTCCCGTGAGAAATGAAGTTAACCACGTCGAGACGGCTGACTTCATGTTTACGCAGCAGATAGGCCGCTTGCGACTCCTGCTCGCTGAAGATAGCAACCAGCACATTAGCGCCAGCGACTTCGCTACGCCCTGATGACTGGACATGGAATACCGCACGCTGTAACACGCGCTGGAAGCTGAGCGTAGGTTGGGTATCGCGCTCTCCTTCACTGGCTGGCAGCACCGGTGTGGTTTGTTCGATGAAAGCTTCGAGTTCTTGCCGCAGTGCAGCAATATCGACGGTACAGGCTTCCAGTGCCTCTGTGGCCGACGGGTTGCTGATCAGTGCCAGCAACAAATGCTCGACGGTCATAAACTCATGACGGTGCTCACGCGCTCTGGCGAAAGCCATGTTTAAACTGAGTTCCAGTTCTTGATTGAGCATTAGGCACTTCCCCCAATTATCGCTCTGAAAACCTCACCTTCACTATATGAGGGCGAGTTCAGGCTTTTTCTAGCGTACACAGCAATGGATGCTGATTCTCCCGCGCGTAATTGTTCACCTGGGCAACTTTGGTCTCCGCAACTTCGGCGGTAAAGACACCGCAGATCGCTTTCCCGTGGTAGTGAACTTTCAGCATCAGTTGCGTTGCACGTTCAACATCATAAGAAAAGAACTTTTGCAGGACGTCAATAACAAATTCCATAGGCGTATAATCGTCATTATTGAGGATGACTTTATACATAGAAGGCGGCTTGAGACCCTCCTTCGCTTTGTCTTCGGCCAGATGTTCAAAGTTAAGCCAGTCGTTAGTGTGTGCCATAATGTTCCGTTGAAATTCTGCACATCGATATGGACGATTAACTGTCCATACGTAGAGTTTAACACGCCTGTCAAGCCCCTTCCGTCGCGTTAATTTTTTGTAAAAAAACTGCGCGCGACCTGCATCACAAAATTTGCAATAGCGTTAACTGCCTCAAATTTTGGTGATTTTTTCTCCGCGCTCTCCGGTGTTTTGCTTGACGCCAGGGTCCGTTTCTCTACAATTCTACAGACCACAAGCTGATTGAGTTTTAAACAAACTCGACTCACAGCTTAAATTACTCACCTGCTCATCAAAATGTCTTGCGAGGGAAGTAAAAGCATGGAGACGGGTACTGTTAAATGGTTCAACAACGCTAAGGGCTTCGGCTTTATCTGTCCGATCGGCGGCGGCGAAGATATCTTTGCGCACTATTCTACGATTCAGATGGATGGTTACAGAACGCTAAAAGCCGGCCAACAAGTTCAGTTTGATGTTCATGAGGGCCCAAAAGGCAATCATGCCAGCCTGATCGTGCCGGTCGACGCAGCGCAGCATGCCTGAACGTCTATCACCCCATTCTGAACACTCCCCCAAAAATGCTAGCCGTACCGCTGGCATTTTTATTTCCGGCGCACGTGCGGTTAACTGATTCTTTTGCACGCTACGTCTCTCCCTGCCATGCAAATGTTTACTCTCTCAGGCTTTTTCACTAGCGTTGTCGCCACTTTTTCGTAAGGAAGCGCCGTTCGCTATGTATTCAGGACTTCTGATTATTTTACTGCCGCTGATTTTGGGCTGGTTATTGCCGCTGCGTCAGCCCAGCGTATTACGCTTCGTCAATCGCCTGTTGGGCTGGATGGTTTATATCATCCTGTTTTTTATGGGTATCATTCTCGCCTTTCTCGACAATCTCAGCAGTAATCTGCTCAGCGTGTTTCACATTGCGCTGATCAGTGCGCTGGCAATCCTGCTATGCAATCTGCTGGCACTGCGCCTGCTAGAGAAACGCCTGCCCTGGCAGCATAAGCATAAACAGGAGGCGCTGCCGTCACGCCTACGAATGGCCTTTGACTCGCTGACGCTGTGTGGCGTTGTGGTACTGGGTTTTCTGGAGGGACTGACGCAGCTCGCTTTTCTGCGCCACGCCTCAACCGCCAGCGAATATGCGCTGATCTTTTTGCTGTTTCTTGTTAGCGTACAGCTGCGCGGCAGCGGCATGACGCTGCGTCAGATTCTACTGAATCGCCGCGGAATGATGGTTTTAGTGGTGGTGGTGCTAATGGCGGCAATGAGATCGTTCCGGCGGCTATCGTGCACGGATTTGTCATGAGCCTGCTGGCACCGCTGCTTATCGCCTTTTTCTCCGCCTGACGTGCAGCGCACTTTTTCACGGCTGCGCGGGCAAAACCTCGTCTAGGCTTTTTCTTTGTCCGCCATCGTGAAGATGGCTTATTGCCAGAGGAGAGCACAATGAAGCAGACCGTTGCGGCGCTGATCGCGAAAACGCTGGAAAACGCAGGCGTCAAACGAATCTGGGGCTTCACCGGCGACTCCCTGAACGGGTTGAGCTACAGCCTGAACCGCATGGGCACGATTGAGTGGATGCCAACGCGCCACGAAGAGGTTGCCGCTTTCGCGGCGGGCGCAGAGGCCCATGTGAGCGGCGAACTGGCGGTGTGCGCCGGTTCGTGCGGCCCAGGTAAACGGCATCTGATTAATGGCCTGTTCGACTGCCATCGCAACCGCGTACCGGTGCTGGCGATTGCCGCTCACATCCCTTCCAGTGAAATTGGCAGCGGCTATTTTCAGGAGACCCATCCCCAAGAGCTGTTCCCGAATGTAGCCACTATTGCGAACTGGTCTCCAGCCCAGAGCAGCTCCCGCAGGTGCTGGGCATTGCGATGCGCAAAGCGATATTGAACCGTGGCGTTTCCGTGATTGTGCTGCCGGGAGATGTTGCTTTGAAGCCAGCACCTGAGAGTGCCTCAGCCGAGTGGTATCCCCCTTTGTTGCCACAGTTCCAGCCGCAGGAAGGCGAGCTGGTGCAGCTGGCGCAAACGCTTAATGACGCAGGCAATATTACGCTGCTGTGCGGCAGCGGCTGCGCTGGAGCCCACGAAGAGGTTGTGAGGCTGGCCGAAACACTCAAAGTACCCATCGTTCACGCGCTGCGTGGCAAAGGGCTTCAGTCTCTATATGCTGCGTGCCATTCTGAATGGTCGCGGCGACGAAGTGGTGGAGCTGGCGAAAACTAACTGGCTGCGGTAAAAGAGTAAAGACAACAGCAGACATTTACGCCCGCTGATGATTGTAAACAAGGTGCCTGCGTGGATGGCGTGGCCCGATCGCAAAGACGCAAAAAACGGCATCCTGCCCACTCGGCCCACGCCATCCGCTTCTCACCTTATGCGCCATCTGTTCGGGCGTTTACGCCCGCTTTTCTTTTCTCAGGAGGTAACGTGATCGATTTACGCAGTGATACCGTGACCCAACCGAGCGCCGCGATGTTGCAGGCAATGATGGCCGCCGAAGACAGCACGCTGCCGCTGGATCGGGTTGCGGCGGCTATCAAGCCGGACGACATCCACTTCGCCCGTACGCGCCTGCTTAGCCTGGAAAACACCCATCACGGCAAGGTGCTGCCGCTGGACTATCTCGTCCGCGCTTTTGACTTCACACGTGAACGCAAGCTGGCGCTGCACATTGACGGTGCATGCATCTTTAACGCGGTGGTGGCGCAGAACGTCACGCTGGAAGCGATTGCCCGCTACTGCGATACCCTGACGATCTGCTTGTCGAAAGGGCTGGGTACGCCGGTAGGATCGCTGCTGTGCGGTAGCGAGGAGTATATTGAGCGTGCGCGCCGCTGGCGCAAAATGGCGGGCTGCGGCATGCGCCAGGCCGGTATCCTGGCAGCAGCGGGCCTCTACGCGCTGGAGCATAATGTTGCACGTCTGAAGGACGATCATGACAACGCCGCCTAGCTCGGTGAGCAGCTACAACAGGCTGGCCTGGAGATCGTCGATCAGCAGACCAATATGCTGTTTGTCCGCGTCCCTGCGGACCAAGTTGAGGCGCTGAAAAAGTGGTTCGCCCAGCGCGAGGTGCTGCTCAGCGTCGGGCCGGTCACCCGCATGGTCACCCATCTGGATGTTGATCGCCATGCACTGGAGCAGCTGGTCGCGCACTGGAAAGCCTTCCTGCAACGCTAACCGCCATATTTTTCTAACAGCGCCTCGGCAATCGCTAGCGTCTCTGCGTCCGGCAAACCGCGATAATCCGCCGGACGAAAATGCATCTGGAAAGCCGCGATCATCTGCTGTTGCTGACGCGGCGCTGTCGCGCCACTCACGTCATAGCCATAGCGCGCCAGCGCCGACAGCAGCGTTTCCATTCCCACCGGTTTATCAGCCGCATTGCCCGCCAGGTAATGCTGCACGCGCGGTGCGTCCGGCCAAGCGCCGATGCCCTGCTGCGCCAGCAGGTGCCAGGGAAACAGCGGACCGGGATCCTGCTTGCGCTGCGGCGCAATGTCGCTATGGCCGACGATATTCTCCGGCGCAATGCCGTAGCGCTGGGCAATATCCTTCAGCATGACGCTGAGCGCGGCGATCTGCGCTTCGGTAAAAGGCTGCCAGTCGCGCCCGGTCAGCGTGCACTTATAGCCGCGGTTTACCAGCTCAATGCCGATCGAAGTGTCGTTGATACGCGTTGCGCCGCGCCAGTAGCTGGGCCCGGCATGCCAGGCAAGCTGACGCTCCGGCACCAGTTGCCAGACCACCTGCTTTCCGGCACGCTGCGGCGGCTGACGAGGAATAAGATAGTGCGCGCTGACGTCGCGGTCGGTAAGCGTCGCCAGCGAAGAGGGAAAATCTTCAGCGGTATAATGGATAACAATCACTTTAATGCGCGGCAGCGCGCCGTAAGCGGGGTGCTGCGTATCTACCCAGTAACCCTGACGCGGCTCCAGCCCGCTCTGGCAACCCGCCAGCAGCAGCGCCAGCGCAACCAGCAGCCACCTCAACGCAGGATCACCGCCGTACCGCTAACGCTCACCATCAACATACTGCAATCTTTGCCTACGGTTTCGTAATCAATATCATTTGCGCCCAGCGCTTTTGCCTGCGCCTCCAGCTCCTCGAAAGCGATCTCGCGCGCCTTACGCAGCTCTTTCTCGTAGGCTCCAGAACGGCCGCCAACCACATCGCGGATACCGGCAAAAAAGTCGCGGAAAATGTTAGCGCCGAGGATCGCTTCGCCAGTGACGACGTCGCAATAATCGCTGATGCTGTGTCCTTCCAGCGTGGGCGTGGTAGTAAATTTCATTGCTCTCTCCTGTGGTGAAATAGCATGCAAGGCTCTTTCGACTAAAAAGCACGGCTATACTCTATGCTAAAAATGACGCTTTGCCAGTTAACAATAAGGAAATCGAGATGAGAAACAAAGCCTTTGCGCTGCTGATTCGCACTGCTGCTCTCCGCCTGTACCACGGTCAAGCCACTGATTAAGGACAATGGCCCTCGCACCGCCCCCTGCGTTGACGGCGGTCCGGACAGCGTCGCACAGCAATTTTACGATCTGCGCATCCAGCAGCCCACGCCTGGCCTGCCAGAAATCCTAGTGGTGCTGTTTATCTATTTTGGTGCCTCGCAACTGCTGCTGGTGCTCTCCGATGGCTTTACCTTCAACTTCGGCCTGTTGCAGCTGCCGTTACAGGTTCAGATCGAGAACTTCGACGTCAGTCCGTTCCTGTGTGGCGTGATTGCGCTGGTGCTGGCACTGCTGTTTACGCTTGTGCTGTCGCTGAAAATGCCGCTGCTTAATCCGCTGGTGAAGGTCTATATCACCCTGTTCACCGGCACGCCGCTGCTGGTGCAGATCTTCCTGATTTATTACGGCCCTGGCCAGTTCCCCAGCCTGCAAAGCATTCCCTGGCTGTGGCATCTGCTGTCGCAGCCGTGGCTGTGTGCGATGCTGGCGCTGTCGCTCAACAGCGCTGCCTATACCACGCAGCTTTTCTACGGCGCGATGCGCGCGATTCCTTCGGGACAGTGGCAATCCTGCGCTGCGCTGGGGATGAACCGTAAAGATACGCTGCGCATTCTGCTGCCCTACGCGTTTAAACGCGCCCTCTCCTCCTATTACAACGAGGTGGTTCTGGTGTTTAAAGGCACATTGCTGGCCTACACCATTACGCTGATAGAAGTGATGGGCCACGGGCAGCTGCTCTATGGCCGCACCTACGACGTGATGGTATTTGCCGCGGCTGGGCTGGTCTATCTGGTGGTGAACGGTTTGCTGACGTTAATGATGCGGCTGATTGAACGGCGCGCGCTCGCCTCTGAGCGCAGAAGTTAATATCCAAGCGAGCAATGCTCGCCCTATTAATCTTTTACTCACAAATGCTGCATAAAGATTCATTAGCTGGCATCTTGTAACCCGTTCCGCCTCTGGCATACGTTTTAGGAGTTACCCGATGAAAAAATGGATCCTTGCCGCCGCACTGGCGACCCTGGCAATGAGCGCCCACGCAGCAGATAAAATTCGCTTTGCCTCTTCCGCCACCTATCGGCCGTTCGAATCGCTGAACCGCGAAAACCAAATCGTCGGGTTCGATATCGATCTGGCAAACGCCCTGTGCCAGCAGTTGCAGGCAGAGTGCACCTTTACCAATAACGCTTTCGACAGCCTGATCCCGTCGCTGAAGTTTCGCCGCTTCGATGCGGTCATCTCCGGCATGGATATCACTGACGAGCGGAGCAAGCAGGTGGATTTAACCCAGCCCTACTACGCTAACTCAGCCGTCGTTATCGCGCGCAAAGGCAAATTCAGCGATTTCGCCGCGCTCAAAGGTAAACGTATCGGCGTGGAAAACGGCACCACGCACCAGAAATATTTGCAGGAAAAACATACTGAAATCACTACCGTTGCCAACGATAGCTATCAGAACGCCATTCTTGATATGAAAAGCGGCCGTCTTGACGGCGTCTTCGGCGACACGGCGATAGTTAACCAGTGGCTGAAAACTAACAGCGACTTAGCGCCAATGGGCGAGCACGTTACCGATAAAGCTTATTTTGGCACCGTGCTTGGCATTGCGGTGCGCAAAGGCGATGACGTGCTGCGCGACAAGCTGAACGGTGCGCTGGCCACGCTGAAAACCAACGGCACGCTGCAACAGCTGAACCAGAAATGGTTCCCTGAGTAATCCGCTATGGGCCAGCGGACGACCGTCTGACCGGTTCTGCAACGTCCTAAGTTCAGGCTGTCAGGACGCTGGCCCGCCCTCTTGTTTATTCTGCCGTACCAGCAGACTCAGCACTTCAAAGTGTGCAGTATGCGGGAACATATCAAACAGCTGCACCCGCTCGACGCGGTAATCTGCCTGCCGCGCCCAATCTTGCGCCATGCTTTCTGGATTACAACTGGACTGGAATAGATAAGATAGTCCGGTGCCATCTGGCTCAGATAGCGGCATAGCGCGTCACCGATGCCGCGTCGCGCCCGGTCGCAAAAGCAGTGGAATCCAGCGCGGCGAAGCTGACGTTCTCCAGCCCCAGCATCTCTGCCGAACGCCGCGCGCAGGCAATCGCCTCGGCGCTGATCTCAATGCCGGTCAACAGCATCTGCGGCGTGGCACAGTGCAAACCAAAGCCGCCAACGCCGCAAAACAGATCCCACATGCTGCTAATATTCAGTTCACCGACCCAGTCGCGCGCGGTGGCATAGAACGCGGCGGCAACCTGCGGATTGTTCTGGAAAAAGCTCTGTGGCCGGATCCACAGCGGCACAGGCTTAAAGCTTTCCGCCAGCGACTGGGACGGCGTCAGCGCAATCTCCTCATCCCCTTCTAGGATCGCCATATGCACCGGCTGAATATCGGCAGAGAGCACCTTGAGCTGCGGCAACTGCTATTGCAGCCACGGCAGCGCCGCGCTCAGCTGCGCCAGTTTTTCCCTGGAACGCAGCACAAAGCGCAGCATCATGCCGCCCTGCGTACTTTCGGTCAGCAGCAGAAACTTCAGTTCGCCGCGCTTGCGCGCCACGTTATAGGGCGTTAATCCGGCGCGGGCAATAAAGGGCTTCAGTGCGGCAAATACCGGCGCAAAACTGGCCGGATAGAGTGGGCAGTCGCAGAGATCCACCGCGCGACCGGCAGCTTCGCCAGCAGTTGTTCCAGCTGCGACTGCTTGTCACTAAGCTGCTGCGAATAGGGTTGTTCCAGCGACGGCATGAGCGGCAGCGGTCAGCGTTCATAGAGCGCGCATTGCATCGGGTAAGACCTGTATTAATCGTAGCGAGGTCGGGGGGAGCGCGATTGTATCACCGCTTGCGGAAAAATGCGCGGCTGCTCCCCGGGAGAAACAGCAGCACCAGCACCAGCAGATCGGGCAGCTTTTGCAGCAGCGTATGGTAAATAATCTGCGCATTTGGGGCACCGCTGATGCTAAAAATCTCCGGATAGATGCCGCCGGTTGAGGCCGTCAGCATATAGAGCAGCAGCACCAGCTGTGTCGCCGCAAAGCCCCAGCGGCCCTGATTGCTGCCGCGCAGCAGCAAAAAGGCGCAGCGCAGTTCGTAAAAGAAGAGCAGCTGGCTGGCAATAAAGATAAGGGTGGAGTCCCAGGCCTGGGCGCTGCGGTGAACAAAGTTCACCATCTCTTCGAAACCCAGCTCATTTGCCAGCATCACTACGCTCAGGCAGCGCGTCGCAATGATGGCAATGCCCGCGACCGTCACCGGTACGGGCGCAAGAGAGATAAAATCACTGTTTTTCAGGGTTTCTGACATGGCTGACTCCGTAACCGCACCTGTACGAGGCGGAAATAATCCGCCCGGATCAATAGTGGCAAGGGTTAGGAATTTCAGCCACGTCTGGCTTTCTGAATATCGCGAATTCGCTGTTTTTCTTCGTGCGCCATCCAGCGCCAGGCGATAAAACCGACTAACCCGACGATAAACAGGATCAGCGAGGCCAGCGCGTTGATTTCCGGGTTCACGCCGCGCCGCACGGTCGCGAAGATCGCCATTGGCAAGGTCGTTGCGCCCGGCCCGGTAACGAAGCTGGCGATAACCAGATCGTCCAGCGACAGCGTGAAGGCGAGCAGCCAGCCGGTCACAATCGCCGGTGCAATCATCGGCACGGTAATCACGAAGAAGACCTTCAGCGGCGTTGCGCCCAGATCCATTGCCGCCTCTTCAATCGAGCGATCCAGCTCGCGCAGGCGCGAGTTGATCACGACTGCGACGTAGGCGGTACAGAAGGTAACGTGCGCCAGCCAGATAGTCAGCATGCCACGATCGCTCGGCCAGCCAAAGGCGTTGCCCATGGCGACGAACAGCAGCAGCAGCGACAGTCCGGTAATGACGTCAGGCATTACCAGCGGTGCGGTCAGCATAAAGGCGAAGCCGGTATGGCCGCGAAAACGGCCGAAGCGCACCGCCACTAATGCCGCCATGGTGCCCAGCATTACCGCCATGGTCCCGCTCAGTGCGGCAATGGTCAGGCTGAGGCCAACGGCGTCCAACATTGCCTCATCCTGGAACAGCACGCAATACCAGTGGAACGAGAAGCTTTCCCACACCGTAACCAGCTGCGAGCTGTTGAAGGAGTAAACCACCAGCAGCAGCATCGGCGCATAGAGAAACAGGAAGCCGCAGATCAAGATGGCAGTACGCCACGGCGAGCGAATCTCAGGTAGCTGATTCATCCCTTCTCTCCTGTTTCACGGTTTTGATGCTTATGGAACCAGATAATCGGCAGGATCAAAATCAGCAAAATAATCACCGCCAGCGCCGAGGCGACCGGCCAGTCGCGGTTATTAAAAAACTCCTGCCACAGGATGCGGCCAATCATAATGCTGTCTGGGCCGCCCAGCAGTTCCGGGATAACGTACTCGCCGACTGCTGGAATAAACACTAGCATCGAACCGGCAATAATGCCGCCTTTGGTCAGCGGCACAATCACGCTGAAAAAGGTTTTCAGCGGCTTCGCGCCGAGATCGAGCGACGCTTCCACCAGCGAGTAGTCGATCCGCGTTAAGGCGGTATAGATTGGCAGCAACATAAACGGCAGATAACAGTAAACGATACCGATATAAACCGCCGTGTTGGTGTAGAGGATCACCAGCGGATGATCGAGCACGCCCAGCAACATCAAAAAGCGGTTCAGGATACCGTTGTTATTGAGCAATCCCATCCAAGCATAGACGCGCACCAGAAATGAGGTCCAGGACGGCAGGATCACCAGCAGCAGCAGAATAGTCCGCATTGACGGCTTGCTGTGCGCCACCGCCCAGGCAAGCGGATAGCCGACCAGCAGACAGATCAGGGTCGAGATAGCCGCCACCTTGAGCGATTGCAGATAGGCGTCCACGTAGAGTGGATCGTCGGTCAGCGTCACGTAGTTGCCGAGATTCAGCACGATATTGAGCTGATCCTCGGCCCAGCTAATCAGCTCGGTGTAAGGCGGAATGGCGCGTGCAATATCCGCAAAGCTGATTTTCAGCACGATCAAAAACGGCAGCAGGAAAAAGAGCACCAGCCAGACGTAAGGCAGCGCAATTGCCAGCTTACGGCCGTGGCGCATCTTCATGCGCGTCGCCCAGCGCTGTAGCGGCGTACCGACCAGCCGGGCACCCTGTGGTTTTCTGGAGTGAAATAGTTCGCTCATCGCGTCTCCTTAAGCCGTCAGGACCACACAGCTGTCGACATCCCAGCAGAGGCGCACGTCATCACCCCAGGTCGGCTGCCCTTTGCGGAAGCGGTGCGCATTTTGCAACTGGGCGCTGATCATCTGCCCGCTTTTCAGCCGGACGTGATAGATGGAGAGATCGCCAAGGTAAGCAATATGCACCACTTCGCCGACGGCAAAGTTGTAGCCGTCCGCCGGGACCTCTTCACACAGCATCACTTTTTCCGGGCGCAGCGCGACGTACACCGGCACGTTATCCGGCACCGACACGTCGGAATCGACCTTCAGCGGATGCACCAGCCCAGGGCTGTCGATCACCAGACCATTTTCCTGCCGTTCGCGCAGCATGCCGCTGAACACATTTACCGATCCAATAAACTCGGCGCTGTAGACGGTGGTCGGATGCTCATAAATTTCCTCCGGCTCGCCAATCTGCACGAACTTACCGCGATTCATAATTGCGATACGGCCTGCCATGGTCATCGCCTCCTCCTGGTCGTGGGTCACCATTACGCAGGTTGCCCCGACGCGCTCGAGGATATCGACCACTTCCAGCTGCATGCGGTCGCGCAGTTTTTTATCCAGCGCACCCATCGGTTCGTCGAGCAGCAGAAGTTTCGGACGCTTCGCCAGGCTGCGCGCCAGCGCCACGCGCTGACGCTGGCCGCCCGAAAGCTGATGCGGCTTGCGCTTCGCAAATTCCTGCATATGCACCAGCGCCAGCATCTCCTGCACGCGCGCTGCGATCTCGCCCTTCGGCAGTTTGTCCTGCTTGAGCCCAAAAGCGATATTCTGCTCAACCGTCATATGCGGGAAGAGCGCATAAGACTGAAACATCATATTGACCGGGCGCTGGTAAGGCGGGACGTGGGACAGGTCCTGCCCGTCCAGCACAATCTGCCCGCTGGTAGGTGGCTCAAAGCCCGCCAGCATACGCAGCAGCGTCGATTTCCCGCAGCCGGACGCCCCGAGCAGCGCAAAAATCTCGCCTTTATAAATAGTCAGGCTGACGTCATCAACGGCGTGCTGTCCGTCGAAGGATTTTGTCAGGTTGCGGATCTCCAACAGCGGCGTTAACGCCTTTGCAGTTTTATGTTGGGGACGAGGGATCGAGTCATTCACTAACAGTTCACTCCGGTCTACGCGGAACGGCTAAGCCAGCCGCAAAAAAGAGAAAACAGAGGCCAGTGCAGCGCCTCTGTTCCAGGTTGTAAGCTTGCGAATGCGTAAAAAGCCGTTTATTTCCCGCTTTTCACTCGCGTCCACGCACGGGTGCGCGCACGGTCCAGCTTCGGATCCTGCACCTTCAGCACGAACAGCTTCGACATCGCTTCCGGCGTCGGGAAAATGCCTGGGTTGTTGCGGATGTCGGCATTGATCAGCGGCAGCGACGCCTTGTTACCGTTAGCGTAGGACATCTTGTCGGAAACGTCGGCAATCACTTTCGGATCCATGATGTAGTTCAGCCATTGGTAGGCCGCGTCGAGATTTTTCGCGTATTTCGGAATAGCCATCATGTCAAAGAAGGCCAGCGCGCCCTCTTTCGGCACGCTATAGGCGAGATGCACGCCATTTTTTGCCTGCTCGGCGCGGTTTTTCGCCTGCAAAATATCGCCAGACCAGCCAATCGCCATGCAGGTATTGCCGTTTGCCAGATCGTTGATGTACTGCGACGAGTGGAAGTAACGGATGCTGGGACGCAGCTTCAGCAGCAGATCGGTCGCCGCACCCGAGTAATCCTTCGCGTCGGAGCTGTTCGGATCTTTACCCAGATAGTTCAGCACGGTGGCGAAAATCTCTTCTGGCGCATCAAGGAAAGAGACGCCGCAGCTTTTCAGCTTCTCCAGGTTTTCCGGCTTCAGCACCAGATCCCAGCTGTTAACCGGGGCATCAGTGCCCAGCGCGGCTTTCACCTTCTCAACGTTGTAGCCGATGTCGGTGGTGCCCCAGAGATACGGGATGGAGTATTTATTGTCTGGATCGTGCTGCGCGACTTTCTGCATCAGCTCAGGATCGAGGTTTTTGTAATTGGGTAGCTTGCTCTTATCCAGCGGCTGAAACACGCCTGATTGCAGCTGGCGCGCCAGGAAGCTGGAGGATGGCACCACAACATCGTAGCCGGTGCTGCCCGCCATCAGTTTGCCTTCCAGCACTTCGTTGGAATCAAACACGTTGTAGACCACTTTGATGCCGGTCTGCTTTTCAAAATTCGGCACGGTATCTGCCGAGATATAATCGGACCAGTTATAAACGTGCAGCGTTTTATCTTCCGCCATCGATCCGGCAGAGGCGACCATCAGTACGCTGGCAATCGCACCTGACAACCATTTCTTTTGATTAAGCATGTTTTTATTTCCTCCTAAGCGGATCATCACCACCTGATCCCAGCGCTGCGAGCTGTGTGTCAATTCACAAAACAATGAATCAATATTCATTGAGAGTTTAATAGTAAAAACTGATACCTGCGCTGCGAATCCACGTCTCATGCAGCCCCGCAAGAATAGCCCCACGACCTGTGATGTACCATACCCCAGCTTAAAAAACGCCTTTTAGCGACAGCTTATGCATGTTTGTGCTGTGTGGTCTGGCAGGATTGGCATAAACCACGAGAAATATCTGGCAGTAAAGGGCAAAATGCAGAATAAAAAATGGTGGGGCCAGAAACAAAAACTGCCGCATAAAGCGACAGTTAAAGTGGAGCAGGAAACGCGTTCAGCTTAGTGCAGTAGCGAATGGCTAAAGCTGGTCAGCGGATGCTCTTCTTCCTCACCCATCATCAGCAGATTATTGGCGAAGGCTTCCATAATGACCATGGAGACCTGCTCTTCGCTCTGCTTCATAAAACTGGCGAACTGGGCGAAGGTTAACCCGGCGCTGGTGCCAAGAGACTGGCAGACAATCAGCTTCGGCAGATTGTCGTCCTGAATGTCGATAAAGGCTTTTACCGTCAGCGAACTGGCGTTGATTTGCGACAGATCGCCAACCAGCAGAATCAACGCCGTTGGCTTCACTTCCGCCAGCGCAGAGAAAAGAATGACGTTGTCGACCAGATAGATTTTAGCGTCAAACACCCCATTGAAGTTTTGCATGTGCTGCAGATGAAGTGCCTGACAGGCATCACATTCGAACCAGGTGATATTTTGCTGATCCAGCCAGCGACGCAACAGGTCGATATCCGGAACGACAAGAGAATCTATCGTAGTGTCCCAAGGGGTGAATAAACAGGCGCTAAGCTTACGGAAAAATCTATGGTCCCCCCCATTTTTGCAACACTGATTTTTGACTAATGGTGGGCTTGCTCAAATCTGTGCGGCGTCTCTGTGGGCAGAGATGCCCGCGCCTCGATGAATTCTGCGCCCGGTGAACCTGAAAAGCCCCTCCGCTTCCGTGAGCCATTTTTTTCGTCAGGTTTTTCATCTGGCCGGTATGCCGTTCATGTCATCAATAATCAGTCTTCGCAAAACCAGATGGGTAACGGCTGCATGATTACCGAATAATCAGTCTACTGATTTAATTCTGATTCCAGCGCTGTTGGTTTCTCGACAAGGTAAAGACAGTGGGAGTGTAACGTCATCAGGAGACGGCTCAGGTATTCACATATCGCCTCTGCATCAACAAAATCCTTTTTAAAGTGTGCCCCGGCACAAGCTTCCATAACAACAACCGAGGACGGGCAGGTCGCCAAAAACTGCATTAGCTTTGTGCGCGTAAACTTCTTAAAACCGGTGAGCACCGTGCCGCAGATTTTCGTTGATGAACAGCATATCGGTGGCTATACCGATTTCGCGACCAGGACCTAGGCCAAATCTGAGCGCATAAACCTTCGCTTTGTCAAAACGGGCCACTTCGGCCCGTTTTTTTTATGGTGCTGTCAGCGCCAGACGATGCGTAGTAGCCCGGCACCAGCAGCGCGCCGCTTCCTGCCCAGAATACCGCGCTGAGGCTTTAGACCGTCATCATTACCCAGTTTGTATGCGCTAACAGTGCGCTATTGAGCATCATGGCTCCGGTCAACGTGCCCCACAGCGCCATTAACAGGGTACTTTTCAGGGGACTCTCGACATGCAGCAGCGCCATCACGACGCCGGGCAATAAAAACAGCAGTAGTTCAGCAGCATCGCCCACCAGCCAATAACGATGCGCATAAATAAATACCAGACTGTAGAGCGCAACGCCTAACATTGCACTAGTCCAGTGTAAGGAACGCCGTGGCATATCACCCCACTTATCAAAAATCATAACAATGACAACAACCTGCTGAGAACTGGTGGAAATAAAATGAAACAGGCCACGCGCTTAATTCGTTTTCCGCGAATGGCTGAGGGTGATTTTTATGATTAGAATATCTGCCGTTTAAAACGACCTAGTTACTATCCGATGGGCGGCGTAGTACACGACCTACACAAGATAGCGAAAAAACAAGTCTACCATCAACCATTTACACGCAAATAAAAAGTTAAATAGTGAACATAAACGTCGCAGATTTGTTAAGCGGAAATGACGTTCTGTTATTATTTGTTGTACTGGCTCTCAGGCTTTGTCTGGGTAAATTGCGCCCAGGTTCGGTGCATTTAGGGAATTCCATTGGCGTATTAGTAGTTTCGTTATTACTGGGGCAACAACATTTAGCGATTAATACCGACGCATTAAACCTGGGTTTTATGCTGTTTATTTTTTGTGTGGGTGTAGAAGCCGGTCCCAATTTCTTTTCTATTTTCTTCCGCGACGGAAAAAACTACTTCATGCTGGCGATCGTTATGGTGGTCAGTGCCCTGCTGCTGGCGCTGGGCTTCGGCAAACTGTTCGGCTGGGATATCGGCCTGACGGCGGGCTGCTTTCGCAGGCATCATGCTCTGCTTTCTACGCGCCAACCATCCCACTTTTGGCTATATCCCACAGGGCGCACTGAGGATGGTGAAAGAGTTTGGGCTGATGGTATTCATAGTCTCGGCAGTGAAGGCGCGCTGATGCTGTTATGCGGCCTTTCCGGCGCTGGGCTACGCGAGCACCTATGCCATTGCCAACGTGCTGCTCACGCTGGGGGTACCCTAATCGTTATTATCTGGCCGATTTTGCCCTCATAAAATTATTTTGACGGAGTCCAGAACTTTTTTGTTGAGGGCGAGTCTGAATGAGTGCCACTGCTTTTCTTTGAAATCCTCAAATTGTGGAGCCCGCCAGTTTTTTACTGACGTTTTTTTATGTCTGCATTTCCTCCTTTATAGCGCTAAGCGGGTAGCAGCGATGAGCTGTACCGTCATTTAACTTAAACAATTCTGCAACCTGAAAGACATTTAGGAACCGGCGCTATATACGCTCAAGGGTAGCGCGTTCAGGATATGGCTAAATTTTAGCAAAATGTGCGCCGCAGCGAACGGTCACAGACAGACATAAAGAGGATCTTACGACCATAATGGAAGCGTTTAACCACTCCCTGTTTTTATCCATCAACGCCACTCCCGATTTGCCTAGCTGGCTGCTGGCGCTGGCGACCTTTATTGCTAAAGATTTGATAGCGATTGTGCCGCTGCTGATTGTTGCGCTGTGGCTGTGGGGACCGCGCGAGCAGGTAAAATCCCAGCGCGTGCTGGTGCTGAAAACCGGTATGGCGCTGATTTACGCCCTGGCTATATCCTGGTGCGTAGGCCAGCTATTCCCTCGCCCGTTTGCCATTGGGTTGGGTCATCAGTTCCTGCACCATGCGCCTGACGACTCCTACCCCAGCGATCACGGCACCACGATTTTCACCTTTGCGCTGGCCTTTATCTTCTGGCATCGCCTGTGGTCAGGCGTGATCCTGATGGCGATCGGCAGCGCTATCGCCTGGTCGCGCGTCTACCTTGGCTTGCACTGGCCGATGGATATGCTGGGTGGCTTTCTGGTGGGGCTGCTCTGCTGCCTGGCGTCGCATCTCGCCTGGCAGGGGTATGGTGCGCGTATGCTGGCGATGTTTAACTCCGCCTATCGTGCGCTGTTTGCCCTGCCGATACGCAAGGGCTGGATTCAGGATTAAGTAAACGGGTAGCGCGCTGGCCTGATCGCAGGCAGCGCACGCGCATGAAAGGGGATGGCATGGGCAGAGGAGCAAAGCGTCCCGCGACAGTGATGTCGCGGGCCGAGCGAGCAGGGATGCCTTGAGCGACTTTGCGATCGGCCCATGCCATCCGCGACTGCTTAAAGCTAACGACCCTAATTCATTAACTAAACAACTTTCCAAACAGCGTATGGAACTGCATCAGCACGAAATCCACGATGCGGCTAAAGAAGTTACCTTCCGGCACCTCTTCCATCCCCACCAGCGGACGCTGTTCAATGGTTTTACTGTCGAGCTGGAAATCGATAGTGCCCACACCTGATTTTTCTTCAGCGGCGCTTCCAGCTGCGGTGTGGTGAGGTTATAGCTTGCCTTCAGGTTTTTCATCTGCCTTTTAGGTATCGTTAACGCCGCATCCTTCTCAACGCCCAGGTTGACCTATTTAAGGTCACCAAACCAGACGCGCTGCTGGGCAAACGGCTTATAGGATTTAATCGGCGTGACGATTTCGAAAAAGCGGAAGCCCCAGGTCAGCAGCTTCTCGCTTTCGCGGAAACGTGCCGCATCGGTAGCCGTCCCCAGCACAACGGAGAAGCCGCATATCGTTTTCAGTGGCAGAGCCGACCAGGTTATTACCCGCCCCAGACATGTGCCCGGTCTTGATCCCGTCGACGTTGAGATTGGTGCTCCACAGCAGGCGGTTACGGTTCATCTGGCGAATGCGGTTAAAGGTAAATTCCTTCTCTTTGTTCAGCGCATATTCTTCCGGCACATCGCGGATCAGCGCCTGACCAATCAGCACCATATCGCGCGCGGTGCTGTACTGCCCTTCGGCATCCAGTCCGTGCACCGTCATAAAGTGGGTGTTCTTCAGCCCGAACGCCTTCACGTAATTTTTCATCAGACCAATAAAGGCGTCCTGACTACCCGCAACATAATCTGCCAGCGCAATGCTGGCGTCATTGCCCGACTGGATCACGATACCCTTATTCAGCTCGGAAACCGGAATACGATCGCCCGGCTTTAAAAACATCTGCGAAGAGCCTTTCAGCTTCGGGTTACCGGTAGCCCAGGCGTCCTGACCCACCGTGACCATATCATCGCGCTTGATTTTGTCTGACTTCAACGCCTGGCCGACTACGTAGCTGGTTATCATTTTGGTCAGGCTGGCGGGATCGAGTTTGTCGTCGGCATTGCCCTCCGCCAGCACTTTGCCGCTGGCATAATCCATTAAAATCCAGGCTTTAGCCTCAACCTGAGGCGGTGCAGGCGAGTCAACAGCAAAAGTTACAGGCGCGATAAGTAATGAGGTGGCGGCGGCGTGAAGAACGAGTAGTTGTCATGTGCGCGGGAATTCCATATTAAATCGCGGTTTTAGGGCAAAATCGACAGAGTGAAACTCTAACCTCTGTAGAGCATGAAAAAAACCGCTCAACCGTAAAGTTTTATAGAGTTTAGTAGAGTAACCTTGGCATCTGCCGGGCGTGCTGACCAGTGTCACGCCGCACTCGCCTGGAGAAAAGCCGGTGAAATTCCGATTTTTCGCAGAAGAGTTAAGACCGTCACAAAATTCTGCCAGGCTGATGTGAGTCAACCGAGGAGATGCACCATGGACTTAGCCGTATTCGACCTAGACAAAACTGTTATCTGCGAGGACAGTACCGGCCTGTGGCTGCGCTTGCTGGTTTCGCAGGGCTTTGCCCGTGAAACGCTGCTGGCTGAAGAGCAGACATTAATGGCGCACTATTATGCTGGCACCCTGGCGATGGAAAATTACATGACATTGACGCTCTCGCCGCTGACGGGCCTGGCAGCACAGACCGTCGCGGGTTGGGTGCGTCGCTGGATCCAGTGCGACATCTTGCCCCGCGTTTACACCGAAGCACGCGACCGCATCCAGTGGCACCGGCAGCGCGGCGACAAAGTGGTCATTTGTTCCGCCAGCGGCGAGCATCTGGTGACGCCCATTGCCGAACGGCTGGGGGCACACGGCGCGCTGGCGATTGGCGTCGAAGTGGTGGATGACCGCTACAGCGGCCAGACTTACGTTACGATGACCTACAAAGAGAGCAAGGTGACGCGGCTGACCGACTGGCGTACGCTTCAGCACGAGAGCGCGTTTTATCAAACCTAGGCCTATAGCGATTCAATGAATGACCTGCCGCTGCTGGCTCAGGCCGATCGCGCGCTGGTGATTAACCCTGATGCTCAACTGCACTAGGAAGCGCTCGCCGGCTGGGAAGTCTGCCGCTGGGCGCGCTAATCAACCGCGGGACGCGCTGGCGTCCTGCGCTAATCCCACCTTCAGTAGCTTGCCGTTGTCATCGTCGGTCAGCACATAGAGATAGCCGTCCGGCCCCTGGCGCACGTCGCGGATACGCTCATTGCGATCGGCAGCAGGCGCTGCGCCTCTACCACCTCATCGCCGTTAACGGTAAGGTGAATCAGGTTTTTCTCTTTAAGCGCGCCGATGAACAGCGAATTTTTCCATTCAGGGAAACGCGTGCTGTTATAGAACGCCATGCCGCTGATCGCAGGAGAAGCCTTCCAGTAAAAGATGGGCTGTTCCGTGCCGTCGGCATGACTGCCTTTTGATTCCGGCACCCGGTTGCCGTCGTAATCAATGCCCCAGGTCGCCAGCGGCCAGCCGTAGTTTTTGCCTTTCAGCGGGATTGACCTCATCGCCGCCGCACGGCCCGTGCTCGCTCTCCCACATTTGCTGCGTCCAGGGGTTAAAGGCCAGCCCCTGCGGATTGCGCAGGCCGTAAGCCCAAATCTCCGGGCGCGCACCGCTGCTGCTGACGAACGGATGATCTTTCGGCACGCTGCCGTCCTGATTCAGGCGCAAGATTTTACCGGTCAGCTTGTCAAGATCCTGCGCGCTGCTGCTGCGGAAGTTACCGCCGAAAACAATATAGAGATAGCCATCGCGATCGAAGGCCATGCGCGTGCCGAGATTATTCCCTGACGACAGCTGAGGCGTCTGGCGGATCACCGTTTTAAACCCGTTCAGACGGCGGTTATCCTCACTGAGCTGGCCGTAGCCGACTACGGCACCGAGCTCGCCGCTGCTGTTGGCTTCGGTGTAGCTCAGCCATACGCGACGGCTCTGCGCGAAATCAGGTGCCAGCACCACATCGAGCAACCCAGCCTGGCGACGCACCACGGCTTCCGGCACGCCCTCAATCGGCTGCGACAGGCCGCTGTCCGGCCGCCAGCTGCGTAGCTGCCCGGTTCGCTCGGTGATCAGCAGCGTCTGGTGGTTAAGCTTGTCCTGTAATACCTGAACCTGCACGTCAGCCGCCAGTGCGGGTAACGTAAACAGCGCGCCGCCGAGTAACAGCGTGGCAGTAAGTCGGGCCATAAGATGCTCCAGTCGCCAAGGGATGAGTTTAAGAGTAGCCAGCGCGACCAGATAATGTTCAGGCTTTACAAAAGATTAAAGAAGGAAGCGTTGCCCTTGATCCCTGCGCCAAATAGCAGGTTGAGTAAGCATTATCGGAGAGAAGGAAAACGCCCGCTGCGTAAGCAACGAGCGGAGGAATTACTCGAAGCAGGTTTCCGGGTTATCGGAAAGGGAGATAAAGCTTTTACCGCCTTCGGTCAGCGCAATAATTTTGCCCGACTCAATGTCATACACCCAGCCGTGCAGACGCACTCTGCCTTTACGCAGTGCCAGCGCCAGCGCCACCGACGGGTGAGTTTTGATGTTGTTCAGCTGAGCGATGACGTTCTCTTTCACCATCTCGTTTAGCTTGGCTTCTGGCGTCTCAAACTCACGCTCTTCCACCACGGTTTTCGCTGCATCGGCATAGCGCAGCCAGTGCTCAACCGCTGGCATGGTATCCATGCACTGGCAGGAAGCGATAGCGTTCATTGCGCCGCAGTTGGAGTGGCCGCAGATGATAATTTCGCTCACGCCCAGCACCATCAGCGCATATTCGATGGTCGCCGACACACCGCCTGGCTCTGGCCCGAACGGCGGCACGACATTGCCCGCGTTACGGATCACGAACAGCTGGCCCGGCTCCTGCTGGGTCACCAGTTCCGGCACTAAACGGCTGTCAGAACAGGAGATAAATAGCGCTTTAGGATTTTGGTTAGACGCTAGGCTTTTAAAAAGAGCCTGTCTTTCAGGAAATACATTCTGTTGGAAATTCAGAAATCCTTTAACGATCTCTTTCATCATTGCGCTCTCACTTTGTCCACTTAGTCGACTACGGCAACAGGCGTCCGCAGCTGCCTTTTATCTGTTTATTATTGAATTGACTGTAAATTTGAATTTCGGATTTAAGCACCAGGCCGCGCTAAACTCAACCCTGTTGTTATTATTGAACCGTTTTACTTGTCCGTCGGAGTTTGCTTTTGTGCTGAGATAACCAGAGGTTAGCCAGCAAATAGCTGGCTGCAACGTTTGCACTTATTTACGTAATCCCACAGGAAAACCGGATTTGTTAAGCGGTAAAAATCTTGCTATCTGGCTGAAAAAGCAAACGAACACCCCTACAAACCACAGTGTTTTTTGGCAAGGCGTACGCCAGCCGACGTTATCCGCGTGAAAGTGGATAACGCCAGCGAATAGCATCTCTGGGATACGCGCGTTTAACCGTAGAGCTTCTGGTGCGCCTGCTTGCGCGTTAGATAGTCCTCATCTTCCCGCAGCCGATCCCAGTACGCTTTGAAAACGGCCGCCGCAGCGGCCTTTTCTTCGTCTACGCCACGCGGCAGCTCGTTGCCGTCAGCATCGTACTTGCGCCCGCCTTTGTGTTTGCTGTAGCGACGCGCGCGGGTATAGCCCATCTGAATAAACTTGCGGGCCATATCCATACCGACGAAATCGTCCTGCGCGCGGTACGCCTCAAACATCTCCATGATTTTCGCCGCCGACGCTTTGGCTATTGGCACGGTGCGGAAACGCCAGTGCGGCAAAATCTCGCCCTTATAGGGTTCGACAATCAGTACACCCTGCTCGCCGCGCCCGACCTGATAAAGCTCCGGGTTTTTGCGGAAGTCGATGGTTTTAAAGTCCTGCTCGTAATCGAATTTATTCATGTCTTGAGTTTAGGATCGAGTGCGTCACGTAGCCCGTCGCCGAGCAAATTAAATGCTAAAACCGTGAGGAAAATCGCCAGGCTGAGGAAGATTGCCACATGGGGTGCCAGCACCATATCGGCACGCGCCTCGTTGAGTATCGCGCCCCACTCTGGCGTGGGCGGTTGCGCGCCCAGCCCCAGAAACGACAGGCTGGCGGCGGTGATAATGGAGGTGCCAATACGCATGGTGAAATAGACCACGATCGACGATACCGTGCCGGGCAGGATATGCCGCAGCAAAATTGTTATATCAGACGCGCCGATACTGCGCGCCGATTCGATATAGGTCTGATGCTTCAGCACCAGCGTATTGCCGCACACCAGGCGCGCAAAAGCGGGAATACTGAAGATCGCCACCGCGATAATCACGTTACTCATGCCGCTGCCCATAATCGCCACCACGGCAATTGCCAGCAGAATGCCGGGAAAGGCAAACAGCACGTCGCAGATGCGCATGGTAATACGATCCCAGGCACCTTCGTAATAGCCCGCCAGCAGGCCCAAAAAAGTACCAATCGCTGCACCTATCGCCACCGAGAAACAACCTGCGATCAGGGAGATGCGCGTGCCCACCAGCACCCGGCTGAAGATGTCGCGTCCCAGCGAATCGACGCCGAACCAGTGCAGCAGCGAAGGCCCTTGATTCAGTCGGTCATAGTCAAAATAGTTCTCCGCGTCGAACGGTGCGATAAGCGGTGCAATAAACGCCAGCACCACCAGCAGCAGCACAAACAGCCCCGCCGCCATCGCCACCGGCTGGCGGCGAAAGCGCCGCCAGAACTCGCTCCATGGCGAGCGTACCCGATTTTCCGTTGTCAGCGGCAGGCTTTTTAGCACCGCTTCGCGTCGCCAGTTTTTCATTACGACTCCTTACCTGTAGCGAATGGCGGGATTGATTACCGCATAGAGCAGGTCGACAATCAGGTTGATCAGAATGAACTCCAGCGAAAAGAGCAGCACTTCGGCCTGGATGACTGGGTAGTCGCGCATATCTACCGAATCCACCAGCAGGCGGCCCAGTCCCGGCCAGTTGAAAACCACCTCTACCACGATAGAACCACGAGCAGAAAGCCAAACTAGAGCCCCATCATGGTCACGACCGGGATCATGGCGTTGCGCAGGCCGTGCTTCACCACCACCAGCAATTCGCGGACGCCTTTGGCGCGCGCGGTGCGCATATAGTCTTCCTGCATCACCTCAACGAACGAGGCGCGCGTAAAGCGTGCCATTACCGCCGCAACGGCGGCACCGAGCGTAATCGACGGCAGAATATAGTGTTTCCAGCTATCCGCGCCCACGGTCGGAAGCCATCCAAGCTCTACCGAGAAGACCTGCATCAGCAGCATACTGAGCACAAAAGCGGGAAAGGAAATGCCCGATACCGCTAGCGTCATGCCAAGGCGGTCCGGCCAGCGGTTGAGCCACACGGCGGAGATAATGCCAATCGCCATGCCAAATATTACCCCCCAGACCATGCTGGCCAGCGTCAGCTACAGCGTCGGCATAAAGCGCGAGGCAATCTCTGTAGAGATCGGCCGCTTCAACACCAGCGGGAGCCACGGATGGTCGTTCCAGATAGTATCCTGCGCATTTTTATACAGGCTGGCTTTGCGCTCGCGATCAGTGGTTTTCAGCGCGTCGGCCAGATCTTTATCCACCTGCGGATTGCTGTAGAACGCGGTATTGAAGATCGCTGGCGGCTAGGAAGTGGTAGCAAACAGCGGCGTTAGCGCCCAGTCAGCTTCGCCGGTGGAAGCAGACCAGCAGGTATAGAACATACGCACGCAGCTCTCTTTCTGCCCTTTGCTCTCGACTCCAGCGGCGCGCTGGCCCGCATCCATCGCTGTCACTTTCACCTTCACGCCCACCTGCGCCAGCTGCTGCTGGGTAAACTGCAGCACCTTCTGCGCGGTGCTGTGGTTATGCGACGACCAGAGCGTGGTTTCAAAACCGTTGGGATAGCCCGCTTCCTTCAGCAGCTCACGCGCTTTAGCCGGGTTGTATTGGATTGCCGGGTAGGTCTGCGCAAAGTCGTATAGAAGGCGGCACGATGCCGGTGGCTGGCGTGGCGTATCCGGCAAAGGCGACTTTAGTCAGCGCTTCACGGTTAATGGCGTACTCCAGCGCCTCACGTACTTTCGGGTTTTCGAACGGCTTCTGGGTCACGTTGAGGCTGATATAACGCTGCATGATTGACGGCGAGGTCACGACTTTCAGCTTCGCGTTTTTCTCCAGCAGCTTCGCCTGCTCGAACGGGATCGGGAAAGCGAAGTTGGCTTCGCCGGTCTGTAGCATTGCCGCGCGGGTATTGTTATCGACCACCGGGCGCCAGGTAATGCTGTCCAGCTTCGGATAGCCTTTTTTCCAGTAGCCGTCCCACTTTTTCACCTTCACGTAATCGGTCTGGTTCCAAGTGACAAATTCATAGGGGCCGATACCCACCGGGTGAAAGCCGATCTCTTTGCCATATTTTTTCAGCGCGGTCGGCGAGATCATGGCGGCGGCCGGGTGCGCCAGGTTGTTAATAAAGGCGGAAAACGGCTGCTTCATGATAATTTTCACCGTAGTCGGATCGACCGCATCGGTGGTAGCGATATATTTGAACAGATTATAGCGCTTGAGGTGGTTATCCGGGTTGCTGGCGCGCTCCAGGTTAACCTTTACCGCTTCGGCGTTGAAGTCGCTGCCGTCCTGGAATTTAATGCCGGGGCGCAGCTTGATGGTGTAGGTCAGGCCGTCCGGGCTCGCCTGATAGCTCTCTGCCAGCACATTGGTCAGCTTCATCTCTTTGTCGAAGCCGAACAGCCCTTCATAGAACGATTTCGCCACCGCCTGCGACAGCGTGTCGTTGGCATCGTAGGGATCGAGCGTCGTGAAGTTTGAGCCGACGGCGATGACCGCATCTTTTGCCGCCCAGGCGGGCAATGCTGCCACGCTGCTCAGTATGCCCGCAGCCAGTAAACCTTTACGCATTGTGTTGTGCATCGTGTTCTCCTGTAGTCCCTGCTTTATGAGTATTGTGTTCAGGTGCCGCTGATGGCGTGGCGGGCAACAAAATGGCCCGGCGCAACCTCGGTTAAAGGTGCAACCTCAGGCTAGTCGCCCACGCGCGCAAAACCGCGATACATGCCTTCGCTGTTAAACGGCAGGGCCACATTGCCAAAACGGTCAATAGCGATCAGGCCACCGCTGCCGCCGAGTTCCGGGATCGTATAGTGGATAACGTTGACGCAGGCCTGCTGTAGCGAGTGGCCACCGTAGCGCATCTGCGCAGCAATACCATAGGCCGCCAGGGTGCGGATAAAGACTTCGCCCGTGCCGGTGCAGGAGACCGCCACCGTGTCGCTGCTGGCGTAGCAGCCCGCGCCAAGCAGCGGCGAATCGCCCACGTGCCCTGCCTGCTTATTGGTCATGCCGCCGGTCGAAGTGGCTGCGGCGAGATTGCCTTCGGCGTCAATCGCCACCGCGCCTACGGTGCCAAATTTACGGTCGGGATCGAGCGGGTCGTCGGACCGCGCCGCGCCGTCATGATCGAGCAGCATCTCATCGCTGCTCAGCGCCCGTTGCAGCGGCTCCCAGCGTTCCGGCGTTGAGAAGTAATCTGGCTCGACCTGCTCGAGCCCATTCTCCAAAGCAAACTGCTCGGCACCTACGCCGATAAAAAGAACGTGTGGGCTGACGTCCAGCACTTTGCGTGCAGCCAGCACTGGATTGCGCAGGCGCGAAACGCCCGTCACTGCACCGACATCCAGCGTACGGCCATCCATCACGCAGGCATCCAGCTCGTGGGTGCCCTGATGGGTAAAGACCGCGCCTTTACCGGCGTTGAACAGCGGGCACTCCTCCAGAAGCCGTACCGCCTCGGTCACGGTATCCAGCGCGCTGGCACCCTGCGCCAGCATGCGTTGCCCTGCGGTGACAATGTCCGTCAATGCCTGACGGTATGCCTGTTATTTTTCTGCGCTCATTGCCGAGCGCGTAATGGCACCTGCCTCATCGTGAATGGCGATGACTGCTTTGACCATAACGCTTGTCCTGTTCTGTGACTGGAGTGAAAACACTGATTTAAAATGGTTTTCAGCCAATTTTAGTGATTTTTGACTATAGAAAGCCTGTTACAGCTTGTTAAAGTGGAAACTCGCTCTGCGGCCATAACCTTTTATTATGGCTTATGCCGTGGCGCAGATGTGACTCGGCTGGCATTTCGCATCATAATAAGCAGCAACTGTCCTCACTCAGGTTTTAATCACGATGGAAAGCTTTACCGCAGGGTTAATTTCTCTTGAAGAAGCGCAGGCAAAAATGCTGGCGCAGCTGCAGCCTATCCGCGACCGTCTCAGCGTGCCGCTGGCCGATGCCGTTGGCCGTATTACAGCACTGCCGGTGACATCGCCCATCGACGTGCCGCCGTTTGATAACTCGGCGATGGACGGTTATGCCGTGCGGTTGGCCGATATTCAGCCCGACAGGCCGCTGACAGTCGCGGGCAACGCCTTTGCCGGCGCGCCTTTTACCGGCGAGTGGCCCGCAGGCAGCGTGGTGCGCATTATGACCGGTGCGCCGGTGCCGTCCGGCTGTGAGGCGGTGGTGATGCAGGAGGAGACGCGCGAGGTCGAGGATGGCATTTTGATTAACCCACCGGTAAAGGTGGGTCAGAATATCCGTTGGATCGGCGAAGACATCCGTCGCGAACAGCCGGTGCTGGCGGCAGGTGTGCGTCTTGGCGCGGCGGAGCTGCCGCTGCTTGCCTCACTCGGTCTTGCCGAGGTGAGCGTGCTGCGCAAGCTACGCGTCGCGGTGTTCTCCACCGGAGATGAGCTTCAGCCAGTCGGCCAGCCGCTGGCAGCAGGCCAGATTTACGATACCAACCGCTTTACCGTTTCACTGATGCTGCGCAAGCTCGGCTGCGAAGTGATTGACCTCGGTATTATCAAGGACGATCCTCAGGCACTGCGCCATGCATTTGAAGAGGCTGACCGCCAGGCTGACGTGGTGATCAGCACTGGCGGTGTCTCGGTGGGTGAAGCCGATTTTACCAAAACCATGCTGGACGAGCTGAGCGTCATTACTTTCTGGAAGCTGGCGATCAAACCTGGTAAGCCTTTCGCTTTTGGCCGTCTGGGCAACAGCTGGTTTTGCGGATTACCGGGCAATCCAGTTTCTGCCGCCGTGACCTTTTATCAGCTGGTGCAGCCGCTGCTTGCCGCCCTGACCGGCCAGAGCTCCTCGCCGTTGCCGCCGCGCCTGCGCGCACGCGCCGCCACACGCCTGAAAAAATCGCCTGGTCGTCTCGACTTCCAGCGTGGCGTGATAAGCCGCGCCGCAGACGGCGAGCTGGAGGTGCGCAGCACCGGCCATCAGGGTTCCCACGTTTTTAGCTCTTTTGCCGCTGCAAACTGCTTTATCGTGTTAGAGCGCGAGCGCGGAGCGGTTGAGCCAGGCGAATGTGTTGAGATTGAACCCTTTAACGCGCTGCTGGAGGGCTAAATGCTGCCCGAACTCAGCGATGAAGAGATGCTGCGCTACAACCGCCAGATTGTGCTGCGCGGCTTCGACTTCGACGGCCAGGAAAAGCTGAAGGCGAGCCGGGCGCTGGTTGTTGGCCTCGGCGGGCTGGGCTGTGCGGCCTCGCCCTATCTGGCTGCGGCGGGCGTCAGCGCGTTAACCCTGCTCGACTTCGATACCGTCGCCCTCTCCAATCTCCAGCGCCAGATCCTGCACCATGACGCTGATATTGGCCGGGCAAAGGTTGCTTCGGCGGCTGATAGCCTGGCCGCCATCAATCCCCATGTGCAGATCGACACCGTTGACGGCCTGCTGGAAGAGGATGCGCTTGAAGCGTTGATTGCCGGACATCAGGTGGTGCTCGACTGTACCGACAACATGCAGATCCGCGAACAGCTCAACCGGCTCTGCCGGACGCAGCGCGTCCCGCTGGTTTCCGGCGCGGCTATTCGGATGGAAGGCCAGATCAGCGTGTTCAACTGGCAGCCTGGCACACCCTGCTATCGCTGCATTAGCCGACTGTTTGGCGAGCAGACGCTTAGCTGCGTTGAGGCTGGCGTGATGGCCCCGCTGGTTGGCGTGACTGGCGCGATGCAGGCAATGGAGGCGATTAAGGTGCTGACGACCTTTGGCACGCCCGCCACGTCGCGGCTGCTGATGTATGATGCGATGAGCACGGAGTTTCGCAGCGTGAAGGTGGCGCAGGATCCGCATTGTGAAGTGTGCGGTAAATAATAAAGGGGATAGCTTGCGCTATCCCCTTTTATAACATCAATGAAACCCGTCTGCCTGTTCCTGCGCTAACGCAAGTGGCGTGAACCGATCGCAAAGTCGCTTTACGCATCCCTGCTTTCCCTGGCGCGGGACGCTTTGCTCTTCGGTCCACGCCACCCGCGTTTTAGCATGGTTATCCGTCTGCCATAAATGACCAGGCGCTGCTCATCTCGCTGACAGCAATCAGTAAATACCCTGGCTGCGCAGATAGTCTTCGTTGTTGCCAGTAAAGTCCACCACGCGGTCCTCTTTAATCTCCATCACGCGCGTCGCCAGCGAGCTGAAGAACTCACAGTCGTGCGAGACGAAAATCAGCGTTCCTTCATACATTTCCAGCGCCATAATTCAGCGACTCGATCGATTCCATATCCAGGTGGTTCGTCAGTTCGTCCATAATAAGGATATTAGGCTTCTGCATCATCAGCTTGCCGAACAGCATGCGCCCTTTCTCACCACCTGAAAGCACCTTCGCAGGCTTTTTAATATCATCATGGCTAAATAACAGACGACCCAGAATACAGCGTACTGCCTGCTCATCATCGCCTTCCTGCTTCCACTGGCTCATCCAGTCGAAAACGCCCAGATCGTTAGCAAAGTCGGTTGCGTGATCCTGCGCATAATAAAATGCGCGCATTGTCCGACCATTTTACCGTGCCTTCATCGGGAACCAGTTCACCCACCAGCGTTTTCAGCAGTGTGGTTTTACCAATACCGTTGGCACCCAGCACCGGCATTTTTTCACCCACTTCCAGCATCAGGTTGAGCTTTTTAAACAGCGGGCCATTATCAAAACTTTTATTTAATGCTTCTACTTCCAGCGCATTACGGAACAATTTCTGATCTTTTTCAAAACGAATAAACGGGTTTTGACGACTGGAGGCTTTAACTTCATCCAGCTTAATTTTATCAATTTGTTTCGCGCGCGAGGTTGCCTGACGAAATTTAGAGGCGTTAGCGCTAAAGCGGCTGACGAAAGATTGCAGCTCAGCAATCTGCGCTTTTTTCTTCGCGTTATCTGCGACTAAACGTTCACGCGCCTGAGTGGCCGCTGTCATATACTCGTCATGATTACCGGGATAAAGACGCAGTTCGCCGTAATCCAGATCCGCCATATGCGTGCAGACCATATTCAAAAAGTGACGGTCATGCGAAATGATGATCATGGTGCTTTCACGTTCGTTGAGCACCTGCTCAAGCCAGCGAATGGTGTCAATATCCAGGTTGTTCGTCGGTTCATCGAGTAACAAAATATCAGGATTGGAAAATAACGCCTGCGCCAGCAGCACACGTAATTTCCAGCCCGGCGCAATTTCGCTCATCGGGCCATAATGCTGCTCAACCGGAATGCCTACGCCGAGTAATAACTCACCGGCACGTTACTCAGCGGTGTAACCATCCATTTCACCGTACAGCACTTCGAGGTCTGCAACTTTATAGCCTTCCTCTTCGCTCATTTCCGGCAAAGCATATATGCGATCGCGTTCCTGCTTCACTTCCCACAATTCATGGTGACCCATGATGACGGTATCCAGCACGCTATATTGTTCAAACGCAAACTGGTCCTGTCTTAACTTACCGATGCGCTCGTTAGGAGCGTAAAGAGACATTTCCACCGGTTGGCGTCAGATCGCCGCCGAGGATTTTCATAAAGTTGGATTTACCGCTGCCGTTTGCACCGATTAAACCGTAACGATTACCGCCGCCAAATTTTACGGAGATATTTTCGAACAATGGCTTGCTGCCAAACTGCATGGTGATATTGCTGCTTACTAACACGGCATTAACCTTTATGACTGAGTGGAGGAAAAAACGGCGGCCATTATGCCAGACATCGCCTTGCGCATGCCAGAACCCGACATGCGGGCTGAGGCAAGCCGCTGGCGGAAGGGGAAAAATAAAAAGCCGATGGCTATTTAAAGCCATCGGCTCCCACTTGCAAGGATTGGGTAAATTTAGCCGATCAGGAAATCGTCGAGGCTTTTGCCTGAATCCAGCGCCTTTTTAATTGCCGCTGGAGTACGACCCTGGCCTGTCCAGGATTTTTCATCACCATTCTCATCGGTATAAGAATACTTAGCCGGGCGCGGCGCGCGCTTAGCGCGTTTTTTATCGGTTTCCAGCGCACCCAGTAATTCATTCGGGTCAATTCCATCAGCCAGCAGCATTTCGCGATATTTAGACAGCTTTTCTTCTTTTTCGCGGTTTTGCGCTTCTTCAGCTTCGACTTCTTCACGGCGTTCAGTGACGACTACGGTTAATTTCTCCAGAATTTCTTCCATATCGCTCAATGGCAGCTCGCGTGCCTGTGCACGTAATGTGCGAATGTTGTTCAGAACTTTAAATGCGTCGCTCATTTTTCAATGTCCTTGACTAAGGGGTTTAATAAAACTGTAGCGACAAGATTACCCAATTCAAATAAAAAAATAAATTAATTTTCGACTCCGGAAAATTCCGAAGCGGAAGCGTTAAATTTCCTTGCAGAAACTTAAGTGTATTCTGAATGCATTCTTAACTGTGAATTAACAAGGTCAGGAAGCATTAAAGCGGGCAACTGAAATCGTTTTCATTGCCTGCCAGCGGCTTTATTAGTGAATATTTTAAGGAAAAATCAGGATATAAACAGCGTTATACATTATGTTTTGCAAATAGTGCCTGCCATCCTGTTGAAGCTGCCTGCGCTGAAATTAACCCAAAATTAAGAGAGGAGAAGCCGTGCCGGGCAACAAATGGATAAAAAAAAGCAGGCGTCAAAGCCGGCTTCCTTAGCAATTGATAACGCATCATTATGATGTTTTATTTATCGGCTGTCCCAGCGGCTTTCTGACGGTGCCTTCATCGCCAGAGAGTTTTTCATGCAGATAGTGCTCAATTTGCTCCAGGCTACGGTTACGGGTTTCAGGTACGCATTTTATGACAAATATCGCACCCGCAATCCCCAACAGCGCAAAGATAAAGAACGCACCCGCTAGCCCGACGCTTGCCAGCAGAACCGGGAACATCAGAGAAATAAGAAAATTAGCTATCCACATAGCAAATACTGCCCCACCCATAAAAATGCCGCGCAGACGCGTCGGGAATATTTCCGACATCAGCAGCCAGGTGACCGGCGATAATGCGCCTTGCTGGAAGCTTAAAAACATTAGCATCCCCAGCAGTACCATATAGCTGCGCCACATGTCAGGCTGGCCATTAATAGTTTCAGGCATGAAGAAGGTTACGGCACCGATAAAAACCAGGCAGGCAGTACAGCCAAACTGACCAATCATGGTCATAGTACGTCGGCCAATTTTACCCAATAGCCAGATGCCAACAAACGTCATCAGCACCGAGATGACACCATTGGCGATAGTGGCGAACAGCGCAGCGCTGTCATCCATGCCCACCGCCTTTAACATAGTAGGCGCGTAGTACATGATGGTATTGACGCCAGTGAGCTGCTGGATCACGGCAATGCCCATGCCAATCAAAAACAGTTTAAACAACCTGGGTTTACGCAGTTCGCGCAGGCGCGGGCGCGGGCGCTGTTGATCTTCCTCCGCCAGCGTCTCTTCGATCTCGGTCATTTCCCATTCAACATCCTGGCGGGCGCGGGTACGCTCCAGCACCTTACGCGCCTCGACAAGACGCCCCTTCATCGCATACCAGCGCGGTGTATCCGGCATAAACATCATGCCGAAGAACAGCAGCACCGCTGGCAATGTCGCGACGGCCAGCATCCAGCGCCAGGTTGTTTCACCGCCCCGGGCGGCATTAAATCCGGCATTGGAGATATAGGCGAGCATCTGACCGGAAACAATCATCAGTTCCTGTAGCGTCACCAGCTGACCGCGCCGGTTTGCAGGGGCAATTTCCGCGATATAAACAGGTACGGTAGCCGCTGCGCCGCCCACGGCGACGCCCAGCACCAGACGGAAGAAAATCATCCATTCCACATTCGGTGCCACCGACGTGCCCAACGCGCCAACGGCAAAGATAATGGCTAAAACCAGAATTATTTTTTTCCGCCCGGCTGCGGCTGCGAAATTGCCGGAAAGGAGCGCGCCAAACGCCGCGCCAAATAACAGGCTGCTGGTCACCAGACCAGTGGTAAACGGCGTCAAATTGAGTTCCGGGCCCATAAACAGCAGCGCACCCGAGATCACGCCAGTATCGTAACCAAATAGCAGGCCGCCCAGCGTGGCGACCACGGCGATAACTTTAACGAAAGGTTCGGTGCGGGTATTGCTGTTCGGCCCTGAGGCTTTATTCAGCGTAAGGTAGGGTTCTCTGGACATCTTATCTCCCGGTGATAGGCAGGTGTCCAGTGAAAATAGATTACTTTTATCGCATACATGAAATATAAAATTTTAATTTTGCGCGGTAAGTCATATGTTCCGCTTAAATTTGTATGCCTGATCACAGCTATCGCTATTAACGCTTTACCAACCGCAATTAATCCCTGTACGCAGCGGCAAAGTCTACTGAAAAAGGAATATTTGTTTCATTAATAGCCAAGGGAATGCAGAAGAGGATTTGGCTGCGACAGTTATCGCAGCCAAAAAGGCGTAGATACTTAGCTTGCCGGGGTCGCTGGGCCGAATACATCGAACTGCGGCAGCTTGACGTTCTGATAAGTTACCCAGCCGCCGCCCAGCGCTTTATAGAGTGCCACCAAGTCTAGCGCGCTCTGCATACTTGCCTGCGTCGCCTGTTCCTGCGCCTGCGCCAGCTGGCGCTGTGCGTCCAGCACGTCGATAAAGGTCGAAATGCCCTGACGATAGCTGTCGCTGGCGAGATCAAAGGCGCGCTGCAGGGAACCGGTCGTTTCATCCAGCGCCGTGACGCGAGCCTGATCGGCACGATAGCTTACCAGCGCGTTCTCCACATCCTGCAGCGCGGTCAGCACCGTCTGGCGATAGTCGAGCGCCGCGCTCGCCTGCTGTGCACGCGCCAGTTTCACGCTGGATACCAGCCGACCACCCTGAAAAATGGGAATCGACAGCGAAGGGCCAACGGAATAGAAGTGGCTGCTCCAGTTATCGAGATAGCTGACGTCAGTATTGCGTACGCCCAGCTGGCCAGTCAGCGACAGGCTGGGGAAAAGCTGGGCCACGGAAACGCCAATATTTGCGGTCTGCGCATGTAGCGTTGCCTCAGCCTGGCGAATATCCGGGCGACGCCGCGCCAGCGTAGCAGGAATGCCCACCGGCACAATTTGCGGCAGCGCGGGCATCGCTTTCGGCATGTAGAGTTCATTATCCAGCGCGCCGGGCGTTTTACCCAGCAGCACTGCCAGACCGTTCATCGCCTGGCGTGCCTGCGACTGGTACTGCGGCAGCTGCGCCTGGAGCGAACTGAGCTGCGCACGCGCATTCTCCACGTCGGTCAGCGGTGCCAGCCCGTTGCGCTGCTGACTCTGCGTCAGCTCCCAGCTTTGCTGTGACACCGCAATCTGCTGCTCCAGCGTTGCCACAGTCGCCTGCGCGCCGCGCAGTTGCAGATAAGCGCGTGCCACTTCCGCTTCCAGCGAGACCAGCGCATCGTTGCGCTGTTCAATCGCCGCCTGGGTTTGTGCGTCAGCTAATTCGACCTCACGCCGTACTTTGCCCCACAGGTCCAGCTCCCAGCTGGCGTCAAAACTGCCCTGATAGAGTGTGATCTGCTGTTCCAAGCTACTGAGCTGACTGGCAGTATCGCTGTCAAGCTGGTCAGTAGCACCATTCGCTTTAAGCAGCCCTTTTAGGCCCAACTGCTGGCGTTTCACTTTTGCGCTGCCGTTCAGGCTGGGAAACAGGCCACCACGCGCCTGCGTCAGCTCCTGACGCGCACCAGCGATGCGCAGCACCGCCTGTTGCAGCGTTAGATTACCTTCTACCGCGCGGTCGATCAGGCTGTTGAGTTGGGGATCGTTAAAGGTTTGCCACCAGCGTGAGTTGATTGCCCCAGCCTGGGTTTTTGACGCCTGCTGCGCATCCAGCAGATGATAGCCGCCCGGCAGCTGCGGCTTTGGCGCTTCGTAATCGGGCCCAACGGCGCAGCCTGCCAGCCAGAGCGCCAACGTTAGCAGGCTGAGCGGTTTTGCCAGCTGGCGTGTAAAGATAACCTTCATGTCAGTGTGCTCCTGCACTGCCTTCGCTCTTAATCGGCGAAAGCAGCCAACAAAATGGAATCAAGATCAGGGCAACGATGCTCAGCCCCGAAAAGACGTCGATATACGCCAGAATGCGCGACTGCGCTATCATCTCCTGATAGAGTTGGCCCGTCGCCAGCGTCGCGGAATCGCCTACCGCTGAGGTGAAGTCGCGGATCGCCTGTGCCCAGTGCTGCACGGTAATATTGAACTGTTCGTTGAGCGGCGTCATGTTGTGCACCATATGCGCCGAGCGCACCTGTTCGCGCTCGGTGATCGCCGCCGCCGACAGCGAGATGCCGATAGATCCAGCCACGTTACGGAACATGGTAAACAGCGCCGAGGCGTCAGCATTAAGGCGTTGCGGAATGGTGACAAAGGCGATGGTGGTCAGCGGTACGAACAGGAAGCCCAGCCCAATCGACTGCGCGCTGCGCATCAGCACCAGGGTTTTGAAATCGACATCCGGCGTCAGGGTCGACGAGTACATAAACGCCAGCGCCAAGCAGGTGAAGCCGAAAGCGATGATATAGCGCGTCTGCACGCGCGGCATCAGAGCGATGACCAGCGGGATGGTCAGGACAATTAATATCGCGCCCGGCGACAGCACCAGCCCTGACCAGGTTGCAGTATAGCCGAGATCCTGCTGCGCCAGCTGCGGCAGCACCACTGAGCTGCCGTATAGGATCATCGCCATGACTGCCATCAGCAGACCCGATACCCAGAAGTTGCGGTCCTTCATCACCAGAATATCGACCACAGGTTTACGGGCATACATCAGCCAGTAAACCGCGCCGACGATGCCAACCAGCGCCAGCACGGCGAACAGCACGATAAAATGTGAGGCGAACCACTCTTCATCTTCGCCGCGATCGAGAAAGACCTGCAAACAGCCCAGACCCAAGGTAATCAGGCCAATGCCGATATAGTCGATATTCAAGCGCCCTTTCGCCCACTTGCGCTCCCACGGCGGATCTTCCAGCAGCTGGTAGATCGCCAGCACCGTCAAAATGCCCACCGGGATGTTAATAAAGAACACCCAGCGCCAGCTGTAGTTATCGGTGATCCAGCCGCCGAGCGTCGGCCCAATAACCGGCGCCACGATAATGGCGATGGACGACAGGCCAAACGCCTTGCCGCGATCTTCTGGCTTAAAGTAGTCAAGCAATACCGACTGCTGCACCGGCTGCAAACCGCCGCCGAAGAAGCCTTGCAGCACGCGGAACAGGATGATTTGCCACAGCTCGGTAGCAATGCCGCACAGGAACGAGCAGATGGTAAACATCACGATGCAGATCAGGAAGAACTGCTTGCGGCCAAACAGTCGGCTAAAAAAGGCGGAGATTGGCAGCACAATGCAGTTCGCCACCAGATAAGAGGTCAGCACCCAGGTGGATTCGTCGTAGCTGGACGAGAGCGAACCAGCAATATGGGGCAGCGCCACGTTAACGATAGTGGTGTCCAGAATCTCCATAAACACCGCCAGCGTGACGGTTACCGCCACCAGCCAGGGGTTGCTGGAGGGTTGCCATCTCTGTGTCTGGCTCATTCCACGATGACCTTAGGTTCAACTGACAGGCCGAGCGGCAGCGGATGGTCAGGATCCAGCCCTTTATCGATAACGATTTTCACCGGAACGCGCTGCACGATCTTCACGTAGTTGCCGGTCGCGTTTTCAGCCGGGAAAGTAGAAAAGCGCGAGCCAGAACCCATCTGGATGCTGTCGACGTGCCCTTCCAGCTTCATATCGGGCCAGGCATCGACGCTGATCGCCACTTTATCGCCTGGATTCATCAGTGCCAGCTGCGACTCTTTGAAATTAGCGGTAATCCAGATTTCCGGTGATACCAGCGAGAACAGCGAACTTCCTGCCTGCACCAGCGTGCCGAGCTGCACGTTACGCTTAGTGACGAAACCGTCGTATGGGGCGCGTACCTGCGTGTAAGAGAGGTTCAGCTCTGCCGTGTTCAGCTGCGCCTGCGCCTGCGCGACCTGCTGCTGACGTGCTTCAACATTGGTTTCCTGCTGGCGGATCTGCAGTGCGACCTGCAAGGCAACCTCTACCTGCGCTTTGGCGCTCTGCAACTGCGCCTGCGCCGAGCGAAGCTGAGCCGCAGCGGTATCAATGTTGCGCTGGCTGGTGGCGCGCGGGTCAACGCCGCGCTGACGGCGATAATCCGCCTTGGCATTCAATAGGTTCGCCCGCGCTTTCGCCTGGTCCGCCAGCGCCTGATCGCGCTGCGCCGGATATTGCACTTTCGACAGGGCGAGCTGCGCCTGTGCCTGATGCAGCTGCGCCTGGGCCAGTCCAAGCTGTGCTTTTGCCTGATCACGCTGGGCAAGCGTATCGCGCGGGTCGATTTCAACCAGCAGATCGCCTTTTTTCACGTGCTGGTTATCCTTGACCAGCAGCTTCACCACATAACCAGAGGCTTTAGGCGCAATTGTGACCGCGTCACCTTCGGTAAAGGCATCGTTGGTGGTCTCTTCATTACGCGTACTGAACCAGAACCAGAAACCCACAATCAGCATGATCACTACCACAACAGCGAGGATGATCAGCGGCTTTTTGCCGGGTCTTTTGCGCTTAGGTTCATCGTTATTCTGTTCAGACTGCTCATTCGAAGGGTCGTGCGCGTTCTTCGCATCATCCTGATAGGATTCGCGTTTCTCATTCTCGCTCATAGTTAGCTCCGCATGGCTAACGCCCTAATTCCCGGGCATAAAAGGTCAAATTAACAGTAGATGGTAAACTGACATTTTCCAGCGTTTCTTGACCTTTCCCGTCAAAAGGGGCACATCCTGCAACATGAGCATAAGCGCAACGGAAATTAATGCAGCAGCTTAAGCATTAGCCAGCTGCTTGCCATCGACTAGGCGAGCAAAGGCAACGAGAACAGGTGGAACTGCCACCAGACGCGGCGATCTTTCGCCATACGCAGTGCAATGAGGTTGGCGAGCCAGCCAGGCAACAGACCAAAGCCACCAATATTAACCGCCCAGGCGAGCACTTCAGAAGGCGGAAGTTTTTGTAACAGCAGAATGGTGGCGGGCACATTGCTTATTACCTGTGACAGACCAATACCCAGCAGGTAAACCGCGCCGTCGCCAAGGCGAGAAACGGCGTCAAAGTGGTGTTGCACCACAGGCAGATGCGTCAGCAAATAGACGTCAATAAACATGGCCATAAATACCGCCAGCACGCTCCAGTCAATATTGATCAGCACCTTGCGCGCCATCAGCAGATAACAGCCAACAATTAGCAGCAGCGCCCATCCGGTCATATGCCACTCAAGCGCGGCAACAAACAGCACTTAGAGCAGCACGCTGATAGCAAACAGCGGCTTTTGCCACTGACGCTCTTCGTCATTGCCATGTTTTTGAATGTCGCGCGGTTTGAAGCTAAACCATGTCAGCGCCAGCAGCTACGCCGCCAGCGGTGCCATTTGTGCGATAAAACTCGCGACACTAGGTTTGCGGTGGCTCCATAGCAATATATTTTGTGGGTTGCCTACCGGAGTCAGCAAAGAGCCCGCGTTAACTGCCAGCGCTTCAAAGATAATTAATATTGATAAGGGCAAACGCGAAAATTTACGCAGCTTTAAAGTCAGCGGCACCAGAATAAACAGCGCTACGTCATTAGTAAGAAAGGTCGAGAGCCGCGCCGCAGCCAGCACCATAAACAGTGCCAGCGCGCGCTCGTGGCGGAAACGACCGATTAACCGCGCGCCCAGCACGTCAAAATAGCCGCTCGCCTGCAGCCCTTTCGTTAACAGCAGCAGGCCGGTCAGCGTAACGATAGTGTGCCAGTCAACTGCGCCAAGCAGATCCGCCCAGTGGAAATCTGCCAGCAGCAGTAAAAAATCCGGTAATTAACTGCAGCTTTGGTAAAATTTCTGGAAGACGGCCAAGGTTTCATCACTGACGTGATGCTCAATGCCTTCGGAGTCGCGGCGTGCGGTTTCCGGGCTGATACCCAGCGCTAACAGGAAGGTTTCAACAATGTGATGACGAGCGCGGCTCTCCGCTGCCAGCGTTTCACCTTCGCTGGTCAGGAACACCCCTCGATAAGGCACTTGCTCTACCAGCCCGGCGCTGCTGAGGCGCTTTAACATTTTGGCGACGGTAGGCTGCGAGACGCCGAGACGCGCCGCCATATCTACCTGACGCGCTTCGCCAAACTCCTCGATTAAGTCTGAGATCAACTCAACGTAGTCATCGATCAGTTCGCGGCGATGCGCTTCGCGTACCTGTCGAAATCCTTCGACATGCTCTTCGATATCTTTCAGGGGCCCTTGCGGAGCGGAGACCCCATTTTTGGCACGACGACTCATTCAGCTTCCTCTTTATTATTCTCCGCGCCCGCTTAGCGAGACGGATTTGCTGCGCTCATTGTAAACCGGGCACTAGGAAGCTCAAATTTTTCGTAAATAGCATTAGCTACAGGATATAGCCAATGCTATACTTGTCGATATTGTAGGCAAACGCGCTGGCAATGGAGAGACGATCGTGCAAGATCCTTTATGTTATTACTGCTGTTTCTCCTGTTTATCGCCGGCTCTGTCTGCTGTTACGACGTTACTGATTGGGAGGTCAACATGAGTACAATGAAATGCTGCCTTGACTGTGGCAAATGCTTCCAAACTGAAAAACCGGCTTCATCCGGCGCGCTGAAATCCTGGCTATGCCTGCTGAGCCGCTCCCCGTTTTCACTGCGCCTGATGCTGGTTGAAAAACTGCTCGGCAAAAAACAGAGCACCCGCAGCTGCCCTAATCTTATCTGACGCGGTTAACGCGCACATCCTCTAAGCAGCCTTTCGCTTATTGCAAAGGCTGTTTTGCTATTTGTCTTCTGCTATCGCCTGTTATCGCCAGCATGCTATTAGCCTGAAAAAGGCAAAAAAAACGGCCACTGAGGGCCGTTTTTTCTGCAACTGGTCTAAGCAAAACTTAGAAGCTGTAACCAACGCCAGCGATCCAAGTGCCAACGTCAACGTTACGGATATGGCTCTGCTCGTAACCTACGTCGATAGCGAACTGCTGGTACGGTTTGAACTGCAGACCAGCACCGTAGGAGAAGCCTACGTCGCTTGAATCAGATTTGTCACGCACAACGGTGTCGTTCTGCTGGAATTTACCGTAGCCGATACCTACAACGCTGTAGATGCTTGCCCAGTCATTCAGACGGTAAGCAGGACCAGCTGTGAAACCGTAGTACTGGCCTTTGTTGTACACGCCAGAATCAGTGCGATCTTTTTCGGTGTATGTGAAAGAACCGATCCAACCCAGCGGGTTAGAGCCGTCTTCGTAACGGTATTTCAGGTTGAAACCGTTAGCTTTGTTAGCTACGCCCTGATAGCCTGACTGAGCGTAACCGCCGTTTTGGCACGCTGATGAGCCTCGAACCGGCCGTTGCGGCTCTGTCGGGCATTCTGTTCCTGGGCGAAACGCTGTCGTTAAAGCAAAGTCTCGGCTTAGTGGCGATTATCCTAGCCTCAGCCGGTGCCACACTGACGCTGAAGCCGCGTAATAACCAGCTGAAAGAAGTTGAATTAAACACGCCACCACCGCAATAACATATTCCGCCTGCGAATAACGCAGGCGGATAATATCTCCCGCTTGAGAATGTGTTTTATTTTAACCAGCTATACACATAAGTATTATTATACTGAAACATTCTGATTAAACTAAATATTTTCATCCTGAAAAACATAGCTCGTACAAAGAGATATGTTTTAAATACTGATAGTCATCCAAAGCAAAAGACTTTATTCCCGCTTACTCTTTATCCGTAAATGCCATCTATTTCATTCATCGTTAAGTTCAATCCTGCAAACAGAGAAAGCGCTGCTATACTTATTCCCGTGCTTGATTAGGACAACTACCAAAGAGAGGATTCATACAATGAGTACCGCAAAACTGGTTAAAAATAACTCTTCCGATCTGCTTTACACCCGTAACGATGTAGCTGACTACGAGAAAAAAGCTACCATTGAGGTCCTCAACCGTCTGGTGGTGGAATTTATCGATCTGTCGCTGATCACCAAGCAGGCGCACTGGAATATGCGCGACTCAAACTTCATCGGCGTACATGAAATGCTGGACGGTTTCCGCACCACCATTACCGATCATCAGGACACTATTGCAGAACGTGTCGTGCAGCTAGGCGGTGTAGCATTGGGTACCACCCAGGTTGTTAATGATAAAACGCCACTGCAGAGCTATCCGCTGAATATTCACAGCGTTCAGGATCACCTGAAAGCACTGGCTGACCGTTACGCCATCGTGGCGAACGACACCCGTAAAGCGATCTCTGAAGTTAAAGATGAATACACCGCAGATATCTTTACCGCCGCGTCTCGCGATCTGGACAAGTTCCTGTGGTTTATCGAATCTAATATCGAATAAAGCTGAATGAATAGCGTTACAGGCGGTGAAACCCGCCTCTTTTTGTGTCTGCTTAACAAGAAAATTACTATTTTTGACCTTAATAACATTTCTGCGCTCCCTATCTTCACACCCTTGTCCCCGCATGCAAAGGTGGATTGCACCAAAAATGCTATTCGCACCATTTTGGTGCAAACCGTTTTGCCGCTGCAAAATCGTGTCAGCTTTTAAGTTTAACCTGCTGATTTTGAGCAAAATGAAAAGTTGGCATAATTTTTTCAAAGAACACACCCTCATAAGCCGGGTAATAAGGAAAAATGATGAAGTCACTGTTTAAAGTCTCTGTGGCCGCACTGGCGCTAGCCTTCTCCCTTTCTTCCGTTGCAGCAGAAAAAAAACTCATTGTCGCTACTGACACTGCTTTTGTTCCCTTTGAATTCAAGCAGGGCGACAAATATGTGGGCTTTGATGTTGACCTGTGGAACGCCATCGCAAAAGAGCTGAAGCTGAACTACACCCTGAAGCCAATGGACTTCAGCCGTATTATTCCTGCACTGCAAACGCGCAACATAGATCTGGCGCTGGCTGGCATCACCATTACCGACGAGCGTAAAAAAGCCATTGAGTTTTCTGACGGTTACTACAAAAGCAGTCTGCTGGTGATGGTGCGTAACAACGAAAACGACATAAAAGCATCAACGATCTGAACGGCAAAGTGGTCTCGGTGAAGAGCGGTACAGGCTCGGTGGATTACGCTAAAGCGAACATTAAATCTAAGGACCTGCGCCAGTTCCCGAATATCGACAATGCCTACATGGAACTGGGCACCAACCGTGCCGACGCGGTACTGCACGATACCCCGAACATTCTTTACTTCATCAACACCGCAGGCAAAGGCCGCTTTAAAGCGGTTAGTGATTCTATCGAAGCGAAGCAGTACGGTGTTGCCTTCCCGAAAGGCAGCGATGAGCTGCGCGAGAAAGTGAATGGCGCGCTCAAGACGCTGAAAGAGAACGCACTTCCGCTATGCCGACTTACCGGTTAGCCGCTGGCGTAACGGCGGTGGTGAGACGCGTGAAATCATCAGCTATCCGCCGGGCGCAGCGGATTTCGCCTGGCGCGCCAGCATCGCGACCATTGCCAGCGATGGTGCGTTTTCCCGTTTCACCGGCGTGGATCGGGTGATTACCCTGCTGCGCGGCGGCAATGTGCGGTTGAGTCATGACGCCCTCACGCATGAGCTACTGCCGCTGAAGCCCTGGCCGTTTCCCGGCGAATGGGCCATCCATGCCACGCTGCACGGCGAAAGTGAAGATTTCAATATCATGACGCGGCGCGATAGTTGGGAGGCGCAGGTAGCGGTAACGACTCAGGCCGAAACCAGCCTGCACGGCGTCGCCTAGGTGATTACCGGTGAGTGGCAGGTGGCGAGCGGCGAAAGGTTATGCGCCGCTGAGGGGTTCTGGTGGCTAGATGAGGAGACGCAGCAGCTGCTGACGCGCCTCAGCCGTGTCCTTTAAAGCGGCCCAGCAGCTTATAGCGCGATCCTAGATAGAGCAGCCGCGCGTAGGTCACGATTTTGGTGTCGCTCCAGGTCTGACGCCGGATCAGCAAGCAGGGTTCATGCTCATAGAGCGACAGGTATTTACGCTGGCGCGCATTCGGCAGCACCGCCTCGACAATATGCTCGCCTGCGGTCAGCGGTGCGACCTGCATCAGATAGGTGTAAGGAGTGAACTGGTGGTAATCCTGGCTAAGATAATCAGGGGCCACCAGCGGGTTGACCAGGCGATCCTCCAGCTGCACCGGCAGATCGTCCTCGTAGTGCACAATCAGCGAATGAAAAATAGTCTGGCCGGTACTTAAACCGAGTACCGCCGCCTGTTCCGGATCGGCTTTATTCTGGCCGATCGCGAGGACCTAGCAGCGGTGCTGTTGCCCGCGCTGGGCAATCTCGTCCGCGATGTTATGCACTTCGAGCATTGCCGTGTAACCCTTAATCTCCGCGACAAAGGTACCGACGCCCTGCATACGCACCAGAAAACCTTCGCTGGTCAGTTCGCGCAGCGCACGGTTAATGGTCATGCGGCTGACGCCCAGCTCATTAACCAGCGCGCTTTCGGACGGCACGCGCTGGTTATCCTTCCAGCTGCCGGCGCGGATCTGGCTGATAATCGCCTGTTTCACGCGCTGGTAGATCGGGGGCCGGCTCATCGCTCATCGCGGCCGCTAGTTGTGCTATTGCCGAATGCTCGACCATGTCCATTTTATTATCACAATAATGCCTAAAGTTTACTGTCTCATGGTGTGAATGTATATACATCCTAACGGCCAGCTCTGTGCCGCCATAGCGCTGTCGGAAAACGCAATTTGTGATCGCGCCGGCATAGCAATTGCTTATAGCTTGCCAGTTGTATAGACAAGATTAGACACTTGTGTTTCACTCGGTTTTATTCGCTGCTAGGGCGAGAACAACTCAAGCTTTTGCTTCACGCGCTTAGCTTGTATAGACAGGAGTAGACTATGTCAGGTTCGGTTCAGGCTTTGCGCCTGGTTCCCGGTGAAGTGTATCTTGCCGCGCTGCGCAGGGTGTATCAGTGCGGCGTCACGCTGACGCTCGATGAAGGCGCGCATGAGGCGATCCTGCGCTCGCTGGAGTTGTTGCAACCCGACGAAACGCTGCTGATCCAGTCGGGCAAGCCGGTGGGCGTTTTCCGCACCCACGCCGATGCGCCGCGCGTACTGCTGGCCAACTCCAACCTAGTACCGCACTGGGCCAACTGGGATCACTTCCATGAACTGGATAATGCCGGTCTGATGATATACGGCCAGATGACCGCAGGCTCCTGGATCTATATCGGCGTGCAGGGCACCTACGAAACCTTCGTCGAGGCGGGTCGCCAGCACTACAACGGCGATCTGGCTGGACGCTGGATCCTGACCGCCGGTCTGGGCGGCGCGCAGCCGCTGGCGGGCGTGCTGGCGATTGAGTGTCAGGAGTCGCGCATCGATTTCCGTCTGCGCACCCGCTATGTCGATCATAAAGCCTACACGCTGGACGATGCGCTGAAGCTGATTGAAGACGCTACCCGGGCGAAGCAGGCGATCTCCGCCGGTCTGCTGGGCAACGCCGCCGAGATTCTGCCGGAATTTGTGAAACGCGCCCGCGCGGGCGGTCCGAAGCCGGATATCGTCACCGATCAAACCTCGGCGCACGATCCCGTGAACGGCTATCTGACAGCCGGCTGGGACGTGGCGCGCTGGCAGTCTGAACGTACCAGCAATCCAAAAGAGGTGGAAAAAGCAGCGCGAGCTTCAATGACCGTGCATGTACAGGCGATGCTCGACTTTCATCACATGGGCATCCCGACGGTGGATTATGGCAACAATATCCGCCAGGTGGCGCTGGATGAAGGCGAGGCAAATGCCTTTGATTTTCCTATATTCGCCCACTGTTCTGCTAGGGCAAAGGCCCGTTCCGCTGGAACGCCCGATAATGCGACCCAGCGGATATCTATAAAACCGAAAACTCAAGGAGCTGTTCCCGCAGCATAAGAGCCTGCATCGCTGGCTCGATATGGCGCAGGAGCGCATCGCCTTCCAGCGGTTGCCTGCGCGTATCTGCTGGCTGGTGCTGGGCGAGCGGCATCTGGCCCGGCTGGCGTTCAACGAGATGGTTCGCAACGGCGAGCTGAAAGCGCCAGTGGTGATTGGCCGCGACCACCTTGACTGTGGCTCTGTCGCCTCGCCAAACCGCGAGACTGAGTCGATGAAAGATGGTTCCGATGCTGTGTCCGACTGGCCACTGCTGAATGCCCTGCTGAATACCGCAGGCGGCGCAACCTAGGTGAGCCTGCATCACGGCGGCGGGGTCGGCATGGGCTTTTCGCAGCATGCAGGCGTAGTCATCGTCTGCGACGGCAGCGAACAGGCCGATCAGCGTCTAAGCCGTGTGTTGTGGAACGATCCCGCCACGGGCGTAATGCGCCATGCTGATGCTGGATATGAGCGCGCGCAGGCCTGCGCGGCCCAGCATGGGCTGAATTTGCCGATGGTAAAGTGAGATATGCCAGAACGGGCAGGTAAACCTGCCCGTTAACCAGTCCATTTACTGTCGTTGCGCTCTTTCAGCAGCCTGGTTCGATAGCACCAGCCCACCTGCACGGTGGGCAAAACGCCCGCTAAGCCGCTATCATGCCCCGAACGCAGCCAGTTTAATGTCCTTATTCACTTTGGTTCTGACCTATAGCCAAATTCACGGTTGTGAAGATAGACGCGCCTGCGGCTTGCCACTACAGTGGAGACTCATCATTACCAGGAGCGCGATTCCGCATGACTTTATCCCCTGCCCTGCTCGACAAAACCCAACACTGGCGTCATCAGCTGCACCGCAAACCGGAACTCGGTTATCAGGAGCACAAAACCAGCGATCTGGTCGCGCAGGAGCTGGAACTGGCTGGGCTACAGGTGCATCGCGGGCTGGCAGGTACAGGCGTGGTCGGCACGCTGCGCAATGGCGAAGGGCCAGTCATTGGGCTGCGCGCCGATATGGATGCGCTGCCCATTACCGAGAAAGGCAGCCTACAGTGGCGCTCGACGCGTCAAGGCGTGATGCACGCCTGCGGTCATGACGGACACACCGCTATGCTGCTGGCGGCGGCGCACCAGCTGGCAGCCACGCGCCAGTTTAGCGGCACGGTGCATTTTATCTTTCAGCCTGCCGAAGAGAACCTCGGCGGCGCACGCAAAATGGTTGAAGAGGGCCTGTTCCAGCGCTTCCCTGTAGATGCCGTTTACGCACTGCATAACTGGCCGGGCATGCCGGTGGGATCGCTGGCAGTCAATTCCGGCGCAATGATGGCGTCACTCGACTCGTTTGAAACTACCCTCAGCGGCAAGAGCTGCCACGCTGCGATGCCGGAGAGCGGTGCCGATCCGATGGTAGTGGCTGCCGAACTGATCCTGGCGCTACAGACTATCCCGTCACGCCGCTTGTCACCGCTGGCCTCAGCGGTAGTCAGCGTCACGCAGATCCACGGCGGTGAGGCGATTAACGTCATTCCGGAAACGCTGACGCTGCGTGGTACGGTGCGATGTTTGCAGACCGACGTACGCAACAAGGTACGCGGTCTGATTGAAGAGTTTGTCACTACCCTGCCGCGCTCGTTCGGCGTCAGCGGCGCTATCCACTGGTTCCCCGGCTATCCGGTTACTGCTAACCATGACGGACCGGCTGAGCAGGTGCGCACTGTGGCGCAGCAGATGCTGGGTGAGGATCAGGTTCACTGGCAGGTCAATCCTTCCATGGCGTCGGAAGATTTTGCCTGTATGCTCGACGTCTGCCCCGGTGCTTACTTTTGGCTCGGCGCAGATGGCGCGACGCCTTCCGCGCCGCTGCATAACGCCAAATATGACTTTAACGACGCGCTGATCCCGCTGGGCGTTAAGTTCTGGCAACGCCTGGTTGAACAGGCGCTGCCGCAGTAGATTAAAACCCCGCCTCGCTCAGGCGCGTCAGTGCACCCTCCAGCGACTCGCTCTTTCCGCTGGCGTGCAGACAGCAGGCGATTTGCAGACGCAGCGCCTGCGGCAGCGCACGTTCTCCGCTTAGCACTGCCTCCGTCCAGCGCGCCACCACCACCTCCGCCGATTTATCGGCAGGCAGTTCAAGTGCCACTTCCGACTAACGCTCGACCCACACTTCCGCTTCGCGCCCCGCACCGGGGATAAAGCTGATTGCCGGGCAGCGCAGCGGATTCGCGTAGACTTCCCCTTCCGTACCGTTTAGCAAAATAGCGGGCGCATCAATATCGCTAAAAAAGCGGGCAACGCGGGGCACATATTCCGGATGCGATACGCTGGAGAGGCGCAGCGCTTCACGCTCGCCAAACGGGGTCGCCAGCTTCACCAACGTATGCGCACTGCTGCGCACACCCATATGCCAGCGCAGCGAGAGCTGCTTCGCCATCGGCGGAAAAGCGATTTGATGAATATGCACCTGACTCAGCAGATCGCCCTTTAAATCCAGCCCTTCAGCGAACGACTGCAGGCCAATCAAAATGCTGGTTTCCCCCTTCGCCACCCGTTTACGGTGCAGGTCAACCAAGCGCGAGCGCGGCTGATCGCCCTGCACCAGCATAGTTAGCCGCAGTTCTGGCAGCTCACCCAACACAAAGCGAAACTCGCCGGGTTGATTATCGGCGGGCAGCAGCGGATTGAGCGCCTAGCTCAGGATAGTCAGCAGCTCGGCAGTTCTTCGCAGTGGGCCTTAAGGCGTTCAGGGTTGCTCAGCGGCGGCGGTGACTTTGGCAGCATCTGCGTCATGATGCCTTCGACCAGCCGCACAAACAGGTCGAGCTGCAGGCTGCTCCAGCCTGGCGTAATGTCTGCGCTCATCTCCAGCGCGTCGCGTGCCACTTCCGGCAAATGGTGCCCTTAGTCCAGCACCAGCATTAGATGTTTTGGCGGCGGCAGTACCGACTCGTTCTCCATCGCCGCCATCACCAGTGCATGGTTAGCCACCACCACATCGACCTGTTCGATCTCACGGCGCGCAATGAAAAACGGACACTCACGATACCAGCGACAGTGCGCGCCAAGACCGCTTGCCTTATCGGTAGAGAGACGCTGCCACAGGCTGTCGCTGATGTTATCTTCGCTGTGATCGCGCAGGCCGTCCCAGGCGTGTAGCTGCAAAGTGATTTTTCCAGCCGCACGCACTGCGTCTGCTCCTCTTGCGTGCCGCTAACGGCCTCGTCATCGATTAAGGTTTGCTACACGATCGCGCCAGAAACGCTCGGTCGCCTGCCGATCCTGCGGATCGATAAAGCCGATGCTGGCACCGTCCGCCACGCACGCCTGCAACAGATCGCTGAGCTGTACTAAAAGCTGATGTGCCTGCGCGGCATCTGCCTGTTTGTATTCCGTCATGGTTTGCTACCACCAGTAGATAGCGCGCACCGTCGGTGAGATGCGCGGCAAATGAGGAACGTCCCGTCAGGTGAAAACGCAGGCAATCGCCCGTGTGCAGGGACCAACTCTGCCCATCCATGGTGACAGTGAGCCCGCATTCCTGTAGCCAGATATGCTGCTCCAGCCCCTGGACAGGCGGCGCGTCATAATCAATACGCGCACCGGGACGCAGCTGCCCCTCGATCAGCTCAGCGCGAAAATAGGTGGCGGGCGGCGACAGGCTACGCCGCACAAAGCCGCTGACTTTATCGCGCCATACTGGCTGCTGCTGCGTTAGCAGCAGATCGGTGCCCTCTTCTAATTCACTTAACAGACGTGACATGGTAAGACCGTAAGCGACACATAAACGATTCAATAACGTGGCCGTAGGGCTGGTTTCGCCGCGTTCAATACGCGACAATGAAGCCCGGCTGATGTTAGTTGCCGTGGCTAGTTCATCCAGTGACCAGCCGCGCTGAGTCCGTAGCTCGGCAAGACGAGCCGCCAGTCGTTGTTCGGTCTCCGTTATCAGTAACTGTTTTCCTCTCAAATGTGGGAATAAATTCTCATATATGAGATTAAGCGTAAAATTAGACGCATCGTCAACTTGTACACTTTAAAAACATTTGTACAAGTTGATCGCGTTGGTTAAGGTAATCTGATCGCGGTCAGAAGTTTGGGGAAGTTATGGCCTTTTACAGTATCGGTGACGTTGCCGAACGCTGTGGAATAAATCCAGTCACGCTGCGCGCGTGGCAACGACGTTATGGCTTGTTAAAGCCGCAACGATCCGAGGGTGGACATCGTCAGTTTGATGACGAGGATGTCCAGCGCATTGAAGAAATCAAACGCTGGATTGAGAGCGGCGTGCCGGTGGGCAAAGTCAAGGCGCTGCTCGAAGGCGAAAACGTTAATGTTCATGATGGCTGGGTTAATCTGCAGGAAGAGTTGATGAGCGTGTTACGCCACGTCAAACCTTCGAAGCTGCGTGCCAAAATCGCCTCGCTGGGTCGTGAAAATCCGGTGGATGCGCTTATTGACCATGTGATTATGCCGGTTCGGCAGAAGCTGGGGCTGGATCAGAATACCGCGCGCTTGATGAGAAGCCTGCTGGATGGCGCGCTGATTGATTACGTTGCTTTCTGCCTTGCTGCCAGCCGTAAAAAAGCGTGTAAAGACGCGCTTATTCTAGGCTGGGCAGTAGAGGATCGCACCCGTATCTGGCTGGAAGCCTGGCGCCTGTCGCAGGATGGCTGGCGGCTGGACGTACTGGCGGAGCCGCTAGATCTGCCGCGCCCTGAACTCTTCCCGGGTCAGACTATCTTTGTCTGGACCGGCAAGAAACTGACGCGCCGTCAGCAGGAGCAGCTGACGCACTGGCAGGAACAGGGCTTTTCAATTCGCGCGCACGAAACGCGCTATTAAAACGCACGCAGGGCCCTTTTCGCCTTGCCCTGCCCGCGTTATCATCCCCGGCTTTCGGGCTTCAATCAGGTTTTCGCATGAACTGGCAAAAAATCTTCTTCGCAACGCTGTTTTTCATCATGGCCGTCGGCGGCACCGGTGGCTTGATGCTGGTCGGCTACACCCTTATTCTGCACTCACGCTAAGCCAGCGCTGCAGGCGCTCAAACAGGCGATCGCTGACAATCGCCAGCAGCCCGCCCTAGATCACACAGGCTGTATTAAAACCGCTCAGGCCAATTATGGCCAGCGAGCCGAGGCTTTCTGCGCTGCCTCCTAGTAATAACGCCTGCTCTGCCAGGCTGAGTTGCGGATTTTTAAAGCGCAGATGAGAGGCAAGAAAGGCGCTGGTTTCAGCGACGTGCACCCAGGTCAGCAGATGCGGATCGCTGGCGGCGTAGGGCTGCCCATAATTATCAACGCCGCTGACGCGCAGATGGATGTTTCTAACCCGCTCAATCAGCAGGTTCGCATCATGGCGATTGCCAAAGGTAGTGACTGCGATGAACTGGCTGGTGCGGCGCAGCATATCTTGCCGAAAGTTCGAGTAGTCCCAGACGCCCGCCAGCGCGGAAGGATGCAACATTTGCAGCAGCAAGGCGCTGATGCCGCCGCACAGCATAGAGGGAAAGTCACCGTGCACGCGCCAGATGACGCTGTCCGGGCCAAACAGGCCGGGATCGCCGGGCGGCTGTGAAATATCGAACTCATTAAGCGCCAGCCCGTTGACGCGGAAAACCTAGTTCTGGATACGATTGCGGATTGTGTTCATAGCAGTATGGCGGGGTTAAGCATTTGTTCCGTTCTCCCGGCACGTTGCCCGGGAGAACGGCGTAACGCATGATTACTGATAGTTGAACTGTGCGTTCTGCGTGCGGACAGAGTCAAGCCCGATCATCACATTGAACTTGCCCGGCTCCGCGACCTGCTGCATCTGCTGGTTCCAGAACTTCAGCGCATCTGCGTCAATCTTAAAGCTTACCGACTGCGACTCGCCTGCTTTCAGCATAATACGCTTAAAGCCGCGCAGCTCGCGCACCGGGCGGCTCACGGACGCCACCGGATCGTTAAGATACATCTGTACCACAGTCGCACCATCGCGATCGCCAGTATTGGTCACCGTGACGCTGGCGTCTACCGTGCCGTCGTGCGGCATGGTTGGTGCCGACATTTTCACCGGCGAGACGCTGAACTGCGTATAGCTCAGACCGTAGCCAAACGGATACAGCAGGCCGTTTACCGCGTCATAGTAGTGCGACGTGTATTTGTTCGGTTTGGCAAAGTTGTAAGGACGGCCCGTCGGCAGATGGTTGTAGTAGAGCGGGATCTGGCCGACCGAACGTGGGAAAGTCATTGGCAGCTTGCCCGACGGGTTATAGTCGCCGAACAGCACGTCGGCAATCGCATTGCCGCCCTCCGTGCCGCTGAACCAGGTCTCCACCAGCGCGTCCGCAATACGGTCCTCATTGACCAGCGTCAGCGGGCGACCATTCATCAGCACAATCACCAGAGGTTTACCGGTGGCCTTCAGCGCCGCCAGCAGCTTCTGTTGGCTAGCCGGGATGCTCAGCTCGCTGCGGCTGGAGGCCTCATGCGCCATGCCCTGCGCCTCGCCAACCGCCGCGACCACCACATCAGACTGCTTCGCCTTTTCTACCGCTTCGTCAATCATCGCCTGCGGCGTGCGCGGATCAACGGAGACCGCCTGCTCGTAAAGATTGAGGAAATCCTGGATGCCTTTGTTGTCGCTGACATTGGCCCCTTTCGCGTAGAGCAGCGTCGCTTTGCCTGCGGTCGCTTCACGCATCCCCTGAAGCAGGCTTACCGACTGCTTCGCCACGCTCGCAGCTGACCAGCTTCCCATGATGTCGCGCTGGCTGTCGGCCAGCGGCCCGACCAGCGCAATGGTGCCTGAACGCTTCAGCGGCAGCGTTTCAAGACGGTTTTTCAGCAGCACAATGCTCTTACGCGCCACGTCGCGTGCTTCGGCGCGGTGCAGGCGGCTTTCCGCATTGGTATCCTGCGGATCGCTCTCTTTCGCCCCGAGGTGGCTATAGGGATCGTTAAACAGGCCCATATCATATTTGACGTTGAGTACGTGGCGCGCGGCGGCGTCGATCTCCGCCTTTGTCACCGCCCCGCTCTTCACCAGATCAGGCAGATATTTGCTGTAGTACTCGTCGCTCATACTCATATCAATGCCCGACTTGATCGCCACGCGCACCGCATCATGCGGTTCGCTCGCCACGCCGTGCTTGAGCAGTTCTTTGATTGCGCCGTGATCGCTGATGGTGATGCCTTTGAATTTCCAGTCGTCGCGCAGCACTTTTTTCAGCAGCCAGCTGTCCGCCGTGGCAGGCACGCCGTTCAGCGAGTTAAGCGCCACCATCACGCCACCGCTGCCCGCGTCCAGCGACGCTTTATAGGGCGGCAGATAGTCCTGGAACAGGCGCTGCGAGCTCATATCAACGGTGTTGTAATCACGTCCGCCCTCAATGCCGCCGTAGGCCGCAAAGTGCTTCACGCTGGTCATCACCGAGTAGCGATCGGCAGCGCTTTTGCCCTGCATCGCCTTCACCATGGTGCTGCCCATCTGTGAGGAGAGCAAGGTGTCTTCACCAAATCCTTCAGAGAGGCGGCCCCAGCGCGGTTCCCGGCTGACGTCGACCATTGGTGCCCAGGTCATATTCAGGCCGTCATCAGCGGCTTCATACGCCGAGACGCGCCCGACTTCGCTGACTGCGTCCAGATCCCAGCTGGCGGCCAGCGCCAGCGGAATGGGGAAAATAGTGCGCTGGCCGTGCACCACGTCGTAGGCAAAGAACAGCGGAATTTTCAGGCGGCTGAGCTGCATCACCTGATCCTGCATGGCGCGAATATCCTGTCGCGTCACGGTATTGAAAATCGCGCCGACCTGACCGTTTTGGATCATGTCGCGAATCTCCTCTTTTGGGGTATCCGGCCCCACGCTAATCAGCCTGAGCTGGCCGATTTTCTCGTCCAGCGTCATCTGGGTCAGAAGTTGGCTAACGAAGGCGTCGCGCGCCTGCTCGTTCATCGGGTGGGGACCAATCAACTCTTCAGCCAGTGCGGGTTGCAGAGCGAGGGAGACAGCGAGACTAACAGAGTAAATCCATTTCATCAGTTCGGGTTCTCTTAAGTGACTGCGCAATATCGAATAAACAGGCGGCAGTGTGCCACAAGTTGAGGATAGCAGGTAGCCGTTAGCGTCACACTGCCTCCCGCTTGTTGCTGACGTGCTACAGTAAGGGCGCCATGTAATGAAAAGGGAGTTGCACATGATCCACTCAGCTTTACTCGCCGATCTCCGCCGCCTCGTCGGTGCTTCCCATTTGTTAACCGATACAGAACAGACTGCGCGCTATCGCAAAGGCTTTCGCTCTGGCGAAGGAGATGCGCTGGCGGTGATTTTTCCTAGTATGCTGCTGGAGCTGTGGCGCGTGCTGCAAACGCTGGTCAGCGCCGACGCCATTATCCTGATGCAGGCGGCCAATACCGGCCTGACGGAAGGCTCAACGCCCAGCGGCAGCGATTACGACCGTCTGGTGGTGATTATCAGTACGCTGCGTCTCGATAAGTTACAGCTCATTGATGACGGCAGGCAGGTGCTGGCGTTTCCCGGCAGTACCCTTTACCAGCTGGAGAAAACCCTGAAGCCGCTCAACCGCGAACCCCATTCGGTGATCGGCTCCTCCTGTATCTGCGCGTCAGTGCTGTGCGGCATCTGTAATAACTCCGGTGGCTCGCTGATTAAGCGTGGTCCAGCCTACAGCGAGATGGCGCTGTTTGCCCAAGTGGATGAAACGGGCAAGCTGAAGCTGGTGAACCATCTTGGCATCGATTTAGGCGTGTCGCCGGAAGAGATGCTGGGACGCCTCGATGACGAGCGCTGGCGTGCGGAAGATGTGCAGCACGACGGACGCCACGCCTCCGATCCCGACTATGCTGAACGCTTGCGGCACGTTGATGCCGACACACCTGCGAGCTTTAACGCCGACGCGCGCCGCCTGTTCGAAGCCTCCGGCTGCCGGGCAAGAATGTTTCCGGGCGTTAAAAAAAAACCACGACAGCAACGTCGCAGGGCTTTTATGGTTCGGGCTAGCGTATCCCGCTGCGAGACATCACTCTAAAACAGCCGTGGTCCATATCCCCACAGCACCACGGTCAGCGCCAGCAGCACCTCAAATACCAGCACGCCAATCGCCAGCGTCGAGCCGGAAAAGCGCAGGCTTTGATCCCGGTCGATATTGAGGAACAGCGGAATGCCGATATAGAGCAGATAGCCGGTATAGACCAGCGCCAGCGCGCTGATCAGCACGCAGAGCCAGACCAGCGGATAGAGCGCCACAATGCCGCTCAAGAACAGCGGCGTGGCGACATAGCCAGCGAACACCGTACAGCGCTGGATGCTTGAGCGCTGCGGGTAGTCACGCGCCATCCAGTGAATGACGCGGCCCATCACCGCCACGCCGCCTAAAATAATCAGGTAAAACAAGACGCCGAGAGCGATCCCGGTAACTAGGTTGAGTTGGATATACTGCCCTTCGCCCAAGTTCCAGCCCAGCTGCGTCGTGCCAATAAAGGCGCAGATCACCGGGATCGCCGCCATAAGCAGAACGTGATGGGTGTAATGGTGCGAAACGCTTTCGTTTTCTTGCTTGATGTCACGCATCTCCCGATCGGGATGCGCCATAAGACCCCAGACATGATTCATATAATCACCTCACTGATGCGACAGGCTGCCCTGAATCCTTGCAGCTGACCTTCCAGGCAGCATCCCCTCAAGTATAAACGCCGTTACTGCTTTTGTAGCCAGCGCGTCGGCAATCACTATAAAATTGTCGCCAGGCGCTAAGCCCACCGGAAGGATCGGGCGATGCGGTATAGAAGGGAGTTTACTTTTGCATTTCGATATCAACGGATTAATTACGCAGTACGGCTATCTGGCGCTGCTGATTGGCTGTATTGCCGAAGGGGAAACCTTTACGCTGCTGGGCGGTGTGGCGGCGCATGAAGAGTTACTGAACTTTGCTGGCGTGGTGCTGGCGGCGATGGCGGGCGGGATTATTGGCGATGAGCTGCTTTACTGGATTGGCCGCCGCTACGGTACAAAGATCCTGCGCAAGCTGAAAAAACATCAGGATAAAGTGGTCAAGGCCAACCGGCTGATCCAGCGTCATCCCAGCCTGTTTGTTATCGGCGTGCGCTTTATGTATGGGTTCCGCATCATTGGCCCGATTATTATCGGGGCCAGCCGTCTGAAGCCAATGAAGTTTCTGCTGCTTAACATTATCGGCGCGGCGATTTGGGCGACAATCTTTGTCGCCCTGGGTTATTTCGCCGGCGGTATTATTGCGCCCTGGCTGCACAAACTCGACCAGCACCTGAAACATATTCTGTGGCTGGCGGCGGCGGCGGTATTCGCCTTTCTGCTGCCTAGGTGATCCGTCGCTGGAACACTTGCCGCGCCGGTTAAATATCTTTCCCACAATATAACTGCGAATTGGCCAGCATAAAGCCACCATCGACGATGAAAGACTGGCCGGTGGTGTAGCTGGCCCACTCCGAGCAGAGCCACGCCACTAGGCTGGCGATCTCCCGCACGTCGCCAGGCCGCCCAATAGGAATTTCCGGCGTCTTAATCTTCTGCGCATCGCCGTCGCCCATATTGTTCATTGGCGTGGCGATCGCGCCAAGCGCAACCGAGTTAACCAGAATATTATGTTTGATCAGGTTGATGGCCATCGATTTGGTCAGGCCACCCATCGCGTGTTTGGCTGCCGTGTAGGCAACGGCGTATGTTCGTGCACTGAAGTAATATTGATGATGCGTCCGCCATCGCCCTGCTCCACCATTTGCGTACGGCAATCTGGCCGCAGACAAAGGCACCGTCGACATCTACGCTGAATACTTTGCGCCACTCATCAAAGGGCGTGTCGAGAAATTCCGATTTGGCGTTGGCCCCGGCGTTATTCACCAGCGCATCAATATGGCCGAGCCGCGAGATAAGTTCAGAGGGCCAACGGCCGCCCTCCTGCGGATCGGCGAGGTCGAGATGAATGATTTCGGCGCGTTGGCCTTTATCGCGCACCAGGCGCGCCGTCTCTTTCGCGCCCTCTTCGTCAGAACGCTAGGTGATACCAAGATCGTAGCCAAGCTCCGCCAGCATCAGCGCGCTGGCGCGGCCAATGCCGGAATCGGATGCGGTCACAACGGCTACTTTGGTCTGGATGTGGTCATCATTGTCTCCTCAGGATGTCGGGTAAAGTGAAGTATAGAAGTAATCCGGTTTTGTCCAAGCGCGGCCTCTGGTGCCCCTTTGTCTATAGTTAGAGCTATTCCCGCAACGGAGAGAAGGATGAGCAAGATAAAACGCCCAATTGAAGATCACGCCATCATTGGCGATTTACTTACCTGCGCGCTTATCGCCAATGACGGCACCATCGATTATCTCTGCTGGCCGGAGCTGGACAGTCCGTCGGTGTTTGCCGCCCTGCTCGACAGCGATAATGCAGGCCTTTTTTCGCTGGCACCAGAGTGGGAAGACGTGCGCAACTGGGATTACCGCGCCTCCTGGATCCGCGACGCCTCTTTCAGCATGTATGCGCTGATGCGCCTCGGCTATGTTGATGAAGCCAAACACTTCACCCACTGGGTCGGGCGCTACGTCGAGAACAGCCATCACGACGAGATGCGTCTACAGGTGATGTATCGCCTCGACAGCGGCACGGAGCTGCACGAAATTGAACTGCTGAATCTCTCCGGCTACGGCGAGCTGATGGATGCGGTCTATCTGGCGAACAAGTATGGCGAAGCGATTTCGGAACGCGGCTGGCAGCACGTTTCGCAGATGATCGATATGGTGTGCGACAACTGGAACCAGCCTGACGCCGGTATCTGGGAGATGCGTGGCGAGCCGGAACATTTTCTCCACTCGCGCCTGATGTGCTGGGTGGCGCTGGATCGCGCGCTGCGCCTCGGCATGAAGCGTTCATTGCCGATGCCCTATGCGCGCTGGGACAGTGCGCGCAGCGAAATCCGCGCGGACATCTGGAAAAATTTCTGGAATGAAGATCGCGGCCATTTTGTTTCGACGCGCCACGGCGACTATCTCGATGCCTCGATGCTGCTGATGCCGCTGGTGCGTTTCGTGGGCGCAACCGATCCGAGTGGCTGTCGACGCTCGACGCCATCAAGCGGAGCTGGTGAGTTATGGCATGGTGCGCCGCTACAATATCAGCGAAACGCCTGCCGACGGCTTAACCGCCTCTGAAGGCTCTTTCGGTGCATGTTCGTTCTGGTATGTGGAATGTCTGGCGCGCGCCGGGCGCATCCACGAGGCGCATTTCGAATTTGAGAAGCTGCTGAGCTATGCCAATCCGCTCGTTTTGTACGCCGAAGAGTTCGACAGCCACGGCCGCGCTCCGGGCAATATGCCGCAGGCGCTGACCCATCTGGCGCTGATCAGCGCGGCGTTTTTCCTTAACCGCAAACTCAGTGGAGAAGTGACTTTATGACAGCCCTGACGGCAACCGCCCGGATAGTTAACGCAGCCATTTACTAAAGTCTGCGATGGCTGCTAAAATCCTGATTCACAATGTCGAAACAATGCCCATATAATGTGCAGCCGGTCACGCTGACTGGTACGGGTTCGATAAACTGACAAGCCTGCAAACAGCCCATAACGACTTGTAAAATATGAAAATGATTCGCGCGTTCGCTTCAATGGCTTTGGCTCTGGCTGCATTCAGCCAGTCCACTTTTGCCGTGGTATACCCTTTACCGGCGGCAAACAGCCGTCTGATTGGGCAAAACATAGAGATTACTGTCCCGCAGGACAATAAACTGCCGCTGGAAGCTTTTGCGGCGCAGTACCAAATGGGCCTAAGCAATATGCTGGAAGCCAACCCGGGCATGGATGTCTATCTGCCGCAGGCAGGCAAGAAAATGATTGTTCCGCAGCAGCTGATCCTGCCTGACGCCCCGCGCGAAGGCATTGTGATCAACAGCGCGGAAATGCGTCTCTACTACTACCCGAAAGGCACGAAGACCGTTGTGGTGCTGCCGATTGGTATCGGTGAATTAGGCAAAGATACGCCGGTTAACTGGACCACCACGGTGCAGCGCAAGAAAGATGGTCCAACCTGGACGCCGACCAAAGCGATGTATGCGGAATACGCGGCGCGCGGTGAAAGTATGCCAGCGGTCTTCCCGGCCGGTCCTGATAACCCGATGGGCCTGTGCGCGCTCTATATTGGTCGCCTGTATGCTATCCACGGCACCAACGCCAATTTCGGTATCGGCCTGCGCGTCAGCCACGGCTGCGTGCGCCTGCGCGCCGACGACATTAAATGGCTGTTCGACAGTGTGCCTGTTGGCACGCGCGTTCAGTTCATTGACCAGCCAGTCAAAGCAACGGTTGAGCCGAACGGTTCTCGTTATGTAGAGGTGCACAACCCACTATCTACCACCGAGGAGCAGTTTAACTCGCGCGAGCTGGTGCCGATTACGCTGACCTCTGCGGTGACGAAAGTGATTACCGACGCCAGCGTCAGCCAGGATCAGGTCAATGCGGCGATCCAGAGCCGTACCGGTATGCCGACTAAAGTGAACGGCGTTGCTTACAGCGTGCAGACTACGCCGACCGAAGTACCGGAAACGCAGGATGCGCAGCCGAAAGAAGAGCCGATGACGCCAGTTACGCCACAGGGCGCTAACGCGGCCGATCCTAACGCTGCGCAGCAGGCGCAGCCGGTTGCGACTGATAACGCTTCGTAAGGTTATTTAGCTGTAAAAAAGCCCGCGCTTGCGGGCTTTTTTTATTGGTTTGAAGAATCTGTTGGGTTATTTGGCCAGCAACTCTTTTCACACAATTTCTGCACCTGCGCTTAACGCCTTTAACTTACCGTTCGCCACGCGACGGGGCAGCGGGATCATGCCACAGTTGGTGCAGGATAAAGTTTATCGGCATCGACAAACTGCAGCGCTTTTCGCAGCGTGTTAGCAACTTCCTCGGGCGTCTCAATGTTGTTCGTCGCCATGTCAATTGCGCCGATCATGACTTTTTTGCCGCGAATCAGCTCGATAAGTTCCATGGGAACATGCGAGTTCTGGCACTCCAGGGAGATAATATCGATAGATGACTTTTGCAGTTTCGTGGAAAATCTCTTCGTACTGGCGCCACTCCGACCCCAGCGTCTTTTTCCAGTAGGTATTGGCTTTGATGCCGTAGCCGTAGCAAATATGCACGGCCGTTTCGCACTTCAGCCCTTCAACGGCTCGCTCCAGAGCAGCGATTCCCCAGTCATTGACCTCATCGAAAAAGACGTTAAATGCGGGTTCATCAAACTGAATAATATCGACGCCGGCAGCCTCTAACTCTTTGGCTTCCTAGTTAAGAATTTTGGCAAACTCCCAGGCCAGTTTTTCGCGGCTTTTATAATGACCGTCATAGAGCGTATAGATCATGGTCATCGGGCCAGGCAAAGCCCATTTAATTGGCTGGCTGGTTTGCTGGCGCAGGAATTTAGCATCCTCAACGAAAACCGTTTTTGACGGCTTACTTCGCCCACTACCGTCGGCACACTGGCGTCATAGCGATCGCGGATTTCAACAATCTCACGCTTTTCGAAATCCACGCCCCTCAGGTGTTCGATAAATGTGGTGACGAAATGCTGGCGCGTTTGTTAGCCGTCGCTGACAATATCGATACCCGCCTGAAGCTGGTCGTCCAGACATAAACGCAGGGCGTCCTTTTTACCCCCAGCTAATTCCGTATCCTGTAATTTCTAAGGCGACCAGAGTGTCTCGGGCTGTGCCAGCCAGGAAGGTTTCGGCAAACTACCAGCAGTCGACGTGGGTAATAACTTTTTCATTAAAGATAACCTTGTATTTTGTTAATCAAAGAACGGAATGCGTTGCCCACTGCTCGAGAAGGGTGCGGTAAGGTTTAATGAATTTTTCGTCAGTAAACTTCCCTTGCTCAACAGCAAGCAAGCTACGTTCTTCGCGGTCGTAAACAATCCTGGTTAAAGAGTAATCCTGGTAATTCAGGCTTGGCTGGTAGATTTTTCCGGCGGCTGAATTAGCGTTGTAGATCTCAGGCCGATAAATCTTTTGGAAGGTCTCCATAGTGCTGATGGTGCCAATAAGCTCAAGCTCGGTGTAATCACTCAGCAGGTCACCGCTGAAGTAAAAAGCCAGAGGCGCTACGCTGTTTGCAGGCATGAAATAGCGAACCTGCAACCCCATTTTTGCGAAATAACGATCGGTCAGGGAAGGCACATCTTGCTGATATTCTACGCCCAGAACAGGATGTTGGTTCTGTGGTAGACATTTTTACTTGAAACGCTCAGGAAAATAACCGGCTTCTTCGCAAAATTCTCTTTGTAACTCGCAGAGTCAACGAAACGCTTGAATATATTCCCATGCAAATTACCAAAATTGTCCGGGATGCTAAATTCAGCTTTGTCTTTATTATGCTCTGACAGCAGCACGCTGAAATCGTAGTCGCGCACGTAAAAAGAGAAGTTATTGCCGGTAATACCGTCGATACGCCTGTTGGTTTTATGATCGATGATATTGGTTTTCAACACTTCAATGACCGGGAAGGCGCGGCTATTGCTTGCACAATGGATAGTCATCTCTGCGGAGACGATTTCAATTTCGACGGAATAGCGATCGCCTTTGGGATTGTCCCAGTGTGCGAGGGAATTAAAGCGATTATTAATCATCGTTAGGGTATTGCGCAGATTTTCCCGACGTTTCTCACCCCGAGCTAAATTAGCAAAGTTAGTGGTGATACTCGTATTGTCTGAGGGGTTATAATTCTCGTCGAAAGAAATTATCTTAAATCGCAAAGCTGAAATCGCTGTTCATCGTAATCCGGCATCCTGATCTTCAATATCAACCCTAGCACTGCTTACAGGCTTCCCGGACTTTTCCGGGTTTCCTGTGCGCTAGACTTCATATTATCTAAAGTTATTAACATTCCTTACTTTATGCCTGATTCGCTGGTTGCGGAAAAGTGATTTGATTTCAACAAACATGAACGAAATTCATGATTGCTGTTACATGAATGAGAAAGGTTGTTGCAGAGGCAATACCTCTATACCCACAGAATTCAGACCAGTCAGAGCGCGGATGCGCTTTGACCAGCTAAGCGCCAGATTTTCTCACGCACCGCTGTCTGCTGTGCTTCATCACATCCGGCTTCAAGCTCACCGAAAAGCAGCCAGATTTTCTCTTCCAGCATTTGTTGCTCCTGCTGGCGCGCGGAGAGACCTTTTTGCGCCTCCTGCGCCTGCTGTTCAACATGTCTGGCGGATTTGCTGATCATAAAGACTCTTTACCTTGTTCGGCGGATTTCGTGACGGGAACCCAAGCAATTAAGCCCAATATTTAATGCGATAATATGTTGTGAATTTCCGTCAGGAAAAGATTTTATTCCTGCGTATAAATAATCATTGTGAATAAATGAGGATTACAAGGGCGATCAGGAGAACCCGGCGGGCTTTACTGCAAAAGTATGAAGAGGCGTGCGTTGTGGCAGGCAATCAGGATATTGAAAGGATGCGAGGCCTCTGACAGCAGATATCACCAAGGCGGCGGAGCTAGGCATCGGGAAACGCTGGCTAACTGAACATGCCCGCCCGGGGTTAGAACCGCCGCCGCTCAGTAGCGTAAGCGGAGATTTTCATCTTATTTTTTCTTATTGAGCATCGATTTTAAATCGGCGAAGGAGTTATAGGTTGCAGCTTCAACATCTTTTTGCGCGTCCTCCCCGGCGACCACTGTCGTGCCGTACTGGTCAGCTTCGGTGTACTTCGAGTGCTCATGGTCGTGGCAATAGAGACACAGTAACTCCCAGTTGCTGCCATCTTCCGGGTTGTTGGTTGGGCTTTATCTGCGCCGCGCTGCTGCTGGCGATGAAGGCGTTTATCCGCAAACGTGAACTTTATGAAGCGCCGAAAAGTAATGAGCCGCCACCAGCCTAGATCCGCGGCCTGCTGATCCTCACCTGTACCGGCGTCTCTTTCGCGCACGGCTCCAACGACGGACAGAACGGCATGGGGCTGATTATGTTGATTCTGGTCGGCACTATGCCCATTGCCTATGCGCTAAACCGTTCGCTGCCTCCGGATCAGATCCCGCGCGTGGCGGCGCTGGCGCAGGTCACCGAGAACCAGCTATTACAGCTGCAACCTGCCAGCGCGCGTCCGCCGGTATCGCGCGATGTTCTCACTGAGTATGTGCGCACCAACGAGATGAACCCCAACGTGCTGCCCGCGCTGGCGTTAACGCTCGGCGACATCAGCGAGCAGATCCGCCGCTACGGCTCGATGGAGAATATCCCGGCGCAGGCGGTCTCTAACACCCGTAACCAGATGTACCTGACCTCAGAATCGATCAAGCATATCCAGACAAATAAAGTGGCGATCCCGGAAGAGACGCAGCGCAATCTGACGGCGATTAAGCAGGAGCTGGACAGCGCACGCGCTTTATTCCGATGTGGGTGAAGGTGGTGGTGACGATTGCGCTGGGGCTTGGCACCATGGTTGGCTGGCGGCGGATTGTGGTCACCGTTGGCGAACGCATCGGCAAGACCCATCTTAACTACGCGCAGGGTGCCAGCGCCGAACTGGTGGCGATGGCAACCATCGGCGGGGCGGACAGCTTTGGCCTGCCGGTGTCGACCACGCATGTGCTGTCATCCGGCGTGGCGGGCAGCATGGCCGCCAACCGCTCTGGCCTGCAACTCGCCACGCTACGCAATCTGGCCATGGCGTGGGTTCTGACGCTGCCGGTTTCCATTCTGCTGGCTGCCGGGCTTTACGCTCTTTTTTCGCAGTTCTGATTGAAAGGCGCAGCGTCATGCTAAATGCGCCCAGGACCATCAGCGCTGCCGCCAGATAGACCGACTGCATGCCCCAGTAGCCAATCAGCAACCCTGCCACCGGCCCGGTCAGGCCTAATCCCAGATCGAGAAACGCCGAGTAGACGCCCAGTGCCGATCCCTGATCCTGTCGTTCGACCTGTTTTACCGCCTCGACGCCGAGCGCCGGGAATATCAGTGAAAAGCCGCAGCCGGTGAGCAGCGCGCCGAGATCCACCAGCAGGCTGGTCTCCGCCTGCCAGATAATCAGCAGGCCCGTGCACTCCAGCAGGAAGGAGACAAGCGCGACCTTTAGCCCGCCGAAGCGCGTAATCGCGCTGCTGAACCCCAGGCGGAACAAGACAAAACCCAGGCTAAACAGCGACAGCGCAAAGGCTGCGCCGCTCCAGTCGCGGCTGGCAAAGTAGAGGGTAATAAAGGTCGAGATCACACCGAAGCCGATGGTGCCAAAGCCGAGCGCCAGGCCGAACAGCCAGACGCGGTGAAACGAGATGCGCTGGCCCTGGCAGACATCAACCGCTGGTTTACGGCTCGCCAGCACGTAGCCCACCACGCCCATCAGCGCCACCAGACCGGCAAAGCCGCCGGTCCCCAGGCTCTGATTGAGCATCACGCCGAGCGGCGCGCCAATCGCCTGCCAGTTGATCGCCTCAGCACGGTAGCCATCCTCTTTCGTACGGCCGTGCACCACCAGCTCGCTGGCACCCGCCTGCTGCACCGCGTCGTCAATTTCAAAGCGGCGCTCGCCGGAATCCCAGCCGAGACGCACTTTTACCGTGACCGGCAGATGAGCAGGCTCCGCCTCGCGCATCGCTTTCGCGCCGCGGTAGAGCAGTTCAGGGTCTTTGAGCAATGTGGCACCGCCGCCGCCGTTCACCAGCTTCGACGGGCAGCCGCAGTTAAGATCGACGCCCCACGAGCCCAGCTCTGCTGCACGCGCCGCGTTCTCCGCAAGCCACTCGGGATACTGGCCGAGCAGCTGCAAACGCACCCGCGTGCCAGATGGCGTGCGGCTGGCGTTATGCAGCTCAGGACAAAGGCAGTGGAACGATTTGACCGGCAACAGCTGATCCACCACGCGTAAAAACTCGGTGATGCAGAGGTCATACACTGAGTCGTTGACCTCGCTCAGCAGCTCGCGTACCAGCGAGTCCAGCACGCCCTCCATTGGGGCCAGCAAAACTCGCATGGCGTTACGCGGTTCCGGTTTTCTTCATTGCTGGACGACGCGACGGACGTGCAGGCTTATCGCCCTGCGCAGCCTGGCCCTGACGGCGCGGCTGTGGAGCAGCACGCTTGTCGCCCTGCGGACGTGACGACCGCGCGCCACCCTGTCCACGACCGCGACCACGCTTCTGCTGCTGACGGCCATTCTGAATCGGCTCCGCCTTGATGCTCGGATCCGGCTCGTAGCCCGGCACTGCCAGATGCGGGATTTCGCGCTTCAGCAGGCACTCGATCTCGCGCAGCAGCTTGTGCTCATCGACACAGACCAGCGACAGCGCGGCACCAGTTGCGGCAGCGCGACCGGTACGGCCGATGCGGTGCACATAATCTTCCGCCACGTTCGGCAGCTCATAGTTCACCACGTGCGGCAGCTCTTCAATGTCGAGGCCACGCGCGGCGATGTCGGTCGCCACCAGCACGCGGATCGCACCGGTTTTAAAATCGGCCAGCGTGCGGGTACGTGCGCCCTGGCTTTTATTGCCGTGGATCGCCGCGGCGGTGATGCCGTCTTTATTCAGCTGCTCGGCAAGGTGGTTGGCACCATGCTTGGTACGGGCGAACACCAGCACCTGCTGCCAGTTGCCCTCGCCAATCAGCTGGGAAAGCAGCTCCCGCTTGCGCTTCTTGTCTACGAAGTGCACCTGCTGCGACACCTGCTCCGAGGCGGTGTTGCGGCGCGCCACTTCAACTTGCTCCGGGTTGTGCAGCAGTTTTTCCGCCAGCGCTTTGATGTTGTCGGAGAAGGTCGCAGAGAACAGCAGGTTCTGACGCTTAGCCGGCAGCTTAGCCAGTACGCGACGGATGTCGTGGATAAAGCCCATATCGAGCATACGGTCCGCTTCGTCCAGAACCAGCACTTCGATCTGTGACAGATAGACCGCGTTCTGGTGTTCCAGATCGAGCAGACGGCCCGGCGTGGCGACCAAGATGTCAACGCCGCCGCGCAGCTTCATCATCTGCGGGTTAATGCTGACGCCGCCAAACACCACCAGTGAACGCAGCTGCAAGTATTTGCTGTAGTCACGCACGTTTTCGCCAATCTGGGCGGCCAGTTCGCGCGTTGGCGTCAGGATCAGCGCACGTACCGGGCGACGGCCACGGCCTGATACAGGCTGGGTAGAGAGTTTTTGCAGCAGCGGCAGCGTAAAGCCGGCGGTTTTGCCGGTGCCGGTCTGCGCGCTGGCCAGCAGGTCGCGGCCGGATAGCACCACAGGGATCGCCTGGCGCTGAATAGGCGTAGGTTCACGGTAGCCCTGTTCGGCGACCGCAAGCAAAATATCGGCACTCAGGCCGAGAGAGTCAAAAGACATTAAGTGTGTTACTCCGGTCCGCCCTGACCGCGATTCACGGTGTAGTTTTCAGGGGGATAGTGACGCCAGCCGACGGCTAACGTGTGAAAAAGGGCACAAACTACGATGCGTAAGGCAGGCAGTGTAGCAGCTTTCGCTGCAGGGTGCGAGAAAGGCACGAAGCGCGAAAGATATTGTGCCAGAAAGCAAAAAGCCACCCTAAGGTGGCCTAGTTTTACCGCGCCGCCGTTTAGCTGCGCTTCTTTTCGATGCGTCCTGCTGGCTCTTTCGCCAGCAGCGAGACCAGCGCCGGTCCCACCAGCAGCATCACGCCCAGCGTGCCGATCAGCAACGCGTTATGCACATAGCGTGAGACAATGAACAACGTCATCATCGCCGCGCCAAAGTAATAGGTGGTGGTCGCTTCTTCAAGATAATCACCGATGCTACGCAAACGAAAACTACGCTGCAGGACCAGCATGGCGATAAACACCACGGCATAGGCGGCTACCAGCGTGCTGCACACTTCGATCAGAGCTTTATGTTTCCAGCCCCAGACCAGCGCGGCGATCACCAGCGCATGCATAGCAATATGCACGCAGGTTTGTCCGGTGATGATTTGAACACGATTAGACCATTTCATTCGTTTCTCCTGGCAGACCCAACAGGTCGCCCAAGTGCAACCGGCACAGGCCGGTAACGGTTTCTTCAATGTAAAGCAATTTTCGGATAACGCCCTAAATTTCCCCTCTCATCCGCACCCGTTTGTGACAAAGACTACACTTTACTTCTGTTGCTGATGAAAAGGAGTGCGTCGAGAGTATGCCACAAACTAAGCAAGGATTTTCCCTTAAAGTCCTAACGATCAACACCCACAAGGGATTCACCACGTTTAACAGTCGCTTCATCTTGCCGGAACTGCGTGAAGCGGTACGCGCCACATCGGCGGATATTGTGTTCCTGCAGGATGTCATGGGCACACATGCCATTCACCCTTTGCACCATGAAAACTGGCCTGGCACGCCACACTACGAGTTTTTGGCCGATACCATGTGGAACGATTTCGCCTACGGGCGCAACGCGGTTTACCCGGAAGGGCATCACGGGAACGCGATTTTGTCACGCTTTCCGATTCTCGAGTACGAAAATCGTGATATTTCTATTGCCGGAAGTGAAAACCGCGGCATGTTGCACTGCAAAATCACCCTGCCGGAGCCACATGGTACGCTGCACGTTATCTGCGTGCATCTTGGCCTGAAGGAGGCGCACCGCCACGCGCAGATGAAAATGATGTGCGATATGGTGGCCTCACTGCCGCACGATGCGCCGCTGGTAGTGGCAGGTGACTTCAACGACTGGCAGCTGCGCGCTAACCGCATTTTGAAACATGGCGCGGGATTAAAAGAGGTCTTTAGCATGAAACACGGCCTCCCGGCGCGCTTTCCACTGCTGCGCCTTGACCGTATCTATGCGCGCAACGCGACCGTCAGCCATCCCTGGGCGCTTCCGCGCAACCCCTGGTCACACCTGTCCGATCACGCCCCGCTCGCCGTGGAGATTCACCTGTGAAATTTGAATGGCGAGAAGGCAACAAGCTGCGCCTGCTAGAGAACGGCGAAGAATTTTTCCCGCGCGTCTTCGGCGCTATCCAGCGCGCTGAACGCACGGTGCTGCTGGAAACCTTTATCCTGTTTGAGGATGAGGTAGGCAACGCGCTGCACCGTGAACTGTTGGCTACTGCGCAGCGCGGCGTGAAGATTGAAGTGATGGTGGACGGTTACGGCTCGCCCGATCTTTCTGACCAGTTCTTCAATAGCCTGACGGCCGAAGGGGTACGTTTCATCAACTACGATCCGCGTCCGCTGGTGATGGGGATGCGCACTAACGTCTTCCGTCGCCTGCACCGCAAAATCGTGGTGGTGGATGAGGATATTGCCTTTGTCGGCGGCATCAACTTCTCTGCTGAGCACAACACCAGCTACGGCCCGGAAGCCAAACAGGATTATGCGGTCGAAGTGAAAGGCCCGATTGTGGCCGATATTACCGCCTATGTGCGCCAGGCGATGGGCAGCGAAGCGATGACGAGTCGCTGGTGGGGCGGCCGCTCGCACCGCACCGCCGTCAACGCAACGCCCGGCAATGCCCAGGTGCTGTTCGTCTATCGCGACAATGACGATCACCGTGACGACATTGAAAAGCACTATCTCGACATGCTGCGCACGGCGAAAGAGGATGTGATTATCGCCAACGCCTACTTTTTCCCCGGCTATCGTCTGCTGCGCGAAATGCGCAGCGCGGCCCAGCGCGGCGTTCGGGTCCGGCTGATCGTGCAGGGCGAGCCGGATATGCCTATAGTCAAAGTCGGCGCAGAGCTGCTCTATAACTATCTGGTAGATGCTGGCGTAGAGGTCTATGAATACATTCGCCGACCGCTGCATGGCAAGGTGGCGGTTCAGGATCAGCAGTGGTCTACCGTTGGCTCTAGCAACCTCGATCCGCTGAGCCTGTCGCTCAACCTTGAGGCAAACCTGATTGTGTATGACCGCGGCTTCAACCAGACGCTGCGCGACAACCTGGAAGGCCTGCTGGCGAGAGATTGCCAGCGCGTACAGGAAGATCAGCTGCCGCCACGCAACTGGTGGCAATTGACCAAGAGCGTGGTAGTGTTCCACTTCTTACGCCATTTCCCTGCGATTGCGGGCTGGCTTCCCGCGCATACACCGCTGATTGCCCAGGTCGATCCGCCTAAGCAGCCGGAGATGGAGACGCAGGACCGTGTCGAAACGAATAACGAAGGTGCGAAATCATGATGGCGAAAAAACACTCCACATGGAGCCTGGCGAAGAAGGTACTTACCTGGCTGTTTTTTATCGCAGTGATTGTGCTGCTGGTGGTCTATGCGCGCAAAGTTAACTGGGAAGACGTGTATAACGTCATCGTTAACTACAATCGCTTTGCGGTGCTGAGGGCAGTGGCGCTGGTGGTGCTGAGCTACCTCACTTACGGCTGCTATGACCTGATTGGCCGAGCCTACTGCGGCCACAAGCTGGCGAAGCGGCAGGTGATGCTGGTGTCGTTTATCTGTTACGCCTTTAACCTGACCTTAAGTACCTAGGTTGGCGGTGTGGCGATGCGTTACCGGCTTTATTCGCGCCTCGGCCTCGACAGCGGCACTATCACCCGCATCTTTTCCCTGAGTATCGCCACCAACTGGCTCCGTGATATCTTGCTGGCGGGCGTAGTGTTTAGCGACGGAATGGTGCCGAATCCCCGGCGGCTGGTTTATCGGTGAGACCACGCTGGGCATTATTGGGGTGGTGCTGCTGATTGCCGTCGCGGTTTATCTCTGGTCCTGCGCCTTTTCCAAACGTCGTAAATGGACCATCAAAGGCCAGACGCTGCAGCTGCCATCGCTGCGTATGGCGCGGTTCCAGTTTGTCGTGTCATGTGCGAACTGGCTGGTGATGGGCACGATTATCTAGCTGCTTCTCGGCCGCCAGGTGGACTACCCTATCGTGCTCGGCGTGTTGCTGATCAGTAGTATCGCTGGCGTTATCATTCATATACCCGCCGGGATCGGCGTGCTGGAATCGGTGTATCTTGCGCTGCTGAGCAGGCAGCATGCGTCGCACTGCACCATTATCGCCGCGCTGCTTGCCTATCGCGTGCTCTATCTTTATTTTGCCGCTGGTGCTCTATCTGGTGCTGGAGAGCCGCGCGAAGCATTTACGTCAGAAGAACGAGCAGAAACTACAGAAGAGTTCTTAGTGCAGAAGAGATACTCTATCCTGACAAAGGATGGGGCGAGTCTGGTCAGCGGCGGTTGCCCAAAATACGCAGCAGCATCAGGAATAGGTTGATAAAGTCCAGATAGAGCTTCAGCGCGCCCATAATCGAATGGTGGCGCAGCGACTCACGGTCGCGCACGTCAATCTGGCGCATCTGCTGGGTGTCATAAGCGGTCAGCCCCACAAACACTACCACACCGATATAGGTAATCGCCCACATCAGCGCCGGGCTTTTCAGCCAGAAGTTCACCAGTGACGCCAGCAGAATACCAATCAGCGCCATAAACAGCAGGCTACCGAAGCGGCTCAGGTCGCGTTTGGTGGTATAGCCGTAAAAGCTCATCGCACCAAACATCCCCGCCGTGACAAAGAAGGTGCTGGCAATTGATGAATGGGTGTAGACCAAGAAAATACTGGCCATGGTTAGCCCGGTCAGCGCTGAATAGAGCATAAACAGCCCGGTCGCCACCGCACCGCTCAGGCGATGTACCATGCCGGACAGCACGAAGACCACCGCCAGCTGCACAATAATCAAGCCGAAGAAGGTGATGCGGTTGGCGAACACCAGCTCCATGACCGCAGGCGTGCGCGCCGCAAACCAGGAGACAAAGGCGGTCAGCAGCAGACAGCAGGTCATCCAGCCGTAGACCTGCGCCATATACGTCTGCAACCCGCTTGTCGCAAGCTGCCCAATAGAGTCATTGCGTGGATATCGATCCATGATGCACCTCATGTTGGTGAAAAGGCGTTGGAAACCCGACGGACATGCCTAAGTGTGGCACAGCACAACTTAACTGCGCCACAATGCGTGCCTAGCGGCGCGATAAACACTGCTGGTAGCGGCTGTCGACACGCTGGGCAAACCAGGCCGTGGTGAGAAGATTACGGGTGATTTTCGGGCTTTCCAGCTTGATGCCCGGCAACATCTCACGCAGCAGCGGCCGGCCGGTCATCTTGTCATGCCAGCACAAACACCTGCTTCCACAGCGTGCTGTCGCTAAGGCTCGCCTGCTCCCCTTTCTCTAAATCGCGGCGGATTGCGCTGTTGCTCATATCAATCTGCTTCGCCAAGGTACGCATCGCCAGCTCAGTCGAGCCCGCCTTGTCCGAGCCTTAAAGGATCAGATCGCCCGTCCAGCGCCAGCTTCATCCCGGTCGCGCGCGCCACTGCGGCCTGAAAAGCGGCGTTGCGGCTGGCATACCAGCCTGCGTTGAAATCTGCAAAGCGATAAATCTGCTTGCTGTAGTCCGTCGGATAGCCAAGCAGATGCATAATGCCGAAGTACATGCCGCCCCGTGGCGGGTAAAGACCTCGCGGCGAATAGAGCCGTCTACCGGCCACGGATAGCCTTTGGCGTGCGCTTCGGCAAAGCTAATGCTGACCTGCATCGGGCCGCCGGTGTGGATCGGATCAAGGTTGCCGAACAGCGTCTGCCCCATCGGCACCATATCAATAAAATCGTCAAAAATAGCGCTCAGCTCTTTTTCGCTGCTGACTTTGTCGAGCCGTGCGCATAACTTTCCCCGTTGGAGGATTTAATCAGCAGCGCGGTGCGCACCAGAAAGGCAGGCACATGCACTTTGGCCGCGCGGCGGTCGATCTCGCCCCAGGCGATTTTCGGCAGGCCGGGCACGGCTGCATCTGCGCTGAAGTTTGACTCCTGGTCCGCCACGGCGAGCGCCGCGCACAGGTTGGTGACGCTGGGGTCGATCTGCTGGGTACGAAACGAGGTGTAAATGTCGGTGGCCCAGCCTGGCTTGTCGCTGACGTGCGCGGGCAGCAGGCGCTGGATCTGCGCCTTAACGTCCTCAGGCTGGCGCACCGGCGCTTCGGGTGTTTTTTTGGTGCTACAGCCCGCCAGCACCAGCGCGGCGAGCAGAGAAAGACGCTTGAGTGATCCTGAAACTGACATACCTGTCCTTGCGAGAAAACAAAACCTTACCTTAGCACCGAAGCTCGGGCACGCCATCAGACGAGGCGTAAATTCGTGTCTTGCCGCCGCGCTTGCTTATCTGAGGTTCTCAGCCAGGCTCAGGTTTTCTCGCGTAAAAGGAAATAGTTATGCAAAAACTCTGGATCGGTGCCGCCATTGCGCTGTTGCTGAGCAGCTGTGGTGCCAATAATACGCCCGCGCAGGTCGCTTCGCCCGGCGCGCCTACCTCAACGAAAATGAAAACCCTCTCTGCGGGCGCGGATCTGTTGCAGTCGCGTCCGCCGATTGACGCGATCAATACCTATCTAGACGGCTTCCACTTCTATAACGGCGACCAGAACGGCCAGATGGAGGCGCATCACTACGTGACGGTTCTCAACGATGATGTGATGCAGGCGGTGATCTACGACGGCAACACCAAAGACGCGCGGCTGATGGGCGTGGAGTACATTATCAGCGCGCGGCTCTATCAGACGCTGCCGCAAGAGGAGAAGAAGCTGTGGCACAGCCATGAATATGAGGTGAAATCCGGCACGCTGATTGCGCCGGGCCTGCCGCAGGCGGCAGATCATTCGCTGATGGCGCGCATCGCCAATACCTACGGTAAAACCTGGCACACATGGCATACCGATCGCGACAAAACGCTGCCGATCGGCATTCCGGCGCTGATGATGGGCTTTACCGCAGACGGTCAGCTCGACAACCGTCTGCTGGCCGACCGGGATAAGCGTTTTGACATCGACAGCCGCAAGATACGGGCGTCACGCGCGGATATTGTCGCGCAGCCGGTGCTGCCAGGCGCAAACGCCTGGCAGCGTAGCGAAGTGATCCAGCTAAAACGCGTAACCGGCGGTGGCGAGCACGCTCACAGCCAGACGCATTTTGGCCCAGCGGAGCAGCTCAGTAAGCCTTAATCCCAGCGCTGCGCGGCCTGATGGTCGCTGTCACGGGCGTCAACCCAGCGGTCGCCCTGTTCGGTGGCTTCACGCTTCCAGAAAGGGGCGCGGGTTTTCAGGTAGTCCATAATGAACTCCGCAGCGGCGAAGGCGCTGCTGCGGTGCGCGCTGGTGACGCCGACGAACACAATCTCATCGCCGGGGAACAGCTCGCCGATGCGGTGGATCACGCTGACGCGCTGCAAGGTCCAGCGGCCGCGCGCCTCGTCAATAATCTCCTGCAAGGCTTTTTCCGTCATGCCCGGATAGTGCTCCAGCGTAAGCGCTGCCACGCGGTCACCCAGATTATGGTTGCGCACTTTGCCGGTAAAGGTCACGACCGCGCCGTCTGCGTCAGACGTAGAGAGCCAGGCATACTCATCAGCCATACTGAAAGGCGCAGCACCCACGCGGATTTGCGTTGCCATCTTAGCCTCCCGTTACCGGTGGGAAGAAGGCTACTTCGTCGCCCGCCTTGATGGGATGCGACAGCGGCACCAGCGTCTGGTTGACGGCGGCCAGTAGCTTGCCGGATTCGAGCGCCAGCGCCCAGCGGTCGCCTTTTTGCGCCAGCGCGCTGCGCAGCGTCGCAACATCGCCAAATTCGTCGGGCATTTCCAGCGCGCTGGTGCCCACCAGCTCGCGCACCTGCGCGAAAAACAGGACGTTAATCATGGGCCACCGCCTGAAAATCACCGGACTTGCCGCCGCTTTTGCTCAGCAGCCGCAGCTGGTCAATTACAATGTCTTTCTGCACCGCTTTACACATATCGTAAATGGTCAGCGCCGCCACCGATGCGGCAGTCAACGCCTCCATCTCAACGCCAGTTTTGCAGCTCAGGCGGCACAGCGAGGTGATACGCACGCGCTGGTGCTCTAGTTCGGCAACCAGGTTAACTTCGACTTTGCTCAGCATCAGCGGATGGCAGAGCGGGATCAGCTCCCAAGTCCGCTTGGCGGCCTGTATCCCGGCAATACGCGCCGTGGCAAAGACGTCGCCTTTGTGGTGACTGCCGTCAACGATCATCTGTAGCGTCTCGGCGTTCATCAGCACCAGCGCTTCGCGCACCGTTTCCGCTTTGGCCGAAACGTCGACCATATGGGCTTCGCCCGCTGCATTAATATGGTTCAATTGCATTGTTTACAGTTTCTTTAGGTGTGAAACGAAATTACAGGGTCCGGTGCGGGCATCGATCTGGTCGGCGATAATGCGCTCCCAGGCGCTCTCGCAGGCGCTGGTGGAGCCCGGCACGGCGAAGATTAACGTGCCGTTGGCCATCCCCGCGACGGCGCGCGACTTCAACGTCGAGCCGCCAATATGTTCATAAGAGAACATGCGGAACAGTTCGCCGAAGCCAGCGATCTCGCGATCGAACAGCGGCTGCAGCGCTTCTGGCGTATTGTTCTTCGCATTAAAGCCAGTGCCGCCTTTAACCACCACAACCTGCACATCCTAGCTGGCGATCCAGCGCGACACGATGGCGCGGATGCGGTAGCTGTCTTCACCGACGATAGCGTGGTCGACCACCACGTGCCCGGCTTCGCTCGCCGCTGCGCGCAGGTAGTCACCAGAGGTGTCGCTGCTGGCGTCGTGCCGATCGTAAACGGTCAGCACCGCCAGGTTGACCGAAATAAATTCACCCGTAGGTTTGCCCATTACTCGCTCCTGAGATTAACCTCCAATGAAGGGAAGGTTCTGCGTAATTCCGGTATTGCCCTGATGCAGGAAGTGCGTTTGCTTCTTCTCACCAAGGCTGTGGGCAATACGCGCCTGCAGTTCCCTCTGTTGATCGTTAGAAACCAGCAGATCGCGCAGCGATACGCCGCTGTCGCCAAACAGACAAAGGTGCAGGTTGCCGTGCGCCGAGACGCGCAGGCGGTTGCAGCTGGCGCAGAAGTCGCGCGAATAGGGCATAATCAGGCCGATCTCACCGACGTAGTCAGGGTGGTAAAAGACCTGCGCCGGGCCGTCGCTGCGGCCGCGCTCGCGGCGCTGCCAGCCTTGCGCCACCAGCTGATCGCGGATCACCGCGCCAGAAACGTGCGGCTGGCGGAACGGCGCGCCGCCCTCGCCCGTCTCCATCAGCCAGATAAATCGCAGCTGAATCGGGCGCGTACGGATCCAGTCAAGAAAGGTTTGCAGGCTGTGGCTGTTGAGATCGCGCATCAGCACGCTGTTGACTTTGACCTGCTGGAACCCGGCGTCAAAGGCTGCGTCGATGCCCGCCATCACCTGATGGAATTTGTCCTGTCCGGTAATGGCGTGGAACTGGTGTGCATCAAGGCTGTCTACGCTGACGTTCAGCGCAGTCAGGCCAGCATCATCGCGCGCCAGCCGATAACCGTTCGTAGTGACGGCAATCTGGCTGATCGTTACAGACATCCGTCACCGAGAGACGCAGGTAATAGAACCGACGTGCAAATGCA
>JAUHTP010000001.1:0-28448 GCA_031332935.1 Candidatus Pantoea bathycoeliae | reverse complement strand
GTTACAGACATCCGTCACCGAGAGACGCAGGTAATAGAACCGACGTGCAAATGCATTAGTAAATTGTGACACCAGAACACCTTTTCCAAGTACGGGAGATGCAGGCATTTCTTTCTGCACCCTAGCAGCGCGTTGGCTGCGGCCTGAATCCCCTATCGTTTGACTTAGGTATTCAGGCTTGAGTGTATGTGGCCCAACATTGGCGACATGGTGGATAAATGTAGCGCGATTTCAGGCAACCATCATTAAATAATTTCGCTATGTATATTGATACCTAGCGCATTTTCGCAGCAGTACGGTTAACATAGCCCGCTGAAACTGACGCAGATACGGCAAGTTAACAGCGGGTGTAAAGAGGAAATATGAACCGAACATTGGCAGACCTCGATCGCGTAGTGGCGCTGGGCGGCGGACACGGCCTAGGACGCGTGATGTCGGCACTTTCGCCGCTGGGCTCGCGCCTGACCGGCATTGTCACCACTACCGACAACGGCGGCTCTACCGGACGTATTCGTCGCTCAGAAGGCGGCATAGCTTGGGGCGATATGCGCAACTGCATTAACCAGCTGATTACCGAGCCGAGCGTCGCCTCAGCAATGTTTGAGTATCGCTTTGCCGGTAACGGCGAACTCTCTGGGCATAACCTGGGCAACCTGATGCTCAAGGCGCTGGATCACCTCAGCGTACGGCCGCTGGAAGCGATCAATATCATCCGTAATCTGCTCAAGGTGGATGCCTTTCTTATTCCGATGTCGGAGCAGCCAGTCGATCTGGTGGCGTTAGACAGCGAAGGCAACATGGTTTACGGCGAAACCGATATTGACGCTATGAAGCAACCGCCGCAGGAGCTGATGCTGCACCCGAACGTTGCGCCGACGCGTGAGGCGCTCGACGCTATCGCCGAAGCGGATCTCATCCTGATTGGCCCCGGCAGCTTTTACACCAGCCTGATGCCGAGCCTGCTAATGGAAGAGATGGCGCGCGCGCTGCGCCGCACGCCAGCCACCATAGTGTTTATCGGAAATCTGGGCCGCGAACTCAGCCCTGCTGCCGCCAGCCTGACGGTCGCGGATAAGCTGGCAATGATGGAAAAATATATCGGCAAGCGGGTGATTGACGCGGTGGTGGTCAGCCCGGCTGCCGATACCGCTGGCGTTGAGAACCGCCTTATCGTGCGCGAGCCGCTGGAGGCCGCCGATATTCCCTATCGTCATGACCGCCAGCTACTGCGCGTGGCGCTGGAACACGCCATCCAGCGCTTTAACTAAGCCGCAATGAGGCGGCGATAAAGAGTTCGCGCAGCTGATGCAGCTGATCGCGCAGGTTGGCCGCCTCTTCGAACTCGAGGTTTTGTGCGTGCTGCTGCATCTGCGTTTCCAGCTCGTGGATTTTCTTCTGTAGCGCCTGCGGGCTGAGTGCCATATAGCTGGCTTCCGCTTCGGTGGCGCTGCGGCTGGTCGCTTTGGCCTTGCCGCGCGTTTTGACGACGTTCTGGTCCAGCTCGAGGATATCGGTGATCTTCTTGTTGAGACCCTGCGGCACAATGCCTTTTTCCTCGTTGTACTTCTCCTGTTTCTCGCGACGGCGTTCGGTCTCTTCAATGGCGCGCGCCATCGAATTGGTTATCTTGTCCGCGTAGAGGATCGCCTTGCCGTTGACGTTACGCGCGGCGCGGCCAATGGTCTGGATCAGCGAGCGTTCCGAGCGCAGGAAGCCCTCTTTATCCGCGTCGAGGATCGCCACCAGCGACACTTCCGGCATATCCAGCCCTTCGCGCAGCAGGTTGATCCCCACCAGCACGTCAAACTCGCCAAGGCGCAAATCGCGGATGATCTCCATACGCTCGACGGTATCGATGTCTGAGTGCAGATAGCGCACCTTCTCGCCGTGCTCTTCCAGATATTCGGTCAGATCTTCCGCCATACGTTTGGTCAGCGTAGTCACCAGCACGCGCTCGTTAATCGCCACGCGCTTGCGGATCTCCGACAGCAAATCGTCGACCTGGGTTGCCACCGGACGCACTTCCAGCAGCGGATCGAGCAGCCCGGTTGGGCGCACCACCTGATCGATCACCTCGCCACCCGATTTTTCCAGCTCATATTTGCCCGGCGTCGCCGAAACATAAATGGTCTGCGGTGCCAGCGCCTCAAACTCTTCAAATTTCATCGGACGATTGTCCAGCGCCGACGGCAGGCGGAAACCATACTCCACCAGCGTCTCTTTACGCGCCCGGTCGCCTTTATACATGCCGCCAATCTGTGGGATGGTCACGTGGGACTCATCGACAATCAGCAGCCCGTCGACGGGCAAATAGTCGAACAGCGTCGGCGGCGACTGGCCCGGCCCGCGCCCGGAGAGGTAGCGCGAGTAGTTTTCGATGCCCGAGCAGTAGCCCAGCTCGTTCATCATCTCCAGATCGAACTGGGTGCGCTGTGTCAGGCGCTGCTCTTCCAGCAGCTTGTTATTCTCCAGCAGCACCTTGCGGCGATCCGCCAGCTCTACTTTGATCTCTTCCATCGCCTGAACAATGCGCTCGCGCGGCGTCACGTAGTGCGTTTTGGGATAGATGGTGTAGCGCGGCACGGTAGAGACAATCTGCCCGGTGAGCGGATCGAACAGCGACAGCCGCTCTACTTCTTCATCAAACAGCTCGACGCGCAGCGCAATATCTTCCGATTCCGCGGGGAAAATATCGATAACCTCTCCACGCACGCGGAAAGTACCGCGCTGGAATGCCTGGTCGTTGCGCGCATACTGCAGCTCCGCCAGGCGGCGCAGAATACTGCGCTGGTCGATGATCATGCCGCGCGTCAGGTGCAACATCATTTTCAGGTAGATATCAGGATCGCCTAGGCCGTAAATGGCGGAAACGGACGCCACCATAATGACGTCGCGGCGTTCCAGCAGCGCTTTGGTCGCCGACAGACGCATCTGCTCAATGTGTTCGTTCACCGAGGCATCTTTTTCAATAAAGGTGTCGGAGCTGGGCACGTAGGCTTCAGGCTGGTAGTAATCGTAATAGGAGACGAAGAACTCGACCGCGTTATCCGGGAAGAACTCTTTCATCTCACCATAGAGCTGCGCCGCTAAAGTTTTGTTCGGTGCCAGCACCATCGCAGGCCGGTTCAGATCGGCAATGACGTTGGCAACGGTAAAGGTCTTGCCGGAGCCTGTTACGCCGAGCAGCGTCTGATGGGCAAGACCATCCTCCAGTCCCTCTTCGAGACGACGGATCGCCTCGGGCTGGCCGCCGGAAGGTTTGAAGGCGGAATTTAGTTTAAAGACTTTACTCATGACTTGCGGTTCCTGCTGAAGAATGCGGCGGCTAACCGAGTTATTTTACTCTGCCGTGGCGATTTTGCCAGAAATAACACTGGATAAATCCCCAGTAACGCGGCGCAGTGAGGTGCTGGAGCCTCGCCGCGCTTAAGCTCGTATAACGGTGCGATAACATTTTCTTTGTTGCGCAAGGTTATCCCCAGCCAGAGTGGATTTATAACATTTGTCAAGAGAACGTCATTAAATTTCAGTAGTATGACGCAGCGGAAAAATCTCAGGCTTGTGTTTTAATAACTCGCTGTTTATAAAAAAAATATGCAAAAAGCCCAGTTTCTCAGCATTATGTAACCAGGCAGCGTATTTCCTCGCTTACGCTCTGTTTTCATTGTCTAATACACAAAGTTATCCACAGGAATAGTGGGTAACTAAAGGCAGCCCTTCCACCATCAGCTGTGCATAATTTTTGTAGTTAAGCAGTTCACGTGAAAAAAAAAATTTTTCCGTTTAAATTTCTGTCAGAAACGGTGCCGTTAACTACGCTTTTTCAGCGTATCGCTGGGTTTTCATCCAGCCGAAGCCTCTGTCAAGACCAGCAATAATTCAGCGGCTGCCTTGCTGCAGCACAGTTGCACCAGAAACGTTAAGTAATTGGCACCGTGAAAGTGCAGTTCCCTGATTACCCCGAGCAATTGTTAAGTGCTTTTTACCATTAGTGGGCAAAATCCCCCTTATTGCCCGTTGTATGCCGTTTACGTGGTTTTGGCCCAAGAATTGCAAATTTTTAGCGGGAAGCAGTTCACAAGGCGACATTCGCGATACCGCCATCGTTGAAGACTTGTTTGCCAGACGTCAAAGAGCAGAAGCATTCAGGCAAAATCTGTAAGATCAGATGCTGAGTTTACGTTCGTTGAATGAGTTTTACGGCCAGAACCATATCCTGTGGAATGTGGACCTTGATCTGCCGCCGGGCACCTGCACCGGCGTGCTGGGACGCCCAGGCATGGGCAAAACCACGCTGGTGAACTGCATCATGGGTCGATTGCCGATTAACAGCGGATCGATGACCTGGCAGGAGTATGGCTCACCGCCGCGCGATCTGCTGCTTCAGCCTGCTGAGCAGCGCGCACGCATGGGCATCGGCTATGTGCCGCAGGGCCGCCATATTTTCTCGCAGATGAGCGTCGAGGATAACCTACTGATTGCGCTGCTGGCAGGCAGCGGGCAGAGCGACAAACCGCACATGAGTCCTGAAATGGTTTTCGACCTTTTTCCGGCGCTCTATTCGCTGCAGCAACAGCGCAGCGGCGAGCTGCCGGTCGATCAGCAGCAGCTGGCGCTGGCGCGCGCTGGTCCTGCGTCCCCGGCTGCTGATCTAGGATGAGCCGACGGACGGCATGTCGCCTTGGCTGGAAGAGGAGATGGGCAATCTGATCCGCCGCCTTAATCTGGATTACGGCCTGACCATTCTGCTGCTGGAGCAGCGCGTCTTGCTGATCAGACGCGTCGCGGATTACTTTCTGCTGCTGCACCGCGGCCGCAACGTGGCGCAGGGCCGCGTGGCGCAGCTGGATGACCTCACCGTCAACAAATGGCTGACGGTGAGCTGAGCGCTAGCGCGGCAACGTCAGGAACCGACCGCACTCTGCCTGCTGCGCGGCATCGGGCAGCCAGGGGATTTCGCCAAGAAACGGCGCGGAAATGCGCTGTTTCAGCGTATCCATATAGGCCTGATGGCGTTTGCCCGGCGGCTCGATGTCATTAGCAATCCAGCCTGCCAGCCGCAGGCCGCGTGCCAGCACCGCATCGGCGGTCAGCATCGCGTGGTTAATGCAGCCCAGCTTAACACCGACCACTAAAATCACCGGCAGCTGCTCCTGTGTTACCCAGTCCGCATAGGTCTGAGTGTCCGACAGCGGCGTATACCAGCCGCCTGCGCCTTCCACCAGTAGCCACTCCGCCTGCACCTCCAGCGCGCGCAGCCCCTGCGACAGCACTTCAAACGTAATTGGCCTGCCCTCTTCCGCGCTAACGATATGCGGTGAGGTCGGCTCTAAAAACGCCAGCGGATTCACCTGCTCATAGCTTAGCGCCAGGCTGTTGTAGCACTGTAACGCCAGCGCGTCGCTGTTGCGTATGCCTTCCGGAGTAACCTCACAGCCAGAGGCGACTGGCTTATAGCCTGCGGTGCGGTAGCCCGCCGCGCTTGCTGCCTGTAGCAGCGCGCCGCTGGCAACGGTTTTGCCGACCTCGGTATCTGTGCCGGTGATAAACCATTTCATCGTTGTGTGACTCCATAAAGCAGTTGATAGGTCAGACGGTAGCCCTGCGCATCGCGCTGCCACAGCGCTTCAAGCTGCGCCAGGCGCTGCCGCGTCATCGGCGTGCCGTCACGCCTCTGATGCAGGTGCGTCGCGCCAATGCCTTTCAGCGAGCGCATTGCGCTCAGCGCGCTGGGGAAATGCATCACCAGCGTCTGACGGCTAAAGCTCAGATTCAGCCCGGCACCCGCAGCGCGCACCTGCGACTCGGTTAAAAAGCGGTTGGCGTGCTCGCCCGCGCCCAGTGGACGCCAGGCGTCATGCACCTCTTGCAACGAACCCAACAGCAGCGTGGAGAACAGCATGACGCCATTGGGGCGCAGCACGCGGGCGAACTGCTGCAACGCGGTGCGCAGATCGCTGCTCCACTGCACCGCCAGATTGCTCCACACCCAGTCAACGCTTTGGCTCGCCAGAGGAAGCGCGTCAATATCGCCCGCCAGATGGCCGATCGCCGCATCCTGGCTGCGTGCCTGCTGCAGCATCTGCGGTGAGAGATCGAGTGCCATCACGCGCTGTCCGCGCTGCCGCCAGAGACGGCTATACCAACCGGTGCCGCAGCCAGCATCCAGCAGATCGCCACAGGAAACAGGCGGAGCCAGCGCCAGCAGCGCATCACCGCAGCGGCGCTGTAGCTCAGCATGCTGTTCATAATGGCCCGCCGCCCGGCCAAATGCGCGCGCGATGGCCCGTTTGTTAACCGGCAGCGTCATGCAGCGCCTCCAGCAGCAGGTCAATATCTTCAGCCTGATGCGCGGCTGTCATGGTGATGCGCAGCCGCGCCGTGCCTGGTGGCACCGTCGGCGGGCGAATAGCGCTGACCCAGCAGCCCGCCTGCGCCAGCCGCTGTGACAGCGCCAGGGCCGCACTATTTTCGCCAACGATGAGCGGCTGGATGGCGCTTTCTGAGGGCATCAGCGACCAGGGCAACGCGGCGGCACCGACGCGAAAGCGCTGGATTTTGTCGCTCAGCCGCTGGCGCAGCGCGTCGCCCCGCTGGACTTCGTGTAACGCTGCCAGCAGCGCGCTCGCCTGGGCAGGCGGCATCGCCGTTGAATAGATGAGGTGGCGGGAAAACTGGAGAAAATAGTCAGCGGTGGCGTCGTCACACAGCAGCGCCGCGCCGCTGACGCCGAAAGCTTTGCCGAAGGTGACCACCAGCAGATCGGGCCTGATGCCCTGCTGCCAGCAGCTGCCGCGCCCCTGCTCCCCCAAGACGCCAATGCCGTGCGCATCATCCACCATCAGCCAGCCGTCGGCGCGGTGCGTGGCAGCCGCGACATCTGCCAGCGGCGCGCTGTCGCCGTCCATGCTGAAGATGCCTTCGGTGATCACCAGCGTTGCGCCGTCGCACGGCGTTGCCAGCAGCTGCGCTAGGCTCTCCACATCGTTGTGCGCGAAGCGACGCAGCGTGGCGGGCGTGTGACTGGCGGCATCCAGCAGGGAGGCGTGTGCCAGCTTGTCAGCAATCAGCCGGTCATTTTTTTGCGCCAGCAGATGCACCACGGCCTGGTTTGCGGCAAAGCCGGAGATAAACAGTAGCGCGCGCGGATAGCCGAGCCAGCCCGCCAGCTGCGTCTCCAGCTCCGCGTGATAGCGGCTATAGCCGGTGACGTGGCCCGACGCGCCCGCGCCCGGTGCGCCCTGTTGCCAGCCCGCGATCACCGCTGGGTGCTGGCTCAGGCCGAGATAGTCGTTGCTGGAGAAGTGGCGGTAGGTTTTCCCCTCCACCTCCAACGTGCGGGTATCGTTGCGCGTGACCAAGCGTCGCTGCCGCCAGCCATCAGCGGCGCGGCGCGCATCCAGCGCCTGCGCCATGCATGTGGAAAAACCCATTACACCGCCGCGTTGTAGAACTGTTCGGTGTCGGCGTGCAACAGCTGCTCGCTCAGCTGCTGCTGTTCGTTATCGCCGTGCGCGGTCTGGGTGTGTTCAGGGTTAAGGCCCAGTTTGCGGAACAGTAGCAGGTCTTTATCCTCTTCCGGGTTCGGTGTGGTCAACAACTTGCAGCCGTAGAAAATGGAGTTGGCACCCGCCATAAAGCACATTGCCTGGGTCTGTTCGCTCATCTGCTCACGACCCGCTGACAGACGGACTTGCGAGGTAGGCATCATAATGCGTGCCACGGCAATGGTGCGGATAAAGTCGAACGGCTCGACGTCATCATTGTCGGCCAGCGGCGTGCCCTTCACCTTCACCAGCATATTGATCGGGACGCTCTCTGGCGGCGTCGGCAGGTTTGCCAGCTGCACCAGCAATCCGGCGCGGTCGCTGACGGTTTCACCCAGCCCAACAATACCGCCCGAGCAGACGTTGATCCCGGCATCGCGCACTTTGCCGAGCGTATCCAGACGCTCCTGATAGGAACGTGTGGTGATAATGCTGCCGTAGAACTCCGGCGAGGTATCGAGATTATGGTTGTAGAAATCGAGGCCCGCGCCCGCCAGGCGCTGCGCCTGATCGTGGCTCAGCGTGCCGAGCGTCATGCAGGTTTCCATCCCCAGATCCTTCACGCCCTGCACCATCTGTTCGAGGTAAGGCATATCGCGGTCGTTAGGGGTTTTCCAGGCAGCACCCATGCAAAAGCGGCTCGATCCTGCGGCTTTTGCCTTGCGCGCCGACGCCAGCACCTCCTGTACTTCCATCAGCCGCTCGGACTCAAGCCCGGTTTTATAGCGAGCGCTTTGCGGACAATATTTGCAGTCTTCCGGGCAGGCACCGGTTTTAATCGACAACAGCGTGCTGACCTGTACCTGGCGCGGATCGAAATGCTGGCGGTGAACCTGCTGCGACTCGAACATCAGCTCAAGAAAAGGTTTATCAAACAGCGCCTGTGCCTGCGCCAGAGTCCAGTGTTGTGCCATTGCTTACTCCAAAAAAAGGGTGTCATCCCGACTGTTAACGTGGCTATACTTGTAGACTAAATCTTTTTATTTTGGTTTACAACTACCATGTTCACCGCTCACGACGCCGAATTTGACCGCCAGCATATCTGGCACCCCTACACTTCCATGCGCGATCCGCTGCCCTGCTACCCTGTCGTTGCCGCACACGGCATGCACCTGCAACTGGCTGATGGCCGCAAGCTGGTAGACGGTGTGTCCTCTTGGTGGGCGGCGATCCACGGCTATAATCATCCGCGTCTCAATCAGGCGATGCAGGATCAGATGGCGCAGATGTCGCATGTGATGTTTGGCGGTATTACGCATCCCGCAGCGGTGGCGCTCTGCCGCCAGCTGGTGGCGATGACGCCCGCCGCGCTGGAGTGCGTGTTTCTCGCCGACTCTGGATCGGTGGCGGTGGAAGTGGCGATGAAAATGGCGCTGCAATACTGGCTGGGGCGCGGTGAAGTGCGCCAGCAGTTCCTGACGCTTAAGCGCGGCTATCATGGCGATACTTTTGCCGCGATGTCGGTGTGCGATCCCGACAATTCGATGCATAGCCTGTGGCGTGGTTATTTGCCGGAGCACCATTTCGCCGACGCACCGCAGTGTGGTTTCGACGATGCATGGGATGAGCGCGACGCAGAGGATTTTGTGCGCCTGATTGAGCAGCACCATGCGCAGTTGGCAGCGGTCATCCTTGAGCCGATCGTGCAGGGCGCGGGCGGTATGCGCTTCTACCATCCTCGCTATCTGCAACGGGTGCGCGAGTGCTGCGACCGCTATGGCGTGCTGCTGATTGCCGATGAGATCGCCACCTGTTTTGGCCGCACCGGCAAGCTGTTTGCCTGCGAACATGCCAACGTCACACCAGATATTCTCTGCGTTGGCAAGGCGCTGACCGGCGGCATGATGACGCTGGCGGCGACCATCGCCACGCGCCACGTTGCTGACATTATCAGTAACAGCCCGGCAGGTTGTTTTATGCACGGGCCTACCTTTATGGGCAACCCGCTGGCGTGCGCCGTCGCGGTGGAAAGCCTTTCTCTGCTCAAGGAAGGCCACTGGCCGCAGCAGGTTGCCCGTATTGAGCAACAGCTGCGCGACGAGCTGCTGCCGCTGCGTGCTGCGCCGCAGGTTGCAGACGTGCGAGTACTGGGCGCAATTGGCGTCGTCGAGACGCGCCATACGGTCAATATGGCCGCGCTACAGCGCTTCTTTGTCGATCGCGGCGTCTGGATCCGTCCGTTTAGCCGCCTGATCTACCTGATGCCGCCCCACATCATTATGCCGGACGCGTTACGTAAGCTGACGCAGGCGATTGGCGAGGCGCTTGAGCACGAGGCGCATTTTACTGGCTGAATGTTGCTAACTGCTGGAACAAACAGCTTTTTTCGATAAGATGGAAATCGTTCGCAGTGAACAGATCCTGACAATCGAGGAGAGAAAATGCGCGTTTACAGCAATGATTTTAAAAACGGCGATAAAATGCCGGAGCGCCAGGTGTTTAACGGTATGAGCTACCAGGGCGATAATATATCTCCGCATCTGGCGTGGGATGACGCGCCGCAGGGCACCAAAAGCTTCGTTTTGACCTGCTACGATCCTGACGCACCGACCGGTTCCGGCTGGTGGCACTGGGTGGTAGTGAATATTCCTGCCAGCACCACGCTGCTGGAGCAAGGCGCGGGATCGGGCCTGGCGATGCTGCCGCAAGGCGCGCTACAGACGCGTACCGATTTTGGTAAAGCCGGTTACGGTGGCGCAGCACCGCCGCAGGGCGAAAGCCATCGTTATATTTTTACCGTGCATGCGCTGGATGTCGACGCGATTGAGGTGGATGCCGAGGCGAGCGGCGCAATGGTGGGCTTTAACGTACATTTCCATGCGCTGGCAAGCGCCAGCATTACGGCTAATTATTCGTAACGGGTAGTCAATGCGGCACGCCTTTAACGTGCCGCTACGTCAGCCGTGAGTGGCGGATCTGCGCCAGTTCCGCCTCGCCTGATATCCCCTCTTAATCCAGCTGATGGATGACTACCCACATCGGTCCCTGGCCCACCGCGTAGCGCGCCAGCGGCGTCAGCAGCCCTTGCTGCTCCTTGATGCGGTAGACTTCGATATGATGTGACTTCTGGCCTGACGCCACCAGATAGCGGCCGCTGTTGTCGATATTAAAGCCGCGCGGCTGGGTTTCTGTCGGCTGATAGCCTTCGATGGTGAGCAAGCCGCCATATTCGCTGACGCTGAAGACGGTAATAGTGCTGCTGGTGCGGTCGCAGGCGTACAGAAAGCGGCCATTGGTGGTCAGGTGAATATCCGCCGCCCAGCGGGTTTCGCTAAAGCCCGACGGCATCATATCCAGCGACTGTACGCGTTCAACTTCGCCGTGCGCATTATTCAGCGCCCAGACGTCAACGGTGCTGTCCAGTTCATTAACGCAGTAGGCGTAACTGCCGTTGGGATGAAACGCCATATGGCGCGGGCCTGCCCCCTCTACAGTGGTCACCTGCGCCTGCTCGCGCGGAGCCAGTTTGCCGTCGGCGCTCAGGGAATAGAGGCAGATGCGATCCTGCTTCAGCGCCGGAACGAACAGCGTCTGGTTGGCGTTATCAATGTTCGCAAAGTGACATCCATCCAGCTCGCCGATCACCTGGCTGGGTGCCTGCGGTAAACCATCTTCACCAATCGGGCTAATGCTGACGCAGGCGTCATTATAGGAGCCGCAGAACAGATAGTTACCTGTACGGTCGGTAGAGATATGCGTTGGGCTACCCGGCAGCGGCGCTTCGCCCGCTTCACTCAGAGTACCATCGGCAGCAATGCGAAACGCCAGCACGCGGAAGTTCGGGCGCACGCCGACATAAAGGAAATCTTTCTTCGGGCTGACCACCATCGGTTGAACCTGGCCAGAGACGTCGGTCACCTGCAACAGAGAAAGTGCGCCCTCTTCATCTAACCGCCACGCGTGAATCTGCTGGCTCTCGGGACTGGCGGTATAAACGACTTGTTTCATGCATTCTCCTTGTTCTCAGCCTGTCAGTATTATGTCTGTGGCTCACTGTAGCCTGTTTTGCCACGGTGCGCCGGAATGATTTGTGCCCTGCTTTTTGTCTCAGGACCGCGCCCCGGTGTAGACTCGATGCCTCTTTAACACCTTAAGACGGAATGAGTCATGAGCTATCGCGTAATTGCCCTCGATCTCGACGGCACCTTGCTGACGCCCGCTAAAACCATCCTGCCCCACTCGATCGACGCGCTGAAGCGCGCCCGCCAAGCTGGCATCAAGGTGGCTATCGTCACTGGCCGTCACCACTGTGCCATCCATCCTTTTTATCAGGCGCTGGAGCTGGATACACCCGCAATCTGCTGTAACGGCACCTATTTATATGATTATCAAGCTAAAAAGGTGCTGGCTGCCGATCAGCTGGATAAAGAACAGGCGCTGCGCGTGATCGAGATGCTGGATGAGCACGGCATCCACGGTTTGCTCTACGTTGATGACGCCATGCTCTATCAGACGCCAACGGGGCATGTGACGCGCACGCTGAAGTGGGCCGAGTCGCTGCCGCCGCATCAGCGCCCGCTGTTTGTTCAGGTGCCGGACCTAGCGCAGGCGGCACGCGACGCGCAATCTATCTGGAAATTCGCGCTGTCGCATGAAAATACCGCCGAGCTGCAACAGTTCGCCGAACATTTAGAAGCGGAACCGGGGCTGGCGTGCGAATGGTCATGGCACGATCAGGTCGACATCGCGCAACGTGGCAACAGTAAGGGCAAGCGGCTGGCGGAATGGGTCGCCTCGCTGGGCCTCAGCATGCAGGATGTGATTGCCTTCGGCGACAACTACAACGATCTCAGCATGCTCGAAACCGTCGGACTTGGCATCGCAATGGGCAACGCCGATGAGGCCATCAAAGCGCGCGCGAAGCGGGTTATCGGCACCAATTTGGAACCGGGCATCGCCGAGGTGATTGAGCAGCAGCTGCTATAATCAGGCAGTAACCGACACACTTTTAATCTGGGCATACAGCCACTGATCTGGCCGAATGCCCAGCTCATCCCGCACCGAGGGCGAAATGCGCGCCCAGAGCTCGCTGACGCCAATGCGCAACCGCATCTCAATCTGACTCGCAGACCTCAAGCTGTTCCACCACCTGCGGCGGCTGTAGCGCCAGCGAAACGTCCCCCGAGGCGATGCGGATGCGCAGCGGGGTTTTCACCGGAAAGTTAACCCTGCTCACCCAGATGTGCTGGTCGCCCAGCGACAGCGCGCTCATCAGGTAATCTGGATGATGTTCCAGTACCTGCAAGCGCAGCACGCTGGTCAGCTCATTCACCGGCAGCCAGGGACGCATTGCGCTTCTGCTCCAGACTTTCTCCAGCGGGCCGAACGCTTTGACGCTGCCGCGATCGAGCACCAGCACGTTCTCCGCCACCTGCAAAATTTCTCGAGGCTGTGCGTCACGTAGAGCACCGGGATCTCAACCTGCTTCGCCAGCTTTTGCAGGTAGGGCATCAGTTCGCGCTTGCGCGGCAGATCGAGCGAGGCCAGCGGCTCGTCCATCAGCAGGATGTCGGGCGCGCTAAGCAGCGCGCGACCAATGGCAACGCGCTGCTTCTCGCCACCCGAGAGCGAGAGCGGAAAGCGATCCAGCAGCTTCTCCAGCCCAAGCAGCGCCACCAGCGCGTCAAACTGCCCTTTCATGGCGGATGACATGCCGTAATGCAGGTTGCGGCGTACGCGATAGTGTGGAAACAGGCGCATATCCTGGAAAACGTAGCCGACGCGGCGCTTTCCGGTGGCAGGCTGAGGCCGTTCTCCACCTCGAGCAGCAGGCGAGCGTTCAGCGCAATAGTGCCGCGCTGCGGCTGCGTCAGCCCGCTAATGGCATTGATAAGCGACGTTTTGCCCGCGCCGGAGACGCCAAACACCGCCGTGATGCCCTTTGCCGGGATCTGCGTGTCGATGTCGAGCTGGTGCTCGCCGAGCCGTTTTGAAAAGTTTAGTTTTAGCATCAGCTGCCAATCCTTTTGCTGCTCCAGCGCGCCAGTCATTCAGAGACCAACAGCGAGAGCAGCGCCAGCACGATGGCAATAATGCACAGCCGCGCCGCGGCCCCTTCAGCGCCCGGCGTTTCAATCAGGGTAAACATCGCCAGCGCGGCGCGGACATAATTAGCACGCGCTAAAACGGGCGAAACGGTTTCCTAGGCACCCAGCTTTTGCAGCGCTTCCTAGGCATAGATACCTGCCGGAACATGGTCTGGATCGCCTAACGCCAGGCGCTCGCCGTTCAGCAGGCTCTTCCAGTCAGTCTGCTCATTCAGGGTAACGGGTTTTGCGCAGTGCGACCAGCACCAGCTCGTTGCCCAGCAGCGTCACGCGCGTAGCATCATCCATGCTTTTTTTGGAGACGGCGTCATCCATCCGCTGCTGATCCGCTGAGATAATAAAGATCGGCGGGCGCGCCCTGCTCAATCTGACGCGCCAGCGTGGAGGAAGAGGCGAACGACGAGACCACCTCGACGTCGGCCTTCTTCTTATACTGCATGGCAATCTCCTGCAGCGCGTTGGTCAGCGAGGCGGCCATACCCCAGCGGTACGATCGTAATGACATAGTTTTCTCCTGATATGCGTTGTGTAGGCGATAATACAACGCGCGTTCGGGGAGTGTTATAAAATTATCGGCAGGGAAATGAGAAGGTTGAGCAGGGCAAATATAAAAACGCTCGCTTAAGCGGGCGCCAGAGAATCAATGGGTGGAGCGGGAAGCGTGCTCGCGGCGGCCAAATTTCGAGATGACGTTGAACACCTCGCCCAAGCCATAAATCAGCCCCAGCATAATCGCCATTACCACCGGCACCATAATCACCGCCACAGCAAGGCTTTTAATCAGTTCCAACATGGAAGTCTCACTCAGCAAAGAAAAAAAATAATTGTAACGTCTGAGGAAAAAAACGCACTGCCCTTTTCGTGCTTTTACTTTTTGCGCAGGTCACTGCTATGATCGGTGCATTCACTTGTTCTGGAGAGCCACTATGCAGGCTGAACTTTCCCTTTCTATCCGACTACAGCAGAAGCTATTTGCCGATCCGCGCCGTATGGCGTTACTGAAACGCATCCGCGAAACCGGTTCGATCAGCCAGGGCGCGAAGCTGGCGGGCATCAGCTATAAAAGTGCCTGGGACGCGATCAATGAGATGAATCAGCTGGCGGACGAGACGCTGGTGGAGCGCGCGACCGGGGGCAAAGGCGGCTGCGCGCAGCTGACGCGCTACGGCGAGCGGCTGATCCAGCTGTTTCATCTGCTGGAGCAGATCCAGCAAAAGGCGTTTGACGCGCTGCAAAATGACGCGGTGCCGCTCGACAGCCTGCTGCCTACCATTGCGCGCTTCTCCTTGCAGACCAGCGCGCGCAACCAGCTGTTCGGCACGGTGGTCACGCACGACGACCAGCTGTAGTGCAGCATTTGCGGGTGCAGCTGGCCGACGGAGAAACACAGCTGAACGTCGCGCTGACCCAGCGCAGCGTCGAGCGTTTGCAGCTCGACGCGGGTAAAGAGGTGCTGGTGCTGATCAAAGCGCCGTGGATCCAAGTCAGCCGTGAGGCATCCCAAGCGGACAACAAGATCGGCGCACAGATAAGCCAGATTGAGCCTGGCGAGCAGATGATTCAAGTGCTGATGACGCTGCCGAGCGGCGAGATTCTCTGCGCCACGCTGCCGAATCAGCAGGTACAGCAGCTGAACCTGCAACCAAGCGACAGCGTGACGGCTAGCTTCAATGCTGAGCACGCCATTATCGCGACCCTGCTCTGACGAGTGCGCCATGATTTGACTTCATTGACGGCTGTGGTTACAACTCAATAATACGATGCATAACATGTAACAAATCATGGCTTTATTACAAATTTCGCAATGCACGTTTCGTATTAGTGATACCCGCTTACTGAACCTGAATGAGTTACGGCTGGAGGGCGGCCAGAGTTGGGCCTTCGTTAGTGCGAACGGCAGCGGCAAATCGTCGCTTGCAGGCGAGCTGACGCCGGAAAAAGGCGTATTCACCAGCCAGTTCGCACGTCCGACGCGCCTATCGCTGGAGCAGCTACAGAAGCTGGTCACCGACGAATGGCAGCGCAACAATACCGATCTGCTGAGCGAAGGCGAGAATGACACCGGCCGTACCGCGCTGGAGATTATCCAGAATGAGGTAAAAGACGCAGCGCGCGCAGGCGCTGGTGGCGCAGCTGGCGCACAGCGAACAACTCGACAGCATGGCCTTACCGGAGCCGGATGCTCCCGACCAGCTGCCGCAGCTGGCGGACAATGCGCCGCGCGTGACGCTGCGCAACGGCGTGGTCTCTGACAACGATAAGGCGGTGATCAACGGGCTGAACTGGCAGGTCAATCCAGGCGAGCACTGGCAGATCGTTGGCCCTAACGGCGCGGGCAAATCAACGCTGTTGAGCCTGGTCACCGGCGACCATCCGTAGGGCTACAGCAACGACCTGACGCTGTTCGGTATTAAGCGCGGCAGCGGCGAAACCATCTGGGATATCAAGCAGCACATCGGCTACGTCAGCAGCAGCCTGCACCTCGACTATCGCGTCAGCGCTAACGTGCGCACCGTTATCCTCTCTGGCTTTTTCGATTCTATCGGCCTTTACCAAGCAGTGTCCGAGCGACAAAAGGCGCTGGCGCGGCAGTGGCTGGCGCTGCTTGGCATGGATAATGCGCTGGCCGATACGCCGTTCCATAGCCTTTCCTGGGGCCAGCAGCGGCTGGTGCTCATCGCCCGCGCGCTAGTAAAGCACCCGACGCTGTTGATCCTTGACGAGCCCTTGCAGGGGCTGGATCCCATCAACCGCCAGCTGGTGCGCCGCTTTGTCGATATTCTGATTGGCGAGGGCCGCACGCAGCTGCTGTTCGTTTTACACCACGCCGAAGATGCTCCGCACTGTATTACCCATCGCCTGAGCTTCGTGCCTGACGCAGACGGCTATACCTATCAACAGGAGAGTCTGCGTTAATTCCCGTGACGCCGCGACGCGACGTCCGCTTCCGCATGTCAATGTAGACATGTAACCGATACCATAGTTACGGTGTTTTCCCTTATTAATTTTGTAACAAAAGCCTTTGAATAAGAATTTCCAGCCTGTGTAAACGATTCCATTTATCCAGACTTGATCACGCTTTACCGGGCGCTGATGTGCTATTTTTTAACAATGCTTGTCTGGCTTTTTGACGTTAACCAGGACTCAACATGGAAAAATTTAACCCGGTCGATCATCCGCATCGCCGTTACAATCCGTTAATCGATCAGTGGATCCTCGTTTCACCCCACCGTGCCAAACGTCCCTGGCAAGGCGCGCAGGAAACCCCATCGCAAGAGACGCTGCCGGCGCACGATCCGGACTGCTTCCTCTGCGCGGGCAATACGCGCGTCACCGGCGACAAGAACCCTGACTATAAAGGCACTTACGTATTTACCAATGACTTCGCCGCGCTGATGACCGACACGCCGGAAGCGCCGGAAAGCAGCGATGTGCTGATGCGCTGCGAAAGCGTGCGCGGCACCAGCCGGGTGATCTGCTTCTCGCCTGACCACAGCAAAAACCTGCCGGAGATGTCACTGCCCGCGCTGGAAGAGGTAGTAAAAACCTGGCAGGCGCAGACCGCCGATCTCGACCAGCACTATCCTTGGGTACAGGTGTTTGAAAATAAAGGCGCGGCGATGGGCTGCTCCAATCCCCATCCGCACGGCCAAGTATGGGCCAACAGCTTTTTGCCGAACGAAGCGCAGCGCGAAGATGATAACCAGCGCGCCTATTTTGCCGCGCATCACTCGCCGATGCTGGTGGACTATGCCGCGCGTGAGCTGAACGACGGCAGCCGCACCGTAGTAGAAACTGAACACTGGCTGGCGGTGGTGCCCTGGTGGGCAGCCTGGCCGTTCGAGACGCTGCTGCTGCCGAAAGCGTCCGTCAAACGCCTGAACGATCTCTCGCCGGAACAGAGTGCAGACCTGGCGAAGGCGCTCAAGCAGCTGACCAGCCGCTACGACAACCTGTTCCAGTGCTCTTTCCCCTACTCGATGGGCTGGCACGGCGCGCCGTTCAACGGCGAAGAGAACCAACACTGGCAGCTGCACGCACATTTCTATCCGCCGCTGCTGCGCTCGGCCACGGTACGCAAATTTATGGTCGGCTACGAAATGCTGGCTGAAACCCAACGCGATTTAACGGCGGAACAGGCAGCAGAACGTCTGCGCGCCGTCAGCGATATTCATTTCCGCGAGGCACAAGAATGAGCTTAAAAACCACCACGCAGCAGGTTTTCACCGACACCTTCGGCTATGCGCCGACCCACACGATTCAGGCACCGGGCCGCGTCAACCTGATTGGCGAACACACCGACTACAACGACGGCTTTGTACTGCCGTGCGCCATCGACTATCAGACCGTGATCGCCTGCGCGAAGCTTGACGACCGCCAGGTGCGCGTCGTGGCGGTGGATTATGACAACCAGCAGGACAGCTTCTCACTCGATGAGCCGATCCTTAGCCTTAAAGAGCCAATGTGGGCCAACTACGTGCGCGGCGTGGTGAAACACCTGCAACAGCGTAACGCCAGCTTTGGCGGCGTGGATATGGTGATCAGCGGTGACGTGCCGCAGGGCGCGGGCCTGAGCTCCTCAGCCTCGCTGGAAGTCGCGGTCGGCACGGTATTCCAGCAGCTTTACCACCTGAAGCTCGACAGGGCCGCTATCGCGGTGAACGGCCAGGAAACGGAAAACCAGTTTGTCGGCTGCAACTGCGGCATCATGGACCAGCTTATCTCCGCACTGGGCAAGAAAGACCACGCCATGCTGCTCGACTGCCGCACGCTCGGCACGCGCCCGGTTTCTATGCCGAAAGATATTGCCGTGGTTATCATCAACTCCAACTTCCGCCGCAACCTGGTAGGCAGCGAATACAATACCCGCCGCGAACAGTGTGAAACCGGCGCGCGCTTCTTCGCCCAGCCTGCGCTGCGCGACGTTGATATCGACCAGTTTAAAGCGGTAGAGCATGAGCTGGACCCGCAGGTGGCTAAACGCGTACGCCACGTCCTGACGGAGAACGCTCGTACGCTGGAAGCCGCCGAGGCGCTGAGCAAAGGCGACCTGAAACGCATGGGCGAGCTGATGGCAGAATCCCACGCCTCAATGCGCGATGACTTTGAAATTACGGTTCCGCCGATCGACGCGCTGGTAGATATTGTCAAAGCAGAGATTAGCGAGCGCGGCGGCGTGCGTATGACCGGCGGTGGCTTCGGCGGCTGTGTGGTGGCGCTGATGCCGTTCGATCTGGTCGATCGGGTGAAAGCCGTGGTTGCTAAACAGTACGAAACAAAAACCGGCATTAAAGAGACTTTCTACGTCTGCACCGCGTCAGAAGGAGCGGGCCAATGCTAAGCGACGTCAATTCCCATGCACCCGACGGCCAGCCGTGGCGCATAACCGTGTTACGCAACGCTAACGGCATGGTGGCGACCTTTATGGACTGGGGCGCAACCTGGCTGTCGGCGCGCGTGCCGATGCACGACGGTAGCGTGCGCGAGGCGCTGCTTGGCTGCGCCACGCCTTCTGATTATCTGCATCAGGAGGCCTATCTTGGCGCGACCATTGGCCGCTACGCCAACCGCATTGCGAACGCGACGCTGACGCAGCAGAACGTCCAGTTAGCGGCCAATCAGGGCGAACACCAGCTGCACGGTGGGCCGCAGGGCTTTGACAAACGCCGCTGGCAGATCGTCAGCCAGAGCGAAAACGCCGTGGTCTACCGTATCGACTCACCGGATGGCGATCAGGGTTATCCGGGCAATTTGCTGGCGCAGGTTCGCTATGAGCTGGATGACGACAATACGCTGTCGATCAGCTATCAGGCTGAGGTTGATCAACTCTGCCCGGTGAACCTGACCAACCATGCCTACTTTAATCTTGATGCGCATCATGGCGACGCGCGTCAGCATCGCTTACAACTGCTGGCCGAAAATTATCTGCCCGTTGATAGCGCCGGTATTCCCAATGCGCCGCTAAAAGTGGTGGCGGGCACCAGCTTCGATTTCCGTGAAGTGAAAACGGTCGCGCAGGATTTTCTTGCGGATGCGGATCAGCAGGCGGTGAAAGGCTACGATCACGCCTTTTTGCTCAACAGCGCCGGTGATACCAGCCAGCCGGCGGCACAGCTCTGGTCTGAAGATGGCAAGTTACAGTTAACCGTGATGACCGCCGCGCCTGCGCTACAGTTCTACACGGGCAACTATCTGGCTGGAACGCGCGCGCGCGCAGGAAAGCTATACTGCTTTCCAGGGTATTGCGCTGGAGAGCGAATTTTTACCCGATTCGCCCAACCATCCCGAATGGCAGCAGCCGTCGTGCTGGTTACAGCCGGGCGAGCGCTGGGAATCGGTCACGCGCTACCGCTTTACGCCGCGCTAGCGGATTAAAAACATGCAGTGCGTCGCAGACAGGCTTACACCCTGCGCAGTTTTCCGCTATGGTATGGCGCTATCAATGTGGCATCGATCGCACGCGCCGGGATGGCAGCAGCAGGTCTCTATTATCGTAGAAATATCAAAGAGTTAAGGAGTAAACTATGGCCATAACTAAGCTGGTTCTGGTCCGCCACGGCGAAAGTCAGTGGAACCAGGAAAACCGCTTTACCGGATGGTATGACGTCGATCTTTCTGATAAAGGTCGCACCGAAGCCAAAGCAGCCGGTCAGCTGCTGAAGAAAGAAGGTTTCGTCTTTGATTTTGCTTACACTTCCGTGCTGAAACGCGCCATTCACACCTTGTGGAATGTTCTCGATGAGCTGGATCAGGCCTGGCTGCCGGTTGAAAAATCCTGGCGTCTGAACGAGCGTCACTACGGTGCACTGCAGGGACTGGATAAAGCAGAAACCGCCGCTAAATATGGCGACGATCAGGTGAAACAGTGGCGTCGCGGCTTCGCTGTGACCCCGCCGGAGCTGGATCGCGCTGACGAACGTTTCCCTGGCCACGACCCGCGCTATGCGAAACTGAGCGCTGAGCAGCTGCCAACGACTGAAAGCCTAGCGCTGACCATCGACCGCGTTATCCCTTACTGGAACGAGAGTATTCTGCCGCGCATCAAGAGCGGTGAGAAAGTGATCGTTGCTGCACACGGTAACTCACTGCGTGCACTGGTGAAATACCTTGATAACCTGAGCGAAGATGAGATTCTGGAACTGAACATCCCGACCGGCGTACCGCTGGTGTATGAGTTCGACGAGAATTTCAAACCGCTCAAACGTTACTATCTGGGCGATGCCGACGAAATCGCAGCGAAAGCCGCTGCCGTCGCTAACCAGGGTAAAGCAAAGTAAGCCTTAGCTGAAATACAGAAAGGCCAGACAGATGTCTGGCCTTTTTTATTGCTGCGGATCAAGCGCTGACGCGAACGGCATGAACCGCTCGCAAAGACGCAAAAAATGGCGTCCCTTCCTGCTCGACACGCGCCATCCATGGCGCGTGACGCTTTGCTCTTCGGCTCATGCCATTTGCGTTTCCAGCATCGCAGTCGCTATTAATCAGCCGCGACGCTGCTTAACTGCGGCAGCCAGCTGGCGCAGCACCTTATCGCCATCATCCCAGCCGATACAGGCGTCGGTAACGCTCTTGCCATAGACCAGCGGCTCGCCGCTCTCCAGGCTCTGATTGCCTTCGACCAGATGGCTCTCGATCATCACGCCGACAATGCCGTGCTCGCCGCCCGAAATCTGCGCAGAGACGTCATCGGCTACTTCCATCTGCTTCTTAAACTGCTTGCTGCTGTTGGCGTGGCTGAACATCACCTGCGGCAGCAGGCCCGCCTTCTCCAGCCCAGCCTTCACCGCGCTGACGTGCTACGCGCTATAGTTCGGCTCTTTGCCGCCGCTCAGAATAATATGGCAGTCGCGTTGCCGCTGGTCTTGACAATCGCCGAATGGCCATACTTGGTCACCGACAGGAAGCTGTGCGGCGAACTGGCGGCGTTAATCGCGTCGATAGCCACTTTAATAGTGCCGTCGGTGCCGTTCTTAAAACCAACCGGGCAGGAAAGGCCAGAGGCCAGCTCGCGGTGCACCTGCGATTCGGTGGTGCGCGCGCCGATAGCGCCCCAGCTCATCAGATCTGCCACATACTGCGGCGTAATCATGTCGAGAAACTCACGCGCAGCTGGCAGGCCGCTGTCATTGATCTCCAGCAGCAGCTGGCGTGCCAGACGCAGGCCATCGTTCAGCTGGAAACTGCCATCCATATAGGGGTCGTTGATCAGCCCTTTCCAGCCCACGGTAGTGCGCGGTTTTTTAAAATAGACGCGCATCACCACCTCCAGCTCGCCTTTCAGCTCATTGCGCAGCTTCAGCAGGCGTGAGGCATACTCTTTCGCCGCTTGCGGATCGTGAATCGAGCAAGGGCCAATTACCACCAGCAGGCGATCGTCCTCGCCTTGCAGGATCTGATGGATCGACTCGCGCGCCTGGGCAACGGTAGGGGCGGCATTATCGGTAGCAGGAAACTTTTCCAGTAGCGCAACGGGAGGCAGCAGCTCTTTGATATCCCGAATGCGTAAATCATCGTTCTGGTCATTCATAACTCATTCCATTTATTCCTGGCCCGACGTGCGTCGGACGCAATCCGGTCAATTTATCCCGTTGCGTCCGGAGTGTAAATTCAGGGCGCGTCTTAAATGCATGTGTGAAATTTGCATTTATAGGGTTATGAACTAGGCTTTTAATTTGTAAGCACTGAGGAATGCTTCGCTTACATTATTTAAATCTTCCGGACGACCTTTGGGGAAAATTAAATTTCGCCGGAACATATTTGCGTCAAACTGCACCATCGAGTTTAAGACAGCAGCTATTATTACAGGAGCATAATGATGAACAAGTTTGCAATTATCTTTCTGACGGCAGCAATAACATTAGGCAGCGGCGCGGCAATGGCCGCCAGCAGCAATAACGGTACGGCTAACCAGGCTGCGGACGCAGGTGCAGCATCCGGCGGTGCAAAACAGAATCTGCCGCCAAATAATGTTGATAACAGCAAAATCAATAATACCGACACCAATACCAATACCAATCCTGCGGCTAACGGCGGCAGCACCGGCAGCAGCAATATGTCATCTGATCAAATCTATCAGAATAGCCAGTGTAAAGACGGTAAATGCCCTGACATTAACAGCAAGGTGAAAACTGGTGAAGGCTGTGGTCAGGTAGATCGCAAAACTGACGGCACCTCGCAGTAATATCTTCTGGAGAGCTTCGGCTCTCCATTATTTTTCTCTGCACTAACTTCCGCTATGCTGGGGCAATGAATTCTGTCAGGAAATCTTCATGGCCTCGCTGTTGTTGATAGACGACCATCCACTGGTTGAAGTAGCGCTGGAAGCCGCGCTTGAACAGGCTCCTTTTCCCATTACTTTACAATCCTCCGCAGCTGCTGACGCAGCCCATTGATATTATCGTGCTGGATATTGGCCTGCCGGATGGCGACGGGCTGGAGATTTTGTGCCGCCTGCGGTTACCGCGCCTGCCCTGCCGTTAACCAGTAAAGAGCAACAGGTACTAGCGCTGCTGGCGAACGGTCTGTGAAACCTGCAAATTACCGAACGACTGCATATCAGCAACAAAACCGTCAGCACCCATAAAAAGAATATTCTGGAAAAAAACCGGCGCTCGCTCGGTGGTAGAGCTAGCCGACCTGTGGAAAGCGCAGTGATACGCGCGCTGCTGCTGTAGCTGTGTCTAATGACCACGCTGGCGCTGGCGGAAGTGCGTCCGGCCAGCAGCCTCGATTTGCCGATGATGATGCCGGTCAACGGTGCCGATGCGATGCCGGGGAAAGTGCTGCGCGTGGTGCTGCTGGAAGAGAGCAATGCGCGTCGGCGATGAGCTCTATGGCCCGGATGCCGATGCGCTGGCGGCGCGGCACCAGCTCACTGGGGCACATTTCTCGCTACAATTGTTCGGCGATCGCGCCAGCCTATACGACACGCTGGCCGATAATGTGCTGTTGGCGCGCTGGCGTATTGCTGGTCGCTATGGCGATCGCCTGCACCTTGCCTTCGCCGCCAGCGATATCGCCTGGCCGATTGCACTGGGCGTGGCTGCCGATCAGCCGTTGCTGCGTCCGCTCATCAACCGCGCGCTGCAACAGATCCCCGTCGATACGCAGCACCAGATGCGCGATGGCTGGCTAACGCCATTAAAAGCCAGTTTCTTGCCACCGTCAGCCATGAGCTGCGCACGCCGATGCAGGCGATCCTTGGCCTGCTTGAACTGGAAAAAGATCGCGCCAGCGGGCAACCGTAAACGTCTTGCCGCCACTTTCACCGTAACGGCAATCTTTAGCTGGCGGAGGCGGTCGGCGGCTGGATTTCCGGCTCGCTGGCGCTGCTGGCGGTGCAGTTCGCCCAGCGTAAACCCAACGCGCGCCACACCTTTGGCCTGCTGCGCCTTACCACGCTGGCAGCTTTCGTCAACGCGATCACCCTGCTGGTGATTACCGCGCTGATTGTCTGGGAGGCGCTGCGTCGCTTCTACCAGCCGCAGCCGGTGACTGGCGGCCTGATGCTTGGCATCGCTGTCGTGGGCCTGCTGGCGAATCTCCTGTCATTCTGGCTGCTGCATCACGGCAGCGAAGAAAAGAACCTCAACGTGCGTGCCACCGCGCTGCATGTGCATGTGATGGCGAATCTCCTGTCATTCTGGCTGCTGCATCACGGCAGCGAAGAAAAGAACCTCAACGTGCGTGCCACCGCGCTGCATGTGCATGTGATCACGATGCGCTGCTACAGCGCATCCACCAATATCTGTACCAGAAGTACCAGATTGGTCATGCCACAGTGCAGATGGAGTACCAGCCGTGCGCCACGCCTGACTGCGAACTGGGCTATGATAATGACTCAGCGGCTGGGCATCACTACCATCATCACTGCGAACAGGCGCACCATCACTGACGCGATCCGTTAAGCGCAATCAGCGTCAGGATGGCGTACTCCAGCGACATCGTAGACGCCCTGACGCGCAAAGATCATCACGCTAATCACCACCCACAGCAGCAAGTTTTCAACATATTTGCGCGTCATCAGGATCATCGCCACCTCTAAGCCAAGCGCGTTCATCAGCGACACCGCGATGCGCGTCAGGAAGGCGAAGACCGGGTCGATATAGCGCGTCATCAGTGCGATAGCGATAACGCAGGCGGCTCCCCAGTCCAGCGCTTTCGGCAAGGGTAGCCAGCGGATTTTTAGCGTGGCCTGGCGATCGTCGGTTTGTCGGCTCCAAGCGTACCAGCCGTAGACGTTCGCGACAAAGAAGAAGAGTTGCAGCAGAAAGCTGGCATAGAGCTGGATCGGAAAGAAGATCACCGCGAACAGCGTGACGTTGATCAGGCCAAACGGGTAGTTAATCACCTTCTCCAGGCTGGCGAGCCAGATGCAGAGCAAACCCGCCAGCGTGCCGATGGCTTCAATCCATGAGAGATCGTAGCCGCCCGCACCGAGCGGGATATGAACCAGAATGTTGCTTATGCTAAAAAATCCATCATTTGTCCCTCAGGCGTTCCCTTGTACCTTAAGTTTGAGTTTCGCAGCAAAGGATAGCATGCGGTTGAGCGGCAATAATGCCGCCTCGCGCAGCGCGGCATAAACCTCTATTTCATGCTGTGCGCCGCCCTGCTCCAGCCCTTCTGCAATCGCTTTCAGGCCGTTCATCGCCATCCACGGGCAGTGCGCACAGCTGCGGCAGGTTGCCCCTTCGCCCGCCGTCGGCGCTTCCAGCAGCGTTTTGCCCGGCACCGCCTGCTGCATTTTGTAAAAGATGCCGCGATCGGTGGCCACAATCATTTTTGGATGCGGCAACCGCTGCGCCGCCTGGATCAGCTGGCTGGTTGAGCCAACCGCATCGGCCAGATCGACTATCGCCTGCGGCGATTCCGGGTGCACCAGCACCGCCGCGTCGGGATAGAGGTTTTTCATGCGCAGCAGCGCCTGAGTTTTAAACTCATCGTGCACAATGCAGGCACCCTGCCAGCACAGCACGTCCGCGCCGGTTTTCTGCGTGACGTAGCGGCCAAGGTGGCGATCCGGTGCCCAGATAATTTTCTCACCGAGGCTGTCGAGGTGGTCGATCAATTCAACCGCAATGATGGAGGTGACCACCCAGTCGGCGCGCGCTTTGATCGCTGCCGAGGTGTTGGCGTAGACCACCACGGTGCGGTCGGGATGGGCGTCGCAAAAGGCGTTGAACTCCTCGATGGGGCAGCCGAGATCGAGCGAGCATTCAGCCTGAAGCGTTGGCATCAGCACGGTTTTTTCCGGACTAAGGATTTTGGCGGTTTCGCCCATAAAACGCACGCCCGCCACCAGCAGCGTTGACGCCGGATGCGTGCTGCCGAAGCGCGCCATTTCCAGAGAATCCGCCACGCAGCCGCCGGTCTCTTCCGCCAGCGCCTGGATGTCAGGGTCGGTGTAGTAATGTGCCACCATCACCGCGTTGCGCTCTTTTAACAGGCTTTTGATTTTATTGAGGTAAAAGTTTTTTTCATCGGCGCTGAGCCGGGCGGGTTTTGCCGGGAAGGGATAGACCGCGTTTTCTGCATCGAATAAAGCACTCATGACACCGCTCTCGTTTTATCAAATGAACGAATATTGTTGAAAGACGGCAATAAATCGCGAGCATCTTGCCATCATGTTTTATATGCTAAACACGATAGCGGAAACGCGCAGCGGTGTCCTGATCTTTTTTACATCGTCTGGCTGGCTGACTCATCGGTAAATAGCGGCAGCAAGCCCACTTTTTGCGGCATCTCCAGATCCAGCAAAAATGCTTTAACCTCCAGCCCGCCCGCAAAGCCGGTCAGTTTACCATTCGCCCCAATCACGCGGTGGCACGGGGCGACGATGGAAAGCGGGTTTTTGCCGTTAGCCGCACCGACCGCGCGCACCGCCTGCGGATGGTCAATCTGTCGGGCAATTTCGCTGTAGCTGCGCGTTTCGCCAAAGGGGATCGCCACCAGCGCATTCCACACTTTTTTCTGGAATTCGGTGCCGACGAAGTCGAGCGGCAGTTCAAAGCAGCGGCGCTCACCGGCAAAATATTCCCGCAGCTGGCGCTCGGTCTCGATGAGGATAGGATGCGACTCATAGTGGATTTGCGGTAAGAATCGCGCTCCGTGCGGATCGTCGTTTTTCCACAGAATCCCCGCGAGCCCGCGTTCGCTTGCCACCAGTCTCAGTTCGCCTACGGGCGTAGAGACAAGTTTGAAGTGATACATGATGCCGTTCTGCCTGTTTAGGATGTCCGTTATTATTGCATTTTGCTGGTAGCGCGCTGGCCGTTTTCAATCATCAGACTAAACTGCTTTGCTGTCCGAAAATAGCCAGTTTGTATCTAAAACCGGATATAGGCTCTGTTTATTTGCGAGAGTCACTATGTTCGATCCTGAGATTGCTTACCAGGCCTTAACCTCGCGCGATACGCGTTTCGATGGGTGTTTTATGTCGGCGTAACCTCAACGGGTATTTACTGTCGCCCCATCTGCCCGGTTAAAGTGCCGCAGCAGAAGAACTGCCTGTTTTTCGCCAGCGACGAAGCGGCCGGAGAAAGCCCATTTTCGCCCCTGCCTGCGCTGCCGTCCTGAGCTTGCGCCCGGTAACGCACCGGTCGACCAGCTGCATCGCCTAGCCGAACGGCTGATTCAGCGTATTGAGGAGGGCATGCTGGAGCATCAGGGGCTGGAGGAGATCGCCGCTGAGTTTGACATGAGCTTGCGCCAGCTTCGCCGTATTGTTCAGCAGGAGCTGGGCGTTTCGCCGCTGGAGCTGAAGCAGACGCGCCGTATGCTGCTGGCGAAGCAGATGTTGATGGAGACCCGCCTGCCAGTGACCAAGGTGGCCTATGCCGGCGGCTTTAGCAGCCTGCATCGTTTTAATGATGTGTTTCAGGCGCGCTACCGCATGACGCCGGGCGCGCTGCGCAAAAGCGCGAATGTGTCGACGCGCACGCAGCCTGGTTAGCACCGAGCCTGGCGCTGAAAATCCGGGTTTGCGCGTGCCGGGCGCTTTCGATGCTTTTGAGCTTGGGGTTCGCGCCATTATAGGCCAGCAGGTGACGGTAAAAGCGGCAACTACCGTGAGCAGTCGTTTTGCTGCTGCCTTTGGCGAGCCCTGCGAGACCCCTTTCGCCGATCTGACGCGCTATGCCGCGCAGCCTGCGCGTATTGCCAGCCTGACGGTGGACGATGTCGCCCCGCTGGGTATCGTTAGCGCGCGCTCGCACGCCATTATCGCCTTTGCACAGGCGTGTGCCAGGGAAACCCTGCGTTTTAACGCGACGCAGTCTCCAGAGGCGGTAATGAAGCAACTGGTCGCGCTGCCAGGGATCGGGCCCGTGGACGGCGCACTATATTGCGATGCGTGCCCTGCGCTGGCCTGACGCCTTTCCAAAAGAGGATATCGCCATCCTTAATAATCTTGGCGACCTGAAGCCTTCTGAAGCGGAGGCGCGCTCGCAGCTGGGCGTCCGTGGCGCAGCTATGCGGTGATGCATATCTGGGAGAACCTGGCGGTGGTGAAGCCGAAGAAAGCGACGTGAGGTAAAGATGCACCGGCGCTGCTGTGCGCGGCACTGAGGTAGCTGGAAGTCCAGCGCGATGCTGAGGTCGCTATGGGCGCTGTGCGCGGCGCAGATGTAGCGGGCGCAATAGCAAATAAATCCCACTTCCCTGTGGGTCGGCCTCGCGGCTACGCACCTCATCCCTGAGGTGCGCCCGCTTCCCCTGCCCCATTTGGCTATGGAGTAGCTTCAGGAAATACGCAAACGCAGAAACGAAAAAAGCGCCAATGGGCGCTTTTTTCTGAATTGGTGGGTCGTGCAGGATTCGAACCTGCGACCAATTGATTAAAAGTCAACTGCTC